>JAGQWX010000021.1:0-18533 GCA_020436935.1 Saprospiraceae bacterium
GTACAGAAGGCAGTATAAAAGATCCATCCTCATTGGTAATTCCATAGGTCACCATTGTGCTGTCAATGGGATCAATGACAACAGTTGTAGCTGCGATCAGCGGTGAACCGGTAGAGTCTATGACCCTACCGGCTATTGTGTATGTTGACTGTCCGTATAAAATGTGAGCAAGAAAGAGCAGCACTATGGTTGTGAAGATGGATGATTTCATTCTTCTCTTCTGTCAGTTTTAATCATGATCATATTGCCTTTACCACCATACATTTCCTGCATTTCCTTTCTTTTCTGCTCAGCAAGTTCATCATATTTTTTCTTGCTGACTTTGTCGCCCTTCGATGGTTTTACGATGGTTAC
This sequence comes from Saprospiraceae bacterium, assembly GCA_020436935.1. Taxonomy (GTDB): domain Bacteria; phylum Bacteroidota; class Bacteroidia; order Chitinophagales; family Saprospiraceae; genus JADKBO01. Next base: position 355 of record JAGQWX010000021.1, read on the forward strand.
CTCAGCTCCCAAATCAAGGCTTTTGAGTTCATAATACCGCTCCTTGTTGTTTACATCTAAAGCAACAATCAATCCCGGTAAACCACCGTATTCATCAGGTCCGTTAGGTATGGCCACGCTTGGGGTGTACCAGGCGACGATTGGCTCACCTTTATCATTTTCTGCAATGGCTTTCATGCACGTATATCCTGCGATCACTTGTTGTTCATTCGCCATTTTCCAGTGATACTTCACAATAGCTTCATTGATGATGAATTTTTTGCCAAACAAGTCTCTTTTATTGATGTACTTGTTTTCTGCAAAATTCTTGTAATACTCATCCTCATTTTTAGCCACTTTGATGACCATTTTGCGTTCACCTCCGGTAGCATCAACATCGCTGGAGGACATTTCCTTCTCTCCTGTGATGTCGTAAAAAATGGATTCCCCATTTTTAAAATCCAGTCTCTTTTGAGCTGTGTTCATGCCGGCCATCAGACTGGCGAATCTTTGTTTTTCTTCGTCACTTGCGTCTGGAGCCTCCATCTTTCTGGTAACGTCATATAATGCAATTCCCTGGTTTTGTGCATATAACACCTGCAAAAAGGTAAAAGCCATCAGCATTAGGGCGGTTGTTCTTGTATTCATTGTTTTAAGATTTGTTGCAGCAAATGTAGCTGGAGCTTTAAGAACACTGGGTTAATCAACATACACTTAAGGTTAATTAAGGTTAAGTGACTGGATTGAATAAAGTAATAGGCTTAATTTTGCTTTATGAACTACAGGATTTCCGGTGCCGCCATGGCTGCCAGTCTTATCTTCCTCGCTATCTTTTTGGGTATTTGGCTGTATCAGAGTTATGAACAGGCCAAAGTAGCTATGCAAACAGAGCTAGCCTTTGAAGTTGTCAATACCAGTTCCAAACTCAAGGATACTTTCATAGGACATTATTTTGAAAATGTGGACGACTCACTGAGCGTAAAAACCATGGTTTCAGCTACCTCAGATAAAAAAATGAACATCGTCACCTCTGCCGAAAAAAGAATCATGCTCAACGTAGACAGCGCCGGTCTCACAAAGTTATGGACGTCTATAAAGCCAGACAGCGTAAGACATGAAGCCATACAGATGAAGATCATTAAAAACCTGGACACGATGGTTGGCAAGACCGATTTGAATATATTTTTCACTTCAGATAAGTTTGGCAACAAGGCTGAACTCGATCGTTTTAATTTTAGTTTTTGGGATGTGCTGAAGCAAATTAAAACCAATATCCTTATTGCCGTTCTGCTCTTCACAATTGTTGGACTGTCCTTTATTTTGTTGTACAGAAACCTGAACAATCAGCGCAAACTGACCCAGCTCAAAAATAACTTCATCAGCAATATGACACACGAGCTGAAGACGCCATTGTCAACGGTCTCAGTGGCCTTGGAAGCCATCAGCAATTTTGACGTCCTCGAAGACAGAGCCAAAACGAAAGATTATCTGGCCATTTCTCAAAGTGAAATCACGCGTCTCTCTCTACTCGTAGACAAAGTGCTCAGTTTCCAAAAGATGGAGTCAGGTCTCGAAAAAATGAAAAAGGATGAGATTGTCATACAGGAATTGATTGAAAAAGTGATTGGTAGCATGAGGTTGCAACTGGAAAAAAAAGGAGCCACCCTGGAAACGCAATTCCCGGAAGAATCTGTAAGAATTGCAGGTGACCAGGTTCACCTCACCAACGTTCTATATAACCTCATAGACAACGCCCTGAAATACAGCAATGCTCACCCGCACATCAAAATCAGCCTTCAATCAGTAAGCGATAAAATCGTTCTCAAAATTGCAGACAATGGAATCGGTATTCCTCAGGAGTTTATATCCGGCATATTCGATCGGTTTTTCAGAGTGCCTGACGGTGAAAGGCACAATACCAAAGGCTATGGTTTGGGCTTATTTTATGTAAAACAAGTATTAGAGCTCCATGGAGGGCAGATTTCTGTAGACAGCAAGGAAAAGGAAGGCAGTTGCTTCACAATTACAATTCCCACGAATGCCTGATGTACTGTATGTAGAAGACGAACTCTTACTGGCCAGGATTGTCAAAGAAAGTCTGGAATCCAGGGGATATCATATTGTGCATTGTGCGGACGGAGATCAGGCGATAGAAGCTTTCAGGTCTGGCACATTTGACATCTGCGTATTGGATGTGATGCTGCCGGGAATTGATGGATTCGAACTTGCCGGTCAAATCAGAAAAATTAACGAACACATTCCCATTATCTTCCTGACAGCAAAAAGTCAGGCCAATGATGTCATTCACGGATTTGACGCCGGAGGAAATGACTATATCAAAAAACCATTTTCTATGGAGGAATTGATTGTGAGAATCAAAAACCTGTTAAAACTGACCAGGCAGGCAGAAAGTGAAGATGATAAAATAAAATTGGGGGATTTCACCTTCAATCCATCCAATATGACATTATCCAGTACAGGGAATCAGCACAACCTTTCATACAAAGAAAACGAAATACTAAAGGTACTGACCCAAAGTCTGAATCAAAAGGTAGAAAGAAATGATTTATTGATGAAGGTATGGGGCAATGATTCGTTTTTCAATTCAAGAACCCTGGATGTGTATGTCCGAAAGCTCAGATCTATTTTTGAGGAGGATCCAAAAATCCAGTTGATTACTTTGAGAGGCGTAGGCTACATTTTTTATCTCGATCCCTCATAGACCTATTTTGGCAATATATTTTATAGCTGTGGAAAAACAAAGGACGCAAAGGCATCGTTTTTCTACAAATTAGACTATTTTTGCGCCTCGATGAAATACATAACCAAAATATGAAGTTCGAATTAGATAAGCAGGATAAATATTCCATTTTCAAAATTGAAGTTGCAAACCTCAACTCTGTGGTTGCACCGGATTTGAAATCTGAATTTATATTTTTAAGAAATGAAGGTGTAAAAAACCTGATTTTTGATCTTAGCGACGTGCAATACGTTGACTCATCAGGATTAAGTGCCATCCTTACTGCAAACAGATTGTGGAAGGATTATGGCAGTTTTGTCATTGCAGGTCCATTGACAGATGCTGTAAAAAAACTCATCGAGATTTCCAGACTTGAGACCATTCTAACCATCATACCTACTGTAAGCGAAAGTGTTGAGTACGTATACATGGAAGAACTGGAAAGGACGATGCTCGGAGAGGAAGAATAAGGCGCTATGCCTTTGAAGAGCGGTCTGACCATTCTGGGAAGCAATTCCAGTATTCCAAATTTCAACAGGATGTGTACATCACACATCTTTCAGGTGGAAAACTCCTTGTACATGATCGATTGTGGTGAAGGCACTCAGCTTCAACTCACCAAATTTGGCATTTCCAGAAATAAAATCAAAGCCATTTTCATCAGCCACTTTCATGGCGACCATCTCTACGGTTTACCGGGCCTTCTGACGTCCTACATGCATTTTAGCAGGACCGAGCCATTGCTGATCGTTGGGCCAAAAGGACTCAAAAAATGGCTGGATTGTACTTTTGAAATTTCTCAGGCTTATTTCGATTTCGAAATTGAGATTCTAGAAACTGATACAAAAGTCGGCACTGAGGTGTACAAAGACGATAAAGTCCGCGTAGAGACCTTTGAACTTTTTCATAGAATACCAACACAGGGATATGTGTTTACAGAGCTGGAAAAGGAGTTGAAAATCAGGAAAGAAAAGATCTCCGAATATCAATTGTCTGTTGACGAAATCATAAAACTTAAACGAGGTGAAACCATAGATCGGGAGGAAATTTCAATCAAACCCGAAGATGCATGCTTTCCTAAGGAGAGACCCGGCAAGTATGTTTTTATGTCTGATACTATACCATTGGAAAGCATTCCTGAATCGTGCATGGACGCAAATCTGCTTTATCATGAGGCAACTTACTTGCACGATATGAAAGAAAAAGCAATTGAACGAGGACATTCTACATCCATTCATGCTGCACTCACCGCTCAAAAAGCAAATGCACGGCAATTGATCCTTGGACACTTTTCAAGTCGATACCTGGAAACCGATCCATTTTTAGCTGAGGCCAAAACCGTATTCGATAATACATTTCTAGCTGAAGATGGTCAGTTTTATCCTTTGCACTTCAATGATCACCACTTATAGTCCAGGGCTACAATAAAACTTCTTCCTTGAGCTGCAATGCCTGATGCATATGTTTTGTATGCGATATCGGATATGTTGTCCACACCAAAAGATATGCCCAACCCCTTCCCTACCTGCAATGATGACCGGAAGTTTAAAGTGGTCCATGCCGGAGAAAAAGTCTGGCCCTTTTTGTCCTTGGCATATAAGTCTGTTTTGACTGCCTCATCCTGTGGAAGATCATCGTGATTCACCTCTCCATTGAAAACAAAATTCAAACCGATATTCCACTTTTCTTTTCTCCATTCTCCTGAAAGCATTCCAAAAATTGGCGGTGCATGTCTCAAAGGTGAAATTTGACCATCATCGGTTTCCTCTATTCCTTTCTGGTAATTGATATTGCCGTTGAAGTATAAAAACTTCATGGGTGAATACGCAAACGAACCATATACACCATGCACCCTGGCAAAAGCTGCATTTCCAACTGCCTGTACTCGTGATAAAACTCCATCAAACAACAAACTGTCCTGCCCATTAAAGCTGGCATTGCGTCTGACAAGAGCATCATCAAGATAGGTGTAATACAAGGAAAGATCAATTTGAAAATTTTCCATGAGATTAAAAAAACCATTCAACTCGGCATTGTAAGCTTTTTCAGGTTGCAAATCAGGATTTGGTACAACAACAAATCCGGGAGTAGACTCAAAGATTTTACCTGCATCATCGACATTGGGTGCCCGAAAGCCTTTAGACAATGCAAGTGAGATTTTGTTTTTGGAATTCAGTTCATAGGAAATTCCCGCAGAATATGACAAATCGCTATTCCTGCTCGTAAACTGGTCAAAGGGAAGGCCATAAAAATCATTGTTGAATCCTGCATCCATCAAAAAGTGATTGAATCTTAAGCCATAGGTAAGATTTAATGCCTCCGAGACTCCCAATTCGCCCGTCAAATAGGCCGCTGTAGAATTCCAGTTTGCATTCGGATATCGGGGAGCTCCATCGCTTTGCTGACCGGTGATGATGTTCTCATCCAGGCCTTCTGACAATACACGGTTAAAAATATATTCTCCCCCATACCAGATGGTATGGCGCTCGCCTAGTTTTTTACTGAAATCGATATTGCCGGATATAGCATCGACCAATTCTGTTCTGGTCTGTCTTTCCGCCGCATTGAAGTTTCTGGTAATCCGGCTTTCCTCAAATTGCTGATATGCCATGGAAATATTGATCAGGTCAAATAAGGCACTTTGACCTTTATATTCTGTTTCCAAAACAAACGAAGTCCATTTCTGAGGGCCATACTTCCATTCTCCGTACCTTGGATTCCCATTTCTGGTGGCCACCATCCGGTCGTACCGGTCGAATGCCGTCGTTGATGATTGTTGAAATATAAGTTCGAAATCAAGATTTTTATTCGGCTGGAACTTGACTTTCTGAAGCACATTGTATTGATCATAACCACTGGGAACGAGTACTTTATCATCAGGGTTTTGAAGTTGTACATCCTTGTCACCCACCCTTTCAACGTACCAGAGCCTTCTATAATCTGTTATGCCTGAGCCCCCGGAAATAATATCTCCAAAGTGATTGAAGGTGAGACCGCTCACAAAACTCCACTTGTCATTGTAAAAATTAAAATCGATGTGGCCTGTAAGTTCTTTGTTGCCAGAGCTTCCCTTGATCACAGACCTTCCATCCAACAAAAATTCTTTGCTCTGAAAATTGAGTGCAGGACGTAGTGTATTGAAAGACATCACCCCGCCAATGGCATCACTACCGTATTGGACTGAGGAAGGTCCAAAAATGACATCTGCACGCTCAAGACTATAGGGATCGATCGATATGACGTTTTGGAGATTTCCACTTCTGAAAATGGCGGTATTCATTCTTACTCCATCGACTACATAAAGCAATCTGCTGGCAGAAAATCCCCTGATCATCGGGCTTCCACCTCCTTGTTGACTTTTCTGTATATAAACGCCTTTGCTAAAATTGAGCAGGTCAGCTGAAGTCTGTATCAATTTTGAAGAAATCTCCTTTTTGGCAAGGCTTGTCGTTAAAGCAGTACCGTTGTGTGTTGCTGCATTCCAGCGGGGAGCTGAAACTTCCAATTCATCAATAACCTGGCTTAATACGACAGAGTCTGAAGTCTGGGAAAATGCATAATTGGCAAAATTGATGCACAGCAAGGTTAGGATTGCTTTATACAATTTTGTAAAATTTATTGACAAAAGTAAGACTATTCCTATCTTCGTAGCACAATACATCCTTGATGATATCAAAAAAAATGAAATATGCGCTCAAGGCGCTTACCTATTTGTCCAAGCATTCTTCAAAGGATCACTGTATAAAAACGCAACTCATATCTGAAGAGGAGAAAATACCCAAGAAGTTTTTAGAGCAGATTTTACTCGAGTTAAAGAAACATGGTTTTGTCAACAGCAAACAAGGGAACATCGGTGGCTATTACATCATGAAGCACACCGAAAATGTAACCATAAAAGACCTTTATCGATTGTTTGACGGACCTATTGCGCTCGTTCCATGCGCCTCACTCAACTATTATGAGACATGCGAAGATTGTGTAGATGAGGCTACTTGCGCTATCAAAAAGGAGCTGGTATTTATCAGAGATCAGACCCTAAAAGCAATGGAGTCTGTCACCCTGAAGAAAATATTTGATGAACAGACTCCATAACATAATCTGACGAAGAGATCAATCTTAATTTACTTATTCTATAACTTTTCGAATATTCCGGCGATGCCCTGGCCACCTCCAACACAAGCTGTGACCATGCCGTATTTTGTTCCCCGACGCTCCATTTCATGCAGCAATTGAATGGAAAGTTTTGCACCTGTACATCCCAGTGGGTGACCCAATGCAATAGCGCCTCCATTTACATTTACAATCTCAGGATCCAATCCTGCTTCTTTGATTACAGCAAGACTTTGGGCCGCAAATGCTTCATTGAGTTCAATCAAACCAACATCACTCAATTTCAAGCCACTTTGAGCCAGAGCTTTAGGAATGGCTGCACAGGGTCCAATTCCCATGTACAATGGGTCCACACCCGCTACACTGCAAGCCGCCAATCTTGCCTTTGGAGAAAGTCCAAGACTGTTCATCAACCTTTCGCTCATGACCAATACAAATGCTGATCCATCTGAAGTCTGGCTTGAATTTCCAGCGGTAACAATTCCTCCGTTTTTAAAAACAGCAGGCAGTTTTGCCAGTGCTTCCAGTGAAGTATCAGCTCTTACACCTTCGTCCATGGCTACAGTGTGGGTACTTTCTACCCTTTTATCGTCCTTCACAAACACTTCGGTAACTTCTACAGGGACAATTTCATCATTAAATTTACCGGCTTGGATGGCTGCAGCTGCCAATTGATGTGACCTTAGTGCAAATACATCGGATTCCTCACGCGTAATGTTCCACTTTTTGCCAACCGCTTCTGCTGTTGCGCCCATGCTCACATGGTAATTGAGATTCTCCATGCTGGCCTGATAAGAAGGAGCCATTTTATATCCTGTCATCGGGACAAGACTCATGCTTTCAGTTCCTCCTGCAAAATAACATTCGCCCATTCCTGCATTGATTTTTGCAACTGCAATGCTGATGGCCTCCAGTCCAGAGGCACAATACCGGTTGATGGTAAATCCGGGCACTTCTTTTCCAAGAGCCCTTACAGAAATATTTCTTCCAATTTGCAGACCTTGTTCTCCTTCCGGATTTGCACAGCCTACGATAATGTCATCCACCATTTGCGGATCTATTCCCGTTTTGGCCACAAGGTCTTTGATTATAATTACAGCGAGGTCGTCAGATCTGAAATTTCTGAAACCACCTCTTTTGGCTTTTCCAACGGCAGAGCGTCTGCCTTCTATGATATATGCGTTCATCATTTTTTCTTTTGTGGTTGAATTAGTTTCTCAATGGCTTGTTGTTCATCAGCATAAACTGGATCCTTTCCTGAGTTTTCTGTGTTCCCAGCAACTCGAGGAAAGCTTCCCTTTCTATGTCCAGCAGATACTGTTCGCTCACTTCCTGTTGTGCCGTAAGGTCTCCTCCGCAAAGCACGTAGGCAATTTTTCTGGCGATATCTACGTCGTGCTGACTCATAAACTTACCCAAATAAAATTCATTGATGGCTGTATACAAGGCCCCAAGACCTGTGCGGCCTAAAACAGTGACTTTCTTAGGACTTGGTGGCACATATCCCTCACTAAGACTCAAAACCTTATCTTTGCCCTCGGCCAAGACCCGGTGTGTTCCAACACAAACGGTGTCTCTTTCTGGCAATAAGTAACCATAATCAAAGGCTTCATGCGCAGAGGTGCCGACAGCAGCAGTAGCAATCGTTTTGAGTTTGTCTATGATGGTCGGTATTTGTGTATCTCCTTCGAAATAACTGTCGGAAGCTCTTAGCGCAAATTCCTTAGTTCCACCCCCGCCGGGCAGAAGCCCAACTCCTACCTCGACCAGGCCTATATATGATTCTGCCCCTGCAACCACGGCATCGGCATGCATGGACATCTCGCAGCCACCTCCGAAGACATAGCCCTGTGTGCCTATGACCACAGGTACTTTGGAATATCTCATGCGCATATTGATTTGCTGGAACCCATGAACCATAGCCTCCAGTGCTTTCCAGTCATTTTGCATGGCCAGCATGCCTACTGCCATAAGATTGGCACCAACAGAAAAGTTTTTTGCGTTGTTTCCAATCAAAATGCCTTTCCAATTGCCATTTTCTGCCAGATCGATGGCCTCGGCAAGTCCCTGTCCAATACCCTCTCCAATGGCATTTGCTTTGGAGGTAAACTCAAGGCACATCACGCCATCACCTATGTCGTGTACAGTGCATTCGGTATTTTTAATCACCGGTGTCTGCTCACTGAAATTAGACAGGTGTATCAGACCAATTGCACCTGGAATTGGCAAATATGCCTGTGAACCCAGATCGTAGTATTTGAGGATGCCTCCTTCAGATTGATAAAAATCAAGGTTCCCGCTTTCTTTTTTCTTGTGTATCCATTCAGGAAGGCTTTCTCCCTGGGATGTCGCCAATGATAATCCATACTCAAAGCCCAGCATGTCCCAGTATTCAAATGGTCCATACGACCAGGCATAGCCTGCTTTCATCGCATCATCGATGCTGTAAATGTTATCAGAAATTTCCGGTATCCTGTTGGATGCATATGCAAACAATCCGCCGAAAAATGCCTTTAAAAATGCTCCTCCTTTGTCATCCGCTTCTATCAGCGCTTTGAGGCGCTTGCTCATGATTTCAATCTTTTTTGCAAGACCAAGACTAGGAATATTTGGTTTTTCAGTAGGTCCGTATTCCAACGTTTTCAAATTGAGGCCATATATGATGGACTTTCCATTTTCGTCCTTTTGATCAGTTTTCTTATAATAACCTTGCCCGGATTTGTTGCCCAAAAACTTGTTGTCTAACAAGAATTTCATATGGGCCGGCATGGGCCTGTCCTTGATTTTCCTTACATATTCGTCTTCAGGAACAGACTTTACAACGCCTTCAGTCACTTTTACACTGGTATCAAGGCCTACGAGGTCAAGCAATCTGAAGCTACCCGTAGAAGGCCAGCCAATGGCGTCTCCTGTGAGCTTATCAACTTCCACGATTGTGAGCTCGAGTGCATCAGTAAGTTCTGTTACTTTATTGCCCGTGAAGAATCCAATCCTGTTGGCGATAAAGGCAGGAGTATCTTTACACAAGACTGTTTTTTTACCGAGCACTTCGTCACCAAATTTCATGAAAAAAGCGATGACATCTTCGCTGGTTTCAGGCTGTGGAATGATCTCCAGCAATGACATATACCTGGCAGGGTTAAAGAAATGTGTGCCACAAAAGCACTTCTTGAAATCTTCTGATCTTGCTTCAGCCAGCGTTGCCAGTGGAATTCCTGATGTATTGGAAGTGATCAATGTACCGGGCTTTCTGTATTGCTCTACTTTTTCGTACAATGATTTTTTAATGTCAGCACGCTCCACAATGACCTCTATGATCCAGTCGACATCGGCAATGCCCGGAAGGTGATCTTCAAAATTACCGGTGGTAATCCTGGAGGCAAAGTCTTTTTTGTATAATGGTGCCGGTTTTGATTTGATGGAAGCACTTAAAGCATTGTCTGCAATGAGGTTTCTTTTGGCTCCGTCTGTGGGAAGATCCATCATGAGGACATCCATCCCGACGTTTGCAAGATGGCACGCAATACCGGATCCCATAACACCAGAACCCAATACGGCGACTCTTTTAATTCTGAAAGACATATGAATGAATTTGTGATTTCAACAATTTGATTTCCTTTGTAACACACCAATATCCAGAAGGTTTGATGTCTATTCAAATGTAATCATTTTAAGTAAAAACGCAATGAAATACTGATTGGTATTTTAACGGATTAATTCCTCATTCTAGGGTCCAGAATCATGTAAAAAATGTCAGTCATGATATTGATCACGATAAATACAAGACAGATGAGAATGACACAGGCAAGGATGACAGGGAGATCGTAATTGACCAGTCCGTTGATGGTCAATTCCCCAATACCTTTAAAATTGAATACTTTTTCTACAAAGTAGGCACCCGCAAGAAGTGATGCCAACCAACCTGTTAGGGAAGTGACAATTGGATTCATAGCATTGGGCAAGGTATGTCGCAACATGACTTTTACAAAATTGAGCCCCTTGGCCTTTGCAGTTCGAATATAGTCTTGAGACATTACTTCCAGCACAGCACTCCTGGTCAGCTGCATGATGATGGAGACCGGTCTGATGCCAAGTGAAATAGCAGGCAAGATGAGGTTTTTCCAGGCAATGATATCATCTCCGTAATCATTGACTTCAAAGATACTTCCCTGGATGTTTAAACCGGTCAAATGGTGCAGAGTATAACCAAAAAACACAGCCATGACAATGGCCGCCACATAACTGGGTACTGATATCCCAAGAGTAGAAACAGCCAGAATGACTTTATCAATTGGCTTGTCCTGATAAATGGCTGCTATCAGGCCAAGTAAAATGCCCAGTAAGGCTGCAAACAAAAAGGACGCCAGGGCAAGTATGATGGTTTTGGGCAATGCCTGTCTGATCATGGCAGAAACTTCATTTCCAGTTTGATATGAAGTACGTAAATTGATGTTTTTCAATACTATATGGGTATTCCCTAATGCGATGCTTCCAATCCTGAATGGATCAAAATTTTGTGGTTGACTGGTGACAACCAAAGGAGAAATATCTGCCAGATAACTCAACATCTGATTGGAAAGGCTTTGATCAAGTCCCAGTTCCTTTCTTTTTAATTCGACAGTTCCTGCGTCTGATCGCTGACCAAAAGTCAATCTGGCGGGATCGACAGGTGCCAGATATACAATGGAGGAAATCAGCACAACTACTGAAACCAGTATCACTACTCCACTTAAAAATCTGGTGAGAAGGAATTTTAAAATTTGCACGCTGATTTATTCTCGGCCTAAGATATTAACCTGCATTCAACTTTTCAAGTAATTCTTTCGCCTGTTGGTATTCCGGATCAAAATTGAGGGCATTCATGACATCCTTTTTTGCCAGGTCTATTCTGCCCAATTTTTGGTTGGTCAGCGCTTTGAAATAATAGGCCACCGGATTTAGAGGTGCCATCTTTGTCATGATGTCAAATTGCTCTAAGGCGCTGTCGAGACTGTCTTGTTCGATCATCAGAATGCCGGCATTGAGGTAAGCATCTGTATATTTAGGCTCAATCAGATTGATCTTTCTGTACAACTCCAAAGCTCCTGCGATATCGTCATGATTTTGGAGATAAAATGCTTTGCTGTGTAATGCATTCACATTTTCCGGGTCAACATTGAGGGCAGCATCATAGTACCTTAAAGCAATGGGCTCTTTCATTTCTGTAAATATCTCTCCAAGTATGATCCAGGCATCTATCATTTTGGGATTCTTTTCTGTTGCCGTCTGAAAGGCGTTGATGGCGCGCTGACTTTCACCCAAAGCCCTGAAATTGAGACCTAGCATCAGATAGGCTTCGGCATTATTGGGGTGAAGCCTCAAAATTTCATTCAAGACAAAAACGGACTCATTGTACTGACGCAAAATGTAATAGGTTTCCGACAATTTGAGCTGTGTCAAGGTGGAGTCCGGGAATAATTTACCAGCTTGCTGCATCACCAATAAGGACTTGCTGCTGTTGTTGCTGTCCATGAAAAGATCAGACAGCAAATGATAATATTTGTTGTTCATTGAATCCTGAAGCATGGCAACCCGCATGTCTTCGATGGCTTCATTGTACATTCCCCGCTCCGAAAGCAGTTTTGCCCTTTCATATCTCAGTTCCGGATTGAGCTGCTCACTTGCTATCAAATCATTCAAATTGTCCAGAAGATCTCGTTGTTGCGGAGCCTCCTGAACAGGTGCAACTTCCTGCTTACAAGATACTGTAAATAAGCTTGTTATGACCATCAGCAAAAGCAAATAAATCTTTGATTTTATCATTGCAACAATGCTCTTAAGTTCTTCATTTTGTCAATAAGAATGGCTGATTCCTGGTGATCGAGGGTCTGTTGACCATCAGAAAATGCCTTCTCAGGGCATTCATGTACTTCCATGATTACAGCATCTGCGCCTGCAGCTACAGAAGCAAGTGCTATTTTGTCCACGTACTTTCTTACCCCAATTCCATGAGACGGATCTGCCACAACAGGCAGGTGACTCTTATCTTTCAGTATGGCAATGGCATTGATGTCCATGGTATTGCGATAGGCTGTCTCGTAGCTCCTGATGCCCCTTTCGCATAGGAGAATTTTCTCATTACCATTTGAAAATATATACTCGGCAGATTGCAACAACTCCTCAATGGTTCCTGAGATACCCCGTTTTAGCATGACAGGTTTATCGACTTTACCCAATTCATCCAAAAGGTTGAAATTCTGACTGTTGCGAGCTCCTACCTGAAATATATCTACATAAGGAAGCATTTCATCTATCTGACTTACCTGCATCACCTCTGTGATGATTTTAATGCCTGCTTTACTGGCATGTTCGTGCCACATTTTGAGACTGTCGATGCCGTAACCTCTAAAGCTGTAAGGTGAACTGCGTGGTTTGAATACACCACCCCGCATAATTTTTACACCATTCTCTGCCATGTGTTTTATGGTGCTTTCTATCTGCGCTTCGCCCTCAATCGAACACGGCCCTACCATGACCTGAAAGTGACCATTTCCGATTTTTATACCACCGCCAAGATCAATTTCTGTCTTAGCAGTTTTCCATTGTGACGACACCAATTTAAAGGCATCATCTACCCGGAATATATCTTCTACGCCCGACTCAAAGCCAAGATTCCTAAGGTCAATTTCCTTTTTACCAATACATACCAAATACTTCCCAAACTGTGTATTCACATAGGTCGGCTTGTATCCCAATGCATTGATTTTACCGGCAAGATGCTGGTGTTCAGATGCATTGATGTCGCTTTTTAGTTTGATGATCATCGTCAATCAATTATTGATTTTACAAAATTAATGATGCCCTTTTTGGATGCATCCTGTTCCAGCGCACGTATGAAAGAACTGCCCACAATAGCTCCGCTGGAATACTGGCATGCAGTGTCGAATGTAGTCTTGTCATAGATACCAAATCCAATCAGCCGCGGAGATTTGATGTCCATTTGGTCTACCCTGGTAAAATAATCCTTCTGGGACTGAGTGATCTCATTGGTTTTGCCTGTGATGCTCGATTGAGAAACCATGTAAAGGAATGCAGAACTCAATCTGCCGGCTTGTTGAATGCGGTCTTCAGAAGTCATTGGACTGATCAGAAAACTGATGCCAAGATTCCTTTCCTCAAACATGGTTTGATAAAGATTCTCGTATTCAAACATGGGCAGGTCTGGGATAATCATACCTGAGACTCCGTTTTCGGCAGCCAAATCGAGGAATCGTTCCACCCCAAACTGGAGGATTTGATTGTAGTAGCCCATCAGAATAATGGGTATATCATTGTTGGAAGTACTGATTTTAACCTGCTCAAATAAGTATTTGAGATTCATACCATTGTGTAATGCAGCAGCACTGCTCTGCTGTATCGTTGTACCATCAGCCAAAGGGTCTGAGTAAGGCATGCCGAGTTCGATCAGATCTGCACCTCCTTCCTGTAAACCTTCTACAATGGTTGGTATGCTGGATAAGGTAGGATGACCAGCCGTAAAGTAGACATTGAGTACTCTTTGGCCTTTTTTCTGTATAGCGGAAAATACTTTATTTGACATTAGTGGACTTCGTTTTTGATGTTTTCGTAATTCATATACGTGTTGAGGTCTTTGTCTCCTCTTCCTGATAGAGAAACCACCACGTTTTCCTCAGGTCCTGCTCCTATTCTGTCAATGACAGCCAGGGCATGAGCGGATTCAAGAGCAGGAATGATGCCTTCTATTTTGGACAATTCATAAACTGCCTGCATGGCTTCGTCGTCAGTCGCAGCATATACTTTTGCTCTTCCGGTCGAAATCAGGTGGGCATGGAGGGGGCCTATTCCAGGATAATCCAGACCTGCAGAAAGACTGTATGGTTCTACGATTTGTCCATCGGGATCTTGCATGAGCAAAGTTTTGCAACCATGTATGATGCCTCGTGTTCCAAGTATCGACGTCGCCGCTGAGTGACCGGAATGGATTCCCTTTCCTGCGGCTTCAGCAAGGATGAGCTTCACCCTTTGGTCGTCCAGGAAGTGGTAGAAAGCACCGGCAGCATTTGATCCACCACCTACGCATGCAAGCACATAATCCGGATGCTCTTTCCCCGTATGCTCTTTGATTTGCCAGCTGATTTCTTCGCTAATGATTGCCTGCAATTGTGTGACCATGTCGGGATATGGGTGCGGACCTATGGCTGAGCCTATGATATAGTGGGTAGTTTCTGCGTTATTGATCCAGTCTCTGATGGCCTCATTTGTGGCGTCCTTCAATGTTTTGCTGCCTGTTTCTGCGGGAATTACTTCTGCACCTAGCATTTTCATTCTGGCAACATTCGGCGCTTGTCTTTCAATGTCTACCGCGCCCATATAAACATGGCACTCCAGCCCCATCAGTGCGCAAACAGTAGCTGTAGCTACTCCGTGTTGGCCGGCCCCGGTTTCTGCTATTATCCTTTTTTTGCCCAACCTTTGAGCAATCAATATCTGGCCAACGGTATTGTTCACTTTATGAGCTCCGGTATGGTTGAGATCCTCTCTTTTGAGCCAGATCTTTGTATTGTATTTCTCAGAAAGCCTTTTGGCAAAGTACAAGGGTGAAGGCCTTCCTACATAATCTCGCAGAAGTGATTTATACGTGGCCTGAAAAGCCTCATCGTCGATCACTTCCTGATAGATTTGCCTCAGCTCTTCAACATTGGCGTACAGCATTTCCGGGATGTATGCACCACCGAATTCTCCATAAAAACCTAGTGTGTCCGGATGTTTAAATGATATATTTTTCATCTTTCTAATTTCAATTGCTTTATAAATACCTGTAACAAATCAATGTCTTTGTTTGCTGGTCCAATTTCAAACTTACTATTTAAGTCTACTCCTGCAAAGAGCTTATTTTCAATGGCTTGAAATGATGTAATATCATTCGGTCCAATTCCCCCTGCCAGCAAAAATGGAACCTCGCCTTGATAAAAATTCAATAATTCCCAGTCAAATTTGATTCCCGTTCCTCCGTACAATGGAGACTTTTTATCAAACAAAACATATTTTTCACCCACATTTTCAGAGGCCTTCTGAAGATCTCTATCTGTTTCAACACCAACGACCCTAATAACATCAACATGCTTCGAAAGTTGCTCTACCTCAGATTGACTTTCGTTACCGTGCAACTGTACAAAGTCCAATCCATACATTGATGTCAATTTCAAAACCTCCTCTACCTCTTCATTGACGAATACTCCAACTTTGGAAACTTTGACGTCTGCCAAGGCCCCAATGCTATCACTATCCAGTTCCACATACCTTGGAGATGGCTTATAAAAATTCAAACCAATCATGTCAACCCCTAAATCAACAACCTCTCGGATATTTGATACATCTCTAAGGCCGCATACTTTTATGATCATAATTGTGCCATCATTTCTTTTATGAAATCTGCAGCGGCTGCCCCGGGATCGGCAGACTTCATAAAATTCTCACCGATCAAAAATCCATCATAGCCATGCTTTCTTAAATCCACCGCTTCTTTTGGACTTTTAATGCCACTTTCTGCGATCTTCACAGCCTCCACAGGTAATTTACTGTACAGGTTTCTCGAAAAGTCAAGGCTTACTTCAAAGGTGTCGAGGTTTCTGTTGTTGACTCCTATGAGCTTGCAGTCCGGAGAATATTTTTCCAATTGACCCTCATCATGCAGCTCAAGCAGGACTTCCAATCCAAGATTGACGGCAAAGGCTGCCAGAGTCTTGACCTGCTCTTTGGTTAATATCTCACAAATCAACAGGATGGCATCAGCACCCATGCTTTTAGCTTCAATGATTTGATATTCATCAATGATAAAATCTTTGCGGATGATCGGGCAAAAGTTATACTTCCTAGCTTTGGTGAGATCTGACGAACTGCCCCCAAAAAAAACTTCGTCTGTCAATACCGACAATGCGGAAGCACCTGCCTGCATATACCCCATCGTCACATTGGCTACATCAGCATACAGGTTGATGGATGGACGCGACGGAGACTTCTTTTTGAATTCTGCTATAATTCCACTTTTATCAGCCCTCTTGATATAATGAGCCATACTCACCGTTCTACTCTCAAAATAGGGAGACTTTTCAAGCAGGGCTACAGGTGTCAATGCTTTTCTTTCGGCATTTTCCTTGACTTTCTGGGCTACAATTTTATCGAGAATATGCATTTTTCTTATTTACTGATTTTCCAATAATTGCTTCAAAGACAGGGCTGCCTTACCCGATTTAAGAGATTCTTCTGCTAGGGCAACGCAGGCCAATAAATCCATCTCAGGGTGATAACACTTGATGGCAAGCGCAGCATTCGCACAAACCACATTGTTTTGAGCACTTGTTCCCTTGCCTTCAATAATACTTTTGAATATGGCTGCCGCTTCATCAACGCTGGTGCCGCCACTTATGGCTTCTAAAGCGATATCCTCATAGCCAAAATCTTTGGCGCTGAGCATGGCAGTTCCAGCATTTGAAATGTATTTGGCTGTATCTGTAAGCGATATTTCATCAAAACCGCTCAACCCATAAACAATGGCATAGTTTTTATGGAGTTGCTCATGGAGCTGTTTGTACAAATAGCTCAATTTCAGGCTAAAAACTCCCACAAGTTGCTGTGATGGTTGAATGGGGTTTACCAAAGGACCAAGCATGTTAAAGAAGGTCTTCATCCCCAGTTCTCTTCTGATAGGTCCAACTCCCTTGAGCGCAGGATGGAACAAAGGCGCGTGCATAAAACAAATGCCTGCCTTGTCCAGCTGTCTGCTCAATACACTTCCATCATTGGTAAATTGATATCCCAGTTTCTCCAGAACGTTAGAAGATCCTGATATAGACGAAACCCCATAATTGCCATGTTTGGCCACTTTGTACCCCGCACCGGCAACAATAAAACTTGCAAGGGTTGATATGTTGAAAGTATGTTTTCCATCGCCACCCGTACCACAAAGATCTACCGCATCTTCTCCGGAAATGCCCGGTTTGACGCATAAGTCCAGCAAGGCCTGACGAAAACCTTTCAATTCTGCCACAGTGATGTCACGCATATTGAAGACAGTCATGAAGGCTGCCATCTGACTAGCATTGAATTCACCTGCAGACAATTGCTGCAGCGCCTCATAAGCTTCCTCTACACTCAGTGTATCGTATTCGAATAATCGGCTCAGTATCTGCTTCATAGCCATTATAGTTTAAAGAAGTTTTGCAACATTTCGACTCCATGATCTGTCATGATGGATTCGGGATGGAATTGAACGGCATAAATTTGGTGCTTCTTGTGCTGGAAGGCCATAATTTCACCGGTATCGTCTACAGCTGTAATATGAAAAGCCGAA
>JAGQWX010000021.1:18631-30755 GCA_020436935.1 Saprospiraceae bacterium
CTCGAGTTCAAATTCGTCGTTCCTCAAAACATCAACTTCACCTCCAAGGATGTCATTGATGATGTGCACCAGATTGTAGGTGAATGAATCGTAGTTGTCAATAATGACTGTTTTCTTTTGTTCCATGATCTGATGTTTAAAAATCTTCAGCTTCTATTAGTGCTTTATTGAGCGCTGCAAGTTTATTGTTTACTTCGTTTAATTCTCCTTCTTCAGTACTGTCGATGACCACTCCTGCCCCGGCCTGAAAATATAATGTGTTTTGGTGAGCCAGGAAAGACCTGATCATAATGGCGTGGTTGAGGTTGCCATTGAAGTTGATGACGCCTAGCCCTCCACCATAATAGCCTCTTTTGGTAGGTTCCAACTCATCTATGAGTTGAATGGCCATGTATTTTGGTGCACCAGAAAGTGTTCCGGCGGGGAATGTGTCGGCAAATACCTGATAGCTGCTCACATTGGATTTCAGCTTACCTTTGACGATGGATACCAGGTGGTAAACATGGCTGAATCGTTGCAACTCTCTGTATTTGGAGACATAAACGCCGTTTGTATTTTTGGAAAGATCATTTCTTGCCAGGTCCACCAGCATGATGTGTTCTGCATTCTCTTTTGGATTTACCAGAAGCTCCTGCGCTTTCTGCGCATCTATTTCCAAATCGCCTGATCTTCTTACTGTTCCTGCGATGGGGTGAATTTCTGCCACACCATTTTTCACGATGATCTGCGCCTCAGGAGACGAACCAAAAATTTTGAATGATCCGTAATCAAAGAAGAACAGATATGGCGATGGATTGATCGATCTTAGTTTGCGGTATACATTGAATTCATCGCCTACATATTGCTGTTGGAACCTTCTGGATGGTACAATCTGGAAGACATCTCCTCTTTGGCAATGCGACTTGCAAATGGTCACCGCCTTTTTAAATTCCTCATCGGTCTGATTGGTGCCAATCGATCCATTTAATTTAAAGTCGTGGGCTGTATTCACAGGTCTTTGGATGATCTGCTTCAGCAGACTCAGTTTGCTCTCATCACCTTCCGGTTTGGTTTCTATGATGTACAAGTCATCAGATACGTGGTCGATCACCATTACAAACCTGTAGAGTGAGTACTTGATTTCTGGAAGGTCGTAGGAGGGCTTATCTGCAATATATAGATCTTTATCAAAGTACTTACAGGCTTCAAAACCTGTGTAGCCAAACAAGCCATTGTATTTGTGAGAAGTCTCATCGGCTTCTATTTCCAGCGACCCCATATATGCCTGAAATTCCTGTACGAAATTTGCAACAGGCTTAGTACTAGTTGGCTTATTGTTTTGAAAATATGTAGTGAGCCCCTTTCTTACTTCCAGACCTTCCAGCGCTTCACACACCAGAAAAGAATAGCTGTCTTCCTTACTGCTGTAATCACTACTTTCCAGCAGAAGCACTTCTGGAAAAACTTCTCTCAACCTGTAATACAGACCTACCGGTGTGTAGAGGTCTGCGTGGGTTTTAATCGTTGTACTTGTATATTTCATAAATGGTATAATTCTTAAAATGAAAAAAGGCTTGCCGGGAATCCGACAAGCCTTTTTTAAGTATACTTTACTTCTGACAAATGGCTATTGATTCCCGTTATAGGTTATATCAATTCGCCACCACCAGATCATTTTGTTCATTGTATTTAAAAAAATTCCTGTGCAAAGAAAACCAATTTTCAGAATCCGACAAATACTTCAGATAAAAAATACTACTTATTTAAAATATTTCTAATTCAATCTGATTTTTCATCAAATCTTCCATGGTTTCACGTTGTCTGATCAGGTAGTCCTTTCCATCCACTACCAGAACCTCCGCAGGCCTGTATCTTGAATTATAATTGGAGGCCATCGTATAACAATAGGCTCCGGCATTATAAAATGCCAGTACATCGCCATCATGCACCTCATGCATCTTGCGGTTGACTCCAAAAGTATCGGTTTCACAAATGTACCCTACTACTGTATAGATGCGTTCTTTTCCACTGGTCTTGCTCAGATTGACGATTTTGTGGTATGCATCGTAAAACATGGGCCTGATCAGGTGGTTGAGCCCCGAGTCTACACCTACAAATACCGTTGATGTTGTTTGTTTGACCACATTTGTTTTTACGAGAAAATACCCTGCCTCACTGACCAGGTATTTGCCGGGCTCAAACATGAGCGTTAGTTCCCTGTCTCTGCTTTTACAATAAGTCTTAAATCTTTTGCTGATTTTTTTGCCCAGATCGCTGATGTCTGTCTGAATGCCGTCGTCTTTGTAGGGCACCTTAAAGCCACTTCCAAAGTCTAGATATTTGAGCTCAGGAAAATGGTCTGCTATATCAAAAAGAATTTCTGCCCCTTGAAGAAACACCTCCGCATCAAGGATATCAGATCCTGTATGCATGTGGACTCCTTCAATGCGCATCTTATTGGCCTTGGCGATTCTCATGATCAGGGGCACCTGATGAAAAGAAATTCCGAATTTAGAATCGATATGTCCGACCGATATTTTGGTGTTTCCTCCAGCAAGAATGTGTGGATTGATGCGCACACATACCGGATAGTCCGGAAACATATGGCCAAATTCTTCAAGAATCGAAAGATTGTCGATATTGATTCTTACTCCCAGGTTTTTTGCAGCAATGATCTCTTCAAGGCTCACACAATTGGGTGTAAAAATGATGTCGTCAGGCGCAAAACCGGCTCTTAATCCGATCTGAACTTCCTGAATGGAGACGGTGTCCAGACCGGCTCCAAGAGATTTCATATATTTTAGGATAGAAATATTGTTGAGTGCCTTACAGGCGTAGTTGATCTTCAAATTTGGAACGTCAAATGCCTTGATCATTTTTTCGTACTGCCTCTTGATGATTTCAGCATCGTACACGTAGAGCGGGCAACCATATTTTTCTGAAAGTTGCAATAAATCAACATCACCACTCAGGGTGTATCTTCCGTTCGTTAGTTTCACTTGTTTTTTAATTAATGAAGGGCAAATATACACCAGGGGCTAAAACCTGATTGGCAATACGTGTGTAGATTTATATATTTAAGTGTGAATTTTTTAACATTTCTTGAATGCTAAATCATAAGCAAACCTTATTTTTTTGTTTGAGCCCTACGATAAAACCTCCTCTTCCTATATTTGGAGCTTAATTTTTATTCACCTAGCCCATCATTTATGCAGATTACTCTAAAGAAAATTAGTCAAGCTTACGCCCTATTGTTCTTATTCATCCTACCAAATTTGACGCATGGCCAGAAAAAAATCACACTGGAAGATATTTGGCAAAAGAATACATTTTCAACCAGGACCATTCCGGGATTTAATTTCCTCAAAGATGATAAATATTACAGCTTAAAGAATGGCACCAGGATAGAAAAGTATGATCTTATCACTGGAAGCAAGGTAAATGAAATCTTCAATGCTTCATTGTACGAAGGCCAAAAAGGTTTCACAGGCAAGTTTTCAGCTTATTCTTTTGATGCTGAAGAGGAACAAATTCTTCTGGAATCAGAAACTGTGTCCATTTACAGGCATTCCACAAAGTCTAAATTTCACTTGTACGACATTAGAAACAGCAGATTTTATCAAATAGCCAAAGGTGACCTCATCAGCCACGCTACTTTTTCTCCTGATGGATCCAAATTGGCTTATGTCAAGGCCAATAACCTGTTCTATGAAGACATCAAAACGGGGGTGATCACTCAAATTACGTTCGACGGAAAAGTAAATGAAATCATCAATGGTATGTGCGATTGGGTTTATGAGGAAGAGTTTTCTTTTACGAAGGCGTTTGAATGGAATGATGACGGAACCAAAATTGCTTTCTTAAGATTTGATGAAAAAGAGGTTCCGGAATATACCATGCAGTTGTACAACAATGGACCCTATCCCATCAACGAAACTTTTAAATACCCAAAAGTTGGAGAAAAGAATGCCATCGTGGATGTGCTTGTTTTTGATCTGAAAAAAGGTACGGTTAAGAAGTGTGAGGTTGCTCTCAATGAGGATTATTATATCCCCAGAATAAAGTGGACGCGCGATAACGATATGTTGGCCATCACAAGGCTCAACAGACATCAAAACCACCTTGAACTCATCAATTATGATGTCAGAAAGGATAAGTATTATATGTTGATCGATGAGAAAGGCAAGTACTTTTTTGAAATTACAGATGTCCTTCTTTTCCTGAAAAATGGAAAAGAGTTTGTGTGGACGAGTGAAAAAGATGGATACAATCAAATCTATCTCTATGATATTAGGGGCCAGCTCATCAGAAAACTGACTGAAGGCAACTATGACGTGATCAGCGTTATCGGTTATGACGAAAAGAAGAACAAAGTTTATTTTAAAGCAGCGATGGAAAGTCCAATGGAACATGGCGTTTACGAAATTGGTTTTAATGGCAAGAACCTACGCCAACTGAGTGAAAAAGGTGGGGTTACCAATGCTACCTTCAGCAGCAACTTTGAATATTGCATACTCAACAGAAGCACTGCCAATGCACCGGCAAACTATGTGCTTTTCGACAGGTCTGGCAAGGCATTGAGAGTGCTGGAAGAGAATGAGAAGGCTTCACAGGTACAAAAAGAATACGGTGTGAACCCCATAGAGTTTTTCAACTTCAAAACTTCAGAAGGCGTTGTGTTGAATGGTTGGATGATCAAGCCAGCCAACTTCAACCCTAACAAAAAATATCCTGTTTTCATGACACAGTATAGCGGTCCTGGGAGTCAGCAGGTGACTGATGGTTGGAAAGGCGCCAACTATTGGTGGTATCAAATGCTGGCACAGGACGGTTATCTTGTCGCGTGCGTCGATCCAAGGGGAACGGGAGCCAGAGGGGAAGAATTCCGCAAAATGACCTATATGCAGTTGGGGCATTACGAGACCATTGATCAGATAGAAGCAGCAAAATATCTTGGCAGCCTTTCTTATGTGGACGCGAACAGAATTGGCATCTACGGATGGAGTTACGGTGGTTATTTGAGTAGTCTGGCCATTCTCAAAGGAAATGACGTTTTCAAGGCCGCCATTGCTATTGCTCCGGTGACCAACTGGAAGTGGTATGATTCTGTATACACTGAGCGTTATATGCGGACTTACAGAGAAAACAAGGAAGGTTATGATCAGAATTCGCCGGTCAATTTTGCCCACATGCTGAAAGGTGCCTATCTGCTTTGCCATGGACTTGCAGATGACAATGTCCATTTCCAAAATACTGTAGAAATGACTGAAGCACTGATTCAGGCCAACAAACAGTTTGACACGTATTTTTATCCCAATAGAAATCACGGAATTTCAGGAGGAAATGCGCGTTTACACCTGTACACCAAAATGACAAACTTCCTCTACAAGAACTTGTAGTTCAAAGAATTATGGACGGGGCAGGTCGATGATTTGCCCCAGTGTTGCATAAAGTGTGCCTCCTAGCCTACTCACAGGATTGAGCAATTTAGGATCAATGATCAATCTGCTCTCATGTGGAGTGATGATGGTTTCATCAATAAAAATTTGTTTGATCTCACCGACGATCATGTGTACATTTCCCAATGGTACAATTTGGTAGGTAGAACAAAGCATGGCAATCTTTGATTGTACTATTCTTGGAAGCGGCCATCCTTCAACTTCTACCACTTCAATGCCAAATTCCTCAAGCTCAGAGTGATTTTTTGCCAATGGGGCAGACGTACTATTCATTTTTTCGACCATGTCTACATCTGCTATATGGACAACAAAGTAACCTCTGTTCAAAATATTATCAAAGGTATCCTTGTACCCGCTTCCTTTATTTGTAATAGAGATGGATATCAGAGGCGGTTCACTTGCCACAGCATTGAAGTAGGAAAAAGGTGCAAGGTTATGCGAATGATCATCGTTCTCGCTCAAAACCCATGCAACAGGACGGGGCACAATGCTCTGAGTCAATGTATGATAAATGCTGTTGAGTGAGAGTTCTTCTGTTTTGATGATCATTGGCTACTAATAATATCCTACATAATTGAATGGTGTAATCTCCATCAACTCCGCTTTTACAGCAGCACTTACATCCAGATTAGCTATAAAATCCTGAATATCTTGCTGATTGATGGAAGTTTTGCCTCTGGTGAGCTCTTTCAAAGCTTCATAAGGCTGCGGGTATTTTTCCCTTCGCAATATACTTTGGATGGCTTCTGCTACAACAGCCCAATTGTCATCGAGATCTTGCCTGATCTTTTGTTCATTCACCAGCAATTTATCGAGGCCTTTCAGAATGGATTGCACAGAAATGAGTACATGTGCAAATGGCACACCGATATTTCTCAAAACGGTACTGTCTGTCAAGTCCCGCTGCAATCTTGAAATTGGCAGTTTTGAGGCGAGGTGGTCAAAGATAGCGTTGGCGAGCCCGAGATTTCCTTCAGCATTTTCGAAATCTATTGGGTTAACTTTGTGGGGCATTGCGCTTGAACCCACCTCATTTTTTACGACTTTTTGTTTGAAATAGTCCATGCTGATGTATGTCCAGATATCTCTGCACAAATCGATCAATATGGTATTGATCCTGATCATATTGTGACACAGCTCTGCCAGTTGGTCATAGTGCTCTATTTGGGTGGTCTTCTGAGATCTTGACAAACCAAGCACTGAGACAAATTCATTGCCAAAGTTGATCCAATGGATATCAGGAAAACTTACTTTATGAGCATTAAAATTGCCCGTAGCTCCACCAAATTTAGCTTTGTGCTTCATGGTCGCCAGTCCGGAAATCTGTTCTTTGAGTCTTTCAATGAAAACATCAAACTCCTTGCCCAGAGTTGTAGGTGATGCTGGTTGTCCGTGCGTTCTGGCGAGCAAAGGCATACCGAAATAATCAGTTGATTTTTCCTCAAGCTTTACCACAATAGAAGACAAAGATGGAATGATGTACTCGACCATTGCATTTTTGATCATCAGCGGGAAAGAGGTATTGTTGATGTCCTGGGAGGTAAGTCCAAAGTGGATGAACTCCTTGTATTCGGTCAGACCGATGGCATCAAACTTTTCCTTAATATAGTATTCAACGGCCTTTACGTCGTGGTTGGTGATTTTTTCAATCGCCTTCACCTTCTCTGCTTCTTCCACTGTAAAGTCTTCAAAAATATCATCCAAAGCTGTAAGCAAATTGGGATTGATGTCGCTGAGTTGCTTTAAATCCTGAGCGACCAGTGCTTTGAAATACTCGATCTCAACGTAAATTCTATACTTGATAAGGGCGTATTCCGAAAAAAAATCACTTAAGACTTCTGTCTTGTTGTGGTATCTTCCATCTATGGGCGAAATGGCAGTAAGCATTATTGTTGTTCTTTAAGTTTTGCTAAATTCCTGTGTTCTATTCTCCTTTTCAAAAAATAATAGGTCTCTATCTGGGATCTGACAGCAAGATCCGAGGTCGTGCGGACATATTCGTTGGTATTGTTGACGCTTATTTTCCTTGCCTTAATGTTATCTGTCAGTTGAATATTCAAGATAGTCATTACAATGCTTTTGATACCTTCGTCGTACAGCGGCACCAAAGTCTCAATCCTGTGGTGAAGGTTTCGTTCCATCCAGTCAGCAGATGAGAAATACACTTCATCCTGCCCATCATTGTGAAACCAGTAAATTCTTGCGTGTTCAAGATATCTGTCTACAATGGAGATGGCCGTAATATTGTCACTGACATTTTTGAGCCCCGGAAGTATGGAGCATACCCCTCTAACTATAAGCCTCACCTGTACGCCTGCCTGACTGGCCTCATACAGCAAGTCTATCATTTCCTGATCCTGAAGACTGTTCATCTTCAGCGTCATCATGGCCGGCTTACCGTTTTTGGCATTGTCGATCTCACGACGGACCATGTTGATGAATTTTTCTTTCAGGTTGAACTGACCAACTCCAAGATGCACAAATGGTTTTGCAGGCAAAGTCCTGGTTTCTAAATATGAGAATATTCTTGTGGCTTCAGATGTGATCTCGTTGTGAGCTGTAAACAAGCCGATGTCACTGTACAATTTTGCAGTTCCCTCGTGGAAGTTTCCTGTACTCAGATAGGCATAACATTTAGCTTTGCCGTTTTCAATCCTTCTTACGATGGCTACTTTTGAGTGCACTTTCAAACCAGGAAAAGAATAAAATACATTCACCCCTGCGGCTTCCAGATCTTCACCCCATTTCAGATTGGCTTCTTCATCAAATCTGGCTTTGACCTCAATGAATGCAGACACCTGTTTCCCGTTTACCACGGCCTTCTTTAGCGCATTCATAATCCGGCTGACCTTGGCGACCCTATACTGAATGATTTTTATATGCGTCACATCGATGTCACTAGCCGCATCTTCAAAAAACTTGACGACGCTCTCATAACTCTGATAAGGAACATGGATCACCTGATCCCCTGCTTTAATGACATCAAAGATATTGTCAGCACTTTCCAGATCAGGATTGGGAAGTGGTGGCAATATTGGATCCTTTAAATGAGTCATTCCAAAATCCGGAAACTTGAAAAAGTCGGAGTTGTTGTGATAACGGCCTTCAGGCAACAAATCATAACTTGTCAAGTCGAAAACGTTCATAAAGTAATTGAGCATTTCCTTTGGCATAGTCCTGTCGTAAACCAATCTTGAAGCAGGCCCTATGCTCCTTTTGATGAGGCTCTTTTTGATTTTCTCAATCAAATCCCCAGAGTATTCATCATCAATGTACAATTCTGCATCACGGGTAAGTTTGATCGAGAATGAGTCTTTGATCTCATAACCAGGAAAAATAAGCCTAATATTATGTCTAACGATGTCCCCTAATAAAATGATGTCGTAAACATTTTCTTTACCAGTGGGAAGTTTTATAAACCTAGGCAAGTGATCTGAAGGCACTTTGACGATGGCATAAACCACTTCCTGAGTCTCTGCATCAAACATATTCAATGCCAGATAAAGTGCGCCGTTGTTGAGAAAAGGTTTTATCTTTTTACCATCCAGCACTACAGGTTGGGCATACGGAAGCATTTCTTCCCGAAAATAATTCTCAATGTATTCTGTTTGCTCTTTGGTCAGCTTTTTACGCCGAATGATATTGATGTTGTGCTTTGAAAGTTCTTTGACAATTTTATTGAAGATGATGGAAAATTCTTCCTGCTGTTCACTTACGATCTTCAATATCCGATCAAGTATTTCCGAGGGTTCATAACTGAGTTCTTTACTGGCACTTTGTCCGAGACGCACCATTGAACGGTGGTTGGCTACCCTCACCCTGAAGAATTCATCCAGATTTGATGAATATATGGCCAGAAATTTCACCCTCTCAAACAAAGGTACATTGGGGTCTTTCGCTTCCTGCAAAACCCGGTAATTGAAATCCAGCCAACTGATATCTCTGTGAATGTAAGGATACATACTCGCTTTCTCTGTTTTTGCAAAAATACTCTATAGTACCAGATTGCCAATTTTCATATAATGAAAAAGGGAGATCAAAATCATCTCCCTTCTTATATTATTGATAGTTCATTGATTGAGACTAATCTTCATCTTCGTCGCCTCCTTCATCAGCAACATCATCGAAGTTGTCATCAAAATCATCAGAACCTTCATCTTCAATTTCGATATCATCATCAAATTCAACAGCTCCTTCTTCACCGAAGTTGTCGAGATCTTTCAAGATTTCATCCAATTCATCGTCATCGTCGTCTTCTGCGGCTTTACGTGGCTTCGCTGGAGCGGCAGTTGGCTTTTTGATCACTTTTGTGATGATCACAGGCTTTCTTGGACCTGCTTCTCTTTTCTTTTTAGGTTCTTCGTCCTCGTCTTCAGCATCAATAGCTCTTGATGGTGTTGGTGGCTGTATTGGCCCTTCTCCCACTTGCTTGGCTATAACAGATTTAGTAGTAGTAGGAACTGCAAGCAACCTTCTTTTTTCTATCAAAGATCCGGTAATGACACAAATGCCATAAGTTTTGTTCCTGATTCTTATCAAAGCGTTTTGAAGGTCCTGAATGTATGTTCTTTGGCGGGTAGCCATCGAATTTAACAACTCCACCTCCGTCTGTGAAGAAGAAAAATCTGAAAGGTCTTTGGTAAAGTCACCAGTGGAGTTTTCAGTGATTTCCTTTATTTGCTCGATTAGGCTATCGTATTGTGTTTTCGCCTTCTCCAGCTTTGATTCAATCAACTCACGAAACTCTTGCAATTCCGAGTCGGAGTATCTTGTAACGGCATTCGACATGTGATATCAATTTTTTGATGTTATCAAATTAATATCGTGCTAACAGGAAAAGCTCTGCTTTTAGTTTCCCAGCACACATAAAATTTTCGCAAATGTAATTATTGAATTGAATTACGCTAATATAAGCACGAATATATTCCGATTTTTTTTTATATAATAGGAAAAGCCTCACATACATTTTATTGTTTCTTATATCTTTATCACTCCATAATTATTAATGCCACACTTTCATGAAAAAGAAATTTACATTTACCATTCTCCTTACAAGCATAGCTTTCTATTGCTTTTCTCAGTGTCCGAAGCTTATTTGGTCAGATGAATTTGACGGAACTACCCTCAATCTCAACAATTGGTCATACCAAAATGGTGATGGTTGTGATATAGATTTATGCGGCTGGGGCAACAACGAATTACAGTGGTATACATCAGACAACATCAATGTAAGCAATGGCAGGATGACCATGATCGCAAAGCAGGAAAATAGAAATGGCAAGTTCTATACTTCTGCAAGGATTCGCTCTATCAACAAGGTTGATGTAAAATATGGAAGGATTGAAGCGAGACTCAAAATGCCCAAAGGTCAAGGGATTTGGCCCGCCTTCTGGATGATGCCAACGGACAATGTTTATGGCATTTGGCCGCAGAGTGGTGAAATAGATATCATGGAATATCTGGGACACGAGCCAAAAACAGTTCATGGCACACTGCATTTTGGCCAACCATGGCCCAACAATTCAAATACCACTTCCTCATTTGTTACCGAAGGTCCGGGTTTGAATGAAGATTTCCATATTTATGCTTTAGAATGGAGCGAAAACAGCATCAAGTGGTATGTTGATGGATATCTCTACGCCCAAAAGACGCCAAATAATCTCAACGGCCAGAGATGGCCTTTCGATCAAAGGTTTCATTTTATTCTTAACATGGCTGTTGGAGGAAACTGGCCAGGAAATCCAAATGGGACTGCAATTTTTCCCCTGGAGTACATCGTAGATTATATCAGACTTTATGATATGACAGGGCAACCGCATTTGTCCGGGCCTCAAAAAATTGCTCTGGGCAGCACCAATGCAGTTTATAAATTATCCAACATCAAAGAAAATACCCAGGTCGAATGGTCTGTTCCAACTGGAGCTTCTATCACTTCTAGCGGAAACGACTTTGCCAATGTTACATTTGGGACCGGTTCAGGAAAAGTGACTGCCATCATCAAAACTGCTTGTGGACAGGATACTGCATCTGTATTTGTTAAGGTAGAAGAACCTCTTGTGCCAATAATCATTCTCGAAAATTTTGATGAGACTGCTTTAATCACACGGGGCTTTTTTACAGGAGCCTTTATTGATGAGGCACAGAATCCAAAGAAAAATGAAGTAAACTCCAGCAATCTCACTGGCAAATATTTAAGAGACGCCGGTACGCAGTATGACGTACTCACCTATAGTACAAATGCTATCAGAGATGCTTCAAAATTTACTTCGGGTGATGAAAAACTCTCTATAGACATTTATACAGATGCTCCTGTTGGTACAACTTTTATTGTACAATTTGAAAATTCTTCCATGGCAAATGCAAGTAATTATCCGGCAGGTAGGCACAGCCGGTATCAAATGCAGACGTCCAAACAAAACGAATGGCATAGGCTAACCATTCCCTATCTTGACAGACCAGATGCCAGTGTGAGCGCCGCATCAGTCAATCAGATCATTATCTTATTTGCCCCCAACAGCTTTACAGGACATACCTGGTACTTTGACAATTTTGTGGTCCTTGGGCAATCTCTAACTGGCAGCCAGGGTGCAGCCCTGCCCGAAGGAAGTAAAATATTTCCTGTACCAGTGTCAGATGTTTTGCATATACAGCTTTCCCAAAATGAGAAGGTCAGCCACTGTTATGTT
>JAGQWX010000021.1:30854-45284 GCA_020436935.1 Saprospiraceae bacterium
TATGATGCTGAAGGTAGGATTGTTTTATCTGAAAATGGTGCTAATCATGAAGAATTGAGATTAAACGTCAGCAAATTAAGCTCCGGGACTTATACTCTGGGCATTCTTACAAGCTCGGGTATTTGGGCTACAAGGCTTATTTCGGTGGTAACCCCTTAGCACTAAAGTTGGTAAAAACTTCCATCAGCAATTCATTTTGAGCTGAAGGACTGTAAGTCTTAGATTCCAGAAAATTGACTGCAATTGCTTCCATGCGTTTTTTGCCATACAGCATTTTTACCGTCTTTTCATTTTTTGTGATGTCCCACAGGATAAATCCTCTTTTTAAGTCTTTGTTTACAATATTTATGAGGAATCCTTGCTCTGCAAAATGGCCTGATTCCCACAGAAACAATTCATTCACAAAAGTTGAATCGGCCATTCCTTCCGAATAAAATGGATATTTGGTGATGGGGTTCACAGATATTGAAACCAATGAAGAATCCTGACTCTTGATAAAGTATTGATTGGTAAGTTTGTTAACGCTGGAACTAGCCCATTGCCCCGGTACGGCCACATCTAGACCTTCTCCTATTGTGACATTGCTTATAATTTTAGCTTGTTCAGTTTTTACAGGTGTAAGTTTGGGGCTGCAGGATACCAAAGTAAAGGCAGCTGCACACAACAAACAAAAACTAAAATTTAGTGAATGCATTTATTGTAGTTTTTGTGGCCCCTCGCCTACTTTGTCATTGATTACCTGAAAGCTCTTTAAAACAAATTGGTCTAAAAATTCACCAACCTGATTTTTACAAGTGTCAGGATAGAGTATGTGTACGTTTGGACCAGCGTCCAAGGTGAAATAGACAGGTAAAGACGTTTCTTTTCTAAACTTCCTCAACGCCTCAATGACCTGCAAAGTGCCTCCTTTCATCAAAATATAGGAAGGATGACTCGTCATCATCAGGGCATGCAACATCAAAGCTTCTTCTTCAAGAATTTCTCCAAAAGTCTTTACATCTCCAAACTGCATAGCTTGCATCAATTTCAGTGCATTTTGCTGGGCAATTGAAAATCTTAAATCAGAAAAAGCATTGTTGTTCATAAGCTCATGGCCAGCAGAGGAAGAAACACTTTTCTCTTCATCAGAAATGATGACAATATCATCATGGTAACCCCAGAATACATCGTTGAGTCTTTCACCAAGCCCAACCGCATACTGATCTGAAGAATCCTCAATTTGCGGGTGATGGCCCCATACAGCTGCCCCTTCAAATAAGCTCCTGCATGCACTACCGCTGCCCAACCTGGCCAGAACTGATGCATTTTGTGTAAAAGTATTGCCTGTAACGTCAATCTTACTTCCAGTACTCCTGGCCATATCCATCAAACAAAGAGCCAGGGCTGACATTCCGCTTGCTGACGATGCTATACCTGCTGAATGAGGAAATGTATTTTCTGTCGATATCTGAAGTGAATAATCCCTTAAGAATGGCATGAGGTAGAGATTTTCATTCAGAAACTTCCTGGTCTTCTCTCCAAAAGCAGCATTCTTTTTGCCTTCAAAATAGAATTCTAAGTCCAGATCTCCACCCGATTTTTTCTTTGTTGCCCATTCTAGCGATGTGATGGACTTGCACTCAGAAAGTGTCAGACTTATGGAAGTATTTCTCGGCATCTGATTGCCATATTTGCCCCAGTATTTTACAACTGCTATGTTGGAAGGACTTGACCATTGAACTTTTGAAGAGGTCATCTATGTTTGTGGTTTCAAATAAAATAGTCGACAAATATAGAAAATCATGTCAGTTCCTTCTGTAGATAATAGAACAGCAGAGATTTTATTTTTTCATTGTTATTTAAGCCATCAGCATCCACTTCAGTCAAAATCCTATCGTTGACCCTCACATTTATCATATGTGGCTTAAGGATTTTTGCGACACATTTATCGCCAAGCATCAATGCGTTGAAATTGCCATCATGATGAACAATTGCCCCCATATTTTCGCCTTCAGGATCTGCCATCACATATTCTGAAGAGATTTTGCCCATGAGGAGGCCACTTTGATAAACCTCGGAATATCCATCTTTTTCAAGACACTGCATTTCAAATGATTCAGATTTAAACGCCAAAATATAGACATTTTCCAGTGCTGTCTTTTCCTTCAAAAAAGCAAATACAGGTTCCTCAAAAACTGAAACGAAAGTACCTCCTTTTTGCATCAATGGTTTCTCAAAAAATGAAATAGGTACAAATGCAGCGCTCAGACTTTGTAAAGTCTCAAGATCAGTTGGTAAAAAATGGTTTGATTTTTCTTTTAAAACATTGGCCAAAAGCTTCAAATCATTGAGCAACTTTGACTTTGGGTTATTGATAGAAATGGTAAACTTTACCAAATGATAAAGTGCAAAACCCAAAGCAAAGCCAAAAAGAAGTATGGCTCCAAGTGTCCTAATCATCAGAAAAAGTTACAAGTATGAACGCATAGAGCTGTTGCTCATTGACTTCTTAAGTCTGCGGAGTGCTCTGTCTTTGATCTGACGAACCCTCTCTCTGGTCAGCCCGTAGAGTTCACCAATTTCTTCAAGTGTCATGGCTTTTGAATGATCAATACCGAAGTAGGCAGATAATACTTGCATCTCTCTTGGAGACAAAACAGACAGGCCATATTTTACGTCTTCTCTCAATGATTGCTCCATCAGTCTGAGATCAGGACTTTCTTCATCCCCAATCGCCATAGTATCGATCATTGATATAGAGCCTTCATCGTCTGTAAGTGGCGCATCAACAGATAAATGTTTACCTGCTCCCGACAATACCGAAGCCACATCATTGGGATTCATATTGAGCAATTCACCCAACTCCTCATTGGTAGGTTCTCTTTCAAACTCCTGCACAAAGGATAAAAACGCCTCATTTACTTTTGAATACATGTTGACCTTATTCAAAGGCAACCTCACCATTCTCGAATATTCCACAATGGCCTGCAGGATAGATTGACGAATCCACCATACAGCATATGAAATAAATTTAAACCCCTTGGATTCATCAAATCTTTTGGCAGCCTTCATCAGACCGACATTGCCTTCGTTGATCAAATCACTCAATGACAGTCCATGATTTTGATATTGTTTGGCTACAGAAACCACAAATCTCAGGTTGGCTTTGGTCAGTGTTTCCAACGCCTGGCTATCGCCCTCTTTGATCCTCTTTGACAGATAGGTTTCTTCTTCAGGTGTCAATAAGTCTATTCTACCTATATCCGTGAGATACTTGTCTAATGCAAGGCTTTCACGTGAGGTAATTTTATTTGTGATTTTTAATTGTCTCATAATTTGCCCAGGAGGTTATTTTCGTCCATTATTAATTACAATATTCAGTTTGAAAAAGTTTCAATCTGACCAAACATATCAATTTTTTTAATTTTATGTATTTGATTAAGATTAGACGACTTGTCTTCAACGGACCAAGAGCAGACCTTATTTCACATCTAATTGCAAACGTATGATATGATATTGTTAAACAAATTCAAATGAATTCCGTTTGTAAAAATTATGAAAAAATCGATTTTTTGGTTTAGACGAGATCTACGTCTGGACGATAACGCAGGTTTGTATCACGCATTGAAGGAAAGTGACAAAGTTGTCCCTGTTTTCATTTTCGATAAAGCCATACTGGAAGGTTTGCCCAAAGATGACGCGCGGGTTACTTTTATCCATCAGACTCTACAAGAGTTAAACAAGGAACTGAAAGGGCTAAACTCCAGACTTTTTGTCTACTATGGTGATGTGATGAAGTGCTGGCAGGAAATCGTTGAAGAACATCAGCCCGAATCTGTCTATGTTAATAGAGACTATGAGCCGGGAGCCATCCAGAGAGATCAGGATGTAGCGACCATGTTAAAAGCCAAAAATATCGACTTGTACGATTACAAAGACCATGTAATTTTTGATACGGACGAAGTATTAAAAGATGATGGCACACCTTATACTGTGTTTACGCCATATAAAAGAAAGTGGCTCAGCAAGCTGGAAAACAAAGATCCTTTTTATAAAAAGTCTTACCCGACAGAAAAATACTTTGAGAGCTTCATCTCTGTTCCCTTTAAAGAAATCATTGACCTGAGTGAAATGGGTTTTGAAGAAAGTACCCAGGAATTCCCGCCACAATCTGTGCCCAGAAGCATCATCAAAAATTACGATGAGACAAGAGATTATCCTGCATTAAATGGCACATCCAGGCTGGGTATCCATTTCAGATTTGGCACCATCAGCATCAGAAAAAAACTGGATGCGGCGCTGAAGTTGAATGAGACTTATGTAAGCGAGCTCATTTGGAGGGACTTTTACAGTATGATCCTGTCCCATTTCCCACAGGTAGAAACCAATGCTTTCAGACCCGAATACGATAAAATTGTCTGGCGAAACAACGACAAGGAATTCAAAGCATGGTGCGAAGGGAAAACAGGATATCCGCTGGTGGATGCGGGTATGCGGGAGCTCAACCAAACGGGATATATGCACAATAGAGTGCGCATGGTTGTTGCCAGTTTTCTGACCAAACATTTGCTGATCGATTGGCGATGGGGTGAAGCATATTTTGCTGAAAAATTGCTGGACTTCGATCTGTCCAGCAACAACGGCGGATGGCAATGGGCAGCAGGGTGTGGCACCGATGCAGCGCCTTATTTCAGGATTTTCAACCCTACCTCTCAAATGGAAAAATTTGATCCCAAAAACGAATATGTAAAAAAATGGGTCCCGGAATTTAATACCAATAAATATCCGGAACCCATTGTAGATCACAAATCAGCGAGAGAAAGATGTCTTAGCACTTACAAAGCTGCTTTAAGCTAAAACATTTGCTCTGCACTCACTTTACCCATTTTTAGGCTTGAACTGCAGTGAAATAGAATTCACGCAATGCCTTGTATTCTTGTCTGTAAATTGCTCTCCTTCAAAAACATGGCCGAGATGTCCTCCGCAATTGTTGCAAATGATTTCAATACGTCTGCCATCTTTGTCCGGCACTCTTTTGACAGCACCCGGAATTTCATCATCAAAAGCGGGCCAGCCACAACCGGAGTTGAATTTATCTTTGCTCATGTACAATGGAGCGTCACATCGCTTGCAGGTATAGATCCCTTCATCAAAGACTTTGTCATATTTACCCGTAAAAGGATATTCAGTCCCTTTACGCATGATGACATAATCTTCCTCTGGGGTCAGTTCCTTGTATTTTGAATATGGTTTGAGCATGTTTTTGAATTTTTCTTTGAATTTGGTCACCTTCGGATTGATGACAATGCTACAGTAGGCCTGATTTGGATTGTTTTCAAAATAGTTTTGATGGTAAGCCTCAGCCTCATAAAAATCAGTCCTTGTTTCCAGAGTTGTAACAATTGGTCCGTCGTACAAGTTTTCAGCCACATCTTTGATGGACTTTTGAATGATCGCCTTTTCTTCGTCATTGTTGTAGAAAATAACTGATCTGTATTGTGTTCCAACATCGTTACCCTGTCTGTTGAGTGAAGTCGGATCATGTACTGTCCAAAATATTTCTAGCAACTGTTCCAAAGAAACCAAATCTTCATTGTACACCACCCTGACAACCTCGGCGTGTCCTGTCGTACCAGTACAAACACTTTTATAGTCCGGATTTTCCATGGATCCCCCCATGTAACCTGAGACTGCTTTCAAAACACCATTGACCTTGGAGAAAACTGCTTCAACACACCAGAAACAACCTCCTCCTAAAATTAAATCCTTTGTCATATCATGATTTTTTACACCCTAGATAACAAAACTCTAAGGCAATTTGTTACACTGCAATAAATTATAAAGCCCATCTTGTCCAATATCCGACAATTTAAGAGAATCTTACAATCTCACATCGCCTCGCATGTTTCAGCAAAACCAAATCAAAATAGACGAGCAAAAATTAATCCCCCGCTTTTTAGAACTAAACCTCCTAAAATCCATTGTTGTCTTAAAGTGATGAAGTTGAGTTTATATTGAAAAATTCGGCAAAAACACCTGATGAAAAGGCAAAACACAACCTCTGATAAAGGAAATTTCCGTTTTACCAAATATGATGATGCCCAAAATTACTTCACCAGGTTATATTAACTATTTTTGCAATCTTTAAAAGAATAAATAGCTCATATGGCAAACCAACCAGTGACTGAATACACAGAATTAGACCATATATTAGTAATAGGTGCTAAGGAAAATAACCTTAGAGACGTCAATGTAAAAATCCCCAGAGATAAACTGGTAGTCATCACCGGACTCAGCGGATCAGGAAAATCTTCTCTTGCCTTTGATACCATTTATGCAGAAGGTCAAAGAAGGTACATGGAGACTTTTAGTGCTTATGCACGGCAATTTTTGGGCACGATGGACAGACCAGAAGTTGAAAAAATCGACGGTTTATCACCAGTTATATCCATTGAACAGAAAACAACAGCATGGAACCCCCGATCCACAGTAGGAACAACCACAGAGATCTATGACTTTTTGAGGCTGTTGTACGCCAGGATTGGAGAAGCTTATTCTCACATCTCCGGTAAAAAGATGATCAAGTACACCGAAGAAGCCATCATCGATCATATTTACAGTCATTTTCTGGGTAAAAAAATTGTCATCCTCGCACCAGTTGTCAGAGGAAGAAAAGGACACTACCGAGAACTCTTTGATCAAACCAGAAAAAGAGGTTATACCAAGGTCAGAGTTGATGGCGTCATTGTAGATCTGGAAGAAAACTATCAGGTGGACAGATTCAAAACCCATGACATTGAAGTGGTCATAGACCGACTAAAAGTGGAGGATGACAAGCGGGCACGCATCAGCACCTCACTGAGCACTGCATTTAAGATGGGAAATGATTTGATTTTTGTTCTCAATTCAGACGACGATGTCATAGCCCCCTTCTCCAAACAACTCATGGATGCAGAGTCGGGTTTGTCTTATGAAGAACCTTCGCCCAATAGTTTTTCATTCAACACACCTTATGGCAGCTGCCCAACCTGTAAAGGTCTTGGAGAAACCTTTGAGGCCGATATGTCTCTAGTCATTCCTGATGACACCAAAAGCATCAATGAAGAAGGCATCAAACCATTCGGCGCTGTGAGAGACAATACGACCTTCAAACAGCTCAAAACCATAGCCAAAAAGTACAAGTTTACTTTTGACGATCCGGTAAAGGACATACCCAAAGATGGATTGGACACCATATTATATGGAGGTGATTTATCCTTTTCAGGAAAGTACGACCATATTCCGCACGACTATGTGTATAATCTTGCAGAAAAGGGATTGATGAACATGCTCAAAACCTGGTATGAAGAAACAACTTCTGAGAAGATCAGGTCATGGGCTGAAGAATTCATGACGGTTGTCACTTGTCCTTCATGTGACGGTTACAGGCTCAAAAAGGACTCATTATATTTTAAACTGGGCGAAAAACACATAGGCGAACTTGCTCAGATGGACATCGCGGAACTTAGGCAGTTCATTGGAAGCCTGAACGAGCATCTTGATGAAAAACAAAAAGCAATTGCGCACGAAATACTCAAGGAAATTGGTATGCGGCTTGATTTTTTGCTTGAAGTAGGTCTTGATTATCTCAGCCTGGATCGCCCTACAAGAACATTGAGCGGTGGCGAATCCCAACGGACAAGATTGGCTACTCAGATCGGCAGTCAGCTGACCGGTATTACTTATATCATGGACGAACCCAGCATAGGTCTGCACCAAAGAGACAACCACAGGCTCATCAGAGCTTTGAAAAACCTTACGGAAATAGGCAATTCTGTCATAGTCGTAGAACACGACAAAGACATCATGCTTGCTTCTGACTACCTGATCGACATGGGCCCTGGCGCAGGACACCACGGAGGTAAGATTGTCGCTGAAGGCACACCAGAACATTTCATGTCTTTGCCAGGAACAACCGCAGACTATCTGGCCAACAGACAGCAGATAGCCATCCCCAAAAAAAGACGAAAAGGCAACGGAAACGTTTTGACCCTGAAAGGCGCCAAAGGACACAATCTAAATAATGTAAACATTTCCATTCCATTAGGATGCCTTGTGGTGGTCACAGGAGTGTCCGGTAGTGGAAAATCATCACTCATCAATGAGACCCTCTACCCCATTCTCAGAAAACATTTTTACAACAGTCTTCAAAAGCCATTGGAGTTTGAAGAAATCAAGGGCATCGAGCACCTCGACAAAGTCATAGAAATTGACCAGTCGCCCATCGGCAGGACGCCACGATCCAACCCTGCAACTTACATAGGTGTCTTTGACGACATCAGGAAGATTTTTTCAAGTCTGCCTGAAGCAAAGATTCGCGGATATAAACCAGGTAGATTTTCTTTTAATGTTTCCGGGGGACGTTGTGAAACTTGCGAAGGTGCCGGTAGAAAAGTGATTGAAATGAATTTTCTACCCGATGTTTTGGTTGACTGTGAGACTTGTCAAGGAAAGAGATACAATCGCGAAACGCTTGAGATCCTATACAAAGGAAAATCCATATCTGATGTTTTGGAGATGAGTGTGGAAGAAGCTACCGTTTTTTTTGAACACATTCCATCCATTTTCAGAAAACTCAAAACCCTGGACAGTGTTGGTTTGGGTTATATCACCCTCGGCCAGCAAGCAACTACCTTGTCTGGAGGTGAGGCACAAAGAGTAAAGCTTTCTGAAGAACTATCTAAAAAAGATACGGGCAATACCATTTATATTCTTGATGAGCCGACTACAGGATTGCATTTTCAAGACATCAAACATTTGATCGAAGTATTGGACAGATTGGTCAATAAAGGAAACACGGTCATCATAATTGAACACAATATGGATGTTATTAAAGTGGCAGATCATATCATTGATGTAGGGCCAGAAGGTGGCCGAGGTGGTGGAAAAATAATTTTTGAAGGTACACCCGAAAAATTATTAAAAGTCAAGGATAGTTTTACCGGCCAATATTTGAAAGCAGAATTTGATTGAGCAGATTTTTTGATTAGATTTATTTGTGTACTTTTAACACTTGAATTTCAAATCTAATTATTTGTGAAGAATCTTACTTACACCATCAGCATCATTATTGCTGTCACCATTGCCTATATTTTTCCTGATTATTTTACGAGTATTGGCGACTTCAAAATGTCCAAACTCATTTTGCCACTGCTCCAGATCATCATGTTTGGTGTAGGTGCCACCCTAACTTTTGCCGATTTTACCGCCGTGATAAAAACTCCAAAGAAGATAATTGTTGGCATGCTTTGTCAGTTTACAATTATGCCTTTTGTAGGATTCGCTATTGCCAAATCATTCAATTTCCCACCTGAAATCGCTGCTGGTTTGATTTTAATAGGCAGCTGTCCTAGCGGACTGGCGAGCAATGTAATGTGTGTTATTGCCAATGCAAACGTTGCTCTTTCTGTTACTTTGACGACCTGTGCAACGCTTGTGGCTCCATTTATCACGCCACTGTTGATGAAATATCTTGGCGGAAGCTTTGTAGATATAGATGCATTAAAAATGTTTTGGGACATCAATAAGACCATCATTTTGCCCATTATTGGTGGGTTTATGCTCAATTATTTTTTGCCAAAATTTGCTAAAAGTATACATAGCATTTTGCCTTACTTGTCAATGGTTGGTATTGCACTCATCCTCATGATCATCATTGCGAGCGGGCAGAAGTCTTTGCAGCAGGTAGGATTTTTATTGATCATAGCCGTATTTATCCACAATACAGTCGGTTATCTACTTGGATTCTACAGCGCCAAAGTGCTTGGTTTTGAAGAAGTCGATTGTCGTACTATTGCCCTTGAAGTAGGTATGCAAAATGGTGGATTAGGTACATCACTTGCCAATGAGCTGGGCAAAGCTGCCACTATGGGACTAGCCCCTGCCATATTCGGTAGTATGATGAATGTTACTGCATCTATACTTGCCGCTTTTTGGAAAAACAAGAAGCCAAAAGAATCAGTTGAAGGGCAATAATTGTCCTCCTTTGGCCAGGACAACAAAATCCGGATTATATAGATTCTCTTTATTGTAGGTAAGTGGTTCGCCTGTTTCTATAGACAATACGCTGCCCCCGGCTTCCTCCACAATAATGTGTGGAGCCGCTGTATCCCATTCCATGGTTGGACCCAGTCTCGGATAAAAATCTGCATCTCCTGCTGCAACCATCACAAATTTCATAGACGATCCCTGAGGAATCCAGAAGATTTCACCGTAAGATTCTGCAAATCTTTTGGTATCCTTATCCAAATGTGATCTTGAGCAGACCACTTTATATTGGTCTTGATCATCTGTCATTGATTTTGATTCAAGTCTGCAGGTAAGTCCGGATTTTTCAAGGAAAGCTCCGTAATCTTTTAGGCCCCAGGCAATAGTCTCCTGTGCAGGTATACCTACTACACCCAGGATAGGCTTACCATTTTCAATGAGCGCTACATTGACAGAAAATTCACCGTTTTTCTTCACAAATTCTTTCGTGCCATCCAATGGGTCAACACTCCAGACATATGTTGCTTCTTTCCTGTCCGCAAAATTGATTTTTGCACTTTCTTCGGAAATGATGGGTATTTCCGGAGTCAACTGCATTAGGTGAGACACGATCACCTCATTGCTGGCCAGATCAGCTTGAGTAAGAGGTGAACTATCCTCTTTACTGATGATTTGAAAATCCTGTTGATACACCTCCATGATCACAAGACCTGCCTTTCTCACAATTTCTATGACAGCATTTGTAAGATCAAGCAGGTTATATTTATTGTCTAAGATGTGCATAAACTTGTACTTTTGCCGCAAAGGTAAAAAACAATGTCAAAAAAGATCTTAGTCACTGGAGGTACCGGATATATTGGAAGCCACACCATCATCGATCTTATTGAAAACGGATTCACGCCGGTATCCCTTGACAATGGTATAAACTCTGATGCTTCAATCCTCGAACAGGTTGAACAAATCACTGGTGTTAAAGTGAAGCACTATGCAGTTGATTTGTGCGATTACGATGCAACCAGATCTATATTTGAAAAAGAAAGTTTTGATGGAGTCATTCATTTTGCTGCATTGAAAGCAGTCGGTGAATCTGTAGCCTACCCCTTTAAATATTTTAGAAACAACCTCAACAGCACCTTGAATGCACTTGAACTTTCAAAAGAATTTGGAGTAAAGGCATTTATATTTAGTTCTTCCTGTACTGTTTATGGTAATGTGGAATCAAGTCCTGTTACAGAATCAACACC
Source organism: Saprospiraceae bacterium (assembly GCA_020436935.1). Lineage (GTDB taxonomy): Bacteria > Bacteroidota > Bacteroidia > Chitinophagales > Saprospiraceae > JADKBO01. Next base: position 42,104 of record JAGQWX010000021.1, read on the forward strand.
GCTGATGGATGCTGCTTCTCCTTACGGACGCACCAAACAAATGGGTGAGCAAATGATCCAGGACACTATTGCAGAAAATTCACTAACAAAAGCCATCATTCTTCGGTATTTCAACCCGGCAGGAGCGCATATTTCCGGCCTGATAGGAGAAGCTCCAACCAATCAGGCTTTGAACCTGGTTCCTGTCATCACTGAAACTGCCATAGGCAAAAGACCATCCATGTCAGTATTTGGCACAGATTATCCTACCCGAGATGGAAGTTGCATAAGAGATTATATCCATGTCATGGATCTCGCTCATGCCCATACCCTTGCTTTGAAGTCTATTCTTGATGATCAACAACAGATCCCCATAGAAATCTACAACCTGGGGATAGGAGCTGGTGCAAGTGTTCTGGAAGTAATTCACGCTTTTGAAAGTGTTACTGGTCAAGCTCTCAATTATGTAATTACAGAAAGAAGACCGGGCGATGTGGTCGCCATATATGCAAATTATGAAAAGGCAAAAACTCAATTGTCATGGGAGCCTAAATACAATATTGAAGATATCATGCGAACCGCCTGGGATTGGGAAATCAAAAGAAGTAAACTCTGAGTAAAGATTTCTTCATTTTATTTAAATAATTTTCAAAAGTATACCGCCATAACTAGCCCATATTTGATACATTTTAAATAAATAGCCATATTCTTAAACAAAATCAATATTTTATTAATTTTTGATGAAAATATTTTATCATTTGGGTAGATATGTCATATATTTGCATTATCAATTAAGAAAAAGATCTTAATATTTTATACTGTGAGGTGTTGAAATTGATGAGCGAATGGTGCGCAGCAAAATTGATAAAATCAATTTAATGAGTGAACCTGACCTTAGTCAGGATGGGTGGTATGGCTGCCAATTTCCTTCTTCAATTCAATTTCAACCTTTCATTTCGTATAGCAAAATAAATTTTATACTGTGAGGTGTTGAAATTGGCAGCCATGCCCTCCTGTCTCGGGGGTGGGGATCACAAGATAAAGTTAGAATAAGCCGGTTAGTCCGACTGGGGTTGACCACCAGATTTTGTTCTACACCTAATTGCCCTGTGGAGGTTCGAATCCTTCTCTCACAGCAAAAGCCTTCCAATTTGGAGGGCTTTTTTATTTTAGCCCATTTATTTCATAAATATTCAACAATCCTATTCTTTCAACCAATGTTTTTTATTTTTGGGCAACTTTCAAATGTTTTATGAGAAAATTATTGGTTTTCACTGTTCTGAATCTTGCACTTTTTACATCAATTTTCGCGCAAGGCGTAAATATTGAAGATTTCAATCAGGAGAAAACAGCCATAACTGTTGGTCTACTCAACGGAGGAGGTTTATTAGGTGCTGAAGTGGAAACCTTAATCACCTCAAGGATCGGGGCTCATATTGGCGTTGGGTTCATTGGTTTTTGTGCAGGTTTTGACTATCACTTCAAACCAACGGTAAATTCATCTTCAATTACACTCCAGTTGAGAAACCAGGGAGTTGGTGAAATCCACACGGATACAAGTCTTGGTATCGGCTTTACTTTTAGAAAATATCATTTGGCCCTACAAATCGGAGCAGCCTATAAACTCAAACAAGGTCCAAACACCATTGAAAACTGGAATACTTCTACCATTATTCCGCAAATCTCTTTTGGATATTTTAGTCCTTTTTAGAGCCGCCTCACTTTTTCTATTACAATTTTCGATTTGTTCTTTATTCAAATTGTCAACATTCGTTGACATAAAGCGCTCATTTTCTGCAAAATAACTTTTTGATGATTCATGACTTTGGTCATCTATCACCATGTTTTCAATCACAGTGAGACATGACGAGGGGTCATTTTTTTAGCGGTTGGAGGTGATGCATCTTTGCATTATCAATCACAACAAAATACTACAAAAATGAAAAATCGCGCTTACCTCAGTCACTTAATGATCTTTGCTCTGATCGCGGCAGCATTGCCTTTGATGAGTCAAAAGTACAGCGTAAAGAACAGTTTGAACTTTACCTTAAATGGCACCTCAACTTTGCATGACTGGGAAATGACCGCATCAAACGGCACATGTACCATCGATTTCGTCACCAATGCAACAGGAGATATCACCGGAATCAACTCCGTAGCATTCAATATGCCGGCCAAGTCGCTGAAAAGTGGAAAATCTCCGATGGATAAAAATGCATACACTGCACTCAAAGCTGACAAATATGCAAACATCACTGCTAAGCTAAAAACAGGCAGTGTTCAGAATGAAGGAGGCGGAAATTGCACTGTAAAATCTACCATTGCTTTGACTATGGCTGGAGTGACAAAAGACCTGCCTATCAATGTAAAAATCAAAAAGAAAGGCGCTAATGCCTTTGAAGTTACCGGCGAAAGAAAAATTTCAATGACAGATTTCAGCATGGAACCACCAACATTTATGATGGGTGCTGTAAAAACAGGCAATGATGTCACAGTAAAATTCTCCTTCGTCGTCACTGAAGTCAACACAGGAACAACAACCAATTAATTAAACATCTATCGGCTAAAGCCGATAGATTTGATTTCGACTGAAGTCGACTAAAGTGGGTCCGAAACTGTAAAGTCATCATCTCCCTCTTTTATGTCTTGGTTTTGTATGTACTCCATTATTATCTCATCCGTTACATTGCCTGATGTTGCCACAAAGTATCCTCTTGCCCAAAGATGCCTCCCCCAAAACTGCTTTGACAAATCTTTGTTCTCGTTCAACAATTTGTGTGAGCTCTTTCCTTTCATGCTCTGTACCAATTTGCTTATCGCTAAGTGCGGTGGAACACTCACAAACATATGAATGTGATCCTTTGACACATGACCTTTTATTATCTCTACTTCGTTCTCCTTACAAATTTGACGTATTAGTTCTCTAACTCTTTCTGCTATCATGCCTACCATTACCTTCTTCCTGTACTTCGTTATCCATACTATATGGTACTTGCAATCGTACGTCGTATGACTTGTCTTACGATAATTCTGCATCTTTTTCCTTTTCCTTTCAAAGATAAGTATTCGGAGTTTTAAACTAAAGTCTTCGCCTGAAGGCGAGGGATTTCCCCCCCGTTTGAGACATTAAAATAAATCTCCATTTCTAAACGAATAAAATCTTACGTCATGAGAACTAATTTCAAATTATTTACCCTTTTGA
>JAGQWX010000021.1:45382-81312 GCA_020436935.1 Saprospiraceae bacterium
TAATTAAAATAAATCTCCATTTCTAAACGAATAAAATCTTACGTCATGAGAACTAATTTCAAATTATTTACCCTTTTGACAGCCCTATTAATAAGCTATTCTATCCACGCTCAAAAAACACAATATTCACGAGCTGCTAGTCAGACAGGTATCAATGTCTTCGAACCAGGTAAGGTTTCAGAAGTTGACTTTGATGGTCTAAAACTCCAAATAGGTGGTAACTTCAGACAATCTTTCCAAATGCTCAAGCATGAAAATATTGAGCTTACCTCAGACGCGAATACAAAACTTTATCCTTTGGGAAATGGTTTCAACCTCGCTGCTGCCAACTTAAACTTCGACGTACAATTGGATGACGGTATCAGAATGTATCTTGAAAACTACATGGCATCAAGACACCACAATGAATTCTGGGTAAAAGGTGGTTATATCCAAATCGACAAATTGCCTATGTTCAATAACCCTACTTGGTTCAGTGACTATGTCAGAGTAAAAATAGGACATATGGAGATCAACTACGGTGACAGCCATTTCAGAAGATCAGATGGAGGTAATGCCATGTACAACCCTTTCATAGAAAACAACATCATGGATGCGTTTGCAACAGAAATAGGTGGTGAAGTATACCTTTTCCCAACCAAAGACATCATGTTGATGGCAGGATTGACCAATGGATTGATTAAAAACAATATTCAGGATTACTCTCAAGCTCCGGTCGTTGCCCCAGGCATTGACTCAATCACAACCAAAGCTCCGTCTGTCTTACTTAAAGCTGCTTATGACAAATCTGTAAAAGACTTGCGATTCAGAATCAGTGCCTCTATGTACCACAATGCTTCTTCACCAAGCAACACTTTGTTTTCAGGTGACAGAACAGGATCTGGATACTTTGGAGTATTGGAAAATGCAGCCTGGACCAACAGCACAGCCAACCATACAAGCGGTAGATTCAATCCCGCATATAGAAATACAGTCACAACCTTCGTTATCAACCCATTCGTAAAATACAAAGGTTTGGAATTCTTCGGAACCATTGAAAAAGCAAGTGGCAAAAACGTGAATGAAAAAGCAGATGCTTATGACGGAAAAAACAGAGCTACTTCTCAATATGCAGCAGAATTGGTGTACAGATTTTTACCTAGGGAACAGATGTTCGTAGGAGCTAAATACAACACAGTAAAAAGCCGCTTGCAAGGATATACAAATGATGTAACAGTAGACAGATTTGTAGTCGCTGCCGGATGGTTCCCAACTAAAAATTTGCTACTCAAAGGTGAATATGTCAACCAAACACACGAAGGATTTAAAGCTAACGACATCAGAAATGGAGGTAAATTTAATGGTGTTGTGATTGAAGCTGTTGTTGGATTCTAATTTGGTAAAACTTAAAAGCCACAATTGCAAAGCTGTGAATTCCTGTACTGAGTTGAGATTTGAATATTTGATTTGGGAATTGAAATAGAAATTATTGAATAGTGCAATACTTCTGATTCAAATCTATCAGAAAGGATTCACGAAAGCTTTAAGTCATCTCGCTTGTTAAGGTGGAGTTCTACATGGACTCCACCTTTTTTAAATCCAAAAATAGAAAAGATGAAACTTACAATATTTACAGTCTTACTGATTTGCATGTCATTTATCAATCAGACCAACCATGAAGAATGGCTAGTAAAAGCCGACAGTAGTCTTTACATACATGGAAAAACAAATATCAATGCTTTTACATGTGGCATTCCTGGATTTAATAAAACCAACTATCTTTCTTACAACAGTGCAGGGAAGGAGAAGGTATCCTTTCAACAGTCTTGCGAAATTGTCATTAATGTGGACGGATTCAAATGTGAAAACTCTATGATGACAAGAGATTTGCTTAAAACGCTTAATGCAAACTCCCACCCTACCATGAATATCAAATTCAAAACCATTTCCCTGCCACTCTCCACAGTTTGCAGTGGACAAATCATCTCAAGTCGGGCAGCTATTGATCTCGCAGGGAAAACAAGCATATATTCCATTGACTTGAAAGTCAGCGATGTAGATCAAAATAATCTAACTTTAAAAGGAAGCAGACAAATTTGTTTTTCTGATTTTGACCTGGTACCACCATCCAAAATGGGAGGACTGGTAAAAGTGAATGATTTTATTGAAGTCAATTTCACTTTCAATCTGAGTCGGATGAATTAGTGCTTTTCAGCGCACTACCCCTTTCAAAAATTGACTAAAATTGAGTCATTCTCCTGAGGTCGGGCAAGGAGTTACCATTTATTCTTCTAAATTTGCAGCTTCAAATAAGCAGGCAAACGATTTATGGATAAAAAAACAGTCCTTTCTGCCATTCAGCCCACAGGAGATATTCACTTAGGAAACTATTTTGGTGCTGTTCGCAATTGGGTAGACTTACAGGAAAAATACAAATGTATTTATGGCGTTGTAGACTATCATGCCATGACCATGCCTTATGATGTGTCGAAACTTCGCACCAACACCTGGGAATTGATCACCAATCTTATGGCTGTCGGTGTTGATGCCGAAAACCTCTTCATCCAGTCACTTGTGCCGGAACATACCGAGCTCAATTGGATTTTCAATTGCTTTTGCTCTTACGGTCAGTTGACAAGAATGACACAGTTCAAAGATAAAAGTGCTCAGGTGAGCGAAAGTGGTAAGGAAGATTTCATTTCTGTCGGTTTATTGGACTATCCCGTCCTCCAGGCTGCGGACATTTTGATATATAAAGCAGATTATGTTCCTGTTGGTAAGGATCAGGAACAGCACCTGGAGTTGTCAAGGGACATTGCACAAAGATTCAACTTTCAGGTAGGAAAAGAATACTTTGTTCTCCCGGAAGCTTTATTCACCGAAACACCCAAAATAAAATCCACTGCCGACCCAACACGTAAAATGTCAAAATCTGCAGGAGAGAAGCATTATATTTCTCTTTTTGCAGATGCTGATCGCATCACCAAACAAATCAAATCAGCGGTAACAGATACTGGTGAGAAAAATGACGACCGAATGAGTGAAGGTGTTGAAAACTTATTCGAATTGCTCAAAGCATCCGGCGGTAAGGAGGACTATAATCAATTGATGGACGATTACAACACCGGCCAACTAAAGTATGTAGCCCTCAAAGAAGCGACTGCAAAAGCTTTGGTCACCATGACAGGAGCATTCATCGAAAGAAAAAAAGAATTGAATTCAGATAAGAAAGCCATCAAAGATCAGGTGCGGGCATCCTCTGATACAATCAGAGCCATTGCCAAAGAAACTCTGAGGGAAGTTAAAGACCTGGTTGGTCTATTGAATGTCAAGTAAATTATATCTCCACAATGAAGGAAAAAGTTGTTATTCTAGATTTTGGCTCACAATACACCCAGCTCATTGCCAGAAGGCTCAGGGAGCTCAATGTTTATTGTGAAATATACCCTTACAACAAAAATCTTGATGAAGTTGGTGAAGCCAATGCATTCATATTGTCCGGGAGCCCTTTCTCGGTGCTGGACACGAATGCCCTTTATTTTGATTTGAATCTAATAGCTGGAAAATATCCGATCCTGGCTGTTTGTTATGGCGCACAACTTACAGCGCATCAATTGGGTGGCAAGGTGCTAAAATCTGAAAAGAGAGAATATGGCAAAGCCAAAATGCATATCCTCGATGAGCAATGTGCCTTGTTTAGAGGATTGGAAGATGGCGCTCAGATTTGGATGAGTCATGGAGACACCATCAAAGACATCCCCGAGAATTTTGAGTTGATTGCAAACACAGATGATATTCCTGTTGCAGCTTTTCAGAGCAAACCAAATGTATATGACAAGCCATTCATTTGCCTTCAATTCCATCCGGAAGTAACACATAGCCTTCAGGGAAAAGAGTTATTGGCAAATTTTGTATTTGATATTGCAGGATTAAGCGGTGATTGGACTCCAGCTTCCTTTGTCGAAGAAAAAGTTGAAGATTTGAAATCTTTATTGGGTGAAGACAAGGTATTGCTTGGTCTTTCAGGTGGCGTAGACAGCAGTGTCGCAGCCTCTTTGATCCATAAGGCTATAGGAGATAGATTGTATTGTGTTTTCATAGACAATGGTCTTTTGAGAAAGAACGAATTTGAAATGGTGCTTGACTCTTACAAACACATGGGACTCAACGTCATAGGAGTGAATGCATCTGAAGAATTTTTGGGACAATTGGATGGCGTAGCTGATCCGGAGCTCAAAAGAAAAACAATTGGTCGGGTCTTTATCGAAGTTTTTGAGAGAGAAGCCAAAAAAATAAAAGATGTAAAGTGGCTGGCACAGGGCACCATCTATCCAGATGTAATTGAATCAGTATCTGTACACGGTCCTAGTGTAACCATAAAATCTCACCACAACGTGGGAGGACTTCCTGAAAAGCTTCATCTTAAAATTGTTGAGCCGCTCAGGATGTTGTTTAAAGATGAAGTAAGAAGAGTTGGTAAACAACTCAACCTGGATGCTGCACTGATAGGCAGACACCCATTCCCGGGGCCAGGACTTGCTATCAGGGTATTGGGCGCACTATCCAAAGAAAAGATCAGACTTTGCCAGGAAGCAGATGCTATATTTATATCAAAACTTAGAAAATGGGACCTGTATGACAAGGTCTGGCAGGCTGGTGCCATCCTTCTACCTGTGCAATCTGTTGGTGTGATGGGAGACGAAAGAACATACGAATTTGCAGTTGCATTGAGGTGTGTCAATTCAGTTGATGGCATGACCGCTGAATGGTCTAAACTCCCACATGACTTCCTTGCAGAAGTTTCAAGCGACATCATCAACAGCGTCAAAGGCATCAATAGGGTGGTTTTTGACATCAGCACTAAACCGCCTGCAACCATTGAGTGGGAATAATAGAAAAATCTCTGGTATCGTTTGAACATTAGTTTTGCGGCAATTGCTTAAATTTAAACCAAACTTCAAGTTCGTGGGAATAAAGTTCTATAAAGTTTTCATGAGGTCTTTGACTTCTTTAGTGCTATTGTCAATGATGGCAGTCCTGATTACTTCCTGTGGCACATCCAAAAAAACAAAAAAACAACCTCAGATTGTAAAGGCTGATGATGAAAAGGATAAAGATGTGCCAGCCAAAACAGACACAGTTGGCGTGGTAACACCGGATAAAAAGGATGATGGCGACAAAAAAGATCCTGACCAAACCAAGCCCTATAATTCAGATAAGACATATAATGTTGCGCTTTTGCTTCCGCTTGATGCAGAGTCGGGAAGAATTGACAACAATTCCAACTTGCGGTTTATTCAATATTATGGAGGAATCAAACTCGCTGGGAAAGATCTGAATACTGATGGAGCAATCATCAACGTCAGCGTTTTTGATAGCAAGGAATTGCTTAACACCAATATGTTTCCTACACATCTCGATTTGATCATAGGCCCCTATGCTTCAGCATCATCAGAATCTTCTAAAGCAGAGCTCCAAAAAATCATTGAATTCGGAAAGAAAAACAAAATCATGGTTGTTTCTCCTTGGTATTCCAATAGCAAGGCGACTGAAAACAACGAATATTACATCCAGATAAAACCAAATATCAGGGAACATTTCAACAAAATTGTTCAAAATATTTACGATGAAGGAAATCAATCGAAGGTCGTGCTGGTAGGTAGAAACAACAACAATGATTACAAGTATCTGGAATATTTTCAATCTGTAGCAAAGGCATATTCAAAAGGCAAGAGCAAAGATCAGCCCTTAGATCAGATCCTGATTAATGAAAAATCACTTTTTAATGATGATACCGTTTTCACTTCTAAAATTCAGCAAGGAAAATCTATTTTCGTTTTTCCGAATTACTCATATAATGATGAGGAATATTTGAGAAGTGTTCTTACCAAACTGGTGGGCGAAAAAGGAAGTAAAAATGTCACTGCTGTTGGTTTACCCATTATCCTTGAAAGCGAAAAGATTGGATACAATTTGTACCAGGGACTGAATATGGAACTCGTAGTTCCGGATTTCATTGAGAAAGATGATCATAGGGTCAGACAATTTACAAAATCCTACTATGAATTGTATCGAACAATTCCCGCATCCGACGCCTTTGAGGCCTACGACTTATTTAGCTTTATAGGAGAGGCGCTGTCAAAATATGGCAGGGATTTCATCAAAAAGATCCATTATATGGGTGATTATTATCTTCAGACATCTTTTGATATCAAGCCGGTTTATGAAGAAGGTGATGACTCCTTCTCAAAAGTGCAGTTTTACGAAAACAAACACCTGGACATCATCAGATTCAGAAATGGTGCATTTGAACGAATCTGATACAGCTATGCATGTTATTTACTGAAGAAAGATTATTCAAATTAAAAAAACTGGTTGCAAGCAGGCAGTTTGATCTCACCGTAGTACTTGAAAATGTGCATGATCCGCACAATTTGGGGGCTATTCTTAGGACATGCGAAGCCGTAGGCGTATTCACAATTCATGTAGTATATTCTGAAGAAGGCAAAAACAGTTCTGCTAAATACATAGGTAAAAAGGCTTCAAGAGGTGCCAGACGTTGGGTTGACGTAGTATTCCATACTTCGATGACAGATTGCCTTAACGAACTCAAAACCAGAGGGTTCCAAATTTTAGCGACCCACTTGTCAGAAGAAGCTTCTTCAATTTATGAGACTGATCTCTCCAGTAAATGCGCCATCGTGTTTGGAAATGAGAAAGATGGGATTTCTGAAGAAACACTCCGAATGGCCGATGGCAATATCCTCATTCCCATCTATGGTATGGTTCAAAGCTTGAATGTTTCGGTGGCCTGTGCCATTAGCTTGTTTGAAGCCAGCCGACAAAGACAAATCAAAGGCATGTATGACAAACCATTTGATATCAATAATGAGCACATGAAGTCTTGCATCCTGCATTATGTATCAGACCAACACCCCCGAATTTTAGCGGCCAATCCCTCAGTACTTGACGATTTTATCCAATCCTTGAGTTAAAGACCTTCTTTCCATTCTAAAATTTCAATCTGATCTTCATCCAGAGATCTTGCATGTAAGAATTTCAACATTACTTTTACTGTTGCAACCACATCATGAGCACAGTATTTGCAAATTCTTTCCAAATCTTTATCCTCCCAGTAGACCTTGCCTACCATGCTGCCGTCAATGTCATTTTTTGGACTCTCTATATCCAAAACCGCACAAATCAAAGCCAGACTGGTATATCCTTTGATGTCACCAAATCTCCACATATCCAATGTATCAAGGAGATGCTCTGTCTGCCAGGGTCTCTTGCCGGCGATGTCCAACATATTGGGCATTGATACCCCATGCTTAATCATTCTTCTGCAGATGTAGGGAATATCAAACTCCTTCAAATTGTGTCCACAAAAAAAATATGCCTTTGGATCATCAAAATGATGGGTCACCATTACAGCAAATTCTTCTAAGATCATGGCTTCATCATGTCCTGCAAAACTCTTCACCCGGAGATGGCCATCGGAAGTAATATATCCGGCTGAAATGCAAATTATTTTCCCAAACTCCGCATAGATTGCCGCATTGTTTTTATACAAATCATGCTTTGCATCGTCGTAATTCATTCCACTTCCCAATAACCGACGCCCTTTCTTATCCCACAGTTCCTTAAAAATGGGAGATAACTCTGAATATTGGGCAACTTCAGACACTGTTTCTACATCGATAAACAAAGTGGAAGTCAGATTTTTTATTGAATAGGTCATATGTCAGGGTTTTCCCTAGTAATTTACAATCGTGGTAAACATTGAATCTTCAAAAATGGTAGTTTTTGACGTAACAATTGCACATATTTGCATCGTTATCACGATAAAAATAAATACAATAAACTATGGAGTCAACAAAATCGAAACAAAATTTCACAGCGTGGGCAATTGTAGCCATCATCGGTCTACTTGGTCTTAATGCTTATCAGTGGTTTTCAAATAGCCAGTTGAAAACACAAAATTCAGCACAAATTGCACAAGTTGAGGAACTCTCAAAAGTTCAGGCTGAATTAGATCAGGACTACCAGACAGCTCTTGAGAGCCTCGAGCAACTCAGGGGAGACAACAAAGAATTGAACGAACTAATAGACAGTCAAAAGAAAGAGCTTGAAACTCAAAAAACCAAAATCAGTGAATTGATTTGGTCTAAGAGAGAATTGGACAAAGCTAAGGTTCAGTTGAAAGCGCTCAAAACTCAGGCTGAACAATATGTTGCTCAAATCAATAAATTGACAGAAGAAAACTCTTTGCTCGCCAGCGAAAATACAAATTTAAATGAGCAGAATCAGACTTTAAATGCTGATCTTCAGACTGAAAGAATCGCCAAGGAAGAGATTTCTCAAGCTAGAGCAATCCTTGCTTCTGAAAAAGAAAATCTTTCTAAAACAAATGAAAGTCTTTCTTCTAAAGTAGACATGGCCAATGCGGTAAAAATCAATTACCTCAGTGTAAAAGGTTTTGAAGTGCAGAAAAATGGTAAACTTGATGAGAAAACAAGAGCAAAAAATATTGACCTTTTGAGATTCTGTATCAAAACAGAAACCAACCTTGTAACTCCTGCGGGAACAAAGAAGTTTTACATTAGAGTTGTAAATCCTATGGGTGAAACAGTTGCTGTTGAAGACAAAGGATCTGGTGTGTTGACCAACAAACTTGACAATACTCAAATCAGATATTCGACTTCAGGAGATGTTCAATACAACAACCAGGACACTGATGCTTGTATCGACTGGACACTTTCTCAAACTTTGAGTGCAGGAAACTACGAGGTTGAAGTTTACAACAATGGTTTCATTGTTGGTAAAGGTAACTTCAAGATGAAATAAGGTTTCGAAATTAGTTTCAGAGCATTATGAGGTATCGGTTTTATAGCCGATACCTTTTTAAATAAGAAAAGGGCATTAATGTAAATACATTAATGCCCTTTTCTATTTTTTTTATTTGGCCCCTATTGTGGAGCAGACTGCAGTGGAATTTCTGTTGTTCCGCCACTTACGATGATTGCAGTGATGATGCAAAGCACAAATAAAGAAGCAGCAAGGCCCCAGGTAAGCTTCTCAATCAAGTCAGTAGATTTTGAAGCACCAAAAAGCTGATTTGCTGTATTTCCTCCAAAGGTTGAGTCTACCCCACCTCCCTTTGGATTCTGAATAAGTACTACACCCATCAATAAAATGCAATTGATTGCAATCACTATCGTCAGGAAATTTACCATTTTTCTAAGCTTTATTTTTTAATTCCTCTATTCGGGCTGCAAAGTAAGCACTTTTTTCCGGAATATTCAAAATTAATCGTTTATACATTTCGATTGCTTCTAAATTGTGCCCCTGAGCTGCCAGTAATTGTGCCAGCGGTTCGGAGACCATTTGGGTATTTTTCTTAATAGACTTTTCAGCAGACGCTTCTACCTTTGACTTTTTACTGTGTCTGGATTTGATTTTGTCCATTTGCCTGATGTGGCTGCCCTTCATCGGCTTGAGGGCTACCAGCCAGTTGCTGAAATCTGTTGAAGCCTCTTCATGCACGTCAACCACGTGTTTCAAACCTGACTTCTTCAACTTTTTCTTTAGTTTTTTTACTTCTGCCTTCTCGGACAATTCTTGCCGGGATGACAATGTAATGAAATCATCAGACCCACTTAGAGAGGAAATGGTCTCTTCTTGTTCTCCAGTAGGCAAGTCTTCCTGATCAGCCTCAACTTGTGTCAATTCCTGGATGTTTGCTACAGCTTCTTCTGTAAGATTCTCCTCAACCCAATCTTTCTCCTCCTCTTCATTTCTTGAATCAGTCTTGATCTGAGCACTTTCCAATTGGATTTGATCGTTTTCAAATGGTTCATCTGGTTCTGTATGCAACAACAAGCTTGAATTGATCACCTGATTGGACCTGACAGCCAATTTTTCTAAGCTTGCTAAACTTGGATCTTCACGTAGTGCATTTAAAAAGTCCACTGGATATTTTGATTTTGACCTATCATCCCGGCCCTTGATCTCTGCTCCTCCTCCTACACCCTCGGGTTCTAAGTATTCAAAATAAGTCATATATCAATGCTAATTTGAAACAAAGAAACAAAATCCTGACCAGTCAACCAAAGCCAGGGTAATGAGACATTGGTGGTTTATTCAATGGGCAATCATATTAGAATAATTACTAGAATGTAGTATATGACGATTTTTCAAATGTGTTGATAACACCTTCAGCAATGTTGAAAACTTTATAAACCATTTTCGAATCTCAGAAAATGTAAAAATTCTCATCAATACCCAAGATGCTATTGCCAATACAAAATGGTTACAACAAAATTATATTTGACTGACTTCAGCTAGAGTATACGATCTGTAAAATTCTTCATGAAAAATCACAAAATATATAAATAGGGTTGGCGCTTATACAAGGTCGGAATCTTTCCAGGATTTTTTGCCCTCATTGAAATCAGCCCTATCGAACTCCCTTAGGTCCAGATAGTCAGCCTCATCGTTCTGCTGCATTTTGCGTGCCTTGGTTTTTGCAATAAAAATCTTTTTGGCCAATGATATCATTAGAAAAATTGTAGGTATTAAAGCCCATCGCAGACCTGGAGTAAAATTAGAATTGATGATGTTTAAAGCAATGATAATCATCAACGTCTTAAAGACTTCAAAAATGATATAGTTTCTGTCAGTTGGTTCTAATCTTACCCTATCTCGTCTTCTATTTCTCATTATATTTTTATTATTCCTTTATATATCAAATCAACCATAAATTTCGATAAATAATTTCCACTTAACCCAGCTATTCCACCAAACAAGCCAATTACCAGACCAGTTATAACATATATCGGAAGTTTGCCGGTGTCATTGAATAAGGCAGAAATAATACCCGCAATACTGACATTCGCTCTATAATCAAAGTAAAAAGCATAGGCCATCCAAAGGCTGGCACAAAAAACAAGCGGAATAAAAAAGGCATGGTAGTTTTTTTTAAACAAAAATAGTCCCAAAAAAAAAGCAACTATTCCCAGGGCATACCATGGAAGAAAACTTCCACCCAAGGCCACAATATTAAAAAGTAAAAAAGCCCACAATAAGGTGCTTAATTTCATGATATAAGATTAGGGTGTTACACGATACAGCTTACTTTCTTCATTCATCATATCTTCAGCCGAATGTAAAAAGTTTATTTTAAAATAATCCTTTTGGCTCCAGGTCGATATGAAGTCCTTATAATGTTTGCTTGCAGGATTACCACTTTGGCCACCCGGATATACACCCCAGGCTTGTGGTTGATCCCCCAATTCAACAATCATGCGCCAGGAAGGCCCCCAATCGGGTCTTTGGGCATTGAGACAGTCCTCATTACCACCCAGGCTAAGATTATTTACAGAGAATGATGGAATCCGTAAAATATGAGGGATATCAACAGATCTTGACGCCCCGTAAGTCTTCATGGGTTTCCCTGCTTCCTCGTCAAGTACTTCCTTAATGGCGAGATTGACGATGTCACCTAAATCCTCAACAAACTCTGTTGATTTCAAGTCAAATATTGGATGTTTGGGCTGAGACATCAGCATTTCCAGTCGTCGCTTGTTTGGCATAGCAGTCTCATATGTTGCATTATTGGTAAGTTCATCATAGGTGAGTGTTCTAATATTTTCATATATTTTATCAAAGATGACAGCGGCCTTTTCATCGGCATCGTAAGTAAAATCCCAATTTTCAAGCAATTCATCGTAGGCATTATACTTTCCTTCACTGTATTTTAGAATCAAAGGAACTACATTTTCTGCCTTCACTGAATGATTGTCTCTCTGAAATGCTTTGAAGTCCTTGGAAGAAAACTTATATCCTTCATTTAGAAGTCGATTGATTCTAAGGTTCCTGTAAGTCTCAAAATTGCCTCCCAAAAAATAGGGATATGTGGCATCTATAGATTTTTGATTTGCTGAGCTTAAAAAGTCTGATGCAGGATTAGTCTGATGAGGCATATCTTCAAAAGGAATATATCTATTCCAAAGATTTTTACTGCCGCTCCCCTCTTCAACAAAGACCCCATCATTGACACCTCTTGCCGGAATGTTCCCCATTACTCTTAGTCCAATATTCCCCAAATTGTCAGCTGTGAGAATATTTTGTGCAGGAGAACTGTACACCCTCAATTTTGCATCTAGATCCTGAATGTTTTTACTTTGCATAATGTCTGCAAATACGGTCACATCAAAAGGAGTTGTTCCGTCAAGTGCAACCCATTGGACAGCGAGATCGTTTTTCAAATCTTTGGAATAATACTTTATGGGGCCATACATGGTGAGATGTGTAGTATCAAATATGCTCTTCGTCCCTTTGATTTTTATTTCTGTTACCAGTTTTTCAACTTCCATATACTTTCCATCATACAAATATTCCTCCCTCTGGCCATCTTTCCATTGAATTTTGATCAAATCTGCAACATCAATTGACCCATTGGTTTCTGCCCAGGCTACATCTTCGTTGAATCCGATCAAAATGCCTGGTATACCTGGAAATGAGACACCATAAGCACTGAAGTCTGTGGCCGAGATTTGCAATTCATACCAAATGGAAGGAAGGTTGAGTCTAAGATGTGGATCGCTGGCAAGAATGGGCTTACCTGTTGCACTTTTAGATTTTGTGACCGCCCAATTGTTGGAACCAATACCATCAGGTGAACTGTACAGTTCTTTCATATTTATAGGCGATACAAGAACTACACTGCTATCAGCATTTGTTTGGCTAAGCTTGGATATTACCTTTACGGGAGTAGTTATTACCGGGATATCACCAGTAAAGTCTTTCGAAAAAAGCTCATTATACAGCTCTCCCCCTAAAGCATTCAAGGCATTGGTTTGCAAAATATCAGTAGTTTTTCCTGAAAGCACATCACACATATACAGATAAATCGAGGCGATGTCTCTTACTTTGAAAGAAGATGGCTCAAAATCAAGGAGCTTATATTCTATGGGATAATCTTTGGGCTTGAGTTGGGCAATATAATCATTGACTCCCTTCAGGTAGCTGTTTAATCTGACCATCACTTTTTCCTGACGTGCCCAGTTTTCAACTGCACGGTCACCAGCAAGGCACATGCCTTTTCGAAGTGCAGCGCGATCCAATTCCAGCCCTCTTTCTCCAAGCACTTCTGCTACCCTACCTGAAGCTCCTCTTGCGATCATTTCCATTTGGAATAAACGATCTCTGGCTTCCATATACCCCTGGAGGTACAATGCGTCATTAATGTTATTTGCAAAAATGTGGGCAACCAGCCTTTCGTCTATAAGAACACTCGAAACTGAATCGGTGGAAGCACCCGCCAACTCCTCAGGTAATTTTCGTTCTGCATTTTGCCATACTCCGTGCCATGGATTCAAGAACTTACCAAGAGGTGGTAGTGGATTCGACTTAATACTCAGATTTCCATTTAGAAATAAAAGCAAGCCCGTGCCGATCGAAAATGTAATTAGAAATAATATTAAGTTTTTAGTCATTCTGCTGATATGAATAAGTTATTTCCGATCAGTTTTGTAGTCTTTTAAATACCGAAATTAAGTGCGAAAGAAAATGCCAGCTCAAAAATTCAAACCTCTCTGGTTCCAAAACCAATACCTTATTGTGACCAATGTTTATAAGGCATTTTGATGGATAAGAATTACATTTTTCTTGAGACTACTCACCGCCAAACAAATATAATAAATGGATAATGGACCTGACACAAATAGTTTGACCTTCCGATGAAAAAGTCGATCCCCGCGAAATCAATTGATATAATGTATTGGAAAAGATGTTTTAAGAAGGTCCTTGAAGACAGCCGGGACTAAAAATTATAGTAGGGATGTTGCCAATCCTGAATTAAAAATTGATGCTTTGACTTTGCCTGTATTATTTTCTATCTTTTGGTTTTGGACGTACAAACATAAGTGACAAATCACTGGAAAGACTTTTCTCTAAAACATACCCTTCACTTGAAAAATCCTTCAGAGCTTCCATATCAGTAATATGGTTGTCAATGACGTATCGTGCCATCAATCCTCTGGCTTTTTTGGCATCATAAGAGATGAACTTAAAATCACTACCCGCTATTTCCTTGAATTCCACATGGACAATCGGTCGAATAATCTTTTCCGCTTTTACGGATTTGAAATATTCATCTGAAGCAAGATTGAGCAGAAAGGATTTTTTGCCTTGAGATTTGAGTTCTTTGTTGATGATGTTTGTGATTTGTTCCCCCCAATACTGGTAAAGGTTTGTACCCTTATCAGTTTGTAAACGTGACCCCATCTCCAGACGATATGGTTGGGTTTTATCAAAGGGCTTCAGCACTCCATATAAACCTGAAAGTATTCTCAAATGCTTTTTCAGGAATTCATAATCATCTTTTTTGATAGATGCTGCATCTAAACCGGTATAAACACCTCCATCGAATAAAAACGCTGCAGGATAGCAATTTGAAGCCGGGTAAGTTTTCTTAAATCTTTGAATGCAGTCAAACGTTTCAGATGCAATGTCATCTGAAACCTTCATCATTTTTTTGATTTCTTCAACATTCAATTGTTTCAAAGAATTTACTAGACTAAGCGCATCATCCTTGAATGCAGGAATACTCTCTGCGAGGTAAGAGTTGGATTTGTCCGGGTTCATGGTCTTGGACGGAGACAGGATCATCAACATATATAAAAACTTATATCAATAAAAAAGCTCCGGCTTCAAACAAAACCGGAGCTATTCTTTATGATTATACCACTAATTATTTACCTCCCTTGATCACACTTGGTGCGCTGGATGGAACAGGTGCATCAGTCTTTTTCTCAAAAACTTCGCCCTGAACTCTGATATAGTGTTCTTTACCTTCGTTGGTAGTAATGGTAACCGTTTTAGTGAATTTTCCTACTCTGTTGGTGTCATACCTTACTTCAATTGCACTGGTCTGACCTGGAAGAATAGGCTCTTTTGGCCAGGTTGGAACAGTACAACCGCAAGATCCTCTTGCATTGTTGATGACCAATGGCTCAGTTCCTTCATTTTTGAAGGCAACTTTTCTCAAAGGATCAGCTCCTTTTTCGATAGTTCCATAGTCCAGAGTGGTATCTGAATTGCCATCTCCAAACATCATTTTTGCTTTTGAAGCAGGTGGTGCCTCTACGTCTTTAATGGCCTGAGCATTAGATGCAAATCCAATAAACATAAAGAGAACACTTAACAATAGTACTTTTCTCATTTGTATCTGAATTAAGTTAGTAACAAATATAAAAAAATCGCAATAAATAATCTATTCATTTGCTATACAAATATAGGACGAAAATCATGCCGATTGGTTTCTACATCTGTCATTAAACTTATGTTAACAAAATTAAAGATGTATACACTCATCATAAGCAGCAGCTGCAGCTTCCATTATTGCTTCACTCATAGTCGGATGCGGATGTATTGATTTGATGATTTCATGCCCTGTTGTTTCCAATTTTTTGGCTACAACCACCTCTGCTATCATTTCTGTTACATTTGCACCAATAAAGTGGGCTCCTAAAAATTCGCCATACTTAGCATCAAAAATTACTTTCACAAATCCTTCTTTTGAACCTGCGGCACTTGCTTTTCCTGATGCTGAAAACGGGAATTTACCTACTTTGATTTCATATCCTGCCTCTTTAGCAGCGGCCTCGGTGTATCCCACACTCGCAACTTCAGGCCAGCAATAAGTACAGGATGGAATATTGTCATAATTGATGGGCTCTACATGCATGCCTTTGATGTTCTCCACACATGTTATACCTTCTGCGCTCGCCACGTGTGCCAGGGCCTGTGTCGGGATCACGTCGCCAATGGCATAAATACCAGAAACATTGGTGCGGTAATACTTATCAACTTTGATCATGCCTCTTTCTGTCTCGATACCCAGTAATTCAAGTCCTATGTTTTCTGTATTAGGGCTTACACCGGCAGCAGACAAGACTACATCACACTCAATGACTTCTTCTTTGCCGTCTTTTTTGGCTTTCACATGTACCTTGAGCACATCGCCTGAAGTGTCAACCTTTTCTACTGCCCAACCAGCCTTTGTTGTTATGCCAGCTTTTGTGTATATTTTGGTCAACTCTTTTGAAATATCCGCATCTTCTCTTGGCAACAAGCCCTGATCCATAAACTCTACTATAGTCACCTCAGTACCAATTGAATGATAGAAGTACGCAAACTCAACACCAATCGCACCAGCACCAACTACCACCATTCTCTTTGGTTGTGTGGGTAAAGACATGGCTTCACGATAACCAATGATCTTTTTACCATCGATGGGTAAATTTGGCAATTCTTTTGCTCTTCCGCCTGTCGCAATGATGATATGATCTGAAGTATACTCTTTTTTCTTTCCTTCCGCGTCTGTCACCACTACTTTTTTACCCCTCGCAAGTGTGGCTGTACCCATTATTACATTCACTTTATTTTTTTTCATAAGGAAGTTAACCCCCTTACTCATTCCGTCTGCAACCCCTCTGGATCTTTTGATGATGGAAGGAAAATCAGATGTCGGTTCTGCTACCTTGATTCCATAATCTTCTGCATGTTTGATGTAATTGAAAACCTGAGCGCTTTTTAGCAGTGCCTTGGTAGGAATACATCCCCAATTCAAACATATGCCTCCTAAACTTTCCTTCTCAATAATTGCAACGTTCATACCCAGTTGTGCTGCTCTGATTGCTGCAACGTAACCTCCAGGTCCGCTTCCAATAACTATAAGATCAAAATTCATAAAATAAAATTTATTTCAGTTTTATAATTCTTCGCAAAAGTACACTTTTACCGCTGAATAAATAAACGCAATCTATACATCCATGTTTAAATATACACAGAATAAAAATGGGTGTGAACCAGAGGAACACACCCATTAAAAATTATACTTTTTTAGGACTTAAGACTAATTCTTTAGTGCATCAAGCCTTTCTTTATATGCATTCGCTGCATCAATTTTACCAAGTCTTACATGGATTTCTCTCAGTGCTAGAATGGTATTGTTGTCTTCTTTATTCAGCTCATCAGCTTTTAGGAAATAAGGCAATGCTTTTTCAAACAAGCCTGTCATTTCAGCTTTTGCTGCATTGTACTTTTTGGTACCCTGTGCTGTATAATCCTGAGCAAGGTCATTTACTTTTCCAGCCATCTTCGCAGCCTGATTGTAGTAATATGCACCAATGTTGTATTGTGCATCGAAATTGGTTGGATCCTTCTCGATGACCAATTCATAATACTTCAACGCTTCTTTGTTGTACTCCTCAGCTTTTACTGTATCGCCGGCTTCAAGATTTTTCTTAGCCAACTGCTCATTCACACTACCTAATGTATTGATGATTGTCAGGTTATCAGGCTCTAATGCACTCGCTTCTTTCAATTTCAAGATCAGCTCATCCAATTTACCTTTTTTAAGTGCGAAATTGATTTCCGCAAAAAGAAGACCTGTTTCCTCTGGGAATTTAACTCTTCCTTCCTTCAAATATTTCTCAGCATTTGCGTCATCTTCTTTTGCGGTGTAAATTTCGTGCAAAACCTGATAGACATAAGATTTATCTGTTCCTTTGTTGTAAAGGTATTCTGCATAAGGAATAAGTCCATCTTTTTCTTCTGCAAGACTACCCGCTACCAAGGTATAGAAGTACAACTCGTCCTTGAGTTTTTCATCATCAAGCCTTGACTCGTTTTGGTTACTTTTCAATACTTCAGAGATGCGAATTGCCTCTTTAAAGTTGTTGTAAGAACCTTTGTAGTTTTGAGCATCGTACATGTTAGCTCCTATGTTGTACAAATTGGTTTCTGAAACATTTAATCCCTTAAGAGCAGACTTAGTCTGTCCTTTTTTCACTGATTTAGCCAAGGCTTGTTCAAAAGCTTTGGTTGCCATCATTGCTGCATCGGGATATCCATTCTTATGATTGGGATCAATCAATGATTGTTTGAAATTCGCATCTATGATTTCATTGTACAATTCCCCTTTTGTAAGCCACGCTTCAGGATCACTTTCTACTGCTGGATCCTGGAAAGCTTCATTAAGCGCTTTTAGGGCAGCTTCGAGGTTCGCACTGTTTGCTGCGACATTTTGGTTATATGTTGCTAATTCCTTCTTTGCATCCTTCAAAAGCTTTTTACCATCCTGTGCTTTAAGAGTAAATGCTAAAACGAAAGACAAAAGTAACAAAGTGAGTTTTTTCATCTTAAACATTGTTTTTTTCTGATTACTAATATTTTTCAAATTTCGATATTTATAAACATTTGACGAAAATATTTTCGCAAGTATGTTTATATATTGTTAAAAAACGTCAACAAATACTTAACTATTCCTCTTCACCACTTTCAATGACGTCAGAAATAATCTCAGTTGGAGTCAGATCAGTTGGCATTACATCCTGATCTTCTTCCTCTTCTTCTCCGCTTCCACCAACAACAGCAACATCCGCAATGGAATCCTTACCGTCTAGTTTGATAACTTTTACACCCTGCGTAGCTCGTCCACTCACCCGAATATCACTTACCTTCATTCTTATAAAAATTCCATCGGATGTTGTGATCAATAAATCATCTTCTTCATGTGCAGATTTAAGTGCTACCACAGTACCGGTTTTGTCCGAGATTTGTAAAGTTTTGACTCCCTTACCACTTCTGTTGGTTACTCTGTAATCTTCAAGGCTTGATCTCTTACCATTACCTTTCTCAGAAACTACCAGAATAGTGATGGTTGGATCTTCCGGATCAACCGTTACCAATCCAACAATTTCATCCTGATCTCCATCAAGCTTCATTCCTGAAACACCCGCAGCTGATCTACCCATTGATCTCACTTTCGATTCATTGAACCTGATGGCTCTACCATTTTTATTTGCCATGAGAATCTCACTATTGCCATTGGTCAGTTTGACCTCCAGGAGTTGATCGCCCTCATTGATGGTAATGGCATTGATACCATTTGCTCTTGGTCTGGAGAAGGCTTCAACAATGGTTTTTTTGATGACTGCTTTTTTGGTACAGAACACCAGATAATGGCTATTGATGAAAGCTTCATCGGTGAGGTCTTCAATCTTAATGTAAGCCCTCACTTTATCATCTGATGGAATTTGTACGAGGTTCTGAATCGCTTTGCCCATTGAAGTCTTTTGAGCCTCAGGAATTTCGAAAGCTCTTAACCAGAATACCCTTCCTAATTCTGTAAACAACAATATATAGTTGTGGTTATTCGCCACAAAGAGGTGCTCTATGAAGTCCTCGTTTTTGGTTTTACTGCCTCGCGAGCCTCTTCCTCCCCTGGATTGCTGTTTGTATTCAGTAAGTTTTGTTCGTTTGATATATCCTTGATGAGAGATGGTAATGGCTACTTCCTCATTTGGGATCAAATCCTCTATTGAAATCTCATCATCGGCATAGTGGATGTCTGTTTTTCTTGCATCGCCAAATTTCTGGTTCAATTCATCCAACTCCTGCTTGACAATGTCTTTTTGAAGTTGCTCACTGGCCAGAACAGACTTGAGGTATTCAATGGTTTTCATGAGTTCGTCGTATTCGGCTTTGAGTTTTTCAACCTCCAGGCTTACCAACCTGTTGAGCCTCATATCCAGAATGGCTTTAGCCTGAATCTCACTCAAACTAAACGTTGACATCAATCGCTCTCTGGCTTCATCTACCGTCGCACTACTCCTGATGATATGAATTACCTCATCAATATTTGCCAATGCGATGAGTAAGCCTTCCAAAATGTGAGCCCTCTCTTCCGCTTTCCTGAGTTCGAATTGAGTACGTCTTACAATGACCTCAATTCTGAATTTTATAAACTCGGTGATGAGTTGTTTGAGATTGAGCAATCTCGGCCTGCCATTGACGAGGGCGATATTGTTTACTCCGTATGAAGTCTGTAATGGGGTAAATTTATAGAGCTTGCTAAGGACCACACTTGCCATAGCATCTCTTTTCACCTCTACTACAATACGAAGACCATTCCTGTCCGATTCGTCTCTGAGGTCGGAAATGCCTTCAATTTTACCTTCAGACATCAATTCGGCAATCTTTTCTACCAGACTTGCTTTATTGACCTGATATGGAATCTCATTGATAATGATGGTCTCTCTTCCATTATCGTGATTTTCAATATTGGCTTTACCTCTTACTATAACTTTTCCTCTACCTGTATGGAAAGCTTCCTTCACACCTGAATACCCGAAGATGGTACCACCCGTTGGAAAATCCGGTGCTTTGACGAATTCTATAAGTTCATCAATTGTAATCTCAGGATTATCGATCGTAGCTTTAATACCTTCAATAACTTCAGATAGATTGTGCGGCAACATATTTGTCGCCATACCTACTGCAATTCCTGAAGCACCATTTACAAGAAGATTAGGTAGCTTTGATGGAAGTACTGTGGGTTCAGTCAATGAGTCGTCAAAGTTGAGTGAAAAGTCAACAGTATCCTTATCAATATCCGACAACATTTCATCAGAAATCCTATCGAGTCTTACTTCTGTGTACCTCATGGCAGCCGGACTATCACCATCCATACTACCAAAGTTTCCCTGACCATCCACGAGTTTATATCTCAAAGACCAGGTCTGTGCCATCCTCACCATAGCATCATAAACCGATGAATCACCATGAGGGTGATATTTACCCAGAACTTCCCCTACTATTCTGGCGGATTTTTTATGAGGTCTGTTGTACGGCAGGCCCAATTCATTCATACCATAGAGCACTCTTCTATGCACGGGCTTCAAGCCGTCTCTTACATCGGGCAAAGCCCTGGAGACAATCACCGACATTGAGTAATCAATGTAGGCAGATTTCATCTCATCCTCAATGTTTATTGGAATAACTCTTTGATTATCAGACATATATACATTTTTATAATCTGCAAAAATAAATAGTTTGCAAATTTACATAAAAAGCACGAAATAATGGACTTTTTTTAGGAAAAAATAAGATTTAAAAAGGGTTTCAATAAGTTGATATACAAGTGATTATATATAGATCAATTATTGAAATTATAAAAGCCTTTGAATGCTTTCCTTCTCATGTCTATTACGCCGGAAATGGCTTCCATGATGATACTTCCATTCATTTTTGATTGCCCCTTTTCTCTGTCTTTAAAAATGATGGGAACTTCAATAATTTTGGCTTTATTGAGGAATGCGGTGTACTTCATTTCTATTTGAAATGCATATCCTCTTCTTGTAATTTTATTAAAATCAAATCTGCTTAGTAGTTTTGCACTGTAGCATTTAAATCCTGCAGTCGGGTCCTGAACGGGCATTCCAGTTATGATTCTTACATATAATGAAGCTCCCATAGACAGGATTTTCCTATTCATTGGCCAATCTACCAATCCCCCACCTTTGACATATCTGCTTCCAATTGCAAGATCTCCATTTTGCTCGACATTTGCTGAGAGCAATCTGGGAAGATCATTGGGGTTGTGGCTAAAATCAGCATCCATTTCGCATAAATAATCGAAGCCTTTCTCAAGGCCGTATTTAAAGCCAGCAATATATGCTGTACCTAGACCAAGCTTTCCTGACCGCTTTAGCAAATGAATATTTGAATTGTTTTTCTGCAAATTTTCTACCATCTGACCAGTACCATCGGGTGAATTATCATCCACTATCAGAACATTAAAGTTGTTCCCCTGAGCAAGTACTGCATCAATGATTTCTGAAACATTTTCAGCTTCGTTATAAGTGGGAATAATTACAAGACATGATGGTAACATAATAGCAAATAAGCCTGACATGAGCAAAAATAACCTAAGCCTATTATATTACAAATATTTATATGAAATAAAAAACATAAATATGAATGCCCTGCCTATTTATACACTTCAGGATTATATTCCTTCATGATGGAATATACTCTTTCAAATACTTCATCTACATTGGGTTTGGTGTAATAATCACCGTCGCTTCCGTATGGTGTTCTATGTTCTTTTGCTGAAATACATATCGGCGCAGCATCAAGATATTTGAATGCTCCTTGTACTTCCAACACTTCTCTCATCATAAATGCTGAAGCCCCACCAGGAACGTCCTCATCAATAAAGACTACCTTATTTGTCTTCCTTACAGAATGCAAAATGATGTGTTCGATATCAAATGGCATCAAAGTTTGTACGTCAAGTACTTCACACGAAATATTAAATTTTGCCAACATTTCTGCTGCCTTCATTACTATCCTCACGCAGGCACCATAAGTGACCAGGGTAATATCGTGTCCTACTTTAAGAATATCAGGAACTCCCAAAGGGATTTTTATTTCAGCAAGATTATCAGGTTCCAATTCCTTAAGACGGTATGCATTGAGACACTCGATCACTATTCCTGGGTCATCTGAATCCAGCAAAGTGTGGTATAAACCGGCGGCTTGTACAAAATTATGTGGCACGCATAGATAAATTCCCTTCATACTATTGAGAATCATTCCCATTGGAGATCCAGAATGCCAGATTCCCTCCAATCTATGACCCCTTGTTCTGATAATCAGCGGACATCTCTGAATGCCATCTGTCCTGTATCTCAAAGTAGCTATATCATCAGATAATGGGGAGAAAGCATACCCCAGGTAATCCAGATACTGAATATCTACGATTGGGCGAAGTCCCCTCATTGATGCACCTTGAGCCTGACCAACGATGGTCCATTCTCGAATTCCTGTATCCATTATTCTCTCTTCCCCAAATATCTCCTGCAGACCTGCAAACCCCTGATTTACATCTCCAATCTTTCCCAAATCCTCTCCAAATGCAATTAAATCATTCCTCCGTCTAAAAGCGCTTTCAAAAAACTTATTGATGATCTGATAGCCTGTTTTCATTTGGCTGGATTCAGAATAAACCGGCTTAACAGGAATCTGATTAATGGCCGCATATGGGGTTTCACTGTACAACTTGTTGTGGAAATTTTGATTGGCTATAATTTGTTTTTCACCAATAAAACTTTTTAAAGTATCTGAATTGATGCCATTGTATTGAAGTGCAATTTGCACCCTTCTTGCCAAACTGTGCAACTCACTTCTGAATGGGTTGATTAATTTTTTAAGTTCAACAAAAACTTCCTTGATAGATGGCAAACTTTTTGCTTCATCCGGTAAGTCATTTAGTAAAGCTTTCAAAACTTCCATCTCCTGCAAAATTGGGTCTTCAAATCTTCTCCAAACCACTTTTACAGTTTCTTTGACATAGTTTCTCGCTTCATCATGAATTTCAATGACATCATCTTCAGTCAATAGGCCATTTGAGATGAGCCACTCTTCCATCTTGTAGTTGCAATCGTATTCCTTTTCCCAATCCAATCGCTCCTTTGACTTATATCTTTCATGAGAACCGGAAGTACTGTGTCCCTGAGGCTGAGTACATTCCTGAATATGCAATAAAACTGCCTTGTGCTTTTTTCTGGCAATATTTGAAGCTTTCTCAAATGCCAGGCACAATTCCTGATAATCCCAGGCTTTAGCTACAATGATGTGAATGCCTTTTCCGTCTTCATCTATCAATAAACCTTCTAAAGCTTTGCTGATGCTGGCTTTAGTAGTTTGATACTCTACAGGCACTGAAATACTGTATCCGTCATCATATACAACTGCAACAAGAGGAATATCAAGCACCCCCGCAGCATTCATCATTTCCCAAAACGGCCCCTCACTTGTAGAACCATCACCAATGGTCATGAAGCATATCTCATTTCCATTGTTCGTAAACTTTGAGAAATCCTCGGAATTGAGTTGTCTAAAAACTTTTGAAGCGAAGGCATGTCCTATTGCACGGGTTACAGATCCTGCAGTACATGACTGTACAGAGGAAACATTGTAAGTATCCTTGAGCGTCAACCATTCACCTTGCTCATCATAAATCCTGGTAGAGAAATGATTATTCATTTGCCTTCCTCCAGTGAAAGGATCATTATCACAATCAGCATACAATTGGAAAAAATAATCTTCAATGGTCATCAGTCCTTTTGCCAACATAAAAGTCTGATCACGATAATATCCTGAAAGCCAATCACCCTTTTGAAAACTTTTTGACATGGCAATCTGGAGTAACTCTTTTCCATCGCCCGTGATACCAAACTTAGCTTTACCGGTAAGCACTTCTTTTCTGGCCAGATAACTAACCTCTCTGCTGATTACTGCCGTAATAAAATCCTGGATGACTTCTCTTTTGAAATTTGAGAAGTCTTCTTCGACATCTACAAATTTTTCAAGAAGTGCATAAATCTTCTCCTGCATCTAGGTTGGTTTATAATTGGTGCAAAGGTAGTAAATTTTGAAGAAAATCTGAATTTACTTAAGTCACAAACTAATGTTCTTTGTGAAATAAAAAAGAGCCCAATATGAATAAAATATCAGAAAGGTATATTGTTATCAGAGTTGTCTTATATAAAAAACGGAATGCATATGTAATGCATTCCGTTTGATTTGTTGTCCCACTTTTGGGCCCTGATTTAACTAAAACATTTACCTAATCTTTATAAATCTGTGTGTAAACACTTCATTGTCGTTAATAACTACACGGTATGAGTAAGCTCCTACCGGAAGACTTTGGCCATTAATGGTAACTTCATGGTCTCCCGCATCATAATCTGATGTCCTTGAAAGAATCAGTTGGCCAGTTGCATCGAATATCTTCAAGTTTACAGAAGACTTTCTTACCAATTCCATTCTGAACGATGTTTGATCTACAAATGGGTTTGGATTCACCTGGCTAACAAATGAACGTTTCTGTACTGCACCATTGATGATTTCGAGCGCTCTTTCTGAAAGCGATTCATCATAAGCTTCAGCACTAAGTCTATTGGTGAATTGTAATCCTCCAACTTCGTTTTTGCCAGTATTTAAGGTCAGCATTGGATTTCTCTCACCAAAGATATGACCCTGCTGATCAAACCATGAAACCAAAACTTCATCATCCACAATGTTAACTGCATCACGATTGACGATTGCATTCTCTACCAATGCCGGTTTTCCGGATTCGCCTGTAAAAGTAAGAGAGAATTGATAACCACTAAGTTTTACATCTGACTCAGGGTATAGGTCAATTACTTTATTGCCTTGGCCATCAACTCTTGACTTTTGTAGCAGTCTTATTGGCTCACTTCTTTGTTGTGTCGAATTACCCAATGATGTATATGAATCATTGACGTCACCTACTTTAATGGCCGTATAGTTCACAATTTCATTTTTGGACAAATTCTCCAACTGTATGACCTCTTCAAACGGCCATGGATTTTTCGAATCAACAAAGTTTATTCCTCTGCGAACAAACCTCCAGGCATTGGTTCTTGGGAATGTATTGTAAACTTCCAGAATGACTTTCCTGATATCAACAAGGTCATTAACACTGATCTTCTGGTCGTTGTTGGCATCGGCGGCGATCAATTTTAAAGGATCATTTAAATCCTTCAATCTCAAAACATGCCTTTGAATATGGAGCAAGTCAAGTGTATTAACACCTGCTCTGACTTCATCTTTCTTAGTAGGTGCTACCAGGTAATCATCATACATAGGCAATTTGTCAAATTTATACTTCATATCTGATGAAGTGTAATCTTTCGACATTACTTGTGAACTGATACTGATATCATACTTATTGATAGGGAAGTTGGTTGAAGTGCGGATATCTCCGCTCACAGTTGCCTTACCTTGATTGTCAATACAGTAGTTGGTTGGATCTATTAGGGTCAGAATAATTGGACAGGTTTCAACATTTCCAGATTTATCTGTTACATATAGATCGACCCTGATTTTTGTTTCAGGATAAGTAATCATCAGATCGCAATTGATCAGAAGTGAATCGTCGAGTACATTTTCAGAGAATGACAACTCAACCGGCTCACCACAATTGTCATATGAACCTCTATCAAAATCAGAGGACCAAAGCCACCTGTCTTCACCATTTTTACCTATACTTGTTGACAACTCCTGATAACAATAAGCAACTGGTTTTTTACAATCTTTTACAGTAACTTTTTGATGGCACTCAGCCACGTTACCGCAAATATCTCTTACTGTCCATATAACCAGGTGCTCACCTCTTGGGAAACTTCTGTTGTAAGTTTTTCCAGTAGACTCAAAATCTATTATACCATCGCTGCCCAAATCTATGGCATAAGAATAGTAGAGATATGCTTCAGCCGTACAATCATCCTCTGCATTCAATGTATAACTAACCTGACCTATGCAAGTCGCATCATCCGCACACATTTCGAGATCAGTGCAGTTCAAAATTGTTGGTTTCTCGCCATTCTTTACATCAATCCACTGGTGATACTCCCAAGTTTCAGCGCTACAGTACTTCATAAGTCTCCATACTCTCTCAATCTTGTAACAACCTTCCTTCTTGTCTCCCCATATCCAATCAGAATAGTTGATACCAATAGATTCACAGAACCTTGGATCAATGATTGGTCTTCCTGTTATGGTGGTGTCTGTCTGCGCATCGCACGATGTTACTTCATAATCACACGGCCAAATCACCCCATCATTAGGATTGTCGTCATCGCAGTCAGTGTCTGTTATGAAGAATTCAACACATGGAATTATCTTAATCCGTTGAACAGCCCTTGAAGAAAGCCCTTGTAGGTCTGTTGCCACGAAAGTTCTTGTGATCAGATACTCATCGCATAATTTGTCAATTTTATATGTCTCAACGACTTTTACATCACACGCATCCACGGCATAACCGCTATAGCCAACTACAGTCTCAAACCTTTCAAAAGGATTATCTTCATCGAAAGCTTCATCATCGCTGCAAATCGGCTCTAAACCTATCACTTCCTCTCTGGTCGTTCTGTCGGTATAAACTCTACCAAAGTACTTGCCCAAATCTTCTTTTACATACTCGTAATAGCAACTGACAGTCATGTCTGTTGGTGGCACTAATATTGGAGCAGTCTTATCTTCAACCTTGACGATACCCCAGGTTTCATTGTATTTGTCAGCAACTCCGTTGACAACATCACCGAAGACACCTGAATGGTTTGCGTCATCCCATACCCTCAACCACACTTTGACTTCCTTTCCTACGTCTTCGCAACAGAATGTAACAAATTTTCCACTGTCAGTGTCTGCTGCATTGTCAAGAACATGGCCGTCATTATTATATGTCAGATTGTTATTGTATCCATTTACACCGAGGTTCTTACATGCTGGAGATTGATCGTCTCTTCTGATCTCCATATGTATTGCGTTACAGTTGTCGTATGAGCCATTGTCAATGTGGAATGGATAAAGTTTGGCAAAGCCGTCTTTTATCAAATCCTTATCGTTGGTAAGACTTAGTGTCGTATATTCTCTTACAATAGCAACAGGCGCATTGTTATCAATCACACGGATGATCAAAGAATCCAGGGCGATATTCCCACAGCAGTCAGTAGCACTGTAGTAAATGGTGTGATACCCTTCGATCAAATCATATAAGATATAATCTTTGCCTTCCTTCACCATTCGACCCGATGATGACCAAACATTGTAGATGTTGTGTATATCTGAACAATTGTCCGTTATAGTAGGGACAGGAAGTTTATACCAGCCAAAACACTCAGTTCCGGAAATTTCCGCTGTTGTATCCTTTCCTGCATTGATGGCAATGACTGGCGCTTCTTTATCTTCAATTTTAATCAATTGCTCGAAGTATCTGAATTCTCCTGTACACCAGTCGAAAACGGTCCATTTTCTAATAATTTTTTTGCAAGATCCATCTTCACATAGATTAATGATCTGATCATCAAATACATATCTGATGTTGAAGCATCCTGTTCCTCCAGGAACTCCTGTTACGGTTGTATCAGGTGCTCCGTTTGCAAGTCTGGCCCAATCTCCATCGCATGACAGGGATGGATTTTCGATTCCATCGTAATTGGCCGGAGGGATAACGTCATTCACTGTTGGCCTGGTGAAGCATATGGTATCTACTGCTTCCCCAGTTCTGCCAAATCCATCTATAGCTGTCCATTTTCTGTAGATCACATGACTGAATGGCCCCTGACATACATATGAAACAATGCTGTCTTTCAGATATAAATCAACCAGGGTACAGTTGTCAAGACTGTCAACAATGTAGTGACTATCGGACACTTTTTTCACAATAACAAGATTCTCATCTGTTGGGAAACCAATCACTTCCGGATCAGTAACATCTCCACACATCAAAGTATCTTTTCCTCCAATGAGCATCGGTGCAATCTTATCTTCAAGTAGCAAATACCCCCAGCATGAATTGTTATTGGCTGTGTCTTTTATTTCATATATCAGCTTCTTACCAAGGAATGTCCTATCCAGAATAGTGTCATTAGGTATTTGGATGGTTTTTGCCTCATCCAGATAAACGCAAACTATATATAGATCCGCACACGCATATCCGTTTCCTGTGAGGAACATGTCTGCAGAAAGATAAATCTCACATTCTTCTGTGACAGAATAGTTCAACTGTTCCAAACATGAAAGATCTGCTTTACCATTGGGTGCTAAAACTGTTACCACAAAACTACAGGTATCCATGTTTCCTGATATATCTCTGGCAATGTAGAAAAGTTCGTGTACACCAATTGTGAATGGTAAACCTCTACCAAATCTAGGGTTATGGAGTGAATCAATAATTGGGTCACCACAATTGTCTGTTGCAGAGATGACAAAGTCTATTAAAGTATCGCATTGGCCCAAAGGCAATTGAATCACCATATCCATCGGGCATTCTACAAAGGTAGGTGCAAGACCATCTAAAACTGTGGCATTAGGCTCACATATTGTCTCATTTCCACAGGCATCCACAAGCAGTATTTGGAATGTATTTCCCTGATTTAATGCACTACAATTG
Source organism: Saprospiraceae bacterium (assembly GCA_020436935.1). Taxonomy (GTDB): domain Bacteria; phylum Bacteroidota; class Bacteroidia; order Chitinophagales; family Saprospiraceae; genus JADKBO01. Next base: position 74,199 of record JAGQWX010000021.1, read on the forward strand.
AAATCATCCAGGTTGGAACTTGCTGTGACCAGATTACAATCTGTATAGGAACTAACAATGTCCTCAATTGGAGGTGTTGTGGTTGCGTTGCCACTGTCGTCAACATTGATGGTAATGTCGTTGCATGTTAAAGACATTGGCGGAACAGTATCAACAACGAAGATGGTTTGGACAAAAGTAGCTGATGTACCACAGGCGTTGGTAGCGACATACGTACGTCGAACAAAAATCGTATCATTCACACAACCTAATCGACCTACACTGTCGACTGTTTCTGTCAACATAATATTTTCGGCCGGAATCTGTCCACAAGCTCCAAAAGCTTCCACACTTTCAGCAGGTGGAACCTGATCAAAACATGTAACCAAAGTATCTGGGCTCGTAACCGTAAAATATGGGGTAACTGTATCTACTACGCTTATAATTTGCACCACACGTGTTGAATTCATACACGAATCTGTAAAAGTATAAGTCCTTGTAACAGTAATCGTGTCTCCAATGCACCCGGTATTTTCAGATATACTTTGCTGGACCGTAGCAGCAATAGGAGTAGAAGAGCAATTGTCTGAAGCAGTCAAATTCAAAGGTGCAGGTACATCTGCAAGACACATTACCAAAGTATCTGGAGCTGCACCAGAGAAAACCGGGGATATTGTATCCCTAACTGTAATTCTCCATGTTGTTGTGTCTCTGTTACCTACGGCATCACTAAAAATCCACCTTCTGATTACCAGATACTCACAATCTCTAATTTTAGTTGTTTCATCAATTGGAGATACTGTATTGTTGCCACCACATTCATCACTGGCAGAAAGATTCTGTTGGGCTGGAATCTCATCAAAACACATAACTAATGTGTCAGGGAAATCAGCAGGCGCTGCTGGAGCTATGTTATCAGCAATACTTATCTGTTTAGATACTACTAATGTGTTGCCACATGAATCTGTAAATGTCCAAACTCTGTTGACAATGAATGGATTTTCAACTGAACCATTACCTCCAGGTAATTGAGTATCAACCGGACTTACTGTAATATTACCATTGCAATTATCAAACGCTGTTAAATTACTTGGCGGAGGCACCTGACAACCAACAACTACATCAGAGGTATCAACTCCGTTCAAATTTTGAATTACAGGAGCAATATTATCTACAACCCTGATGAATTGAGTATCTGCAATTGCGTTACCGCACTGATCACTTACTCTCCAAATTCTTCTAATAACCAATGTATCACCTATGCAACCTGATCCACTGGTTGTTGTACTGTATTGAATTGGATTTACCTGGCAATTGTCTTCTGCAGTCATCACAGAAGCAGGATATTCACTTGTATCTGCAACACAAGTTAAGAATTGATCCTCAGGAGCTGGTGAAGTAAATGTTGGATTGACATTGTCCAGAACTTTTATCTTTTGCGTTACCGTAATGCCATTGTTACATGCATCTCCGAATGTCCACGTCCTTGTAATAATGAGTGAATCTCCCGGACAACCACTTCCAACTGTATTTGTAGTGAAAATGGCATTGATCAGGCCTGAACAATTGTCATTTGCAGTAAGAACAGCAGCTGGGTACTCAGATGTGTCTAAAACACAATCTAAAAATACATCAACAGGTATGGCTTCATTGATGACTGGCTCGACAGTATCTTTCACATAAATATTCTGCATCATAACAGACGTATTCATACAAGCGTCTGTCAATTTATAGGTTCTAACCCATCTTTGTCCCAAGGCATCAGTACATTGGGTATTAACTACTAGACTATCAGAAAATGTTGGTATGATAGGCATTCCACTACAATTATCTGTACCCGGCACTATAGTAGGTGGAGGCAATGGTAGACAATTGATGGTTGTATCGCCTGGAATACTTGAAGTAAACATTGGTGGAACATTATCCACCACATTTACGATTTGAACAACTGTCGTCATATTAAATGCACTATCAGTAAAAGTCCATGTCCTCGTAAATCTGAGGGTATCCATTGGACAGCCGGCACCACCATTACTGGTAACAACATATGTGCTGCTTCTAAGTGGACCGCAATTGTCTGTTGCAGTAACCACTGGAGCTTGCATCGTGTCCTGGGCACAAGAAACATTTACAGGCGCTGGTTGTGATGATGCAACAGGTGGAATGGAGTCAATGACTGTTATTTTTTGGGTATCTCTAACGGTAAAGCAGTTGTCTCTTACTGTATAAACCCTCTGAATCATGTAAGGGGAGGCTTTACTTCCAATACCCATTGGAGGTAATGTGACAACAGTATTCTGTAAAATTGGAGAACCTGGAGTGCAATTTTCTATGATCTCAGATGCAGCATTTAAAGTAGTTTGTGCAGGAATTTCCGATTTGCATGTAAAATTCAAATCAGGTCTTGGAATAATTTGAGGTGGAATGGTATCATAAAAGAAATACCTTGTCTGAAGTGAATCTTTATTCCCACATGCATCGGTGAAAACCCATTTATCCAAAACCTCAAATGGCATGTTACCAGTCATTAATGATAGAGGATTATTTTTGTCAACCAAACAACCCGGCCTTGGCACTAGAGTTCTTGATTTCACGCCAGCTATGGTCCCTGAACAGTTATCGTTCGCTACAGGTAAATCAATTTGCTGATTTTGTATAACAAAATTAACAGCACAACCATAAATTAACTGCGTATCTGGCAAAGCAACAATAGGTAACACGGGTTTGATGGTGTCTTTTACAACTATCGTTTGACTAACTGAAGTATCAGGTAAACTTACTGCTGACCTATCAAAAGTCCATGTTCTAATAATAGTATCTGAGCAACCATTCTCAATAAATTGAACAACCAGTTGGCCCACCGATGTCAAACCACATCCATTTGACAATATAAGAGTGGGAGAAGGCACAGTGTCCGTAATACACATAACAAGTGTGTCTGCAGGTGGGTTTGGCACTTGTGGCATAGTTGTGTTATTAATGGTATCGACAGAAGTCGCCATACTCATATTACCGCAAGCATCTGTAAACGTCCATTTTCTGACCACATAAATTGGATTTGCCGGACTGCCTGGATTTGGCCCCATTTCATTTAAAGTATCCAGTGATACTGAATAAATCCCATTTACTCCTGTTGGGCTACAATTATCTGTAGCTACAAGTGGCATACCTGCCACAGTATCTGACAAACAAGGATATGAAACTCCTAGAGGTGCCATTGGTGGCGTTGGTGCTTGTTGATCATTTACTGTAATAATGTGGTTAAATGTGGCACTATTTCCACAAACATCAGTTGCTACATAAGTTCTGGTAATGGTATACCTGTTGGCACATGTCTGGTTTGAAACGACATCAGCCATTACAGTAACATTCACTAAACCACCGCATCCATCAGTGGCATTGATCGATGCCGTATTAGCTGGTGGTACATTTTCTGTACAACTTACTGTAACATTTGCAAGTGGTGTAATGACCGGTGGTGTTTGATCATTGACCGTAATGATTTGGCTAAGAGTGGACGAATTACCACAAAGATCTGTTGCAACGTATGTCCTGGTGATTGTATACCTATTTGCACAGGTTTGATTTGTAATTACGTCTGGCTGAACTGTTATAGTCACTGTACCACCACAACCATCCGTTGCCATAACTCCAGCTTCACCAGTAGGTGGAACATTGTTAGCACAGCTTACTGTTACATTCGCTGGAATAGATGAAATAACTGGCGGGGTTTGGTCATTAACTGTAATGATTTGACTTTGGGTAGAAGAATTACCACAAAGGTCAGTTGCTACGTATGTTCTGGTGATGGTGTACCTATTTGCACAGGTTTGATTGGTGATTACGTCTGATTGAACGGTAATGTTCACTGTACCACCGCATCCATCGGTTGCCATCACAGCCCCGGTATTGGAAGCGGGCACAAGATTGGCACAGCTGACCGTAACGTTGACCGGTATTGATGAAATAACTGGCGGAGTTTGGTCATTTACTGTAATAATTTGACTCTGAGTGGAAGAATTGCCACAAAGATCAGTCGCTACGTATGTTCTGGTAATGGTATACCTATTTGCACAGGTTTGATTGGTAATTACATCTGACTGCACAGTAATGGTTACTGTACCGCCGCAACCATCGGTTGCTACTACAGCTCCAGTATTGGCGGCAGGCACTAGGTTGGCACAGCTTACTGTAACGTTGGCAGGAATAGTTGAAATTACCGGAGCAGTTTGATCATTTACTGTGATCAGCTGGATACATCTCGAAACATTATTACATGTGTCTGCTGCCTGGTAAATGCGGTGTATCAGAAAACGGTTCGCACACGTTTGATTTGTTATAGAATCCTTGACAAAGGTAACATTTGCCGGACCTCCCTGTGGGTCTGTGGCCATTACCAGAGCTGTATTTGGTGCTGGAACCAGGTTTGCGCAACTTACAGTAATCGGTGCAGGGCAGGTAATTGTTGGTGCTTGGGTATCTGCATTAATTCTAATGGTTGCAGTGTCCATACATCCCACTGCGTCAGTTACAATTACAGAAAACGTAGTGTCAGTTGTCGCTGTAATATTTATTGTTGGAGTTGTTTGTCCTGTGCTCCAGACGTAAGACAAAGGCTCTACACCTCCTTCGATTTGAGGCGTTAAGGTGGTAGAAAAATTACCACAAACGTTTTAAGTATCTTCTCCATTAATAGTAAGTGATACAAGGGGGTTGGACAAATTAAATACCAAACATACTGCGCCTTGAACGCCCAAATCATTTTCAAATGCAAGAGTAATAGTATCAAAGCCTACTGATCCGGGCACTGGGAAATAAGTAAATGACAATGAATCAGGGTTTATTCTGATGTTTTGTGTCTGAGGGCCCAATTTACTTGCCTTTAATCTTATTGTTTCTTCAGAACAACCTTCAAACGTTAGTGCTTGTGTAAAAGAGTCTAAATTACAAATGGCTGGTATAACTATAAGGTTCGTTGCAAGATTGGTTGAAGGATCTTTTGCAAATAGTTTGCTGGTGAAAGAAGTGAGATAACCAAATGCACCTCCATCATTTGTTCCTACTACCTGTGATGCAGTGAAGTTTACATCGGATTCAATTGTGTTGGTTCCTGCTGCCAAATCAGCATTGGGAATTGTGATCGAAAAATAACCTGCAAGGCCCGGTACTGCAATCGGGCTACCTCCATAAGCAACTCCATTTAATTCCAAACTTGCAAGACCAGCAAGTGGAATCACAACCTGTACTGCATTGGTCGCTCCATTGAACTTATTAAAAGAAATCTTTCTTGATCCACGGCATTCGCTGATTGAACCTACCAATCCCATGTCGACTTCATCTGTACTAATTCCAGATATATAATATACATAAGATGGAATGGAAGTTCTGATATATGTAGGTGTACCTGCAGGTTGATTCGGGTTGTATTGATAAAACTGACCTCTATCCAATGTAACTATAGGCGTAAGACTACCATTGATAAAAACCTCTGTAGTGTCTTCAACTGCCACTATAATTGCATATTCCTGCTTACTAATTGCCAAAGAACTTACGACAACGTGATCTGTTCCCAGGTTTTTAACCGGAATCAAAACATCGACTCCCCCATCCCTTTTCGGCGGATTGGATCCATCTGTACCCACTTGAGCGGTGTGCATCGACCCTGAAGTAACGGCAATGTCCTTATCAGCAGTGACCATTACTCCACTTACTGTTGCATTGATAAGGGGATCTCTTAATAAATAAGTTTGGCCCCTGTCAAGCATAATACTGAAAGGAGATGTCAAGGTTCCTGCACCTCCATTAGACAATGGATTTGCAAAATTAAAATTAATAGTGGTGTTATCTTCTGAAGCCATTACTGAGATAAAGTGTGCTTCAGTATTTGTTACCGTTGAACTTGCTGCAACTCTGGCATTGGTTTGAGACGCAACAAAAAATGATTTGCCTAGACCTTCCGAGTTCTTACCTGTCACGATAAGTTTATTGAAGGCTGACTCATTGCTGTAGGTAACAAAAATCGGAACAGAAGAGGTTATAAGTATACCCTTACCATTTTCAATAACATTTGAATTTGCTGTTTGAGTAAAGCCCGAAGCATATGTTATTGGAATATTCAATACAGTCCCTGCATTTACGCTATAATTTTGAGAAAAGCCGTCGAGATTGGTAATGGTAATATTGGCTGTTGGAAATAGAGTACTTATATTAAATGAAACAGCGCTATTGAACAATGTTGGACCAGTGGTTAATTCATTATTTGGTGTTGTAGGATCATCAGCCGTAGGAATCATTCTCCATACAGGCGGAAAATAATAAGACAAGGCTTCTTCGCAATTCAGATCCAAAACATTTTCTCCCTGACCGATACAATCAACATCCATTTCATCAATCAAACCATCTCCATCATCGTCCATGCCGTTACCGCAGATTTCAAAACCTGTGCTTGTGGGAAGATTGTAACAAGTCACCTGAGCATTCCATCCTTCTGGGTTAGAAGCCACATAATCAGAATTATAAGCAACATCAAAAATTGTAGCCGGATTTGATACAAATTTAAATGTCAAACAAGTTTCAGTGCTGTAAAATGAACTTCTGATGTTGGTATTACCAGTGAAAACTCCGATCAGGGGGGAAGATGAATTTGGTCCATCATAAACATACATGGAGTCTACTGTCTTAATGGTAAACTGGCTGAATATAACCCTAATACCTTGGTTTGGACTTGATGAGCAATAAGTATATTGCAAGTCACCATTTCCAGAACCTGGGCCTATGACATCATAGTCACTATTGCCCCCTAAATCCTGGAAGGTTGAGTTACACGTGACAAACGTTTGTCCAAGTGCCTCAAATGAAAAGCCTGAAAATATTACAAAACAGACTGCATAAAAAAACTTAAAACTCCACTTCATGTTCAGAGATTATCTTTTGAAACTTTAGTGAAGTTTTCTTACTGTTTGAGACCTTAGAATCTATGGTAATGTATCGAAAATTTGTAGTTGGTCTTATTCCGATCTCAAAACACAACACGAATGTACAATAATGGCTTTTCACTATAAACTTATAGACATACCTAAAACATAGTATAATTCATAGAACTTTTTATTTAATATTTTATAAATTGATATTTAAT
>JAGQWX010000022.1 GCA_020436935.1 Saprospiraceae bacterium
ATGGGTTTGCTGAGCGAGTAAATCTTACAATCCAGGAAATTAAGAGAATTGCATATGGCTATAGAAATATAGAAAACTATAAGATCATGATTTATTTAAGGTTGGGTAAATTAAACCTAACTACCCACTGTAAATGACGAAGAATCGAATTTCTTCTGGAATTACTTGCGACGACTCCTGTATCATATACCACCATACCCGATGCCGGTGGGATCATCCAATCTGTATTTCGAATGATTTGGGGCTTTCCCAAAAACATGCTGATTGATTCAAATGGCAGGATCGTTTGTATGGTAAGAGGCCTTCAAAACGAAGAAGATGACAACTTTAAAACCCTTAGAAATCTTATTACAATAAACTTACACAATACAAAAACTGGTCATTAACATAATAATCACTAAAGTTATCCTATATACACGCGCATTACTCGTATAAGAAAACTTCTATTGCAAAAAGGCTATTGGCTAACAGCTAAAAGCTTACGGCTATTCTACCACCCCAAAATATACGCAAAAATCAACGGCGCAACAATCGTCGCATCACTCTCTACAATAAACTTTGGTGTATTGATGTCGAGCTTGCCCCAGGTGATTTTTTCATTTGGTACAGCACCGGAATACGAACCGTATGAGGTAGTACTGTCTGAAATCTGGCAGAAATATGACCAGAAAGGAATGTCGTGCATTTCCATGTCCTGGTACAACATCGGCACTACACAAATCGGGAAGTCACCGGCGATACCACCACCAATCTGGAAAAAGCCCACGCCCTTTCCTTCACTGTTCGCAATATACCAGTCGGCCAGCCACATCATATACTCGATGCCGCTTTTCATGGTAGAAGCCTTGAGCTGCTTTTTGATGCAGTAACTTGCAAAGATATTGCCCATGGTACTGTCCTCCCATCCCGGAACAACGATTGGAATATTTTTCTCCGCTGCGGCAAGCATCCAGGAGTTTTTTGGATCTATCTCGTAATACTGCTCAAGCACTCCACTGAGCAACATCTGATACATGAATTCATGAGGAAAATATCTTTCTCCCTTGGCTTCTGCCCCACTCCATATGTCCCAAAGGTGTTTCTGCAATCTTCTGAAAGCTTCTTCTTCGGGAATGCAGGTATCTGTTACCCTGTTGTAGTGGTTTTCGAGCAGGTCCCATTCGTCCTGAGGACTTAGGTCTCGGTAGTTGGGCACTCTTTTATAATGGCTGTGCGCCACAAGGTTCATGATGTCTTCTTCGAGATTGGCTCCGGTACAAGAGATGATTTGTACTTTGTCCTGTCTGATCATTTCAGCCAGTGACTTACCCAGTTCTGCAGTACTCATGGCACCCGCCAGGGTAATCATCATCTTTCCACCTTCTCCCATGTGGGTGATGTATCCTTCAGCTGCGTCAACCAGAGCAGCAGCGTTAAAATGCTTATAGTGTTCTTTGATAAAATCCTTAATCATCGTAGAAATTTTGGTAGAGTTTTTCTAATTATTCGTAACCCAGAATGTGCAACATCTCGTGTACGGTCTGTTCCTCTCTGTAAACCCGGTCCACATAATTGCCCTTCTCATCCATATCAATGATGATGTGTTTCGGAGAAGGTATCAAACAATGTTTTATGCCTCCGTAGCCACTGATGGCATCCTGATAGGCCCCTGTATGGAAAAACCCGAGGTAAAGTGGTTCTTTATCATCATCAGAGTAGGACGGCAGAAAGACCTGCTGGTTCATATCCTCTGAGTTGTAGTAATCCGAGTGGTCGCAACTGATACCGCCGATATTGGCCTGGATGTATTCATTGTCCCATTTGTTGACGGGCAGTAGGATGAACCTTTCAAATATCGACCATGCATCAGGAATGGTATTCATCAAGCTGTTGTCAATGAGGTACCACTTTTCTGCATCGTTCTGCTGCTTTTGCTCGATAACAGAAAAGATGATCGCACCACTTTCCCCAACGGTATATTTACCGAATTCAGTGAAAATATTGGGTTCTGTGATGCCTTCTTCTTCACAAACCGACTTGATGGTATTGACCAATTCATTGATCATGTACTTATAATCGTACTCAAACCCAAGGTTGTTTCTGATCGGAAGGCCTCCACCAAGGTTGATGGAATCCAGCGATGGACAAATCTTCTTGAGGTCGGCAAATATCTTCAACGCCTTTCTGAATTCACCCCAGTAATAAAGTGTATCCTTGATGCCACTGTCCACAAAAAAATGCAACATCTTCAGGTTGACTCTTTTTTTTCTGGAAAGGCTTTTCTTGTAATAGTCTATGATTTCTGAAGATCTGATGCCGAGTCTTGACGTATAGTAGGCTGACTGTGGTTCTTCATTGATGGCCATCCTGATGCCAACCGTGAGGTCTTTGTCTGTTTTTTTCAGCAAGCGGTCTATCTCCAATCTACTGTCCAGAACCGGGATGACATTTTCAAAACCATCGTTGACAAGGGCAGCGATTTTATTGACATAGTCGTCGGTTTTGTGGCCGTTGTGGATGAGATATGTCTTTTTGTTGATCCTTCCTTTTTCGTATAATTTTCTGATGAGATCTATATCAAAGCTCGACGAAGTCTCAAGGTGTACATTGTGGTTGAGCGCCTCATTGATCACATGGCTGAAGTGACAACACTTGGTACAGTAACAATAGTAGTACTCTCCCCTGTAATTGTTGGCTTTCATGGCCTTATGAAACAAGTTCTTCGCTTTCTTGATCTGATCCCCGATTCTCGGCAGATAAGTCAGCTTAAAAGGCGTCCCATACTTGTCAATCAGGTACTTCAGTGAAACGTTGTGAAAAGTGAGATATCCATTCCTGTTATCAAAACCTTCCTGTGGAAAAAAGTACGTTTGATTGATGAGCTGAAAGTATGTATTCTTCATTTAGACCATTAACTGATGTTGGTTTAAAAAATGCTGTGCAAAGTAACGGAAAAATATATTTACAGACTAAAGATTTTTTGAATTACACTTGGGAATAGTCTAATGATCTAATCCTGAAATACTTCTAGTGCTGTAATGCTTCTTTTGGTTAATGATCTGATCCTATAATGTTGCTAATGCTATAATGTTTGTTTTGATATAATGATCTGATCCTGCAATGATCTTATGGTAGGATGATCTAATCCTATAATTATCTAATGCTATAATGTTTCAAATACCGAAATTTTTTTACTATTCCATCTTTTGATGTTATAAGGTCCTGATACTGCAATGTTTCCATAATTCGAATATTTTGTACATAAACTAATACAGTATCTATGTAGTAATTTGTGAAAAGGAAATTGCGCTTTCCCAATATCCCAATGGTTTTAATCTGGAAAATTGAACGATCTTAAATCTAAACATAAAATTTAATGATATAAGCGTCATATTATCAGATCATCGAATAAAATCATCTGAAAATCAGAACATTAGATCATTTTACCATTAGACAATCAGATCATTAAAAAAGTCATTAGATCATTAGATCATTAGATCATTAAAAAAGTCATTAGATCATTAGATCATTAGATCATTAAAAAAAATCACTTCTTCTGCAGGAAAATCTCCGCGATCATACACCTGGCGCTTCCGCCGCCAAGGCGTTCAATCGTGTCGATCTCTATCGGGACCAGCTTTGCAAAATGTTCAATCCTGGCTTTCTGTTCCGGATTGAGTGCATCCTTCGCTGTTGTGGAACAAACCACTATCCTTTGTCCAAGATTATTTCTAAGCTCCAGCATATTGCCCGCAAATGCATTCATTTGGGCCTCTGTAATGCTTATAACTTCCTTGTTTAATTTTGAAAACCACTTCAGAAGCCTTTCTCTTTCTGCATCGTCCTTCACAGTTTCAAGGCAGATGATGACAAACTTTTCACCCAGGCACATCATCACATTGGTGTGATAAATGGGCTTGTCGTCCGCGCTCAATGCATTGAAATAGATGACTTTATACCCCATGATCACTGCCCATTTATCCAGCAATTGTATGCTTGTTCTTGGACTGAGACATGCGAATGCCACCTTGTTTGTCCGGTCCAGGATCAGGCTGCCTGTGCCTTCGAGGAACAAATTGTCATCAACATAGTGGACCATGGTGTAATCTCTGGTGACCTTGAATTTCGTAGCCAGATCGTCAATGATGTCCTGTCGCACCTCCGCCCTTCGGTTGGGCGAAGACATGGGATAGGTAAGCACCGTGCCGTCCTGGTGGGTACTGAACCAATTGTTGGGAAAAACTGCGTCTGTTTTAACGGGCTGATCCGTGTCTTCATATACCAATACATTCACTCCAGCTTCAGTCAGCGTTTTTACAGCCTGATCAAATTCTTCCAATGCGATAGCTGAAGCATTTTTATCCTCTACTCCCGGCTTTTGCTGGAATTCATTGTCCATCGCTGTTTCCGGATTGTATCCAAAATGTGCCGGACGAATCATGAGCACGGTGTTGGTAGTTTGTTTTTCCATCTTGTTTATTATGTAACTGTTCAGCTATATCCAATTTTGATCAAAAATGGTTCATTTTAAGTGATACTTCGCCAATTTTTCCAATAATAGTCCCGACACTGTGTAGGGACTATTCCTGAAAAAATATGGCTTGTCTGACTTAAAATGTCCTGAATTTTTGATTCAAAAGCGAATAGCCGAACAGTTACTATGTTGTTAATTGTGTAACCAGTCTATGCCTTTGACCAAATGTCTGAGGGTCTCGGCTTCAGGACTACTTTCCTCTGGCCGGTGGTCATAATACCATCTCACATCTCTTGGAAGTGACATCAGTATGGACTCTATTCTTCCATCAGTATCCAGGCCAAACTTGGTCCCCCTGTCCCATACCAGGTTGAATTCTACATATCTTCCCCTCCTCAACAATTGCCATTCTCTATGTGCTTCAGTAAATGCCTCTTGGTAGTGTTTTGAAAAAAGTGCTGTGTATGCAGGTACAAAAGCCTCACCTACATCTTTCAAAAATGCAAATAAGTCTTCTTTACTGCCCCTGGAAGCATCCAGCTTGTCAAAGAAAATACCACCGATGCCCCTTGTCTCCTTCCTGTGTTTGATGTAAAAATAATCATCGGCCCATTTTTTAAACTCCTGATAGTAGTCCTGATGGTGTTGATCGCAAACAGCTTTCAGCAATTGATGGAATCCACGTGCATCTTCTGCGAATACATAGTGGGGCGTCACATCAATGCCTCCGCCGAACCACCAGGAATCAGGGCCAGTTTCAAAATATCTGACATTCATGTGGATGATGGGCACCATCGGATTGGATGGATGCAAAACAATGGACACACCTGTTGCAAAAAAACTGGAATCAGCAACGCCCAAGGCTTTCTGTAAATTCGGACTCAATTCACCCTCTACTGCAGAAAAGTTTACCCCTCCCTTCTCAATATGCTTACCCTGAATGATGCGGGTCCGCCCTCCGCCACCGCCTTCGCGCTGCCAGGCATCTTCGTGGAAATGATCCGTGCCATCCAGACCTTCGAGTGAGGCACAAATCCTATCCTGCAAGCCCATCAGCCAATCAGCAATATCATTTTTTCTTAGCATGGAGCTCAGCTTTAAGTCCTTCTACCATTTCTTTTGTATATCCTGCGAACGCCTTGCCGTTGATGATGGAAACCGGCCTTTTCAAGAAAGTATACTCTTCGAGGATCAGTTGTTTGATCTCCTGTTCTGACAACTCTCGTTCATGAAGGCCTAGTTTTCGATACTTTTGAGCTTTACGGCTGAATACCTGCTCGTAGCCACCAAGCTGTTCAGCGACATAATCCAGGTCTTCCTCGCTGATGTTGTTTTCTTTGATGTTGATCTGTTTTACCTTTTTACCCGGCTTGACTTCAGCCAGAATTTTTCGGTTGGTATCGCAAGTGGATAAGTGATATATTTTGTCTTCCATGCTTTGGCTTTAAGCTTTCAACCCTGAAGTTTCCAGCATTCTTTAAAAAAAATGCAAATATGCAAATTTCCATCCACAAGTATGGATTTGATCCTCTGGCCTATGTCAATATTGGGGTTTTCAAATTTGAAAAGTGAAATTTGAACCGCATCCATAAATAGGATTCTTGACGAAAATTGAAATTTGACAAACGGTAACTGGTCAAGTGCTCTTTGTAGAAAGTCCTGGAGGTGAGAAACTCCATCTTTTAAGTTGATAAGCAGGCAAAATTCATAATTTGATTTACGGTGAGTGATATAATCTACAAGTTAATACACATAAAACATGGCGCCGTTGGAGGGTGAAATATTTGAGTCCGTATCGTTGATTCTTTCAAGTTGAAAATCACCCTTGGTCTGAAACTCATTGAATGCAGCTTCTTTTGGCACGTCCAGATCTGCCAGCCAGGTTCCCCTGATGACCAAACCATTGGCACTACCCAATACAGATTTATCTTCTTTGTATACAACTGCATCTATGGTTAGATCATAATTGGAGGATTCGTCAAAACCAACGATATTCAGTTTGCCAAAACGCCCTTCATTGGTTTTAAAGAGCAAAATCGTCCCTGGCTTTAATATGATCCCTGTAGAGTTTGTTGCCTCTATTTTCTTTGACAATAAAGAGGATTCTTTGTCTTTGATATCATCAAAATTGATGTCTTCAAAAGCCTTTTCTTCCTTGCTGCAGGAGACTGATAGTACGAGACATGCTAAACATAATAAAAGTAAGTTATTGCGGAATTTCATGATAACAATTTTATGAGGTTTAAGAAGCCCTAAATTACAAAATTTCAGACATGAATTGTTCGATGCCTTTTAAAAATAAAAAGTGATAAACGCCGGTGAACTGAGCCTTTGAAAGGTGGGAGACCGCAAGTACCACATGTCAGGCAATGATTACTTTTTAAACTGAGCCTTTTTTGAAACTGCAGATATGTAAACAAACATTCATCTTTCATGTTGATACAAAAGACCAAATTTGGAGGTGTTCATTCAAAACATTTATTTTACTTTACAGCCTAAATTCAAATTCACACAATGAGCGACATTTATATCAATCTCGATGCCTCAAAAGACATGACTTACAATGCCATTGTTGTTGGAAGTGGGATCAGTGGAGGATGGGCAGCGAAGGAGTTGACCGAAAAAGGTCTAAAAGTCCTGATGCTGGAAAGAGGTGGAGACTACCGACACGTGCGAGATTACAATGATTCATCCGTATTTGAGCGTGAACACCGCAGCAAAGCGACCATCGCGGAGAGTATCATAAGGCCTGACATCGTCACATGGATGCAGAAAGAACAGGTGATGAAATCGTGGGTAGATGAAACTAAGGAAGGAAAATACACAGAAGTAAAGCCCTTCAAATGGGTGAGATCTTATAGACTGGGAGGTCGTTCTACACTTTGGGGGAGACAATCTTACAGATGGAGTGACCTTGACTTTGAAGCCAACGCCAAGGAAGGCATCGCGGTCGATTGGCCCATCAGATATAAAGACATAGCGCCATGGTACGACCATGTTGAAAAATTTGTGGGCATCAGTGGTTCTGCTGAAGGTCTCTCACATCTGCCGGACGGTCAATTTTTACCGCCTTTTGAACTCAACATCGTCGAAAAACAAGCGCAAAAAAACCTGGCTGAAAAGCTCAATGGCCGCAGGATGTTTATCGGCAGGGTGGCCAACCTTACAAAACCGGTGGAAGGAAGGCTCAATTGCCAGTTCAGAAACAGGTGCTGGGAGGGTTGCCATTTTGGAGCATACTTCTCTACACAATCTTCTACCCTGCCGGCAGCAGCCAAAACCGGAAATCTTTCCCTGGCTGTGAATTCACTCGTGACCAGGGTTTTGTATGATAAAGACAGTAAAAAGGCCACTGGAGTGGAAGTGCTAGATACTGAGACCAATCAGACCTACGAATACAAATCAAAAATAGTTTTCTTGTGTGCTTCGGCCCTCAATTCTACATGGGTCCTAATGAACAGTGCCACCGACGTCTGGGAAGGCGGTCTTGGAAGCAGCAGCGGCGAGTTGGGCCACAATGTGATGGACCACCACTACAATCTGCTTACATACGGCAGGATGGAAGGCTTCAAGGATTACGCTGAATTTGGCAATCGTCCTACGGGCATTTACATCCCAAGATTTGCAAATGTTGGAAATGACAAACGCACCGCATATTTGAGAGGCTTTGGGTACCAGGGTGGAGCCGCAAAGGCCGACTGGTCACGGGGTTCAAACATGCCGGGATTTGGTGCTGACTTTTTGGACGATATCAGCAAAGGCGGAGATTGGAACTTCCGTTTGATGGCCTTTGGCGAAGTATTGCCGGATCACAGCAATAAAATCACTTTGGACCGCGAGAACAAAGATCCATGGGGACTTCCGGTATTGTCTATGGATGCGGAATTAAAAGCCAACGAAATGGCGATGAGAAAAGACATGATGGAAGAAAGTGTTGCCATGCAGGAAGCCTTTGGTGCCAAGGACATTATACGCATAGATCAGGGCCACGACATGGGACACGGCATCCACGAAATGGGTACCGCGCGCATGGGTAGAGATCCGAAAACCAGCGTGCTCAATAGCAATAACCAGGTATGGGATGCACCCAATGTCTTTGTTACCGACGGGGCATGTATGACGTCTGCCTCATGTGTCAACCCTTCTTTAACATATATGGCACTGACAGCAAGAGCCGTAAACTTTGCCGTTGAATCATTGAAAAAACAAGAACTTTAAAAGATGGACAGGAGAAAATCACTGCAATATATATCAACCTTGATGGGTGCAAGCTTTATTTCAGCCGAGCTTTTCATCACAGGATGTAAACCAGCGGCTGAGAAAACCGATGTAAGCGATACCACCGAAAACATCAATTTCTCATCAGAACTGGCTTTGCTATCTTCCATTGGAGAAATCATTTTACCTGCCTCCGGAAAACATCCGGGCTTCAAGGCAGTAAATGGAGGCGAAATGTTGGTCACCCTGCTCAATGACTGCTATACCAGTGAGCAGCAACAAATGATTCAAAAGGGCCTAAAGGGCTTGTCCGATGGAGAAGGTCTGGCTGGCGAAATTGCAAAATTGGATGCTGCCTATTTTGATGCAACAACTCCTGCGGATCAAAAGCCTGTTTTTTATGGAGCCTTGAAGGAAGCCATACTTTTGTCCTACTTTACCAATGAAAAAGTCATGACTGAGGTATTGAGTTACGTCAAAGTGCCGGGAAAACACGATGGCAGCATGAAAGTAGATCCGGAAGCTTACACGACAGTTTATGGGTTTGGGGCATAAGAAAGAATAATTTCTTAGTCAAAGAGATTGTCAAATTTCAGGTCTAATGAACATTCTGAATCCAGAATGACCAAATTGTCTTGTTTGAGGAGATATTCCTCGTCCGATAACTCGAAAAGAGAAGCTTTTTTTTCAACTGGATCGATCAGCAAATAATATTTTATTCCGAAGGCTTTGTAGAGGTCAAATTTGGTGATTGTATCTTTAATTCTTGACGATGGAGAAATGATCTCGGCAACCAACTTTGGTGGCTTGTCATAATATTGACCTGATACTTTTTCGCAAATGACGAGCAAATCAGGATTGACAATGGTATCTTCTGAAATTTTAAGATCAATAGGTTGATATACCTTACACGAGCAATTGTTTTTATTGATTTCAGTCTGAAAAATTACTGATAGCAAGACAGCAAGATTTTGATGTTCTGGCGTCGCTATCAGACTCATGTCATAGGCTATCCCGTTGATGAGTTCCCATCGGCCCTCCCAACGTAAATAATCCTCATGAGTATAATGAGGCAATATTCTTACACCTGAACTCATTTTGCCTTGATTACCAAAGTACATTTACAAAATTAAACGCCAAAAAACTTAAAAAGATTTTGTCTTATCGGTTATTGCCGAAGGACTTACAAACCCAAAGATTAAAGTCAAAAAAAACTCGGGTACTTCAATTTTATTGAATCACTATTTCCTCAGACCAATAACATAGTCCTTTACTGCCTGCAATTCCTCTTGTTTTAGGACAGGTTCAAAAGAAGGCATCCTACCCTTGCCCTTTTTGATGAATTGTATGACCTCTTCATCATTCAGCTTACTTTTCCTGAGCTTAAATCTACCTTCAGACTTGTGGCAGGTTTTACAATGTTGCTCATACAGCGCCTGACCTTTGGGATTCTGTGGCCCAGATGCGGATGAGAAGAAAAATGAAGAAACCATTAAAAGGGAGAAAATTCCGTAAGCCTTGATGTTCAACTTGTTTGCCGTCATTCCGGAACTCAATTTGATTTCACTGCCTTTATCACCTCCTGTATCCTGTCATTGGGCACGGTTACAGACAGCACATAATGTTTGATGAGCCATTTGCCCTTCTGCTTTACCACTACTCCTGAGCCCCGGCAAGGACCCATCCAGGTATCCAGCATTTCATCAAACCATGCGATGTTTTTGTGCTTCTTATCGGTGTAAATGTTTCTGGAGGTAGCTTTGAAATTCCACGCTTTACCCTTGGCAAAATAAGGAGCAGAAAAATTGATGAACTGAACTTTGTCCCATACCTCACTGCTGTCGGTTCCAACAAAAACCGATGGATCTGTTATTCTTGAAAAATATGCCAGACTGTCTGCATTTGCAGCAGCCAAGTGCCAATCATCCAGGAGCATGGAGACTTCTGCTTTCTGGCCATGAGCAAAATTTATAATTAAAAAACTTCCTACGAAAATTATGGAGCGATAGGCCATTGTCAATTTCATCATTATGATTTATGCTTAAAGATGAGAAATTCTTTGTCTCTGAATGCTCTTTTATGACAGATTTTGAAAATATGGCCAGTAATTTGATATCGCAAAGTACATTTCTTTGGACTAAAAAAATCACCCCAAGAAGAGGTCATTTGGTATAACAAATATTCATGCAAATGCTACCCAAATGAAAATGCCACTCATATATGCCCAAAACATAGTAAAAACAATGTGTACAACTGTCTCAAAACGTTTTCCTTTCCAAAGCTGTGGAGAATAAACAAACAACTGAAAGCACAGTCTAATTAACCAAAACACACCCAAACCTAAGCATATCATCTTTCCCAGTCTGGTATTGATAAGGTCATCGCCACCAGTAACACAAAGTAGCCCCATCAAAAACACTGTCAATGCAATAAAAAAAGTATGCACTTTAAACATTTGTCTGTTGATAAGACTTAGAGATTTCAGCTCTTCTGACCAGTGAAAATATTTTGGAAAAATGACGTGCACAAGACTCAGGATCATTAGAACGGTTCCTATAATATGTAGATGCACATTCATACCTTAGAAAGAATAAACTTAGTAACAAATGGCGTTGACTTCAGTTCATCTAGAATTTGTAAATCAGCATGTTTAAAACAATTGAGCCAAGTGGCCCTGGAATGAAAGTGAAAAAAGCCAATATTGTAGGCTAAAAAGTTATAACCATCTCTAAGATGTTCAGTTACATAGACCTTTCCATCTGGTTTTAAAACCCTGGAAAGCTCAATAAAAAAATTAATTCTTTCCGATTCATTTCGAATCTCATGTGCTGATAGGAAAAGTATAATTACATCAAATTCAGTTTTTGGAAATGGGAGTTGGTCTGTATTTACCTGAATTGAGTTTTCACTCAAAGGAAAAGCTTTTCGGGCTCTTTTAATCGAGATCTCATTATGTCTTTCTTCATTATAAAAGTCACAGGAAGTAATGTTTGAATCTTTGACTTTTAATTCAAGTAAGGGTAAAATTTCATCAAATCCAGCATTGATATTCAATATCTTATCATGCTTAGAAGCTTTCAGCCATCTCAATTCATATAGGTCGGAAAGGTCATAGATATGAAAGGAAATTGCCAATGATAGAGAAAAAAATCCAACTACAATTATGGCAAAATAAATAAGTGGTTTTTGATCTCCAAATGGAATCATTGGTGATATTATTATTAATAGAAAAATCAGCATTAAACCAATGAAATAAAAATGCCAATTGAATCTTACAATATTCAGAACACCTTGATAAATTTTTCTTTCTACCATCTTTCAACAACTCCTTTTTTCCAACTGTATGGAACATTATTCACCTCAAAGGCATTGGCTAAAAGTGGGCTACTAAGTCCAAGTTTATCTAAAAAATCAAAATTATGATGTTCAATTCGCAGTGGCTTTGGTTTCCAGTTTTGTCTGACGCCTTCAACAATTAGAACCGATTTTTCCTTTTCAAAACAAGTAAATGTAAACGGCAAAGGACCAGCAAATCTTCTGGCTTCATCCCAGGTTTTAAATGGTGAGCCGGTAGGTAAATCAATCGCAACGGCCTGATTACTAATAGTGACGTTAAAGTCTGAATTAAGCGAAGAAATGTTTCTGCAATTTTCAAAATACTCGAAACCTATATCGGTTTTGGAGTAATTATAATGTGTGAACAAATTACCCAAGAACTCCATTTCCCATTTGTCCGTTTCGGATTTTAAAATATAAAGCCCTCTTAGTCTCTTATTTGCTTTATTCCTATAGATGGTAAATATTCTGCACCCAACCAGAAAAAAATCCATTCCTAAGAACACCGGGAACCCCTTCGGTCGCAGCCTTTTGGTACTTACCATGGCAATAGCTACAAATGCCCAGGTATCTTCAAAAGTATCCAGCTCCAGACATTGAGGAATAAACTTTTTGAGCTCTTCTTTGGGAAATGCATAGGTTAGCACAATTGAACTCTCAAATTTGGCATCAATACCAAAAGGATGATTTTTCAAAAAACTCATAATTCTGATCCTTTTGACATTGGCCTTAAATGGTATTCATTGTAAAACAATATTAATGCAAAGATTGAAGCGAAAAACAAATTATACTTCCCCCACAAAAGTAAGTCATGTGCCATTATAAGTTCCAATATGTTCATAGTAATGACCATTATGATTTGAAAGCCTGTCAACCATTTTGAGGGTTTTAATATTACTGCAAAGGCAATACATACTTCTCCCAAACCTATCAAAAATGTTAATTCATGTGCGAATTTTTCTCCCAAAATCCTCTCTACGATTTCCCGATGCCTTGGCACCATTCCAAAAACCTTACAATACAGACCATTGATCAGCCAGACAGATGCAATCATCCAATTCAAAAGCTTGTAGTACGTAGTAGAATAAGGCATAAAACAGCTATTCTTAGCTTGTGTAAGATACATCAAATGTTCAATCCTGGCCTCCTCAAAAAAAATTCATAACATAAGATTATAATCTTTACATTTAGTGTACCAATGATAGTATAATTTACGTGGTTTTCTCGTAGAGAGCATAGACCCATAATCTTTAAATGATCGTTTCCTGATGAAGTTTTTGAAAGTTATTTTAGTGATGTCCGTTTTATTTGTTGGACTTATTCATTCCTCTATCGCTCAAACCTGGGATGGCATATACAGCGATGGCAACGTTGTTTTGGTTTTGGAAGAACAAGGCGAGACCATAAAAGGTCTTTTTATTGCTGCAGACAAGACAGAATACCCCATCAAATTTATTTATATGGAGCGGGGTATTGCAGGCGTTATGGGAGCCTATAATGCTTTTATTCCTTACAATACAGAAAATCTCAAGTTTAATGTAACCCCATTTGACAAAAACAACAAGGCAATTTGGGATAAAACCTATACCTACGAGCTCGAATATGTTACAGATCTGGAGGGGAATGCACCTGAGGAAGTTGTTTACGAATATTCCTGGAATCCCATACACCGTTTCGGCACTGATTTTTATCCATCCTATGTCCTCGCAACATCGACGATGACCAATGAAACCATTTACGAACCTGAAGATCAGGCTTACAGCTTTTACGGTGACCTCAATGGATACTTCGGGGTGAGCATCAATGGCCTGGAAGTGGGCACTAACGTATCGGTAGTGATTGAAGGACAACCCTTTATCCGGCCCAGTGAGTACAATGTCACCATCAGCCAATCAGGCGTCAGTGAAATATACCCTGTCATCGAATACGATTTTAATGCATTAAAAGGCATAGACCAGGCACAGCCCATCAATCTCAAATACATCGTCTACATTGATGGAGAATATGAAGGCGAACAACTGGAAATTGTTTGGGCCAGAAACGTGAATGATGCAGTAACCTGGGGTCTGGACCATCATGGAAACAATTATAAAATGGATTTCATTTTCGCAGCCTATGTCAATGAAAATGAACCCAATCTGGATCCTATTCTGGGTGCCATCCTGGATGAGGGAATTGTCGAAAGCTGGATAGGCTACCAGGGCAGTGCTGATGATGTATTTCAACAGGTCTTTGCGCTATGGTATCATTTTCAGAAAAAAGGATTCCGTTACAGCAGCATAACGACACAGAGTGGTAGCGATGAAAAATCAGCGGGACAAGTGGTAAGGTTCATCAAAGATGCACTGGTCACATCTCAGGCCAATTGTATTGATGGCACCGTTTTGTTCGCATCTTTTTTATACAAAATTGGCATTGATGTATCGATAGTTTTGGTCCCCGGACACGCCTATCTTGCCTTCAGTGGGGATCAGCAAGGTACTACCAAATATGCCCTCGAAACTACCATGATGGGCCAACTGAATCTCAAACGCGCCCCAACACAAAATGCCTTGTATCAATCTCTTGGAAAACAAGACAATGAAATCGAGCAGTCATGGAATTCATTCCTTGGTGCCATGAATACAGGCACGGAAAATTATTATTCCCAGGCTTTGCCAGGCATACAAAAGCAAGATCCATTTTATTTGGAAATAAACATCGCTGATGCCCGTCGACAAAAAATAAGGCCTATCAAATAAGGAATCACTTATTCCCATGAAGGGCATTGTGGGTGAGGTCTTTGGGTGTTGGTCTTTGGGTGTTGGCGTTTTGGCGTTTTAGCGTTTTGGGGGAATTGCGGGCGGGTTCCTTTCAGGGACAGGGCAGCTGGAGGGAAGCCTTTGGTTGTCAACCAAAATCATGAAACTTCAGCCTTTAACTTCTAACCTATAACACTTAACCCTCTATCTCTCGCAATGGCGCAAAGAGGTGGTGAGGTTTGAGAACGCAAGGATTTCTGAGTTCACCATTAAGGCATTAAGATGAATTAAGATTACACCTATTTTTTTTAGCGTAAATCTGCGGGCTTTTCTGCGATTATCAGCGGGAAAAAATGCCCACGCTGGTATTGGTCATTGGTCTTATTCAGGTGGCTGAGCGTAGCCGAAGCCTAAGCATGTTGGCGTTTTGGGAAATTGCGGGCGGGTTCCTTTCAGGGACAGGGCAGCTGGAGGGGAAGCCTTTGTTTGTCAACAAAAATCATGAAACTTCAGCCTTTAACTTTCAACCTTTAACACCTAACTTCCTATCTTTCGCAATGGTGCAAAGAGGTGATGCGGTTTGAGAACGCAAAGGTTTTTGAGTTCACCATTAAGGCATTAAGATGAATTAAGATTACACCTATATTTTCAGCGTAAATCTGCGCACATTTCTGCGTTTATCTGCGGGAAAAGCTGTATGAACTGTTCGTGGACTTTAGTCGTACTGAGACCTCAAAGTATTGGTTTAAATGGAAATAAATAAAGAATAGAAAAAGCTAACAGCTAAAGACTAAAAACTAACAGCTAACAGCTAAAGTGTCCTGCACGCACATTCGTGATTCGCATTGAGATATGCAATCGCTTCTTCACAAAGTTTCTCCAGAACATCAATATTGATGTCACTCAGTTTTTTGATATAAATGCAAGCTTTTCCCATTTTAAACTTCCCAAGACCCTCAATCAATTGCTGACTCTTTTCTGTGTTCGCATAAACATACAAGGAAAACTCTGCTTTTCTGGGGGAAAAACCAATCATGATAGCATCCCCCTCGTGTCCACTGGCATATTTATAGTGATAACTGCCAAATCCAATGATGGAAGGACCCCACATTTTTGGCTCAAATCCAGACCATTCACTCATCAAATCAATCAACTGATAACTGTCAGCCTTCTTTTGTTCCTGGTCAACGAAGGAATCGATGAAATCAACTACCTTCTGGTCAGTTTCAAACGTTTTTGCTTTGTACGCCATATGATTTTGGATTTAATCCCATGGAAAGTTATTGGGAGAAACAAATCTAAGGCATAAAAAATTGAAAGTCAATAATGAAAAAGAAATAGTTTCTTATCTCAAGCAATTCTACTGTCAAATGGGCCTGGTTACTAAAACTTCCAATAACAGATAAACCTACTTACTACCTGTTACACTTTTATAATAATCATGCAGTGCGCCCAATTTTGAATATCCGCCAACAAGCACTTTATGGGCTTCTGTCTCCACGTCTTTCCAGAGCAATGTTTTCTCCGGCTTCACCCCAAAGATGGTTTGATAAATGAAGTTGACCTGAATGGGTAATATGCGATTGGGAAGGCTGCTGCCAAATTCTCCCACATAACCGATTGGAGATGACAACAATACCCGCATATTGATTTTCTCGGGTGTGAGTTTTTCAAACTGATCGTTGTTGTTGATCAATAGCGGAGGTATCAATTCTGCGGAATGACTTAACATGCGCATCAAACCTCCCAACATCAATACTACTTTTGCGACCAGCGATGCATTTTCAAGACCAGCATATTGGATGAAAAATAGTGCCGCCAGTAAACTTAAGGCTCCCATCAAAACAAAAAAGATTCCGAACTTTTTGTCCCCAATAAGGACGGACTGAATCAGGATCAGCACAATAGCCACTACAGGAATACTCCAGTGCCAGCTCAGGAACACAACAAACCATAAAATGCCTTCAATGATGATTGTCGAATGGGTAATTTTTGTCGCCCATGTGGTGTGCAATAAAGCATATCCTATCGATTGATAATCCAGATCGACATTGGTCTGTGGTTTAAATACATTGTGGAGTGGTAAATACTTGCCTACAATTTGATCCGGAAGTACGTTGCACAAGATGTACAATACAACCATGGCCGATAAGGTAAATGTCCATATCTGATTGATCAGGATTTCGTTTTCTTGCAGGAAATTCATGATACTCATGCTGAATCGTCTTTTAGTGTTTAATTATTTTTAAATATAAAGTAAAAAGGTTCAAAACTTTATTGTGCTTGGTGTCCTAAATCAGTTTTGCATAACTGAATTTATTTTTTCAATGCAGTATTTTTTTCCTCCGCCAATTTTTCATGCGCGGCAGTACCTCCTTTCTCAAAAAAACGGATGATGCTCACAAATTGATGGGTGAGATAATTGGGCATGATCAGGTTCATCATAAAGGAGGGAAATTGTCCTCCCTGATTCTCCCTGTCTATCAGCACCAATTGGCTGGTGCCATCAGCATTGGCTTCAAACAAGTGCCCACCCCACCAATCGATCCGCTCAAAACCTGTTGGTAGAGGAATGGCGTCATATTGAATCGACCTGAAACTGGTCTGAATCATTTTATCATTGACTTCTCTGGACCACTGTATGTACAAAAGGTCTCGTTTGGACACAAATGGCACAATGGGGTTGAATTGCTGATAAACAATGTGGGTATTATTATCAATTTGATTTACCACGTATCCACCTGAATATTCTGCCGTCCAGTAGTGATGATAATCCACCATTTGATGGGCAAAAACGTGGTGAACCTCGCGGTGATCAGCTGCTACAGAAGGCAGTCTCCATCTGAAAAGATCGTTTTTATCATCCGGAAAAGAACGCTGAAAAATCGGAATGCCCTTCTTCTGTGTTCGCTCCTTCCAACTTTGATCGCTTGTCATCAATTCCAGGTCAAGGTCGAGCCACTTCTCCTTATTTTGTTCCCACTCTTTAAGTGTTATCATAAATTGATAGTTGGTTTTTCTTGTTGAATGCTGCCTACATATAAATTCCTGTCAATAAAGCTATCACAATAATCACAGTCAAAATCACCAGAAAAGGAGTGATGAATTTAAACCATGTTTTAAGGCTGACATTGACCATGGCCAAAGAAGGCAATAAAAGCCCGGTCGGTGCCGCAAATGACATAAGTCCCATACCATACATGTACGAATTGACAATCTCTCTTCCGGGTACATTGACCAGTATGGCCAGTGCCCCGATGATGGGCATGGTCAACACTGCCATACCCGAAGAGGATTGAATAAAAATCGAGAAAACGACATAAAATAAAAGCAAGCCAAGAATAAAAAATGCTGGTTGTATGCCGCTGACCAGATTGGCTGCATAAAATAAAATGGAATCACTGATCTGCCCCTCATTCAATATTACCGTTACTCCCCTCGCCACTCCAATGATGAATGCCACCGACAAAAGACTTGCAGCTCCTTTGATGAATTCTTCAATAAATATTTTTTCAGACATCCCTGTGATGACTGCAATCAAAATGCTTGATGCTAAAAACAAGGCTGACATTTCAGTAGTCCACCAATCCAGAAAAACTACACCTCCTATCATAGCGAGGAAGGTTATCAAATACAGCAATAGCAAAAGTTTGGTTTTCAAAGTCAGCTTTGGTGTTTCTTCGCCTGCTGATATGTGTGCCTCATAAAGCGGCTTCACTTTTCCGTCAATTTGTAAAACCAACGACGCACCGGCGTCCTTTTTTACTTTTGAGGCATATCGTAACAGATACCAAACCATAATTCCCGTGGTAATGGCCCAGACAATCAATCGCTCGCCCAGTCCGTCCATCCAGTTGATCCCAGCAGCATTTGAACCAATGATAACTGAAAAAGGATTGGAAAATGCCGGGATGTTACCAATCATGGTACCTCCAAAAATAACGCCAAGAGGAATCAGCAAATCATATCCTGCTGCAAGGAAAAGCGGTACTAGAATGGGGTAAAACACAAGGGCTTCTTCTGCCATTCCATAGGAACCGGCCAGAAATGAAAACATGGTCGTCAGTATGGCAATGAGCCAGTGTTCACGTCCGGCCATGGTATGTGCGACCCAGGAAATTCCCTTCACCATTGCTCCCGTTTCATTGAATACAAACATAAAACCACCAATAATCAGAACAAATAGGATGATGTCAATGCTGTCCATGATGCCTTTGATGGGCGCCTGCAATATGTTTATAAAGCTCTGTGGATTCCTTGGTTTTTCTGTAAAAGAATCCGGGACTGAAACAGGTTTTCTGATTTCTCCTTTGACAAATTTTTCGACTTGAATCAGGATGCCCAGGCTGTCGAGCGTCTTTTGATGCAAAGGAAGCTTTACAATACCATTGTTGGTGGTCATACTGAATTCATTACCATCAGCAGACAACTTATTGTATTCTCCTGCCGGGAGCATCCATGTTGCAATGGCCGCCAAAACAATGACAATCATCAGAATTGTAATTGGAGCAGGAAGGGATCGGTTGCTTGACACTTGCTTTTTTATCATTTAGGATACAAAATACACAGAGAGTATGTTTTCATTCATATAAGAATACAAATAAACTGCCACAAAATATTTGACACACCTTTATTGATGCCTTTATGTGAATGAGCCTGTTCAGCAACGAGCATTTTTAAATCAGTCATTTATTTGTACTTCAGATATTTGACTCCGGAGTATGTTTTTGAAGTCGTAGATAATTTTGCTTCAACGCTACCATCCATGGCCAACTCGAAGCTTACCTTTGGAAATCCGGTTCCCGAACCTTCAAACATGTTGTTGCCGATATATACCAAGCTTGAAACCAGAGCCCCGTTTCTTTTTAATAATAATGCATCATCGCTTTTGATGAACTCAACATAATTGCCCTCTCCAATACTGTATATTCCGGTGAGTTTTTCAAAAACCTTGTCATCCAATGGTATTTCTTTGTTTAAAATCACATTGAATTCTATCACCTTTTCACCAGATGCAGATTCCTGAATATTCAGAATTCTATTGATGGCGCCCGGTGCCGAAGCATATCTGTCAGTATCCACATATTTGCCATCCTTAAAATAAATCTGTGTCACCAGATCTTGCTGATTTGGTACAGATATCCTCAAATGAATGTGGGCAGGTCTCCAGGATTCATCATTGTTGGCGTCAGCTTTGTATGGAACCGGCAATATAGTTTTGAATTCGTACTTGCCTTTTGCATTCGTTTTCTGGCCGCCGCGATACTTATAGTCATCGGAAGCATTGTCATAATATTCCTCTTCATCGCAATGCCATATTTCTACCAGTGCTCCTTTTATTGGCGTTGTCCCATTTTCCTCAAAGACTATCCCTTTGAGCACGATAGGTGTGCCGGTGCTGCCAGGAATTCTCAGGTTGCTTTTCATAGGTGCTCCCGGCCTGTAAAATGGTCCGAGTATATCTGTTGTGGTTGGCGAATTTCCAACAAATGCCTTACCATCCCAAATCAAACTTCCGAAGGCACTCATGCTCAATGCAGTAAAGGAAGTATCTTTGATAAAGTCTCTTCTATTCATGATTTAATGGTTTTTTATAATGTTATGAATTTGATTCATTTTATGATCATATTTTAAAACTTAGAGATAACTCAACCACCATTTTTCTTTGTGAGATTGTTTGTAACTATCAAATTTTTTACAGACCGGATATAATAACAGAATGACCGTTACCCATACCAGATAAACTACAGGCAGTGAAAATCCGTAGCCTTGTAATTCATCTACCATGGTTACAAAAGCCTTTAAAATCATAGATTCCCACCCAAAGCCAGTGAGTTCAGCGGCCAACAAAGCCAGAATATGAATGAGATACAGGTGCAGTATGTAATAAAAGAACGGTACCCTGCCAAATACACTGATGAATTCAACAAATTTGCCTTTGATCTTTTCTGTGTTGGCCACGAATAAAAAAGTACCACCGAGGGTCAGCAAGAGATATCGGAGCGACGCAGGATATTTAGAAACATTCAAAAAGGAAAATAGTGTTTTTGTATTCAATCCGGAATTGACCCATTTTACCGGATCACCATACCCATTGATTAGAGTAAGAATAAAAAACATAGCCAGACTGCCAAGTCCAATGGTATTGAGCCACTTCTTTCTTCTCGTCTGATCAAATTCCTTGCTGTACAAAGGCCCGAAACAATACCCCAATGCCATGACTGCAACCCAGGGAAAAAATGCATAGATCGCACCCACATAATGTACATCGTCTATGTAATGGCTGTTGCGTTGATGGAGGATTGACCAAAAAAAGTTGTCTTTGATATTGATTCCATCCAGTAAATTATGGCCAAATATGATCAGCAGGCTTATGGTCAGAATGACTTTTATTGGCAAATGTATCAGTCCTGCCAGTACCAACATACTCACGCCAAGTGACCATATGACCATCAAACCTGTTCTGGTAAAATAGGGGTCAAAGTGCCATGCAAACGAAACAATGGTGACTTCTATAAAAATCAACCACAATCCGCGGGTGAATAAAAACTTTGATAACTCTGACTTGCTTTTTCTTCTTCCTACCAGATAAGCGGATAATCCCGCGAGTAAACTGAATGCCGGAGCGCAGAAATGTGAAATAAATCTGGTAAAAAACAAGGGAATTGTTGTGGTCTGAATATCTGTCGGATCATTAAAAAATGCATCATAATGAAAATAATCGCGTACATGATCCAAAGCCATAATCACCATGACAAGGCCTTTCAGAAAGTCCAAAGAAGAAATTCTTCCCTGGATTTTCTCCTTCACTTCTTCCTTTCTATCGGGCGCAATTGCTGTTTTGTTTGTCATGATGGAGTTTGCACTGAGGTTATTTTTGTAATAGTGTTTTTAAAATTTACAGGATAATCTAATCAGGAGTTTATTTTTTGATCCTGACAGCTCATTCATGATAGGATTATAAGCAGATGTGGGGTCAGGGCAGATATTTCCTTTATGATAAGACAGGTGAGCAACCACAAACTGTGAACCATAAATTCCACTATTGCTTAAAATGGCTTTGTTCGCCCCTCCTTGCTTAATAAAGCACAAGGAACCGGTAAATATGCCATAGATGGAAGCGATTGAATGATCCATGCTGATGAAATATATTTTGGATGTTTAGAAAGATGATGATTTACCCACCCTGATTCTGTCTTATATATTTATAATTTATTGCCTCAAGTTCATTCTTAAATGCGGCCCCGTTCTCTGGGAATGGGGCCGCATTTAGGGGTTAATTATTAACCAAATTCGTCGTGTGTGAAAGATTCTTATTGGCTGCAAGTTAAGACCTGATAGAGGGTCACGATTAGTCGTTTTCTTTCAGAATTTGGTAATCTCTACTACATCTTAGTAAATTTCTTTCACTTTTGGTAAATATCAATCAGATTGAGATATACCTATTAAAAGCAAAGGTTTATTGGCGAATGTGAAGGCCCAATATCTTACCTTTGATTGATGTGCAACCGTCTTAGAATATGAGGTTCAACAAATTGCTATTTTTTGCAATCGGGCTGGTTTTTCACTATAACATTCATGGCCAAATCAAGTATGAAGTCCTATCCAGTTCAAAAGGACTTTCGCAAGGCTATGTCAATGATATCCTTCAATCATCAGACGGATTTATGTGGTTTGCCACAAAAGATGGTCTCAATCGTTTCGATGGCTATCGGTTTAAAGTCTATACCTATGACAGCTATGACCCTTATTCCATAAGCAACAACAGCATTACTAAAATCTTTGAAGACAGTCAAAAAAGGCTTTGGATATGCACAGAAAACGGCTTAAATTTTTATGATAAAAATAAAGACAGATTCATAAGAATCGTCAATGATCCGAATGATCCAAATAGTCTTTCTGGCAATAAAATAGCAGTAAACCTGCTTGAGCTTTCTGACGGACGCTTTCTGGTTGGCCCCAGTGAACAATTTGTCAACATTGTCACCATTCCCGAAGGGTTTCCGGAAAATGGCAAAAAACCAATATTTCAGCGTCTAACCAATAAAGCAGCCTTCAATGTCCAGTACATCTTTAAAGATGGGAAAAACCAGATCTGGTTTGTGACTGACAGAAATCTGCATCTGTTTCATCCGGAAAATTCAAGCTTCACATGGATTAAAGACGGAGTGGACTTCATGCAGACTTTTTTGGACAATGATGGTCAACTCTGGACCAATGATCTTTATTACAATCTTTTTGAAAATGGTAATTTGACCCCTCTTTTTGATAAGCCTTTTTATCCAGGCCACGGAACCACATTTTTCCGGGATGGAAATACACTATGGGTAGGAATTACCAACGTTGAAAAGTTCCAGATTTATGATGTGAGCGCCTGGAAAAAAGGAAAGCCATTGAATGCAGCCAAGGCCATCCGATCGGAATTTGATCACATCACCCCATTAAAAATATTTAAAGATAAGTCGGGACAAATCTGGGTTGGTACCAACGGCTATGGCATTCGCAAATATGCCTTTGATGCAGAGAAATTTCATCACTTGCTGGAAGGCATGAGTGCCAGAGAAATTGTAACCAATTACGATAATGAAATCATTGTCAGGGGTTGGGCAGGACTGAAAAAAATTGACCTCTATGGCAATATTCTTTCTTCCAATGAATTTGGAAGTTTACACAACCATGAATCTTTGCTTGTTGCCAGAGACAACACCTTTTGGTTGATACAAAGAAGACACATCAATGATTTTAAATTTGCTGCT
Source organism: Saprospiraceae bacterium (assembly GCA_020436935.1). Taxonomy (GTDB): domain Bacteria; phylum Bacteroidota; class Bacteroidia; order Chitinophagales; family Saprospiraceae; genus JADKBO01. The sequence continues at coordinate 23,505 of JAGQWX010000022.1, forward strand.
GAAGCTATAGAAAATTATAATCCCCGCACGAAAAAATGGCTTAAATACCCCTTACCATTTGATGAGAATTTTGACTTACAGGGACCCACCATTGAAGATTCCAAGGGCAATTTATGGATAGGAGGAACAGGAGGGTCACTGATGGTTTTCCACCCAAATTCCGGTACAAATAAAAAATTAAACATCAATACCGATGCCACTAATGCAATGCTGAGCGATGCCATTATTGCTCATATATATGAAGATGGTTTGGGGATTTTCTGGTTTGCAACGTCTACCGGGCTCGCAAAGATGATTTACAATGCAGAATCAAATGCACCTCCCGGCATTGTTTGGTATAGCAACAATGCCAACAATAAAAAATCCTTGAATTACAACAATGTGACTTGTATTCTGGATGACCCTTTTGACCAAAACATTCTTTGGGTTGCTACCAAGGGTGGCGGGCTGAACAGGATGGATAAATCAACTGGAGAATTTGAACATATTACAACCAGAGAAGGGCTTTGCAACAACGTGGTTTATGGGATCCTTTCAGATGAAAATGGCCAAATCTGGGGAAGCACCAACTATGGGATTTTTGTGATTGATCCTAAAAAAAGTGGAAGTAATTGGGACATCAAACATTTTACGAGCGCTTCGGGACTACAGGCAGATGAATTCAACACCGGGGCATTTTCCAAATTAAAAAACGGATATTTGGCATTCGGAGGGGTGAACGGCCTCAATGTCTTCAATCCCACAGAAATACTGCGCGATACATTTAGCCCCAATATTTATATAACAAAACTTTCCATCGAGAATCAGGAAGTCACTCCATATGATGAAACCGGACTTTTGGAATCGTCGATTCAAACTGCCAAAAACCTTCGTTTCAGACATGAGCAGGACAATTTTACCTTGGAATATGCGGCGTTGGACTTTCGTGCCTCAGACCAAATCAGATACCGTCATCAATTGGTCGGTGTCGATCACCAATGGATCGAAAGTGGTAACAGAAGGACTGTAAGTTATTCGCATTTGACCCCCGGCACTTATACATTTAAAGTACAGGGTAGCAACAGGCTGGGTATATGGAGCAACAATATTGCACAACTTTCCATCACCATAATGCCTCCTTGGTGGAATACGTGGTGGGCATGGCTGGCATACATCTTAATGGCCGGACTTTTGGTCAAATTGTACCTCAACTATGTCTTAAAGCAAAATCAAATGGCTACTCAATTGGCATTCGAACAAAAAGAAGCCAGAAGAATCAAGGAACTCGACATGGTCAAAACCCAGCTTTACACCAATATCACCCACGAATTCAGAACTCCGCTTACGGTCATACTTGGCATGGCCCAGCAAATCAAAACGGGGACTAAAGAGCACCTCCAAAATGGTGTGGATATGATCATCCGCAATGGCAATAACCTGTTAAAATTGGTCAATGAATTGCTGGACTTGTCAAAAATTGAGGCCGGGAAAATGGACATTCAACTTGTAGAGGGAGATGTCATACAGTTTTTGAGATACATCGTTGAATCATTCAGTTCAATGGCAGAATCTCAGGGCAAGTCCCTGCACTACCTGTCATCTGTGGACACACTTTATGCTAAATATGATGGGGAAAAATTAAGACAAATTGTTTACAATTTACTTTCCAACTCTATAAAATTCACACCGTCAAAAGGCAATATTTACATCTCAATCAGTGCCGAAGAAGGTCAGAAATCCAATTATAAACATTTGACTGTCAAAGTCAAAGATACAGGGGTGGGAATTCCGGAGCATTTAATTCCGAATATATTTGATCGCTTTTATCAAGTCGATCCGGGACTTTCAAGAAAGGCTGAGGGCACCGGCATAGGCCTTGCCCTTTCAAAAGAATTGGTCAACCTCATGCATGGCGAAATCAGCGTGAAAAGCCCGCCGACCGGAGCCAAGACAGGCACCGAATTTATTTTTAGTCTTCCGCTTGAATTGGCAAATTCATATGAAACTGGAACATCGCGTTCAGATGATGACATTTTTGCTATACCGCCTTTGCAAACCATTGAGTTTGACACCCGTCCGGCAAAAACTGCGTCAGGTGAAATTTCGGAGGCCGGACTCATTCTTCTTGTGGAAGATAATGTTGATGTGGTTGCCTACACGGCCAGTTTTCTTTCCGACTACCGTCTTGTTGTAGGGAAGGATGGAAAGGAGGGTTTTGAAATTGCATGTAACACTATACCGGATATCATCATCACCGATGTCATGATGCCCTACATGGATGGATTTGAAATGACGCGCCTGCTGAGACAGGAAGTGAAAACAAGTCATATACCCATCATCATACTTACTGCAAAAGCCGACTTAGACAGCAAACTTGAAGGATTGAATTATGGCGCTGAGGCATATTTGGAAAAACCTTTCAACAAAGAAGAGTTGCGCATCCGCATTAAAAAATTATTGGAACAAAGGAAAAATCTCCAAAAAATTTACTCCGGCTACCTTACATCCGACCTCCTTTTGCCTGTTGCTCAAACACCTCTAATACAATTAGGAAAAGAACCAGAAATTGCCTCCCCGATTGAGAATGAATTTGTACATAAGGTGCGCTTGGAAATAGAAAAAAACCTCAGTGATGAGCTTTTTTCAGTAGAACACCTGGCTAAAAACCTTTTCATGAGCTATTCTCAATTGCACCGCAAGTTGACCGCTGTGCTTGGCATCTCCCCCAATCAAATGATCAAAAACCTCAGGATCAAAAAAGCACAGGAATTGTTGTCTTCAACCAATCAAAGCATCACCCAAATTTCTGCAGCATGCGGCTTCAATGATGTCAGTTATTTTGGAAAAGTTTTCAGGCAGGAATGCGATATGACTCCACAGGATTGGAGGATTAGGAAATAATCAGGCTGGTGTTGGTCTTTGGTCTTTGGCGTTTTGGGATCTTGGCGTATTGGGATCTTGCGGGCGGGTTCCCTTCAGGGCCAGGGTATAGCGCGGGAAGAATGGGATGTCTTTGGTCTTTAATTTTTGTGATACCTGATACCTCATAGTACTGGTTGACATGAAAATGACTAAAGTCCAAAAAAGTACTGAGAGCTTCTTTTTCTCTCGCAATGGCGCAAAGAGATGGTGAGGTTTGAGAACGCAAAGAATACTGAGTTTACCATTAAGTTGAATTAAGATTGTCAATTATTTTTTCAGCATAAATCTGTGGGCTTTTCTGAGCATATCTGCGGAAAATAGATGACCAGGCTGGTGTTGGTCTTTGGTCTTTGGCGTTTTGGGATCTTAGCGTATTGGCATTTTGGGGGAATTGCGGGCGGGTTCCCTTCAGGGCCAGGGTAGAGCGCGGGAAAAATGGGATATTAGGAGGCCAGCGGTTTATTCTAGCCTCTTTTAACTTTTAACCCATGATCTTTTTCTCTCACAATGGCGCAAAGAAGTGGTGAGGTTTGAGAACCCAAAATTAACCTGAGTTTAATATTAAGATGAGTTAAGATTGTCAATTATTTTTTCAGCGTAAATCTGCGAGCTTTTCTGCGCATATATGCGGGAAAAAGACGACCAGGCTGGTGCTGGTCATTGGTCTTTAGTCTTTGTGATGCCTCACAGTAATGAATGACATGGAAATGACTAATGTAAAAAAACCTAGCACCTAAAACCTAATACCTCAAGCAAACAGCAAAGCCCCCTACTCAATTCTCCTCCCTACCCCTGATATAAAGTTCCTGGACCAAAATAATGACGATCAAAACTATCGGCGTTGCAAGCACAAGCCCCCATACACCGGTAAGTGATCCCATAAAAAGCTGACCGATTAATATCAAAGCCGGCGGCATATTGATGAGCTTTTTCTGAATGGTAGTAGTGATGAAATTGCTCTCAATGAATTGTATCAAAACATATAACCCAATCACCAGCAGGGCCATTTGCTGACTCTCCATCAAGCCCAGGAGTACCGCAGGGATCAAAGCCAGCAAAGGGCCAAAGTTTGGAATAAAGCTGATCAGGCCTGCCAATAATGCAAGCACCAGCCACAGAGGCATGCCAAGGATGGCAAGGCCAATGGCGGTCATTACAAAAACAACCGTCATCGAAAACAATTGACCTTTCAACCATTTTTGCAATTGCTCACCCAGGGTTTGAAGAACTTCTTTGGCCCTCTCTTGCCCTGAGACAGGAATGAGTTGGATGATGCCATTGGTATATGTTTTTGGTGAAATGGTAAAGAAAATACCGATGAATAAAACCACATAAACATCCCCTAGCATACCAAAAGTAGATTGAAAAAACTGTTGGGCAAACCCCTGCATCTTTTCCATCGAACCTTGAGAAGAAGCATGAGCAATAAATTTGGCCCCAATAGCACTTTCGTTCAGCCAGGCCTTGGCCTTTTCAAATGTTTTTGGCAGTGTATCGACCAATTCTACAAATTGATCCTGGACTTTTGCGCCAATGAGCCAAAACAAAGCCAATAGAATAACGCTGGTTCCTATTACTGAAATTCCAAGGCATATGCCTTCTTTCCAATTGGTTTTATCCTGTATGATTCCACTGAGCGCTCTGAAAAATATGGCAATGAGACTGCCGGCAAAAATCAAAAGAAAAACATTGAATGTTTTACAGATCAGGCAGACCATTCCGATGACGAAAACGGCAATGGCGACAGTTATCCAGACTTTTTTCTGGAAAAGATCAAGTTCAGATGACTTGGCAGAAGGATTTTCTTTCGCTGGCATGTATTCAGGTTTGATATTTGTATTGAGCCCTGAAAACGCTTAGACATCCTGACTTGTTTTGAGCTTTATTTGCACACTTGCTTCAATTGAAATGTCCCCGACTTTACTACAGGATTATTCCTCATCGGGCAATTCTTCCAGTACCTTGCCAGTTTTATCAATGAGGAGATGTTTACCATCAGTAGTCCAGACTTCTGCGTTTTGATCCATAAAATCACCGGCCCAGCTGTATTGTGCTTCGATGACTATGGCCCCTGACTTGTCGATGTATCCCCATAAACCATCCTGCAATGCATCGTGCTCACCATCTATATTTTCGGTTTTTCCTCCTGTATTGAAAGCTGCCAGTCCATCGCTAAAAGGAGACACAAAATCATAATCGGCTGGTATTTCGATATTTCCTTTTAGATCCGCAAAACCCATTTTTTCATTTTCAACGATTCTGAAGAGGTCCCCTTTTACATAGTCCACCCCATTATCATAGACAAAAGGTGTCAATATTTTTTTCCCTGTTTTGTCTATGGCTAACCAGCCATCAGCTTCGGTTACAAAAGCCATTTCAAACAAAGTATCAGAAGTGGTAAATGTATATCTTGGGGGGATAACTACCTCTCCTTCAGTGTTTTTATAACCCCAAAGTGGGCCTTCAGTACCTTCTTCGGAAAAAGCCAACAAATACGAGTCTTCGACTTTTGGCTTACATGAAGTGGCTGATAAAATGATCAATAAAGCACCTGCTGCAAATATTTTAAAAACCACATTGAGATTTGGCTTTGTGGAAAGGTCAATAGATATTATTGTAGAAGACTTCATTTGCGTTAATTTATTCAATTCTAAACTCCTTATTGTAACATATTTATTGCAAAGGTATGGGTTAATACTGCTTTAAAATTTGAATTAAAACACAATATATCATTCAAAAGACTGTCTAATCTTTCGCCCTCTTGACCCTTACCGGATCCTGAGGTTGTGGCAACAATTTCACCTCCTGAGTTTTTAACAGATCCATTGCCACCTGAATGGCTTTCTCCAGCTGTGGATCATGGCCTTCAATTACGGCCTTTGGGTCTTGTTCTACCAAAATATCCGGTGCAATGCCCTTATTTTCTACGTCCCATTCTCCCTTCAAATTATAAAAACCACCCCGTGGTGCGGTCATATAACCTCCGTCAATTAGGTTAGGAACATCCCAAATGCCCACCAGGCCTCCCCAGGTTTTAGTGCCAACCAATGGACCAATGTTTCGCATTTTAAACATATAAGGCAGCATATCTCCTCCTGAACCTGCCATCTCGTTGATCAGCATGACTTTAGGTCCAAAAATTCCCGCGTTGGGCGCTGTAAATGGCTGTCGCGTGCTTGTTGGATTATTGAAATAGCCCAGTAAATCTCTCGCGAGCAAGTCTGTAATATAGTCCGCAATGGAACCGCCATGATTGAATCTTTCATCAATAATGGCTCCTTTTTTATGCTTTTGTGCAAAGTAATACCGATTGAAATTGCTATAGCCGCCTTCACCTGTATCTGGCAACCAAACATAAGCCAGTTTACCTTCTGAGAGGGAGTCTACAAGTTTCCTGTTGTTTTCAACCCAGGCATATTGCCTCAGATAAAACTCGTGTGGCACCGGCACAACGGTCGAGGTAGTGGTATCTTTTAATGAGATCGATTTACCGGTCGATATTTTGATTTGTTTACCGGCTGTTTGAGAAAAATAGGAATAGATATTGACTTCTGTATCAAGAGCTATGCCATTGACTGCCAGCAAATAATCACCATTGCTGATATTAATACCCGGTCCGCTCAATGGGGCTTTCACAGAGGCATTCCAGCTTTCTCCGGTATATATTTTTTTAATCCGGTATTTGCCATTTTCAATCGTGATGTCAGCACCTAGCAAACCGGTAGGGATTCGTTCTACTTCAGGATAGTCACCGCCTCCAACAAAAGAATGTCCTATGGAAGTCTCTCCGCCAAGGATATCCAGCACATAATTCAGATCAGAGCGATGCTTCACGTGGTCTATCCAGGGACTATAAGTCTTATAAGCCCAGTCGAGGTCCAGTCCGTGCACATTATCGACATAAAAATAATCTCTTTGGAACCTCCAGGCTTCTCTGAAAATTTGTTTCCATTCCAAAACAGGATTAACCTGGATTTTTATTCCAGCCATAGAAACACTTTCTTCTGCAGGATTGGGCATTGCTCCAACAGTCGACAATACCACCTGCTGATCAGCGGTCGTATACATGTAATGCTCTCCATCTGCAGCTATTTCAAATCCTATAACGCCTTTTGCAACTTCCTCCGGACTCCTTTTTTCTAATGTGAACCGATGCAAAATCATTCCTGGTTCATTGGGGATGTATTCTGTAAATAGAATAACTCCTTCCTTGGCAGACTTGATTTGATCATATGATTTTGCTGGAATGGGCAAGCCAATGATGCGTTGCTCGAGACCCTCGAAGTCTATTTTTACTATACTCGCTGTGTCTGCTGGAATTTCAATGACTATATCTTCTTTTTTCTTCTTCTTGTTTTTTACAGGTTCAGGTGCGGGTGGAGCAACCTCTTCGATTTTGATGGCTTCATCATCACTTTCGGGAGCAAGAGGGGAAGCGGTCTCCCTGGAAAGTACTGCCATGTAAATGGAGCTATTGATGCGATGATCGAAAGAAGACATATCCAGCCAACCCACATTCATACCATAATCGATACTGGCTTTAAAATACAAATATTTACCGCTTTTATCCCAGGCGGGGGAACTGCAATCTGCCATTCCATCTGTGATTTGGAAAGATTTTTTCTGATCAAGCGAATAAATAAAAATGGCTGAATATTCATTGCTCAGCCTTTTGGTATACGCCAGCCATTTGGAATCCGGGGCCCATTCTCCATAGATGACATGGACAGGGTGAGCAAACCCCTCATCATCAATATTAGTGAGTTTTCCTGTTGCCACCTCGGCTATCCATAATGTTCTGTTTTCATTATAAAAGCTGATATATTTGGAATCAGGTGACCATTTCGGTTTGTAGAAAAAAGTTGGATTTTCGATAGGAATCACTTTTTTGTTCATGCCAAACTGGTCTGCAATGACGAGTTGGTACTCACCGCTCTCGTCAGAAAACCAGCTGATGTGTTGACCATCAGGAGACCATGCTACCCCTCTGTCTGCAACTCCCGGACTGTTGGATATATTTCGCGGATCGCCCTTTTTAGCAGGAATGGTGAATATATCTCCCCGACCCGAGACCGCTATTCTTTTACCATTTGGGGATAAACATGCCGATTCAATGTATTTGTTGATGCTGCTCCAGTGAGTGCGTGTCCAAGGAAAATCTCCTTTGACTTCGATCGTAAGTTTTTGGGGCTGGGAAGAACCTGGCGAAAGCGTATATAAATAGCCTCCATTTTCAAAGATCAGATTTGACAAATCACCTTCAAGGCTTTTACAATCAAATTCTTTGAAAAATGTAACCTGCTTCAAAGACTTGATCCCCAAATCATATGACCAGATGTTCATGGTAAAATTTCTGTCAGAGAGAAAATAAATGGTATTGCCCATCCAGACCGGATCAATATCCCTGCTCTCTTCCCACGGCAACTTTGTCGTAGCATAAGTTTTGAGATCAAATATTCTGAGCGGGCCGTTCTGTCCACCCCGATAATTCCTGAATTCAGTTTCCCATGGTGCGATTTGTTCGTATACAAATTGTTGCCCATCGGGTGAAAACTTCCCATTGGCAGCACGCGGAAGTACAAATGGCGTGGGGTTACCTCCATGGGCACTCACCAACCACAGTTGGTCCGGATCCAGATAAGGACCATTTTTTCTGCCCGAAGAAAACACCACCTGGCGACCATCATTGGTCCATCCAATGACAACATCTTCCCCCGGATGCCAGGTCAATCGCTTAGGATCACCTCCTTCAACATGCACCACAAAAACGTCGGTGTTTCCATCGTATTCACCAGTGAAAGCTATCGTTTTGCCATCAGGAGAGAAATGAGGGTTGGCCTCTACACCTTCAAATGCAGTGAGTCTTTCTACCTGGGATCCATCCTTATTGGCGGTCCAAAGGTCTCCTGCATAGGTAAAAGCAATTTTATTCCCATTTATCGCCGGATTTCTGAGCAATCTGGTCTCCTGAGCAAATGCCTGGCTAACGGTAAAAAGTAAGAATATCCAAAGGGTGTTAAAGGTAGATCTTGAGCTGCTCATGAAGTGAATTGTTTATGGTTATGGTTCTATTCGGCCAATCAAGGCATTTTAAACTTGCCCTGAGTACATTCAAATGTATGAAAATAAAATAATTATTACGCAGATTGCTCGAAGTTGAAAACTTCTCAAAAACATAGTTTTCCTCAGGTCTTAAACTCTTTCCAGGGCAATAAAGCAAGATCTAATGCAAATAGGACCAGTTATGATTGCATTTAAATACAATTATTAAATATTTATCTACGAAATCCTTCAGAATATTTTATGCAATTCTCCATTTTAGCATATGTAATTCTACAGTTTTATTTATGTAATTCTACATTTTATCTTATGTAATTCTACATTTTATTTTATGTAATTCTACAGTTTTATCTATGTAATTTTCCATTTTAGGATGTGATATCATAGCAATCACTATATTTACAGGATAAAATGATTTTCCATGAGTTCATCGGATTATATATCAAGAAAATCGAGAGCATATTTTAACGAAGTAGCAAAGTACTACCCCATACTCAGTGTTTCGGGACCGAGGCAAGCCGGAAAAACTTCGTTTATCAGAGAAATGAAACCTGATTTCGATTACATCACTTTTGAAGATCCGGATATAAGGCAACTATTTTATGAAGACCCTAGAAGTTTCCTTGAGAAATACGACCACAATGCCGTATTTGATGAAGCTCAGAACATTCCAGAACTTTTCTCTTATCTCCAGGGCATGGTTGATAAAGACCGGAGACCGTGTAGATTTATCCTCACCGGATCTCAAAACTATCTGATGCAACACAACATCTCTCAGTCATTGGCTGGCAGGATTGGTCTCATTACCTTATTGCCTTTGCAGCTTGGTGAGCTTAAAGACACATCTTATTGGACCGATGATGTCTATGAATTGATGCACAGAGGTTTTTACCCTGGGTGTATTGTCAACGAGATTCCAACATCTATTTTTTATAAAAACTATATTTCTACCATTCTTGAGCGGGACATTTCAGATTTGATCCATGTGTCAAGCAAGCGAAACTTCAGACTTTTTATAAAACTATGCGCCAATTATGCAGGCAATATGATCAATCTCACCAATATCAGCAATCTGCTCAACGTAAGCGCCACAACAGTGAGCAATTGGCTATCGATACTTGAGTCTTCATACATCATTTATTTTTTGCAGCCCTATTTTCAAAATTTCGAAAAGAGGATAGTAAAAACACCCAAGTTGTATTTTTATGATACAGGACTACTCTGTCATTTACTGGGAATAAAAAGCGGAGATGCACTTTTTCATAGCAAGCATTCAGGCCACGTCTTTGAAAATTTTGTCATTACAGAAAAATACAAAAAAGCTTTCCACAATGGAGATGAAATAAGTTTGTACTTCTTACGGGACAGCAATGGCGTAGAAGTAGATGTTGTTGAAGAAATGGGCGACGATAACATCATGTTTCAGGAGATAAAATCAACCTCTACTTTTAACAGCAGCCTGGCCAAGAACTTGAATAAATTTCAAAGTAAATCTTTAAACATATCAAAAAAAGTGATCTATAATGGTGAAAATCTCAAGGTAAATGATGTGGTGTATGAGGGGTGGAAGGAATTGGTGTGAAGCAAAGTAAAAATGAAAACGGGCCCCTTAATCAGTCTGAATATTTTACAGAATCAATCAACTTCAAAATACGCTCCCGGGTCTGTGGCCACTCATCGTTAATGATGCTGTAATATGCAGTATTTCTAACCGTACCATCTCCCTGAATTCGGTCCTTTCGCAGTATGCCTTCAAAAACACCACCAATTTTTTCAATTGCTTTTCTGGACCTCCAATTATCGTCTTTGGTTTTTATTTGTACCCTGTTTGCATGTAATGTTTCGAAACAAAAGGTGAGCAAAAGCAATTTTGCCTCAGGATTGACCCTGCTTCCCCAATGTTCCCTTTGGATCCATGTCCAGCCTATTTCAAGTTTTTTATCGGCGGGATATAAATCAAACAGTCTGGTTGAACCAATAAGTTTGCCAGTACCGCGGTGCCTGATCACAAAAGGATATTGTCGATGAAATTTCCTTTCTTCAATGGCAAATTCATAAGCCTTAAAAAAGGTATTTCTGTCGGAACAATCTGTAGGTGTCAATGCCCACAATGCCTTATCTGAACCGGCAATAAACAATTCTTCAAGATGCTCCTGTTCAAGGGGCAGAAGTTCAATGCTTTCTGACTTTAATATGGTTGGGTGCTTAATCCATTCTGTTTGCATGCTCAAAGATTGGGAAAAAATTAGAAAACATAATGTTAGAGCTATATTCTAAATCCAAGATTATACCTGTGCCAAATACTCAAGCGGTGTAAATATGGCCAGCTTGGATAGCATAAAATCTTTAGTATTTCTAGTGATAATAATTTTGTGGCCACCAGCCTCAGCACAAAAATTTTGAACTGCATCTTCAAAATCCTTAAATGCAGAAAAATGAGCTTGTTTGATAACAGATTCATTTAAATGCTCCACACGAACCAGTGCAAGCATTTTCTCAACAGCCATATCGGCTTTCGTTTTGCCCTCCAACTTACTGACAATGTAGTGAATATTGGTTATGGTAGTTGGTGCAACATACAAGCTTATTGACCCTGAAATGGACAAATCAATGATTCTCTCAATAGCTGGTAAAAAGGGTTCCCGGGCCAATAGCAAATCCAACAACACATTTGTATCAAGGAATACTTTTTCCATAAAAGCTTTTCTTATTCCTTAATATACTTATCGATGAGTGCACCGGTCAAAATCTCGCTATCATTTTCTATCCTTATTGGAATTTTGACAAAGCCTCTTAATTCCTTGACAATTTTGTGCTTACTTTTATAATCTGAAGAAGGCTTTCTATTTGTCAAAGCTTTCAAATATTCCTCAATGATGGCAGACAAACTTTTACCTTCTTCTGCTGCATAAGCTTTAGCATTTTCAATAACCTCTTGAGAAACAGATAAAGTCAACTTTGACATACGTACATTTTTATACGTACAAAAATAAATATTTTTAAAGTAATTGTCAAGAGCCTTTTAACTTCAACGTTCACGCCTTTCTGTAAGGAAGCCTCCGTAACCTTTGGTTAGTATTATGATGAAAAGCGCTTTTTAATCCAGCCTATTGACTGCATGGATCGTTTTGTAATGCGCAAAATGACGCTAAAGCGGATGTTTTCTTGCTCATCCAAGACTGAAAAAATATCAATATTGTAATTGATTTTTTGGATGCCTGCCACATAACACACCATCAAAACCAATGATTAGATCTATAATCTCCATGACCTCATCATATTCAACATGATTTTTACCATTAAATTCAAAAGCCATTCTAAATTTATAATTCGTTAGTTATCAGCCATTCGCTTTTGATTCAAAATCAAAAAAATTTTGGATCAAAATGAGATATAGCTGAGATGTTACAACAATTCAATCATAGGCCAAATACAGTTATGCACCGCATATTAAAGTTCAATCCGTACATAGTTCAGTTATTCCTTTTTCTCTTTTTGTCGAGTTGTGTAAAACCAGATCTTCCACCTATTCTTGTCGCTAAAAACACCCACATCACCCTCATTGGCAACAACTTATGTTCCAGAATGCTCAACTTTGGTCATTTTGAGACAGAAGTGCACCTTAGATTTCCAGAGCATGACCTCACCATACGCAATATGTGTGACGGAGGCGACACGCCGGGCTTCAGACCCCACTCTGGAAGAAAAAGTCCTTGGGCTTTTGCGGGAGCTGAAAAATTCCAAACCTCGCTGGCGCAAAATTCTCACAGTGAAGGAGACTTTGACAGTCCGGACGAATGGCTGACCAGACACCACACCGATGTAGTGATTGCTTTTTTTGGGTTGAATGATGTTGAGGAAGATACTTCTGATTTGCGACGATTTGGTGAAGAATTGGCGGCATTCATCGACCATACAACGAGACAAAAATACAATGGCATCGACAGTCCCCGGCTGGCCATTGTTTCACCCATAGCCATTCAGGACTTGTCACATCTTTACGACGTACCCGATGGGAGTGTACAAAACGAACATTTGGCCAACGTGAGCCGCATCATGAGAGAAGTCTGTAAGAAAAAACAAGTGCTCTTTGTGGACGCATTCAACGAAAGTAAAAAATGGTATAAAAAAGGAAGTGTTCTTACCATAGACGGATTACAGCTCAATGATGAAGGATATCAGATTTTTGGTGCCTTTCTGGCAGACCAACTGTTCGGTAAGACGAAGACCATAATGGAAGACAAAAGAGACGAGGTCAAACAGGCCGTTCTTGACAAAAACTGGTACTGGCACAATGATTATAAAACCCCAAACGGCGTCCACGTTTTTGGAAGAAGGCACAATCCTTTTGGACCTGACAATTACCCCGACGAATTGATCAAAACCAGGCAAATGACTGCCATCAGGGATACTGCCATCTGGAAAATTTGCAGGGGTGAAGCTTACGATGTTGCGGCGGCTGACGCACAGACCATTCAGCTTAAGCCTGTTTCTACCAACTTCGAAATGGGCAAATCCATTCCATACTTGTATGGAAAAGATGCCATGCAAAAATTCACCATGGCACCAGGATATAAGATCGACCTTTTTGCATCCGAGCAGGAATTTCCAGATTTGGCCAATCCTTCGCAAATTGCTTTCGACGACAAAGGCCGATTATGGGTGGCAGTCATGCCCACCTATCCACACTACCGCATTGGAGATGAGAGGCCCAACGATAAATTGATCATTCTGGAAGATACCGATGGAGATTTTAAAGCGGACAAACAAACCATTTTTGCAGACCACCTCCACATCCCGGCAGGCTTTGAGTTCGCTCCTGAAGGCGTGTACATTTCCCAGGGCACCAATCTGAAATTGTACACCGATACAGATGGTGACGATCGCGCGGATAAAATTGAGATTGTATTGAGTGGCTTCGATGACCATGATACCCACCACGTCATCAGTGCCTTTTGTGCTGATCCCTCAGGGGCCGTTTATATGGGTGAGGGTGTCTTTTTACATACCAATGTGGAAACACCTTATGGCACCGTCAGGGCAACCAATGGCGGCTTCATGAGGTATAGTCCACAGCAAAAAAAGCTGGAAAGAACTGCACAGTTGCCCATCCCCAATCCCTGGGGTATCGCTTTTGATGAATGGGGCCAAAACTTTTTTGCATCCACTTCCAATCCCGACGTTTTTTGGATGATGCCGGGCTCCACCAGGCCTGTTTATGGCATTTCAACACCCATATCCAACAGCATCATAGAGAATGCCCACAGAGTGAGACCTACTTCCGGACTTGAATTTGTCTCCAGCAGGCACTTTCCCGATGAAGTCCAGGGCGACCTGCTGATCAACAACACCATCGGTTTTCTCGGTATGAAAATGCATCAAATGATCGATGACGGAACAGGCTTCAAATCAAAACACCGACTCGATCTTGTCAAAAGCAGTGACCCCAATTTCAGGCCTGTAGATATGGAGTTTGCTCCCGATGGCTCGCTGTATCTGGCTGATTGGCACAACGTATTGATCGGCCACATGCAACACAATGCCCGGGACCCCTTACGTGATCATGTGCATGGAAGGATCTACCGAATCACTTATCCAGCCAGGCCTTTGGTGGAAGTAGCAAAAGTGCATGGAGCATCAATTGATGCTTTACTGGACAATCTGAAGCTTCCGGAATATCGGACGAGATATCGCACCAGAAGGGCTTTGAGGGCAATGGACAAAAATCAAGTCTATGATCATCTTCAGCGCTGGAAGGCCGGACTACAAAAGGATCACCCGCAATATCAGCATCATCTCCTGGAAGCGCTCTGGGTTTCATGGGGCATCAATAAAGTAGACGAAAAACTCCTCGAAGAATTACTGAATGCCCCCGACTTCAGGGTCAGGGCAGCGGCAGTAAAAGTATTGAGGCACGCCGGAAAACTAAAGCTGGATCGAATAGCCTTACTCACTAAGGCGGCTGATGATGCCCATGGTCGGGTAAGGCTGGAAGCATTTGTCGCATCCACCTGGCAGGATAAATCGAGCGCCGAAAAAATAAAATCAGCATTCGAAAAGCACGAGATCGACCCATGGATGAAGGAAATTTATGACTTTGTAAAAAATCCAACACTGGGTAAAGAAGATTCCAATATTCAGCTCAGTCCGAAGGAGAAAATGCTGGCGATGGGCGAAGAAATTTATAACAGGGAGGGATTTTGCGTGACCTGTCACCAATCGAATGGCATGGGTCTGGAAAGCTCCGGATTTCCTCCTTTGGCGGGCAGCAAATGGGTCATGGGCAATACTGAAAGATTGATCAAAATAACACTGAACGGTCTGTATGGCCCGATCGAAGTCAATGGCAAAACATACCCGGGCAATGTTCCCATGACACCCTATACCGGCATGCTCAATGACGAAGAGATAGCAGCAGTCCTGAATTACATCCGTCAAAATTTCGGAAATATTGCCTCAGAATGGATTGAAGTTGAGAAAGTAGCTGAGATCAGAAAAAAAACTGCAGGTTTTAAGGGCTTCTACTCCCCTGAAGAATTATTAAAATTACATCCCCATCAATAATAAAAACGTATTAGCATGAAGACAATCACCTTCTTTTTTGCCCTCCACATGTTTTTGATTTCTTGTGCTCAAAAGCCAACATTGCCCAAGCCGCATATCGTTTTTGTTTTTGGTGATGAAGAATACAGGTCAGAAGAATCCATGCCCATGCTGGCAGCTATCGCACAAAGAGAATTGAATGCCAAAATATCCCTGTGTTATCCTTTGGACAGTCTTGAATTTGTGAATCCCAATGTCAACAACAACATTTCAGGATTGGAGGCATTGAAGAGCGCTGATCTCATGGTGTTGTTCTGCAGATGGAGGGAATTGCCCAAAAATCAGGCGCAACATATCCTCGATTATGTCGAAAGTGGAAAACCAATAGTAGGCTTCAGGACGAGTACACATACCTTCAAGTACACCAAAGATTCTACCATGTTTCACCTCAACGACGATTGGCCACATCAAGTCCTGGGACAACAGTGGATTACCCACCATGGGCATTTTGACGATGGGGCTCATCCGCTCACATCCGTCTATTTTCCTCAAAACCAAACCAAGAGCCCGATCTTGAATGGTGTAGAGCCTTTTGATGCATACAGCTGGCTGTACCACGTTGATGGAGGAAAATGGCAACTGAATGAAAACTGCCAGCCCATTTTGTATGGCAAATCGCTAAAATCCAGGCATGAAATGGATGGCAAACTGAATGAATTCCCGTTGACTCAGCCTGTGGCATGGACAAAATCTTATGCCACGACTTCAGGAAAAAACTCTAGAGTATTTTTCACAACGCTAGGACACCCCTTTGATTTCAAAATCGAGTCCATGCGCAAACTGGCTTTAAATGGCATCTTCTGGGCACTTGGAAAAGAAAATCAGATTCCTGGAAATGGGGCAAATGTCAGTTTTGTTGGGGACTATAATCCAAACAATTCAGGCTTTGGAGAATTGTATAAAAAAGGCATGAAACCGCTGCAACTGGATGGGGTTAAATGATTATTGACTCTTACCAATAATTGATGTCATGTACCAGATCTTTTCGAAAGGATTTTATAATCAAATCGAATATGATGTATTGTATTGCAAAAACAAAAAACAAAAAGGCCAAAGACATGATTAAGAAGCCCCTATCAACAAAATCTGCCGTAACAATTAATACAAATAAGGCCGCGAAAGAAAAGACAAATAGTATTTCATGGAATGATGAAAGTCCAAAATTCAGAATGAGGGAAATTTGACCCGCTTTGTCAATTTTGCTTCCTTTTACGACAACCAGCATTTTAAATAAACTCAAACCGATGTAATCATAGATGTCATTTTGCTTCCGGTTGATAAAAACTTTGCCATTTTCCTTTCTCACGAAATACTTTCTATTTGAAACAATAAACTCCTTTGAAAAACCCGGTTCAGCCCACCAGGACGTCATAGGAAAATTGAGGACCAGTTCTCTTTTTCGAAAAATCACTTTGAGCTATAAATTAATGTTATAAATAATATTTTAACCTCGCTTTCGGTATTCTGAATGTAGTTATAAAATGAATTGTATTCATTTCAGTTTTCAAAATTCAATTGATAATTGGTGCTTCGGCCTCCTCCTTTAGACACCAAAATACCTTTCTGAAGCAAATCTTGAAGATGACGGGTAGCAGTTGCTTTGGATAATTTTGTTATTGATTGATACTTTTTTGCATTCATTCCACCTTTAAATTCGTCAGGACCTGATTCGAACATTTTATTAATAACTTTCATTTGTGCCGAATTGATTTGCATTGAAAACTTATCAAAAAAGGAAGTTTTTCTTACCAAAAATTGAATTGAATCTAAAAATGAATATTGTGCTGCTAAAACGGTTTTACAGAAATATTCGATCCAGCCTGGAACATTATTTCTGGTTTGAGCATCATTTAATGCCTGATAATAGCTCATTTTATCTTTTTCGATGGCAGAGCTTAAACTCATCAGTATGGGGCGTTTAAGGCCTTGGGCTATTGCTTTTTCAGAAATGGCCCGACCTATCCTCCCATTTCCATCTTCAAATGGGTGAATGCTTTCAAAATATAAGTGTGCCACAGCAGCTCGAATCAGTGGATTTTCAATGGGATTTTGACCAATTGGCATAGTCGAATTAAACCAAAGACAAAAGGCATCCATTTCCCTGGGCACATCTATTGAAGGAGGTGCCTCAAAATGAACTACTTCTTTACCCGCTGGTCCTGAAACTACCTGCATTGGCTCAGTATGAGTTCTATATTGGCCTGTTTTAACTGATTGGTTAGCCGAAAACAATAATTTATGCCATTCAAAAAGAGTTTCATTGGTGAGCTTTAATTCAAAATCTTGCCTGACTTTGACCATAAGAGTAGCTAATCCATAAGCTCTTTTATCTTTTATTATGTGCGCAGGAGTTGGAAAACCCAGGTTTCTTTTAACACTGGACATAACATCTGCTCTACTAAGGAATTCACCTTCAATTGCAGAAGTACTCAAAGCTTCCTTTACCAAAATGTCCGTTAATGATTCTTCCTTAATTTTATCAGAAAGGCTTTGCATGTACCCATGGCTTTGCCCGGCGATGGATATAAATTCCATTGCAAATGAGTTGAAATCACTTTGTCTATATTCAAATTTTGGCCAGTCTTTTTGTTGCCAATTGTACATAATGAGCCGATTGTCGATATTATTCGGCTCAAATATACTCAAATTTTGAGCCGAATAGCTGAAATATTCGGCTCACACTCTATAATTCATTAATACAACAGCTTTATCTTAAACGCACCACCTTGCCCTTCTTCGCACTTTTCCTAGCAGCATCGAGAATTTCCATCACCACCATATTGTTCTCCAGGGATGAAAGGTCATATTGGTCCGGCTTCAACTCTCCTCTGATGACAGCGGTGAGATACACAAAGGGATCGTTTAAAGGCTTTTCTCTTTCTTCCAGCTTCATCTTTTCTTCCTGGAAGCCATCGTACCCTTCAGCAATCCTGACCCTTAGGTCATGGCGGTTGTCGGCATAAACAGCTCCCTTCAAACCATAGATTTCCATGTCCTTTCTGCCAATGGGCCAGTTCCAGGAGGGTTCAATGATGGCTACTGACCGGTCGTATTTCAACAGAATGATCGCTTCGTCGTCCACTTTTGGGTTGTTTTCACTTTGGTGCTGAGCGGTCAACGCCTGAACAGACAAAGGCCTTTTACCATCCATCAGCCAGGTCAGCAAATTGGCGCCGTAACATCCAAAGTCTGTGATGGCTCCACCTCCATTCAATTCGGGGTCTGTTAGCCATGCCAAAAATTCAGGATTGACACCAATATTTTTCGGACCTCGATGGCCATCTCTGACTACTACTTTCCTAATGTCTCCAATCATGGTGTCATTTTTTACGATATCAAATGCTTTGTGATTTGTAGGATACCATGTGGTCTCGTAATTGGTCAGCAATTGGATTTGGTGCTTCTTTGCCAGCGCTTTCATCTTTTGTGCATGCTTGAGACTCACGGCCAGTGGCTTTTCTACCATCACGTGAATTCCTTTTGGCGCACAAACTTCCACCACCTCAAGATGGTCATAGATGTTTCCAAAAGCTGTTACCGCTTCCGGTTTTTCTGCAGCAATCATTTCCTCTAATGTGGTATAAATTTTATTCATTGGAAAATGATACTGATCTACATATTTTTTGGCGACTTCTTTATCCGGTTCAGCTATGCCGACTATTTCAAATGCCTCTTCATTGGCATCGCTGCCAAATATCCAATGAACATGGGTATGGCTCAGTCCTGCTACCCCAATTTTGAGCGGCTTGGATTGGGCGTTCAGGTTCAAACAATAAAGAAACAGCAATAGTGGAATAAAAAATCGCTTTAACATCGGAGATCAATTTGTTAGCCTAATATAATTCATTACTGAAAAAGACGATTAAATTTTCTTTTGAACTTGCCAAAAGTGCCCGAAGGGATCACGGAACATGGCTTGCCTATATCCATATTCATGATCTGTGGTGGGATTGATCAGCACTGCGCCCGCCAGAATCGCATTTTGAAGGACAACTTCAACATCGTCAACAAACAAACCAATTACAGTGGTCACTCCACCGGAACTCAATGGTTCCAAAGCGCTGCCCATGGTTTCATGCACATGAAAAGTTGCACCATCCAATTCAAATTCAGCAACATGTACACTTCCATCATCATTCCTGAGACAAAATATTTCATGCGCACCAAAATTCGTATAAAAATCCAATGAAAAAGTAGCTTTAGGAATATGAAGTTCAGGCGCGAAATGGGTTTTAAGTTTAGGGCTGGACATAGGTTCGATTTTAATTTTTGAATGATACAATTATAAGCTTCTCTATGGGATCAGGTTTTAGGTGTTAGGTCTTAGGTTTTAGAAATTTTATAAAGACAAGTTACAACTTTATACACTAAGAAAACTTTGCTTCTTGCTTTTGCTCCCAGGAATTCGGGACTTAAACTTCCTTAAATGCCAACTATTGATAACTAACCAATATCAGCTAAACCTCAAATCAGCAACCACGCGGCCAGGCCACTTCCAAGCTCCAGCGCATCCTCATCAATATCAAAGGTCGGCGTATGGACCGCACTGGTGATGCCTCTCGCTTTATTGCCCGTGCCCAGCCTGTAAAAGCAGGCAGGCATGACCTGGGTATAGTAGGAGAAATCTTCGGCTGCAAGTCTGATGGGGAGTTCTTCGACCATTTCATCGCCGAGGTAAGCTTTCATTTTATCGGCAACGACTTCAGTTACTTTATCGTCATTGATCAGACTTGGATAGCCGACAGAAATGTATACTTCACAGCTTGCGCCCATGGCAGCTGCTGTACCCTCACAGATATTTTTGATGTGTTCGTGGGCCTCGTACCGCCATTTTTCATCCATGGCTCGGAAGGTTCCTTCCATTTTGACCTCTTCCGGTATGATGTTGGTTGCACCGCCCGTAGAATTGATTTTACCTATGGTGAGTACACTGGGAGAAATGGGGTCTACTTTTCTACTGATGACTTGTTGTAATGCGGTCACGATGTGGGCAGCAACCAGGATGGTATCAATGGCATGGTGGGGAGTGGCGGCGTGTCCACCTTTGCCTCGTACTGTGATGTAGAGTTCATCTGCGGAGGCCATGTATTGTCCTGACCGGTATCCGACTTTACCCACCTCCATCGATGGATAAACGTGCTGACCGAGTATGAATTCCGGATAGCTGGCTCCAAAAGCTCCTTCATTGAGCATGAGGCTGGCACCTCCGGGATGTTTTTCTTCACCGGGCTGAAATACAAAGTCAATGCTGCCCGACCACCTCTCGCTGAGCTCCTTGAGGATGAGTATGGCTCCCATCATAGAAGAGGAATGTACATCGTGGCCGCAAGCGTGCATTTTGCCCGGATGCTGAGAGGCATAGGGCTTGTCATTTTCTTCCTGAATGGGCAATGCGTCAATGTCCGCTCTGAATGCCCTTCTCGGACCGGCCTGACCACCATAAAGCGTTGCGATGATGCCATGGCCACCCCAACCTGAGGTGTAAGGTATCTGATGATCCTCCAGAAAAGACCTGATATAGGCAGCGGTCTGCTCTTCTTCAAACGAAAGCTCAGGGTGAGCATGCAGGTAGTGTCTGTATGAAATTACCTGAGATTTATATTTCTGCGCAAGCGCTTTGATTTCTGCTATGGATATGCTCACTTTTTCTTGATGTTTTGTATCAAAATCTGGATATCGAAAGTCGGATCGTAATCTTTGACGTAACAAATATCTGCATTTTGCATGTTGTCGACAAAACTTCCGTCAATAACCCTACCAATTAGGGCGGATGTGTTTAAAATGCCTGGTTTTAGAGGGGGTAAATTCGCCCTTGAATTTTCATCGCTGTAACTGATCCAGGTACTTCCACCTGAAAAAATGGCAATCAAAGACTTAAAAGGAAAGTTCTTTCTGATCCGACTTCCAATGAAAGGCCATGTGATCATCGCCGTCAAAGCCAATAGCAGGTCGGTCAATCTTTTGAGCCTGCGGTACACTGGTTTTGCCAATCTGTAACTTACCTCAGCCCTGTAAATTTCACCTGTTGATTTGCCGGAGGCACTGCCCACCATTGCCGATGCTCCTGCTATCTTATAACTCACTTCGGTGGAGGGCATGGCCATGTGCTGCAAGATGTCTTTCATCTTTAGACTTCCGGCGTCAAAAATCACCTCGTCCACTTTCAAATCCCGGATGATGTCAGACAGATGTCCGATATCATTGAGGTAATTGCCCGATTTACTATTATTGGTACCGGCCACATATCCCAGGAATATGTGATTCTCTTTTGTAGTGTTGAAAGATTCAAATTTTTGATTTGCTGCATCGTTCGTAACAACCACAGTCCTTTTCTGCTGAGACTTGATCATACCTCCTCTGATGAAGTATTGCGCCCACAAAACAGGATATGCGCACAACCAGCCAATGAATATGACAGCGCGGCTGTTGCGCAGTTCTGCCGGAAGGATGGCAAAAACCACAAGGATCATCAACAGCGCACTGATAAGACCAGCATGCAGGTATTTTGCCTTGGGCAATCTGTCAAACCATCCGTAAAACCAGGTATTGAACACAATGATGACAGAACAAATCAGTGAGGTCCAGACCACATTGTGCTGATCAAAATAGTTTTCATCAGCAAAATAATACCGACTCCACAAATGATGGCTCAGCGCATAGACGGTGTAGGTCAGCCCTAAAGCCACCAATGGGCCAGCTAAAGACCTGACGACGTGACCAAGCCAGCTCCCAACACCAAGGAAGGCAGTTGCCACTTTCAAAAACAGCAAAAACCAGGGCCCTTCTCTTCCGATGTGTTTCTCCGCATAAATGACCATCGACTCATAAAAGCGTTTGTTGTAGGCAAAGCCGGCCTTTTGCGTGCTTTCCCCTTTAAAATGTACAATCTGCTCATCGGCCAGAAAATATATGCGGTATCCTGCATCAAGTATGCGCTTGGAAAGGTCGATGTCTTCACCGTACATGAAAAACCGCTCGTCAAAGCCTTTGAGATCGTGTAAGATTGAAGTGCGGACAAACATAAAAGCTCCGGTGAGCACTTCAACATCGCCATTGGTTCCGGCATTGAGTGAACCTAGATAATATCCATTCCAGAAAAGGCTGTTTGGAAAAAGCTTGTACAAACCTGTAAGTTTGGTAAATGACCTCCACACACCGGGCAGTCCTCTTTTTGATTCCGGTAAATACTTTCCACTGCCATCCATCATTTTTACTCCTACAGCACCGATGACTGCATCTTCGTCCAATGTTTTCTGACATGCCAGGAGTGTTTCTTCCCCAAGAAGCGTATCAGGATTCAATATGAGTGTATAACGTCCGGTAGCCAGTTGAAATCCCTGATTATTGGCCACTCCAAATCCCACATTTTTCTGATTGTGGATCAGGGTGACTTCGGGGAATTGACTGCTCACCATTTGGGGGCTGCCATCAATAGAGGCATTGTCAACAACGATGACCTGTACCTGCAAATGGGCAGTAGCCTGTCGTACAGATTCCAGACATCTTGCCAGAAAATCCCTGACATTATAACTAACAATAACAATGCTGATATCGGCTTCAGGAATCAATTAAGCCCGTTTTGGTGGTATGGTGTCCTGGAAAGTATAGACCTGCCTAGTGTAAATTCGTCGGCGTATTCGAGTTCACCGCCAAAAGAAACTCCTCTGGCGATGGTACTGATTTTCACATCATAAGGTGCCAGCAATCTGGAGATATAAAAGATGGTGGTTTCACCGTCAATCGTCGGACTGATGGCCATGATGAGCTCCTCTACTCCTTCATTTTTGACACGTTCTACGAGACTTTCCAAGTAAAGCTGATCCGGACCAATACCATTGATGGGAGAAATGACTCCGCCAAGGATGTGATAAAGACCGCTATACTGTTGGGTATCTTCGATGGCCATGAGATCGCGCAGGTTCTCGACCACACATATCATACGTTTGTTCCTGGTGGTGCTTGCACAAATGGCACAGATATCGTCATCAGAAACCAGATTGCATTTTTTGCACTGTTTGATTTCTGTATCCAGTTTGTGCAAAGCATCGGCGATGATGCTTGCCTTATGGTGAGTGTCCTGTATCATGTGCAACGCCAGACGAAGGGCTGTCTTCCTGCCAATTCCCGGAAGACTTGCGATGGCATTGACTGCCTGTTCTAAAATCCTTGAAGGATAGTTCATATGAAAATTATCCGTTTAATATGAATGGCTCAAAAATAAGGTTTTGGCGCATACTTTATAATGATGAATGATTTTATTAATGGTAAATGATTTAATGTTGAATGTATTTTTAATGAATGATGGAGGATGAATGATTGTCTAGAATCAAATGAGTCATCTTAGCAAATTGGCATCAAAAGTCTTTATGTCCAAAGATTCCTTTTTTATCTTCTAACATCTTCTATCACCTAGTCAATGGTTATACCATCAAAAAGGTGAGCGTAGCTTCTCAGCTCATTCAGTATTTTTGTTTTATTCTTCACACTGCGTCTTTCTAAGAGAGCAGATTCCAGAATAATTTTAGCTTCCATGGACAAAACTTCTTTGATTAAGGTCTGCTGAGGCCTTTAATGCATTTAAAAGTTCTTCTGACAATTCTCTTATTTGCAGGGAAAACAAAATGCATGAATTTTAAATAAGTAACGTTAAAACTTCTAAAACTCGCATTTTTTGATTTTAGTTTCTTCATTTCGCACAAAACAAGCTAAAGGCCAATCGCTAATAGCTAATAGCTTACGACTTCCAATCCAGGCCATGACCCTTCCATGCCAATGACCGAAAATCGTGCAAAAAGTTCCTCTTTGTACCAGCCCAATTCCTTTGTCTTTCTGATGGCTTCTAAATGGTCTTTTTGTCCGTAAGCGAATCGTTTGACAGCATCTTCAGAAGGCCAGATGCTGATGGTGGCTTGTTCGACCCATGGCAACTCACCAACACCGATGGACAAGATTTTCTCCCCGGCACCCTGGATGGCCTTGGCAGTCAAAGGGACGTGTTTCCAGAATTTCAGAGCCTTGCTCCAGGTAATGGAGGCTCTGGTCAAGACCATTATTGGTACATTAGGCATTGCTTCTCCTTGTTGAAATGGGCTGAGCCCTCCCCAACTGCCATGGGCCTTAAATGATTGAGCTGTAAGCTGTAGTACATGATCGCTCCTATCCCGGTATGCCTGGAGCAATGCGTTGCTTTTCAGAAATTGCGTTTTGTCTGCATCATTGTCCCATTGCAAAAGCAGCGCATATATGTTGAAATTGGGCAGAAAACCAAATCCCTCATCAGCTCCACTGCCCATCAGTTTGCTAAAACTGACGCCTTCCACAGCTGCAAACCTCCCAGGCCAAAGTGCCATGCGGCTGAACGCCCAAAAACGATATTTTTTTTTGATGTAAAAGAGAAAAACAGTGGTCATGGATGTAAGCTAAAAATCAATAATGATTATTGAACACCTGAGATGGCATTTAGCTCATATTTTTTGCGTTTTTCTGAAACTAACTTTACCTTACCCCAAGCTTTCCCAATTCCTCTTCAAGATTTTCAGAATTGCGGATACCACTAGCTAAAATTTTTCCACTTTCATCCAATAAAATCCCATAAGGGATAGAAGAAATTCCATAATATCCGGCATATGGTTTTCTGGATGACGCTGACAAGAGCAAGCTTTGGAAGGGGATATTCATGACTTTACCCATCCTGATCCAGGCTTCTTTGCTCTCGTCGTTGCTGATGGCTACAAAACGAATCTCTTCTTTTTTTTCGAGTCGATTATACAACTCAATGATGTTGGGCATTTCTTTGATGCAAGGGCCACACCAAGAAGCCCAGTTGTCAATAAAGGTGATCTTACCCTTGAAGTCTGACAACTGATATTTTTGATCATCTACACCAGACATGCTGATATTCTGAGG
The DNA here is from genome assembly GCA_020436935.1 of Saprospiraceae bacterium. Classification (GTDB taxonomy): domain Bacteria; phylum Bacteroidota; class Bacteroidia; order Chitinophagales; family Saprospiraceae; genus JADKBO01. Next base: position 48,975 of record JAGQWX010000022.1, read on the forward strand.
ATACGTTTCTCTTTGCACTTGGTCCTGGACTTCCCTCAGCGCTCTTCCATAATAAGTTTCTTTCATGACGACCGGATCAATGACCTTTAAATATTCCACAAACTTTTGTTCCTCTAAATCACCCGTCTTTTTCCACACATAAAGGATAAAAGCAGCGATTGCATTTTTTTGATTTTCCTGAATTGCTTTATCCTTGAGGTCATCATCGTGCGATAAGGAATTGGTATTTTCGTAAAGTGACTTAAAAGTTTGATTGATCGCATGGTCAAGTTCATACTTTTTATCAGGCAACATTTGGATGTGGATATCTTTATCCTCTGCAAATAAAAATTGAGCAAGATATTTGTCTGGATTTCCATAGATATTCTGACTTACAATAAAATAAATATCACCATCTACTTTCCCTGGGGAATATAAAAATTGATCGTTGACCCGGTAAATGGTATCTAAATATTCCCTAAACATAAAATCCTTTGAAACATACAATCTGTCTATTTCGGGATCATCCAGGCTTATTTCCACCATGGGAGATTTTGAGCATCCTAGAGAAAAACACAAAAGAAAGATGGTGCAGGAAAAAATATTTTTCATCATATGGCTTTTTTAAATTTTCAATTTGTGCAAAACCATGCTCTATTGCAACTGAATAAAAATAGGTAATTTATTGATAATTGAAAAAGATTGGCAAATATTATTTTATGCCTTGTCTTTTTTAGCCTTGGAACTCAATGATTCATTGACATCCGAAAGGCAAATCACATGAAAAATACTCCTACAATCAATGGAAATGCAAAATATCAGGTCAATTTAATGGGTGAGTGGAAGAGCTTTTAATGGCCTTAAAATCAAATGAGACGAGCCTACAGCTCATTGTTGTACAGCTCACTTTTTTGCCTTTGCTCTTTCCATTGCAAAGGTGTGAGTCCCATCTCCTGCTTAAATATTCTCGCAAAATATCCAGGGTCATTGAATCCAGTTTCATAAGCTATCATCTTAATGACCATGTCCGATTTCTCCAGCAATATTTTTGCCCTGCTCAGTCTGATATGACGAATGAATCTGATGGGTGAAAGCCCGGTCAAGGCAGATATTTTTCGGTGCAACTGCGAATGACTCATGGCGGCGGCCTTACACAAATGGTCGACAGAATATTCATAATCTTTCAAGTTCTCCAGGACCAATGCTTTCAACTGAACAAACAATGCATCTTTTTCGGGAATGACTTCTGGCACAGCCATCAAATCCTGGCTCTCTTCTGATTCTCTGGTGGCCATGGCCAGGTAATACTTTTGCAAATTGGTTCGCAATTGCAATAGCATTTTGATGCGCACCTGTAGTTCCTCTTTGTGGAAAGGCTTTTCAAGATATGCATCAGCGCCTTTTTGTAGTCCTTCAATCTTACTTTCTATATCTGCTTTTGCCGTAAGCATAATGATGGGTATATGGCTTGTCCTGACATCATTTTTGAGTGTCTGACAAACTTCAAAACCATCTTTTAGTGGCATCATCACGTCTGTTACAATGAGATCCGGCAACTCATCAATAGCAATTTCAATGCCTTCTGCACCATCTTTGCCCACTTGAATCTCATATTCTTCATAAAGACAGGAAGCCACGTATGCAACTACATCCTGGTTGTCTTCTATCAGAAGAATTCGAGGCCGGTTTTGATGGGTATTATTGAATACCTGATCGTCCATTATTCCAATATCACCCTGATATTGGAATTCTTCATTTTTTTCCAATTCAAAAGACTCAATAACTTGTGTAATCTCTGCGTCCTGATGGATTGGAAGGATGCATTCAAATTCAGTGCCTTTACCCGGGACGCTCTTCACGCCAATGGTACCTCCCATGACCTGAACCAGCTCCTGAACAAGCGACAGGCCTATTCCCGAGCCTTCTGTACTCCGTGTATGGCTGTCATCAATTTGATAAAAGCGGTCAAAAATATGTGGCAGGTGATCTTTTGCTATGCCAATGCCGGAATCCTTTATTTTAATGGCAAACAATGCTCTATCCATACCGTTTACAGCTTCATTTCTGACGTTTAACTCCACCCTTACAATGCCATTTTCTGGTGTAAATTTTATGGCATTAGAGAGGAGATTGATCATTACTTTCTGAATTTTCTCCTTGTCAAAATCCATCATCAATACCTCCACACCAGATTCAAACCTGAGGTCTATACCTTTTTCATCTGCCAGAGAAATAAGGCTGTAAGTCAGGTATCTCAGGTACTTGACAATATCTGCCTGCTGTAAAAAAAGGCTGACTTTTCCACTTTCCAACTTGTTGAGTTCCAGCATTTGATTGACCAGTTCCAGTAGTCTTTGTGCATTTCTACGAATCATAGAAACCCCTTCATCGAGCCAATCTCCGGGATGATTCGATATCTGATCGGCCATTCCTGAAATGACCGTCAGGGGCGTTCGGAACTCATGGGTAATATTGGTATAAAAACGTGCTTTTGCTACTTCCAGTTCTTTCAACCTTTTTGCTTGTTCCTCCGATTTCTGCAGGTCCAAAAACCTGATATAGGCTTGCTCAAAGACATGATGCATTCTTCTCAGCAATTGCTTTTCTGACTCGTCATACTGAAGGCCTTCATAATTATGGATGCTCAATGCGGAATTCGACATGAAAGAAATGAGCATGCTCAGTCCCGGGGCAGCAAGTACTTTTTCTTTTCTGGCCGGACCAATAAGATTTCCCGGTTCAGAATGGTCAAATACATATTGGTAGTATCGATTTTTTTGATCAAAATTTAATTGTATTTCAAAAAACCGGGGTCGGCTTTTACAGGCCTGATGGATCCGATTGATAACTTCCTGATCACCTATCGGAAGCATTATTTTTTCCGGGATTGAAATTTCAGATGTGGTTGCCCAAAAATGGAGTGCCGATGGATGATCCAGTTCGTCAAATATTACACAAACGTCAGCAAGTAGATTGAGGTGCATCATTTGCTGATAGGTGGCAGAAACTACCTGGTAGAGATCTTTGCTTTGGTGCATGGCCAATGAGGCAGATCTGACTCTTTCGAGCGCGGTTTCTATCTGTGCTTCTCTGGCTTGTGCCTCTGCTCTTTGAAGGTCGAGGAATCGGGTATAAGCTTGTTCAAATACAACACCAAAGCGTTTGAGAATGTCGTTGCTTTGTTCCGAGAAAACTTGCCCTGTATTGTTGATGATAAAAATGCAGGTATTGGGGGATATGACTGCCGACCTGGCATATCCTCCTTCGGAATTAAGTAACTTTTCTTTTAATTCATCGGGTGCTTTATCCCATGGTGAATGGCGGTATAAGTGCTCAAAAAACTCAATTTTTTCAGCCCTGGTATAAACTTCAGTCATAAACGGCCTTCGTTCGATGATGGATTGTTGAAGATTGGTAAAAATCGGCCTGTCAAGATGATAGACCACGGCCTTTTGAGCAAAACTTGTTGCACCACCACAGCCCCAGATTGGAACGTGTTCGTCGACTTCATCATTGATGGTGATGAAAGCTCCTCCGTTGATGTTTACTTCCAGGCTGATCAACTGCTGCGAAACCAGATTAACCACATCCTGCAATTCAGAGGTGTGATTCATCAGCATGCTTCTGTTGCGGATCCGCTCCAAAGCGACTTCTATCTGGGCTTTCTTGGCTTGCTCTTTTGCACGTTTCAGATCCAAAAACCTCACAAAAGCCTCCTCCAGAACATTTCCAAATCTTTTAAGCAATTCCGTTTGAACGTCATCCAATGGGGCCAGACGATAATAAAGCAGGCCAATACCTGAGTTCTTGGCAATTGTTCCTACCATGCTTATGCCGGATGAAGTCTCGGTTTCTGCACTTTTTTGATCTCCCTTCTTTAAGCTGGAATAAAAATCTTCAATAAGCTTCAACTTTTCATCTCCCGAAAAAGTACGGCGGAAAATTGGCCCTATGGCATCTTCCGAATTGGCCAGTTCATGAATAAAAAAATGGCGCAACTTTTCGAATGTTGTTTCCGTGAAAGTTAATTTACCTCCCTGGTTTGAAAAAAGCCAAAGCTGCTGACTATTGACGGCGGTTTCATCAAAGTGATAAAGATAGCCATCCTCAACTTCCAGTCCAACTCCCATCATTTCTCTGACAAAAGCCGTCAGACACTGGTGCAAATCATCATTCAGTTGCAACTCAGAAAAAGCAGTCCTCACATTATTGAGTGCATTCTCAATAACCAGTTTACCCCGAAGATACTCAAGTTCTTCGTGGATACTCTTGTGATTGATATTTGCTTCTTCGAAACCCATTACGTGCTGAATTTTATAAAAGAACCATTTCGAAAATTCAGTTTCTTTATCTTTGAACAATGCCAATAGAGAAATGGTGCACCCATTCTCAAAAACCTGAAAATCGATGCTTGATTTTGAAATATATTTTTGATGGATTCCAAAAACAAATTTCCAGGATTAAATGTGGGCGAAAAACTTGAATAATTAGGAGATATAGACCTTTTTGACCCCTTGCTGCATATTCGATCTTGCATTGCAATTGATCCTTCAAAGAAGGTCGTTTACCCCCCTCAAAATACTCCTCTTCTTTTCCCATCATAATAGAAAGCAACTTCCTTAAAGATGCAAATCTTTTTAAAGAATAAGGCAATTAAAAACAATAATATTTTTCTACTGCTTCTCAATTTTGGGCTATATGTCCTATCATTTGCGGCGTTTCGGCTCAAATTCGGGCTATTTGTCCCATCCTATCCAAAATTTTCATACCAACTTTGTTCTATGTCAAAATAGAAATATAGATGTGATTATTTTCAATACATATAATTTTATTATATGCATAATAATATGCTTACCTGTATTATAAGTTGAATAATTGCTCAAAAATTGAAATTAATATTAGATAAAAATTTCAAGATTTTTCTAAAAAAATGATCAAAACTACAGCAAATGAAGGTATTATCATTGGTGAGCAAAACACCCAAAATCATTCCTCTCCATCTTGAAATAATTAAAACCCAAGAAACATATGTCTCAGGTGTTTTGACCATTTCAACAAGCAAGGGCATTGAGATCATCCAAATCAACTCCATTATTTATCTAAAATCAGATAGCAATTACACTTATATTTTTTTAGAGAGCGGCCGGTCAATATTGGTATCCAAAACCCTGAAAAATTATGAACTTTTACTCAAAAACAGCTTCATTAGAGTACACAACAGTTATCTCGTCAATCCAGATTATATCCAGGGATTTCTTAAAAAGACCAACCATTTGTTATTGTGCAATCATCTTGAAATTCCAGTCTCCAGAAGCAAAAAATTAAATGTCAAAAATCTTTTTAAAAAAAGCAACAGGAATTAACTGATGGCGACCGCATGCCTTGAATTTTAATTAAACTTTCGTACTAGCTTGGATACAGCGTGTTTGGAGTGCTTTTCATATGTAGAGAATTGCCCAAAATATTTTCGTCTGACCTTTTCATTACTGCCTAAAAACTTCCCCCAAGCGTAGTCGCAATATTCATCATCGTATCCTCAACCTGGTGGACCAGCTGGGTATACATGGGATCTCTTTTGATGGCCCTCGTACGCTGGAGAGGAAGGTCTATGTGGATGTGTTCCACAAATTTGGCGGGTGGAGCTTTCAGGATGTATATGTCATCACCGAGGTAAACCGCCTCGCTGATGTCGTGGGTGACAAAGATGATGGTGGAATGAAATTTATTCCAAAGCTCGAGCAGCAAGTCCTGCATTTGCAACCTGGTTTTGATGTCTAGAGCTCCAAAGGGTTCGTCCATGAGCAGGATGGAAGGATTGGCGAGCAGGCTTCTGGCGATAGCTACACGCTGCAGCTGACCACCAGACAAAGTAGGATAAATGGCATATTTTTTTTCATGACCTTCCAGACCGACCAGCTTGATCATCTCCATGGCGCGCTCATTTCTTTCTTTCCTTGCAACGCCCTGAAATTCAAGACCAAGGGCGACATTTTCGAGTACGGTTTTCCATGGCAATGAACTGTACTGCTGGAATACCATGCTCACCCTGGTGTCCTGGTCTACTTCTTTCCCATTGATGCATACGCTGCCTTTTGTGGGTTTTTGTAAACCGCTGATGTATCTCAGCAAAGTAGACTTTCCACTTCCAGACATGCCCAGAATAACAACGAACTGCCCCTGGTCGGGCTTGTCTTCGATGATAAGATCCAAATCCTGGATGATCCATGATTGACCGCCGTCGTAGCTTTGGCTAATGCCCTTGAGTTCTATGACGTTGGCCTGATTCGGATGATCTACTTGTATGATGCCCATATCTTTTAAAGGTCTGCTTTTAGGATATATTTTTGGTACAACTTGTAGCCGGTATATCCGATGATGGAAAGGATGATGAAGTGAATCGTCCATGACCTGTCTCCGAAGAAATAGTCCATGATCTTAATATCGCTGAAGACAGCGGTGTATTCGTTGATGACGATCAGCACGTAAAGTACCAGGGCCAAAATAGAAACCACCTGGAACACATAGTCAAATATGCTGTCCCACACAGATACTTTTTTGAGATTGGCTTTTTCATCGTAGCCCGGCTTCGTTTGATATTTGTAAGGGAAAAATTTTCTATCGAGGTATACAAAAATACGGTCTTGTACCAGACCGATGAACATGATCAGCAATAGGATGGCAAAGGTCTTATCTACCCTACCCTGCCTTTGAGCGGCAAAAGTCAGGGGTCCCAGTCCTCCGGTCGCTGCTGTGGTTTCTGCAACAATGATGTAAGTCCAGGAAATGGCCGTGAGCACCCTGATGTCATCAATCAATCTGGAAACAACTGCCGGTAAAAAGACAGATTTGATGGTCTGCCACTTACTGGCACCCAGGGTATACACTGTTTTTACATATACATCATCCACCTCATCGATCCTCAAAATGACCGTCGGCAATAAATAGATAAAAATACCAAAGGCCAAAAAGTTGATCTTCATTTCAGATCCAATGCCGTACCATACTATGAAAAGCGAAGTAACCGCAGTCAATGGCAGGAAACGAATGGCACCGATCAATGGCTGCAGACTGCCCCGAAAGACCGGCAACATGCCGATTAGAAAACCCAATGGTATGGCCCAAAGTATGGCTTTGATATAACCACCCAGGTTGTGTGCGATTGAAATGGTAATATTCCGGATCAGTTCATTGTCTCGATAGAGATCACCAAATGCATTCCAAACCCTCGATGGATGGGGTAAGGCGTAACCAGGGATTATAGGACTGCTGCCAGCTGAGAGCAACAACCAGGCACCAAAAAACACCAGCACACCACCAAGGATGAGGGGTGTCTTCAGCTTCTTTGGAATTGCACCCCTTAAATCTGTCAGCCAGCTCAGTGTCATATTGAAATATTTTCATATATTAAAAACAAAAAAGCCCCACCAAACATAGGTCCGGTGAGGCATTGATTTTCTTTTAGTCAGCGATCAGCTGGAACTCAGTTCTTCTGTTCTTCGCTTTACATTCTTCAGTAGCGTTGGACTCACAACCAGCCATTGGCTTGTCAGGTCCATTGCCCACAATTACAAACCTGTTGGGATCCATACCATATTGGCTCTGCAGGTAGTCCGCCACAGATTTAGCCCTCTTTTGTGAGAGTGTTACATTGCTGGCCTTTGAACCTACATTGTCCGTATTGCCTTCAATTCTGATCTTACTGTTACCGAATGTTTTTGCCACTTCGGAAAACTGGAGGTCAATGATGGTTTTTGCATTCTCTGAAAGGTTGAATTTACCAGAGTCAAAATTGATGCTCACCGATTTTGAAGAAATGGCTTCTGTCGTTTTATCCGCAGCATTCTGTGTAAATACTTTTGGTTTTTCAGCACCATATGCTTCAGATACCAGATCTGCATTGGCTGCTGTTACTGCGGAGGTCCATATGGCTGATCTCCAGCTTGGAGCTACTTTCTCGGCATCGCCTGTTTCTACAAATTTTTTGGCCATTTTTTCATAAACGTCAACTCCTTTAATGCCTTTGTACGATGGCTCCAATCCAAAGAAGTTCATATTGTCACCGTGATTTGCCCAGTATACATTGGACATCATACCTTTGGCATCATCAGGAGCTACACCATTGAGTTCAGCCAGGTATCTTGCGGCTTTGTCATAATTGCTTGGTTCTTTCAATTCCACCAAACCCTTCATCCAGCCTTCATAGAATTGTTTGACCTTTTCTCTGTTGGCGTTGAGGTAAGATTCTTTCGCAAAAAAGATGTCTGCAATGATGTGCGACTGATCTTTGGTGGTAAGCAATACTTTGGAACCCGGTACAGCCTGTGTTGCGAGGATATCGTCCGGTGACCACACTACTGCAGCATCTACGTCATTTGACTTGAATAGTTCTGCTGCCTTGATGTTGTCGGTGGTTTTTACCACGTCCACATCCGTATATTTCAAGCCCGCTGCTTCCAATGAAGATATGAGAAGGGTCTGAGCCGGTGAAGGAACAGCCACTGCGATTTTTTTGCCTTTCAAATCATTGATGGTATTGATGCCTCTTTTTACGATGATGGCGTCACCACCCCTTGACCAGTCAACCTGCATAAAGGCTTTGGGTCCCAGGGCATTGATGTCATCTGCAGAAGTATAGAGTGGGAATGCGTCTGCCGTCTGCACGATGATGTCATACTCACCTGCTGTCCATGCATTCAACGCATTGATCAGGTCGTTTTCAAGCTTGAAGTCCACTTTAAAACCATAGTCTTTGTAAAACCGGCTGTTGGTATTTGCTGCTGCGCCTTCATTGAAATAAAGGCCCGGAGCGTATCCACCCCATGATACCAGCTGTACTTTGATGGTATTAGGATCATTGTCACCGGAGCTATTGCTGGATGAACTTGAATTTGAACCATTGTCACCCCCGTTTTCAATACCGGCTTCTGCGGCTTTTTCCTTGATGGTACTGCCAAGTCCCGTATTGTTGAGGATATATCTTCCCAGAAAGAATATTGCTGCCAAAATCAGCACTGTAATCAATAACTTAGAAAATCCTGTTAGTCTGGTTGCCATTTTATTTAGTTTTTATAGATAAGCGTTTAAAGTATTTGAATTGATTTAATCAAAAAATGAATCGTACTGATTGCCTGATCTCGACAGTCTTTCAGGCTCCTGAACCGGGTGTTCGAGGTCCATGATTTCATCCTCAGACTGTGCGTCTTTGATGAGCTTTTGTTTGCTGTCACCCAACAAGAGTGAAACTCCTTCTTTCTCCCATTTCTCCAGCATTTCAAGGCCTTTTTCTTCAAAAACGCCGTTTTGAAGGTCTATGCTCTGCATGAAGTTCTCTGACAAACTCATGAATTCTTCCATCTCTCCGACTTTCTGACTCACATCATTGGCAATGGCTTCGAGGGCTGCGTCGAATACTGCCCTTTTATCTGCATCGCCTTTGATGATGCTCATTGCAGATTTCATGGCTGAATTACCCGCAGTGATGGCCTTGTATTCCTGTTCTTTGACCTTGACCTGGTCTTCGATGTCTTCAACGAGAACGTAAGAGTTCTGATACATTTTGTTCAGCACCCGGTAAAGGATCTCCATTTTCCTGTAGAGTTCGTCGAGTTTGATGTTGGACTCCTGCAATCTGCCGGCCTTTCTGCTTTTGAGGATGAGCTGTGCCTGTTCGTTGCTCTGTTTGGCTTTTTGTGCCATGGTGAGGTTGGTCTCAATCTCTTTTTGGTTGTTGAGGATCATCTCTTTGAGCTTGTGCATCTGCCCCCTCAACTTGGCGATCTGGCGATTCATATCGCGAAGATTCTTGCGCAAGTCATCAACGTATCCTTTAAGTATAGAAATGGGGTCTATTTTGATGAATAAGCCTGTGATCCACCGCATTGCAGATTTGTACATATAAGAGACAAGCGCCCTTGACTTTCCGTCCAACGCAAGAAAAATAATCGTTCCCAGCAGTACGAGGGTGGTTATCATTCCTGCAGTTGTGGTCAGAAATGCGAGTAAAGCAGCAAGACTGGCTGTTACCAGGTAAACTCCTCCGGCAAGCAGTCCGCCCAGCACGATGGCTCCGGTTACCCCTTCAGGCTTTTTCCAAAATGACTTTGGTTTTACTGTTGACATATCCGATGGTTTAGTTTACAAATTTTTGAATGTTGTCCATATCTGACACGATCTGACCTGCGACCAGATTGTATGCACTCATGAAATTGTTTGCCGTAGTCTGTATTTTGTTGGCTGAAGTAGTTATTTCCTGTTTCATTTGTTCCAACTTCGCTTTATCTTCTTCGATTTGTTTTAAAATCGTCTCTACCTGCGCCTGTTTTTGTTGAATCGATTTTTCCAGATTGCTGATGCCAACCGTCTGGTTTTGTTCAACTTTTGCCTGCTGTCCGCCCAGAGCATTTTTGAATTTGCCTTCCTCCTGTTTCAAAATCTTCAGGTAGTGTTTGGCAGAATCCAGGATTGAAGTTTTTGATGCCCCCATTGTTTTTGCCATGGCCAGCGCAGAATTGTATCGGGTCGCGTCATCCATAGGCATATTGGCCAGAGACTGCAACGCCTGCTTGTATTCCAGGTAGTCAAATCCGTCGAGGTTGTTGGATTCAATGGCTTTGAGCAGAATGTCGATGAATTTCTGATCGGCCACCCCTTCTGAAGCGTTGGCATTGATGGTCACCTGAGGTTCGTTCATGGTAGGCATTTCATTACTTGCTACATCGCTCTCAACAGATTTCACATCCTTTTGTTCGGGTGTTGCTGTTCCGTCCTCCACAACAAATAATTTCTTTAACTTATCAAACATACACAAGTGGTTTTAGATAGGGTAAATATCTATAAAAAGCAGACGAATGCAAAAATAATTTGTATATAAGGACAGTAAAAAACGTCGAATGGAGCATATGGGCAAGATATGATTCCTGCAACTCAGACAATTATTGGAAGATAAGCACAAACAATTACCTATCATCCGTCATTGGAGCAATCCATGGAAAATGCAAATGTCTCTGCGATTGAGTTTTGGCTTTGTTAGCAATTTACCCAAGTCCGTTTGTCCATTTATGGTTTAAAAAAGGTAAAGGTCTGGTCTTCCAACTTCAGAAAATACTGGCCGCTTGAGAGATTCGTCGTCGGAATGGGATTGCCGGATTGATAATTCATTTGCTGTATCACACGGCCCTGAGCATCTATCACTTGCAATCTTCCTTTCGTTTCTCCGGAAATGTAGACGGCATCTGGAGCTATTGTTGGAAAGAGAAAAGTTTCTTCAGACCCTTTGAAAAATCCTGCCAATACGTCGAAGGTTGTTTTTGTACCGTCCAAATCGAATTGATTCAGGCGGTAATAATTGATGCCATGTGCCGGATCTTTGTGTTCAAAGCTATAGTCCTTTTCGTTTGATCTGTTGAGCTGTGCTTCGACCCTGCCCAACTCGCTCCATTTTTTTCCGTCAGTAGAGTGTTCTATGGTGAAGTGGGAGTTGTTGGTTTCGGAAAGGGTTGACCATGCCACTACCAGTTTATTCTTGAAAGTTTCTATTAGATATTTATTAATGGTAACATCAAGCACGTTTGAAATGCCAATAACAAAATTATCAATCCTAAATGTACCGGTCCCGCTTGGTGCCGGAGATCTTGAGTTATTATCCCAACCTTCTATACAAACATCAGTTGCAACAGCCAAACCATTCTGATTAGTTATTGTTCCATTAATTGGAGTAATTACTGATCCACCATCTGGTACATTTGCTCCAAAATAGTAAGTAGACCCAATAGAGTAACCCGTCGCTGATGGTCCAGCACCTGTTGCGAAAGCATCATACGATAAGCTATTAATTGAAAAACTATAACCCGCATCAGGTGTTAATGTAACACAAAATCTTTTTGCAGTGGCTTGGGTTACTTGAGCCCAACCACTTGTACCTGAAATATATGGTTCGTCGACAAAATAAGTGCCTGTAGTTTGATTTGTCTGAACAGAACCAGCACTTAATGTAATTTGGGATGCTGCAACATGATCTACAATTGAACTGGGGGAAACATAAGGGTCAAGATTGAAATTATACACAATCTGACCATGAGAATTAACAATTGTCATGAAAATTAAAGTCAAAGTTAAAACCCCTTTCAGAAATTTGTTTAGATTTTCCATATTGTTAGTTATTAACAAGAAATATCGATTCGCTTCAAGATTGGAAAATCAAATATACATTTTTTGCTCATATGCACAAAAGAACTACTTTTACCCTTACATTAATTTTACATTATGAGCTACTTGATTGGCGTTGACCTCGGCGGTACAAAAATTGAAGCCGCACTTTTGAATAAGACGGACCTGAGCGTCGTGGAAAGAAAAAGGATCCCTACTGATGGCCACCTTGGATACGAAAGCATCATTTACAGGTTGTCTGAACTCGTCAAAGGCCTCGCTGCCAAGTACGATTTCAAACCCAACCACATCGGAGTTGGCACTCCGGGAAGTCTTGATCCCATCCTCAATGCCATGAAAAACTGTAATGCTACAGCGATAAATGGCAAACCCATGAAAGACGACCTCGAGCGTTTGATGGGTTGTGAGGTAAGACTGAGCAATGACGCCAATTGTTTCGCACTGGCGGAGGCATTGATGGGCGTTGTACCCGATGTCTTGCCAAAAGCAGAAGTCGTTTTTGGCATCATCCTGGGTACAGGTGTTGGCGGGGGCATTGTGGTAAATGGCAAAGTGATCAACGGCCGCCAGGGCATTGGTGGTGAGTGGGGACACAACTACCTGGACGAGTCCGGTGGCAGGTGTTTTTGTGGAAACGTTGGTTGCAACGAACGCATCATCGCAGGCCCGGCACTCCAGCGTTACTATACATCCCTGACCGGGCACGAAAAATTGCTCAAAGACATCGTGGATGATTGGAGAAATGGCACCAACGACGCTGCAACCCAAACGATGGAAAGATTGTTTGTTTATTTTGGAAAGGCCATTTCACAAGTCATCAACCTGCTGGATCCCGATGCCATTGTCATCGGTGGTGGGGTAGGAAACATTGATGAATTGTACACAAGAGGTCCAATTGAAGCAAGAAAATACGTCATCAACAACGGCCGACTTGACACTTTGTTTTTAAAACCAAAACTGGGTGACAGCGCAGGCGTTTTTGGCGCAGCAATGTTATAATAAATTATGAGCGAAGCCATCAGATTTGACAAGGTCAGCTATCGGTACAAAGGCGGACAGCAGCTCAGCTTTCCAGACCTCACCATATCGAAGGGTGAAACCTGCCTGGTCATTGGAGAGTCCGGTGTGGGTAAAACCACCTGTCTCCACCTTATGGCGGGACTGATGAAGTCCGATGCAGGAGACGTGGTCATTAATGGCACAAGAATCAATGGACTTTCCCAATCAGCGATGGACCATTTCCGGGGACAAAACATAGGGGTCATTTTTCAGCAAAATCACTTCATCTCCTCGCTCAATGTGATCGATAACGTCCTTATGAGCCAATATCTGGGCGGTGTAAAAAGAGACGAAGCATTTGGACTCGAATTGCTCAAGAGGCTGGGCATGAGCCATAAGGCCACCAAAAAAACGAACGCACTTAGCCAGGGCGAACGCCAAAGAGTGTCCATCGCACGGGCACTGGCGGCCAGACCTTCCATCATCCTGGCAGACGAACCCACTTCAGCCCTCGATGACAGCAATACCACAGAAGTATTCCGACTGCTCAAAGACCAGGCAGACTTCCTGGGTTCCAGCCTCGTGATAGTCACACACGACACCAGACTCAAAGACCTGATTCCTCACCAAATAGAGTTGAAAAAGGCATGAATCTGATCAAACTGGCATATAAAAACATTGTCGATAAACCGCTCAACCTGCTGCTGAGCATCATCTTGTTCGCACTGGGCGTAGGATTGATCAACTTCCTCCTCCTTTTCAATCATCAGCTCAAGGAAAAATTTGAAGCCAATCTTGCAGAAATCGACCTGGTACTGGGCGCAAAAGGAAGCCCCCTCCAGCTCATCCTTTGCAATATGTACCACATCGACAATCCAACGGGCAACATAGCCATCAAAGACGCAAAACCATTTTTCAACCCTAAACATCCGGTCATTGCTTCTGCTGTACCGCTGAGCCTGGGTGACAACTATAAGTCCTACAGAATAGTGGGTACCGTACCCTCCTTTTTAGACCTGTACGAAGCCAGTCTGGAAGAAGGCAAGCTTTGGGGGCCGCCTATGGAGGTGGTCATTGGCAAAATGGTTGCCGAAAATACCGGGCTTAAAATCGGAGATACCTTCCTAAGCTCTCATGGCTTCACCGACGACGAAGATCTGGCCCACGACCATGTCAAATTCAAGGTGGTGGGTATCCTCAAATCTACGGGCTCGGTCATTGATCAACTCATCCTCACCCAGACTGCCACCATTTGGCAGGTCCACGACCATGGAGAAGCAGCACCAGTGGAAGAAACAGACAGCACAGAATCTTCAGAAGAAGACCACAGCGATCACGACCACGCAGAAGGGGAACACCAACACGACCATGGCAACGGTAGCCTGGAAGACCTCTTGACCCACGAAGACGAGTTCATCACCTCCATCCTCATCAAATACCGGTCAAAAACCAGCATCCAGGCCCTCAACATGCCCAGGATGATCAACGAAAATACCAATCTTCAGGCGGCATCCCCGGCCTATGAAATCAATAAGCTCATAGACCTTGTCGGCGTTGGCACCGATGGCGTCAAAGCCATTGCCTACCTGATTGCATTCGTCTCCGCACTCAGCATATTCATCTCCCTCTACCGCGCAATGAAAGAAAGAAAATATGAACTCGCCCTGATGCGCGTGATGGGCGGCAGCCGAACCAAAATCTTTGTCCTCATTCTATTGGAAGGCATCTTCTTGGCCGTCATAGGCTGGGCCATTGGCAATATCCTGAGCCATGTGGGCATGGAAGTCATGGCCAAATACATGCAAGCCGACTTTAGGTACTCCTTCACCGGCAAAATCTGGCTCCAGGATGAGCTGTGGCTGCTGGCGGCATCGATCCTCATAGGCATCATCTCCGCACTCATCCCTGCCATTTCTGCAGCACGAAAAGACGTCAACGAAGTACTCTCGTAGGAATGCGATAGCGCCAGTAAGCAAAAAAAATTGCCTGTGGTTTCGACTCCGCTCAACCACCGAAGAATAAATAGTGGCAAAACTCTTATCGAAAAAAAACGTGAAATTGTCGTCAATGCTAATAAAATATTTTCAAATACGCTCAATGCATTTTTTTAAGTGTATGTAGATAAATAGGGTTCAGATTTCAGTGATAGAAAGCGAAGCAACGGAATGCCGGCTTTTGACATCGTAAAGTATAAAATTAGAGCACTGAAGTAAAAACAAATCAACACTCCACAGAATCGAAAATAAGTCAAAAGACATAGGCTGAAGTTGCGAGAGCGAACGGTCCCTAAGTGGAGCCATTAGATGCAATCAATGGCTCCACTTAGGGAATCACCTTAATCTGAACCAAGCCTTTTTTGTAACTTTTTTTGGCGAATGAAAAAAAGTTAGCACAATGCTAGATTTAAGGCAATGCCTTTAGATTAGCACATTGCTACACTAAGGCAAAGTATCAAGTACCTACTTATTTCATTAATGGACAAATAGAAAATAAAAAGTCCGAATTGCCCCAAATCAAATGATAAAAAATATGATTCTTTTAGAATTTCCATCGACATGGCTTGATATGAAATCATTTCCCCCACCACATTGTTACTTTTGAGACATGGAATACAATATAAAACAACATCTCGTTCCTGGCTTCGAAAAAGCCTTGCCTTTGGACAGCACCAACAACAATCAGCCTCGGCAGACGCCCGGTGTAGCAGGAGCTACTGTTGTTCCAAAAAATCCATCGGCACCTCAACTGATCATCGCATCGGATGCACTGGCCGAAGATCTGGGTTTTGACCCTGCATACACCAATAGCGAAGATTTTGTGGCGATATTTTCCGGTCAAAAAGTAGTGGAAGGTACCACACCTTATGCCATGAATTATGCAGGCCACCAGTTTGGCCATTGGGCAGGTCAGCTGGGCGATGGCAGGGCCATCAATTTGTTTGACATCAAAAACGGAGATAAGACATGGACGCTCCAGCTCAAAGGCGCCGGACGCACCGCGTATTCCCGCACGGCCGACGGACTTGCAGTTCTAAGGTCATCTATCCGGGAGTTTTTGTGTTCTGAAGCCATGTTTCATCTGGGCGTACCCACCACACGCGCATTGTCTCTGATCAAAACCGGCGACCAGGTCATGCGCGATGTCATGTACGATGGCAATCCCGCTTATGAGCAGGGAGCCATTGTTTGCAGGGTTGCACCTTCTTTTGTTCGATTTGGAAATTTTGAGGTACACGCCTCAAGACAGGAATACGATCTGCTCAAAGACTTGGCCGACTTTGTTATTGGCAATTATTTTCCTGAAATCGATATGAATCAAGCCGAGCCTTATGTAAAATTCTTCAAAACTGTCTGCGAAAAAACCCTCCACCTCATGCTCGAATGGCACCGTGTTGGATTTGTGCACGGCGTGATGAATACCGACAATATGTCGATCCTCGGACTCACCATCGATTATGGGCCCTATGGCTGGACCGACGACTACAACTATCAATGGACGCCCAATACCACGGACCGCGTAGAACGAAGATATAGATTTGGCAATCAGGCCAACATCGCATTATGGAATTTGGTCAAGCTGGCCAATGCCCTCGTGCCCCTGATAGGCGAAGACACTACAGAACTCGAAGAAGGCTTGCTCTGGTACCAGAACAATTACAAAAGTAAGTTTACCAAAATGATGGCAGACAAACTCGGCCTGTTTGAAGAAGAGGAAAACGACGAAGCACTGGTGACCAGCCTGGAAAAGCTGCTCCACAAACAGGAAGTGGACATGACTATCTTTTTCAGAAAACTATCTGACATCAACCCAAAGACTCACGACAAAGTAGAAGCCTTAAAAATAGTCAAGGAAGCCTTCTACCAGGAATTCGAACCCATTGGAGAAAATAAAGATGCGTGGCTCGCCTGGATGGAAGAATACCTGATTCGAAATCAAAAAGAAAATATAAGCTCGGGCGATCGCCAACAAAAAATGAATACCATCAACCCCAAATACGTACTCCGCAACTACATGGCACAAATGGCCATCGAAAAAGCAGAAAACGGAGATTACAGCCTCGTCCACGAGCTCCATACTTTGCTAAAAACACCCTATGAAGAACAGCCAGAATTTGAAAAATACTTTGCAAAGCGGCCAGATTGGGCGAGGAATAAGGTGGGAGCGAGTATGTTGTCTTGTAGTTCGTAATGTACAGTAATACCAGTATTTAAAGTTTTTCTGTGTGATTGTTCGCAGGAATAATGATTACCAAGTATATTTATGCAGTATTAGTCCTTGAGAATTGGTAAGGGTGATAAAGGAACGCAGTGCATTCACAGGAATCTCTTTTGCAAAAAAAAATGAAACAAAGTTCCCAATAAGGAAACTTAACTTATATTTACTCAGTTCTTAATGTAACCAGATGAATAAGAATTTTGACGTTTTAATTTCGGAGGAAGCAAAGTCGTTTATAAAGTCTTTGGATGTCAAAATTCAAATGAAAATAACTTATAATATTCAAAAATCAAGAGAAGTTACAGACAATAAACTCCTAAAGAAGTTGACAGATGAAATTTGGGAATTTAGAACGAGGTATGATGCTCAACAAATAAGACTCTTGGCATTTTGGGATCCGGGTATAAAATCATTAATAATCTGCACACATGGATTTGTAAAGAAAACACAAAAAACACCAAGCTCAGAAATTAAGAAAGCTATGGAATTTAGAAAAAGATACCTAAATAAATAAGAAATGAAACTTACATCAATAGATGAGCTTACAGATGAAATCGTTGGCAAAAAAGGAACTGTTGAACGCGACATATTTGAATACGATCTTCGTATGGATATTATAGGAACGCTGATTAAAGAGGCAAGAATAAAACAAAACCTAACCCAAGGAGATCTCGGAATACTTTTAGGTGTTCAAAAATCTCAAATCTCAAAGTTAGAAAATAACACAAAGGATTTCAGGCTAGGAACGATAATCAAAGCATTAGAAGCATTAGGGGCAAAAGTGAAAATGACAGTCGAACTTGAGAAGAGGGAGATAATATTGACGTAATAAATTTCGAAAGTATAAAAGTGCATTTAAGCAAGACTTCCTTCAATAAACGCGAATGATACCATTATAGAAAGAATGTATGATATTGCAATTGATTCCGTTAATAACAGGCTAGTTTACATTGGTGGGAAGGATTACGATAAAATCATTGTTGAGCACCTGTCTAAACGAAAAATGGTTACTATACAACATGGTTTTGACAGTAAAGGTGCATTTTTAGGCTCATTTATAGAAAATGCTCATCTTAGCGAGAATGCTCTGACAATCAATTGGGTTGAACTTTCCAATGATGGAAAAGAACAAAAAATGATACGTACTTATCAAGTGCAACTATGAATGGCGTAAGAAAATTCTTTTTCTCACGTTTTTGAATTTACAATCTGACGTAACAAATGAAAAGTCTATTTAAAATAAAAATTCCAAATTGGCCTCAACAACATTTAGATTTAAGACTACTCATATTTTTATTTGCAATGGCCTGTCATTTACCGGCCTTTACTCAGGCCACTGGTTCAAAGAAAATCAATGAAAATATTGTATTGACAAGTTCTGAAGACAGCCTTATGAATGGGGCCATTGAAAAGGCCAGAGCCAATTGGGAAACTTTTCGGAAGGCTTTTGAAAGTAAGGATTCAAATCTTAAAGGCTTTGCGGTCAAATATCCCTTCAAGACAATTGACGGCTCCGAACATATGTGGTTGGCGGACGTAAAATATACCAAAGGCAAATTCTATGGCTATGTGAACAATCAACCTGAATATACTACTGAAATAGAATTTGGAGATAAAGTGATTATTGATCCAACTCAGATCAGCGATTGGATGTACTTTGAAAAGAATAAATTGGTAGGTGGATATACCATATTGGTTGCTTTGGAGTCATTGCCTGAAGAAAAGAAAAATGCCATGAAGAAAAGTTTGGGAATATCACATTAACTTACCCCTGAAGATGCTCAAATTCCACCCAAAATCCCTGCTCATAGCTATCCTGCTTTTCGTTATAGAAGTGCTCATCGCACTCTATGTCAAGGACAGTTTCATCAGGCCTTTTGTGGGTGACTTGCTCGTGGTCATGCTGATCTATTATTTTCTGAAGGCCTTCATCCAGGTTCCGCCTCATCTTCTGGCCATGGCTGTTTTGCTGTTTTCATTTCTGATAGAAATACTCCAATATTTCAACTTTGTGGATCTCATTGGTTTACAGGACTTCAAAATAGCGCGCATTGTTCTGGGTACGAGCTTTGATTGGCTGGATCTTGTTGCTTATACCGTGGGTGTTTTTTTTATTTTGATCATGGAAAAAGCCATTCCAATAAAAGCCGCAAATAGTACATCCTGAAACGCTGAGAAGAGTGAGTTGGCTATAATGAATAATCCGCTAATTTCGCCGGCAAAAAAGAGAAAATGAACAAACAAGAATACCTCCATCGAATCAACTACCATGGACCCGTCGAGGCCACAGCAGAGGTATTGTTTGACCTTCATAAAAATCATCTTTTTTGCGTTCCTTTTGAGAACTTAGACATTCACTTTAAAAGAAGGTTTGACCTGGACCTCAGGAATGTATACCATAAAGTGGTCACTAAAAGACGTGGTGGGTTTTGTTATGAGGTGAATCTCCTTTTCAATTGGTTGTTGAATGAGCTTGGGTTTCCGAGCAGGATCATAGCCTCGCGCGTTTACAAAGATGATGGAAGTCTTGGGCCGGAACTTGACCATATGGCCATTTATTTAAAAACTGACAAAGAATTTTTATTGGACGTTGGTTTTGGAGACTTGTTTTTGATCCCGTTGGAAATCAGGGATGGAGTGCAGTTAGATGGTAGAAATTACTTTCAAATAGAAAAAAGTGATGATGATGGATATATTTTGTTCATGTCCAATGACGGGCAGACATTCACCAGGAAATACAGCTTCAGCCTGGGTGAGGTAAATGCATCGGACTTTGATGCAAGTTGCCTGGACAAACAAGTCAACCCGGATTCTCGCTTCGTCAAAAATGTCATGTGCTCGATACCTACTGAAACGGGCAGGATAACGATATTCAACAGTAAATTCATTGAGAAAAACGGACAGATGAAAAATGAAAAAATCATTGCTTCGGATGAGGAACTCTTGTCATGTCTGAGCGAAAAGTTTAGCATGTCTCTGGAGTAATGTGAGTATCCGGAATATCAGAACTATAACAGCATAATTGTCAATAAGAGAGATCTGGTTATGCATATTTCCGTACCTTGGAGTTCTTCTTCTGTAAAATATTTCTACTATATGAAAAAAGCTCTCTTCTCCCAATTTGGCGCAAGCATCGATACCTTGGAAGCCGTCATCAGACTTTGCCCTGATGAACAGTGGGACAGGGAGCACAACATTTGGTATACTGCGTTTCACACCATTTTTTTTCTTGACTATTATCTTACACCCGATCAAGGGAACTTCGCTCCTCCCCTGCCCTTCGACTTGTCTGAATTTGAGGACCGAATGCCTGCGAGGGTGTACCAGCAAGATGAACTGCTGGAATACATCAACCATTGCCGTGCAAAATGCAGAAAGTTTTTGGACAGGTCAGATGAGTCCCTCTTAAACGAACGCTGGGTGAATGCATCAGGTACTATGAACTTTTCTATATTTGAAATTTGCTTGTACAATATGCGACATGTCCAGCACCATGCTGCACAGATCAATCAGGATTTGCGGCGGTCAGCAAATGTGGCTGCCAAATGGATTCGGGCGAGTGCGCATGAATTGGACGTGTAATGATGATACAGTTTATTTATTTTCAACCACAATAAAATGAATAAGAAAGTAACCGAGCAAATCAAACAATACATTGAAAGTCAACCTGAATCGAAGGCTCTGGAATTGCAAACATTGCACGAGCTCATCCTGGGTATTGACCCTTCCAACACATTGTGGTTTGACAACGGCATCAATCCTGAGGGAAAGGTGGTCTCTAATCCCAGCATAGGGTATGGAAAGTATACCATCCATTATGCCAATGGAAGCACCAAAGACTTTTTCAGGGTTGGATTGAGCGGCAATAAAAGTGGGATCTCCATATATATCATGGGGCTGGCGGACAAAAACTATCTGGTTCAGACATTTGGCGAAAGGATCGGAAAAGCTACGGTAACGGGATATTGCATCAAATTTAAAGGATTGAAGGACATCAGCTTAGGTGTTTTGGAAGAAGCCGTCAGGTATGTACTAACGTATGGTACCACCCAATAATACCGTGAATCCGAAGCCTGAAATTGCATAACTTGTCCTTAGCTATTTTATCTTTAAGCCCAACTATTCATCGCGTTCATGCCAACACCAACCACCATCATCACAGGAGCCGCTTCGGGCATCGGGCTTGCCATAGCTCAGGAGTTATTTAATGCAGGTCACAACATTGTCCTCAATGACCTGGATGATGATTTGCTCAGACGGGTTCATGAGGAAATTTTTTCGACATCAATCCGGGTCTGTCCTGTACCCGGTGACACCGCAGATCTCCATGTCAGAAAAGCCATGTTCGATGCAGCTGTGACACAATTTGGAGGCATCAGTCATGTAGTCGCAAACGCCGGCATTACCATATTTGCATCCTTCCTGGAAACAAAAATTGACGCTTTTGACCGATTGCTGGCCGTCAATTTGAAAGGTACTTTTTTTTTGGTGCAGGAAGCCATCAACCGTTGCCTGGAAATGGGTAGTCAGCCTGACTCCATATTATTGCTTTCATCTGTGACCGGGGTCCAGGCACACAGCCACCTTACCGCCTACGGCATGACCAAGGCCGCCATAGCCATGATGGCCAAAAATTTAGTGGCCGAATTATCGCCTCTTGGCATCAGAATCAATGCACTATCGCCAGGTGCCACCCTTACTGAAAGGACCTCCTCCGAAGATTACATCAAAACATGGTCTGAGCTCACGCCGCTCGGACAACCTGCTGAGGCAGAAGACATCGCCAGGGCAGCTGCATTTCTATTGAGCGCCAAACACATTACCGGGCAAAACCTGGTGATCGACGGCGGTTGGACCTCCATCAGTCCTAATCCATGAGGCTGGCTGACGATGTATTCCTCTCAAAAAGACACTAAACAAGTCATTTATATTTAAATATTTTAGTTACAAATCGGAAATAATGCGCTTTTTTACGGAGTATAACCAGAAATAATGCGCTTTATTATAAAGTATAATCGGAAATAATACGTGTTTTTTAAGACTATAGTCGGGAATAATGCGCTTTAAAACAGGTTATAGTCAAAAATAATACGTATTTTTGCAGTATATAAATAGGTCAAAACAATATGGTGCAAGACATCTGAAGACCAGCTGACCATAGATTTTTTGACTTGATCAAATGAAAAAGGAAAATGAATGTATCCCCGTGTACTACAACAAAGCATAAAAGACCATTTAGACCATAAAAAAGCAATCCTGATCAAAGGAGCCAGACAAGTAGGAAAAACTACTTTGGTAGAAGAACTCCTAAAAGGGCAGCAAATACTATGGCTGGATGGTGATGATCTGACCTTGAGAACCACGCTCAATGGCATCAGCAAGCAAAATCTGCTGCAATTCATAGGCAATGCGGAAACCATCGTCATCGATGAAGCACAGCGCATTCCTGAAATCGGAATTTTCATAAAAATCATCCTCGATGCAAAATTGGGAAAACAGGTTTTTGTATTGGGCAGCTCCAGCCTATCCCTCAATTCCAGTCTCAATGAACCACTCACTGGACGAAAATGGACTTTTGAACTATTCCCATTGTCCTGGGAAGAAATTGCATTTGAAGAGAGTCTTATGAACGCGTTGACAAGAAGAGACGAATTGTTGGTTTTTGGTACTTATCCTGAAGTTTTTACCAGTCAGAAAAAACAGAAGTTGCTCAAAGAAATCACCCAGTCCTATTTATACAAAGACATTCTGGAATTGGCAGACATCAGAAAACCGGAAATCATTCACAGATTACTGCAGGCGCTGGCGTATCAAATAGGATCAGAGGTTTCTTACAATGAACTCTCCAACCTTTTAAAAATAGACGCAGCAACAGTTGTAAGATACATCGATCTTTTGGAAGAAAGTTTTGTCCTCTTCAGGCTTCCCCCACTTTCCACCAACAACAGGAAAGAGATTACCACTTCAAGGAAAATTTATTTTTATGACACCGGGGTACGCAATGCCGTCATCAACAATTTCAATCCACTTCCATTGAGAAATGACCATGGCCAGCTGTGGGAAAATTTTATCGTCGCCGAATACAAAAAAAAGTTGAGTTACCATCGACCGGACGCCCTTATGTACTTCTGGAGGGCAAAGACCGGGGCAGAAGTGGATCTGGTGATCGAAGAAAACAAAACTTATGAAGCTGTAGAGATCAAATACAACCCCGCCAAAAAGCTAAGGGTAGCAGCGTCTTTCACGGAGACTTATCTTCCGACATCAGTGACATTGATCAATACAGAAAACTTCTGGAATTATTTGTAGGAAAGCATGAATGTCGTTTTAAAAAAATTGCTGCTAACTATTTTAAGGATAAGCTGTCATTCCGTTGGTAGCATCTAGAAGTTATCGTAAGCAATTTCAGACATTCACCACGGCTCGATTGTGATAAATTTACCTCAATTAAGCGGTCAATTCTTTGTCTGAATGGTATATTAGCACCAATCAAAAAAACAAAGATGTTGCAAACATCAATTCGCCAACAGGTTTTCATAACATTATTCATCAGCCTCTTCCTCATATCTTGCGGAACTGCCAAAAAGATAACATCTTCAGACGATGGAAAGATTGAGATTGCAATTCTGCAGATGAATGACGTCTATGAGATCTCTGGGGTAGATGGTGGAAAAATTGGTGATCTGTCCAGGGTTGCAACAGTGTACAAAGAGCTAAAGCAGGAAAACCCTCAGACTATGATGGTTTTGGCCGGTGATTTTCTCAATCCTTCTCTGGTGGGAACGATGAGGTATGAAGGTGAACGCATCAGGGGACGGCAAATGATAGAAGTGCTCAACGCAATGGGACTGGACATGGTCGCATTTGGCAATCATGAATTTGACATCAGCGAGGCCGACCTCCAAAAAAGAATCAACGAATCGAAGTTTGAATGGCTGGCTACCAACATCCAGCAGGTGTGCGGAAACAAGGAATATCCATTTTATAGAGAAGTCAACGGAAAAAAACAATTCCTTCCTGAATCTAAAGTCATGAACTTTACAGATGCTGACGGAACCCCACTGAGATTGGGCGTATTTTCTGCCGTCATCAATTCCAATCCTGTAGATTTTGTACATTATTACAATGCAGACAGCATGGTAAATCTGACGCTGCAGGATTTGAAACCTAAGTCTGACGTTATCATTGGTTTGACACATCTGTCTATGGAAGAAGATATGGCCCTGGCTCAGAAATACCAGTCCGTCCCGCTGATCATGGGTGGACATGAGCACGACCACATGTACCACAATGTTGGGAAATCTATTGTGGCAAAGGCTGACGCCAACGCTAAAACGGTGTACATCCACCGGCTTACTTACAACACAAAATCAGGGGCTACAAAAGTAACTTCTGAACTCAAAGTCATCGATGAAGAAATCAAAAGGGATGAGGCCACAGCAGCTATTGTCGATAAGTGGAAAAAAGTGCTCGAGGACCAGGTCAAAGAAATCGTTGACGATCCTTATGAAATAGTTTATACTGCGGATGAAGCATTGGACGGGAGAGAATCCAGCATGAGACACCGCCAAACGAATATGGGAAGCATATTCGCAGCTGCATTTTTGAATTCTTCTGTAAAAGGAGCTGAGGCTGCTATATTCAACAGTGGATCTGTGAGGATAGACGATCAGTTGTCCGGAGCCATCATGGCCATCGATATCTTCAGAGCACTTCCTTTTGGCGGCAGTGTTTATGACATAGAGATGAAAGGATCTTTGCTGAAGGGTGTTCTGCGCTTTAGTGAAAAAGAAAAGGGAAAGGGCGCCTTTTTGCAAACTTCGGGCATCACGGGCAGCAACGGTGATTGGATGGTCAACGGTCAAAAGATCGATGACGATAGGATATACAAAATCGCCATTACCGACTTTCTGCTGAGGGGACTCGATATTCCTTTCCTCACTGAAAAAAACGAGGGTATAATGTCCATCGATAAACCGGTCTCGGCCAACGACCTGAGATCAGACCTCAGAAAAGCCATTATAGCTTATATGAAAAAACAAAAGTAGCCACAGTTATTCGTCACATTATGGGAAAAGTAGACCACAAAATTGTGTTCATCACGGGGGGCAGCAGTGGAATTGGTGCTGCCATTGTAAAAAAATTTGTTGCTGAAGGGGGAAAGGTGACCGTGCTTGACCTCAATGTTCCAGCCGGGGAGGATCGCCTGAACGATGTTGAATACATTGCCTGCGACATTACCAATTCAGCAGAAGTAAGCGCAGCTTTTGCCTCGAAAAGTAAAATAGACGTATTGGTCAACAATGCCGGAATCGGCCACATCGGGATGGCTCACACCACCAAAGAAGAAGACTTTGACCGGGTGATGCGCGTTAATGTGAAAGGTTACTACAATACGATCCACCATGCCTTGCCAAAACTCATGGAAGGAGGTGGCAGCATCATCAACATTGCATCTGTGGCAGCGACCGTTGGTATTTCAGAAAGGTTTGCCTACTCAACGTCGAAGGCTGCGATCATGGGAATGACATTGAGCATTGCCAAAGATTACCTGAGCTATGGCATCCGGTGCAATAGCATATCGCCGGCACGAGTGCATACGCCATTTGTTGATGCCTACCTGGCTGCCAATTACCCGGGTCGGGAAGAGGAAATGTTCAACAATCTCGCAAAAACCCAGCCCATTGGCAGGATGGGCACTCCGGATGAGGTCGCTGCAATGGCGCTTTTTCTGGCGTCGGATGAGGCGACTTTTTTGACGGGTTGTGATTATCTGGTGGATGGGGGTTTTGTGAAGTTGAATTCTTAGGTGTTAGGTGTTAGGTGTTAGGGATTGGGGGTTTGGTGGGCTGGGCTTAATGGAACCGAAACCTGTATTAATAAAGAGAGATAATATTTTTGTTAACAGTTGGTGGCTGAGCGCAGTCGAAGTCACGTTTAAAGGTTTATATATGAAATTGATAAGGTTTGGGAAGTCCGGGAGTGAAAGGCCGGGCATATTGGATGATCAGGGAAACAGAAGGGATGTGTCTGCTTTTTTTAAGGATTTTGACCGTGATTTTTTGAATGGCGGTGGATTGGAACAACTTGCAAGAATTGATACGAGTGAGTTTCCTCGAGTATACGATCAGGAACGCTGGGCATCGCCTGTGGCACGTCCGGGTAAAGTGATTTGTATTGGTCTCAATTATTCTGACCATGCCGCGGAGACAGGCAATCCGATTCCAAAAGAGCCGATCATTTTCCAGAAAGGTTCGAATACAGTTGTAGGGCCAGAGGATGATATTATAATTCCCAGAAAGAGTGTAAAGACAGACTGGGAGGTGGAACTTGGGATCATCATTGGCAAGGATGCACGATATCTGAATGACCCTTCTGAATCGGATGATTATATCCTGGGTTATTGTATCTCCAATGATGTTTCTGAAAGAGAATTTCAGATAGAAAGAGGAGGTCAATGGACCAAAGGAAAATCCTGCGACAACTTCAACCCAACAGGACCTTTTGTTGCTACAAAAGACGAGGTGGAAGATCCCCAAAATCTCAGTATGAAACTTTGGGTGAATGGTGTGCTGAGGCAAAACGGCAACAGCAAAACCATGATCTTTGATTGTAAATACATTGTATGGTACCTTAGTCAGTTCATGACCCTCGAAGCAGGAGATCTGATCACCACCGGAACACCACCCGGAGTAGCTCTCGGCATGGCCAATCCGGAATATCTTAAAGCCGGTGATGTGGTAGAACTCGAAATTGAAGGTTTGGGCAGACAAAAATCCGTCTGCGTTGATGCTTAACGCATTATCAATTGACTTTGAAATAAAAAAGCCATTGCTCTCTAAAGGGCAATGGCTACATCAGTACTGTTTTCTTTAAAGATAACAGTCATCAACTAATCTCGTCTATTTACACTCTTCAGAAATGGAAATGCACCCATTCACTTTGCAAAAAATGCACGTTCCATATTCCCATCGATAAAATTATATCATTTAATTTTCTGTGATAATCGAAGAAGAAACTTCTTCATCATATCCTACCTTCCACTTCCTTTTTTCTGGGAGGATGACTTTATAATCATCCGGCACATAGAGGGTATATCTCGTATATTCTCCCCTGAATCCTCTGTCTTTGGAGTAGCTCCTAAACAATGGGAAGCGCAATTCACCATTCTCGTAGATGAAGTCATGCATCACTCTTGTTGCATTTGTTTTCGCTTCTATTTGGGTAGCTCCTCTTGCCGATACTTCTTCTTCAAGCCTTAACTTGCCATCGGTAGACCTCTTCAAGTTTACACCAGATGTCTCCATTTGGAGTTCTTCGCCATTGATCCGGAGATTAGGTCCTAGAGAATATAATCCTTCACCATAGTAACCATCAAAATTGAGGCTGATCTTTTTGCTTTTGTCGAAAGGTGTAAGATCATAACTTGCAGTGTCCTTGTATGAGGCTTCGTAGTGTTTGATCGTAGTGATCGCTGTCAGAAAAACCATAACAAAACTGGCTCCCCAGGCCATACCCATGTATTTACCATAAGTTTTAGAACTGTGGGGATAGTACCATTTGGTAAGATAAAGTATGATGCTGACCACAGGAATAAGAACAAGCAGCACAACAGCAAGAGCTGCAAAAAAACTGCCTTTGGGCACAAAAAACTGCAAAAATGAGTGACCGACTACGCTTGAGACCAAAAAGGCTATGATACCCACGGTGAGCATGAGTATCACAAAGCCTAATATGATTGAAATAAGTGGTTTGGCGACGCGAATCAGGGTAGTAATGATGGACAGGAAGATGTTACTTGCCAATCCGAAAGCATTATTAATACCTGTGGCTATGCCCTGACCTCTCATTTTTTTTTTTCCTGAATACTTACTGCTGTATTGGTGTATTCTATCGGAAAGGTCGTTGATTTCGGTCTCAATGGTCTTGGCTATGTTGTCAATATTGATGGGTTCTCCCTTCATGGCCAGCTTGTCTGCTGATGTTTTTGCTTCAGGGACGACTATCCATAGGAGGATATAAGGCAGAACCCCAACCCCAAAGACGAAAATCGAGATGGCAAACAAAATTCTCAGCCATAATGGGTCATCAATTCCGAGGTAGGCAGAAAGGCCTGAACAAACACCTCCAAGCATTTTGTTTTCGCTGTCGCGATACAATTTTTTGCCTGTGCGGTGAAATTTACTTTCTGAATACTGCTGCTGATGAACTTGTTCTGCATCCATATCCAGCGCCTCAGCACCAAAGTCTTCTGGTTTTCCCATGATCTCAATGACGCCTGTCAATTCGTTCATGGTGATGATTTGTTTAGACTTGAGTTGTTCCTGGAACAGCTCGCTCATTCTGAGTTCGATGTCATATATGATTTCGTCGCATCCTTCTGAAGCACTGAAGTGTCTTCTTAATGAGTCGAAATATTGGTTTAAATACTCGTAGGCATCTTCATCAATGATGTAAGGCAATCCGCCCAAATTGATATTGATTACTTTTTTCATTTTTATATTGTGTATTTAGTTGATGGTCAAAATTATTTATCAAGGTTTGCAGTAGATCTGTGCACTGCTGTATTGAGTTCCTCCCAGGTTAGCAACAATTCATCGAGCACAGATTTTCCGGCACCGGTGATGGCATAGTACTTACGTGGAGGTCCGCTCGTAGATTCTCTCCATGAGTAGTCCAGCAAGTCTGCATTTTTCAATCTGTTGAGCAAGGGATATAAGGTTCCTTCCACAACTATGAGTTTAGAGTCCTTTAGCTTTTTGATGATGTCTGAAGGATAAGCTTCCTCTTCAGCTATGATGGACAGGACACAAAGCTCAAGAACACCTTTTCTCATTTGTGCTTTGGTGTTTTCAAGCTTGATGTCTTTGTTATTCAATTCTACTTCCATGTTTATATTTTCTTTTAATCGTTTTGAAGTAATGACAACACAAATATAAGACGAGACAAGGTACTATGCAATACATAGTACTATCAAAGGCATAGTATTAAGACCAATGAATAAATTTGATCGACGAAATCGGCAAATAAATATGGATAAACAATATGTGAGTATGGAATACCCACATGAAAAGGTACAAAGACAGGTGGACATAAAGGACTATGCACGGGAAAGCCAAATCATTTGGAAAATCTGTTGTTTAACACAAAAAAAGGTCAGAAAACTCAAATAAAATTGGTTTTGTGTTTTTCACTAATAAATGTAGTTTTGCGCGTCGTTTAAAGTACATAATATAATAACAAACTAATGTGATATGGGACAAACATTGATTTACACCATCCCCGTTTTTGGGGTTTTGGCTTTACTTTACACTTTTTGGAAATCGGCCTGGGTAACCAAACAAGACGCAGGTACCGATAAAATGAAATTGATTGGAGACGCCATCAGCGACGGAGCGTTGGCATTTCTGAGAGCAGAGTATAAAATTCTATCTATTTTCATTGTAGCTGTGGCTATACTTCTTGGAATCAGCGGAAGCAGCCAGGAGGGTTCATCACCTTTGATTGCTGTATCCTTTATTGTAGGTGCAGTTTGTTCAGCTTTGGCTGGGTTCATTGGTATGAAGGTGGCAACTAAAGCAAACGTAAGAACAACAAATGCAGCCAGAACAAGTCTGGGTAAGGCACTGGAAATAGCATTTGCTGGTGGTAGCGTTATGGGTCTTGGCGTTGTGGGTCTTGGTGTTTTGGGTATTGGTACGCTCTTTTTGGTGTATACTAACATGGATTGGGACATACTCAAAGTAATCAATGTATTGACTGGATTTTCTTTTGGAGCATCATCTATTGCACTTTTTGCGAGAGTGGGTGGTGGTATATATACCAAAGCTGCTGACGTAGGAGCTGACCTGGTAGGTAAAGTAGAAGCAGGTATTCCTGAAGACCACCCACTTAACCCTGCAACTATTGCAGACAATGTGGGTGACAACGTGGGTGACGTAGCAGGTATGGGCGCTGACCTTTTTGAATCTTATGTTGGTTCGATCATTGGTACTATGGTATTGGGAGCAGCATTTATTGGCCTTGGTGGATTTGAAGCTACCAACTCATTTAACGGTCTCAATGCAGTACTTCTTCCGCTGGTCCTTGCAGGTGTGGGTATCATTACTTCTATTTTCGGAACATTCTTTGTAAAAGTTGCTGAAGGTGGAAATCCTCAGAAGGCACTGAACATGGGAGAGCTGGTATCTTCTATCATCATGTTGATTGCTACCTACCTTATCGTGACTGGAATGCTTCCTGAATCATGGATGGCCAATGATATTGCTACAGGTACTTCTATCGAATTCACTAGCCTTGGTGTGTTTATCGCAGTAATCATAGGTCTATTCTCAGGTCTCGCGATTGGATATGTAACTGAATATTACACAGGAACTGGAACTGCTCCAGTGAAAAAAGTAGCACAGCAATCTATTACAGGTAGTGCAACCAACATTATTGCAGGACTTGGTGTAGGTATGATTTCTACAGCCATCCCTACCCTCATCCTTTCAATGGCCATTATTGGTGCTTACTACTTCGCTGGTTTGTACGGTATTGCTATCGCTGCAGTTGGTATGTTGGCCAATACAGGAATCCAGCTTGCTGTTGATGCATATGGTCCGATCTCTGATAACGCGGGTGGTATTGCTGAAATGGCTGAATTGCCAAAAGAAGTAAGACAAAGAACAGATAAACTCGATGCTGTAGGTAACACCACGGCTGCGATTGGTAAAGGATTTGCAATTGGTTCGGCTGCTTTGACGGCCCTTGCACTTTTTGCTGCCTTCATGCAAACCGCTGAGCTCAATGTAATCGACGTATCTAAGCCTGTTGTTATGGCTGGACTTTTGATCGGTGGTATGTTGCCTTTCTTGTTCTCAGCGCTTTCTATGGGTGCTGTTGGTAGAGCTGCAATGGATATGATCAAAGAAGTAAGAAGACAGTTTGCGGATATTCCTGAATTGAAGGCAGCCCTTGCTGTGATGAAAACCAATGACGGCAAAGAAATGTCAGAATGGTCAACTGCAGACAGAGCAGTTTTTGATGCGGCATCTGGAAAAGCTGAATACAGCAAGTGCGTGGAAATTTCTACAAAGGCATCTATCAGAGAAATGATTCTTCCGGGATTGATCGCTGTTGCTTCTCCTATCTTTATAGGATTTGTTGGCGGTAAGGAAATGTTGGGTGGATTGTTGGCTGGTGTAACCGTTACCGGTGTATTGATGGCCATCTTCCAATCCAATGCTGGTGGAGCATGGGACAATGCCAAAAAAATGTTTGAAGAAGGTGTTGAAATCGACGGTAAAATCTATTACAAAGGCAGTGAGCCTCACAAAGCTGCTGTAGTGGGTGATACAGTAGGTGATCCTTTTAAGGATACTTCAGGACCATCACTCAACATTTTGTTGAAATTGATGTCAGTTGTTGCATTGGTGATTGCCTCTATGTTGGCATAATCGGTACAATAGATATAATAAATAAAAAAGCCTGGCGAGATTCGCCGGGCTTTTTTTTCTGAAAGTCCCAGCGAATAGATAGTAGAAAGGAAAACAAAAGTTGCTAATTTTTTCTACGTACTCAA
>JAGQWX010000023.1 GCA_020436935.1 Saprospiraceae bacterium
CCCACTGCTCATTCCACTCAGCCTTATTCGCTCTATGAGCTCATAAGTCTTCGTTCCATGAGCAGTGGGCTGTACCTTCGTTTAATCTTTTATCTTCGTGTTTACACAATTAAGTTTATACTCCCTTCACTATAATTAGCAATCACCAGTTATAAGCATAATCCGATCTTCCAAACATCATTTCAACTCAATCTTCCAATGCTTCGCGATTGCTTCTAATTCCTTCTGTGTAAGGTAAGTCACCGCACCGTGTTTGGGGCTCTTGAAATTGGTGGTCTTCATGACGCCTTCATTGAAGTGGCCAATGTCCTGGAAGCTTAGGAAGTCTTTGGTTTCACTGAAGCCCATGTTGCTGGGACGTAATCCATAAATGTCGTACATGAGGACGTAGGTGTCGGTACCGAGTCTTTTGAAAACGTTGGGAGCTTCAGTATTTACCTTTTCAGGGTCTATTCTGGTGGTGTCTCCGCTAAAATTTTGGTTGATTTGGTTGGAAACGGCGTGTTTGATCTTGGCTCCGCCTACGTAAAACATTTGGTATTGGTCTCCAACTTTGGTGATGTCTGCATCAATGCCACCGATGTTGGTGATGCGTGTAGGCACCGTTTCGAGTTTTGTAAAATCTTTGTTGGCGTAAGCGTAGTAAATGTGTGCATCCTTGTTGTTGTACCTGATGGTGAAGTAGACCATCATCTTTTTCATCTTTCGATCGTAGATGGTTTGTGGCGCCCATGAACAGTCGATGTCTCCCAGTTCAGGAAAGGCAAGGTCTACCCTGAAGTCAGCGTGGGTCCAATGGATGAGGTCATAAGACTTCATCAATACCAGTGCGCGGTTGTTGCCCCAGCCGTATTTTTCGATCGGACGCTCCCAGTCTGTGT
Organism: Saprospiraceae bacterium; assembly: GCA_020436935.1. Taxonomy (GTDB): domain Bacteria; phylum Bacteroidota; class Bacteroidia; order Chitinophagales; family Saprospiraceae; genus JADKBO01. The sequence goes on from JAGQWX010000023.1 coordinate 882, forward strand.
CTCTGAAACCTGCTCTTTTGCCAAAAATGTGAAGGTCGGTCATTGCAAGGTAGAATGCCCCATCAGGTCCACGGGTGATATGTGGATCGCGCACTCCTTTTTGTTCGGCCAGCAATGAACCAACGAAAATAGGTCTGCCATCATTGATGTCAGTAAAGGTGTACCCATCGCTGCTGATGGCCATGTATGCTGACTGATTCTGATCCTTAAAATAAACCAATAGATATCCGTCAAGGTCTTTCTCCCTGAACTTTGATTTAGGCTTTTTCAGTTTGGAAACTATGGTAATGCCAGTTGTGTCCTGAGGATACTGCATCGGCTGGGCTTTCAGATCCACCAGTAGAAATAGAATAAGGCAAATGCTAATGGAGGTGATATTTTTAAGTTTCATAAAAATCCTGGTCATGAATTGAATGTGGTGAAAATGAATTACGAATTACGAATTTACGGTAATCGTTAGGAATAAAGTTAAATATTGGATTCTACTTTTTTGCAGGAGGCAAATGGGGGTTAGCTATTAGCGATTTGCTGTTTGGTCTATTAGTCGTTTTCATGCCCGGCATTATTTCCCGCAGATAAACGCAGAAAGGTCCGCAGATTTTCGCTGAAAGTGGATGAGCGCCTTTGCGAGAAAGCAACCACACTGACTTCGACTCCACTGGCTTCGACTCCGCTGGCTTCGGCTCCGCTGGCTTCGACTCCGCTCAGCCACCAGTCTTTTAATTACGAATCTTCAATTACGAATTACGGATTGAAACCACAAAAGCAGTTCCCAAAATGCCAACGAGCTAAAACGCCAACACCCAAAAAAACCAACGGCTTCCCCCGCCCGCTACCTTGACACTAAGGGAAATCGTCCGCATTTCTCCCATCTCCCATCTCCCTCTTCCCAAAGCCCGGCTTTATTTCCCGCAGATAAACGCAGAAAGGTCCACAGATTTTCGCTGAAAGTGGATGAGCCCCTTTGCGAGAAAGCAACCACACTGGCTTCGGCTCCGCTCAGCCACCAGTCTTTTAATTACGAATCTTCAATTACGAATTACGGATTGAAACCGCAAAACCAGTTCCCAAAATGCCAACGAGCTAAAACGCCAACACCCCAAAAACCAACGGCTTCCCCGCCCGCTACCTTGACACAAAGGGAAATCGCCAGCATTTCTCCTATCTCCCATCTCCGATCTCCCATCTCCCTCTTCCCAAAGCCCGGCTTTATTTCCCGGAGATAAACGCAGAAAAGCCCGCAGATTTTCGCTGAAAGGGGATGTGATATTTAGAAAAATAAGCAATTTCTAAATCTAATACCTATCACCTAAAACCTAAGACCTTTTCGCAAAGACTTCTGCGCTCTTGCCGCACTTTACCCTGGCACTTAAAGGAATCCACCCTCTAGATCCCAATACGCAACAAGCCAAAGCGTCAAAACCCCTTATTCATTCTCTTTTTTTGACCGTACCATTTAAATGGTCGACCCATTTTCCAATTAGTATAATATCTTTGCGGCCAATTTTGATTTTTACAGAAGCGATCTAAAGAAGCACGGTATGATTTTAGCCAAGTTGGAAGCGATTTATGACAGGTACAGGTATTTGGAAGAAAAACTTTCGGACCCTGAACTGGCGTCTGATATGAAGTCCTTTACAAAGGTCAATAAGGAGTACAAGGATTTGAAGGAAATCGTTGAGGCTTATCTGAAATACAAAAGCAACATCGAACACCTTGAAAATGCACAGCTCATGCTCAAAGATCCTGATCCGGAGATGCGCGAATTTGCCAAGGAAGAGATCGATACTTTGGCGGAAGAGCAGGAAAAACTGGAAGAAGACATCAAGGTGTTGCTCATTCCCAAAGATCCTGAAGATTCCAAAGACGTTGTGTTCGAAATCAGGTCGGGTACGGGTGGTGATGAAGCGAGCATTTTTGCCGGAGATTTATATAGGATGTACACGCGATTTTTTGAGACAATGGGCTGGAAAACCGAGGTGATAGACATCAACGAGGGCAGCGTCGGGGGATACAACAAAATCGTGCTCGAAGTCTATGGCGATGACGTCTATGGCAAGCTCAAATTTGAGTCCGGAGCACACAGGGTACAAAGGGTTCCGGAAACTGAGGCAAAGGGTAGGGTGCATACTTCTGCCGCAACTGTTGCTGTGCTTCCCAAATATGAAGAAGAAGAAATCGATATCAGAAAGGACGAACTGAAAGTAGATACCTTCCGGTCAAGTGGAGCGGGCGGTCAGAACGTCAACAAGGTAGAAACCGGCGTGCGTTTTACCCACCTTCCAACAGGCATCGTAGCTGAAAGTACAGAGGCCAGGTCACAGCACAAAAACCGTGAAATTGCCCTGCAGAAGTTATACCAACGCATTGTCGACATCCAAAGAGAAAAAGTATACCAGGAACAGAAACAAGCCCGTCAATCCCTGGTGGGTACTGGTGACAGATCAGATAAAATCAGAACCTACAACTTCCCGCAAAACAGATTGACCGACCACAGAATCAACCTCACACTTTACAATTTGGATCGGGTGATGGATGGAGATATTGGTGGCATCATCGAAGCACTTGCGGTGGCTGAGAATGCCGAGAAGATGAAGGGGCAGGAGGATCAGTAGAGGGTCGTGGTCGGAAACTTGTCCGACCAGTTTCCCTAAAGGGCAACATGAGGGAGCTTTGTGAGACATAATATTTTGTTGAGTATCAAAAATATATGACCTTATAGCCGTTATTAAACGTTTATAAACGTTTAAAAACGGCTATAAAGACACGCTTCAGGTCAAAAATGTGTCAGAAAGCTGTCAGACACCTGTCTGACAGCTTTCTGACAGGAATTTTTTTCAACCAACATTCTTAAATACAACTATCTGATTGTCAGTTACATATCCGTTTATAAACTTTTATAAGCGTTTATAAACGCTTAAGCTAATTTTACAACGCCCACCCACCCATTTGCATGACATTCCTTGCTTTTAGCAACTTTCTCATTTTCTTTTGATAATTTGGCAGCGCCTTTTGATTGCGCTTATTTAACCTGCTTTTTTACAACAAAATCTTTGTGCTCCCATGAGATGCCTTTTCTTATTATTGATTCCATTTATTTCTTGTTTTCCCAAAAATAACCAGGTGCCAGAATCTGATAACAATACTGCCGGCAGTGACGGAGAATGGATCAGTCTATTCAATGGAAAGGATTTGACGGGATGGAGGGCCAATGAAAATCCTGAGTCCTTCAGGGTCGAAAATGGTTTGCTGATTGCCAATGGTGAAAGATCGCATTTGTTTTATGAAGGACCTGAACTTGGCGAAGGTTTTGATCATTTTGAGCTGGAGGTGGAGCTGCGGACTTATCCCAAAGCAAACAGTGGCATTTATGTCCATACCCAGTACCAGGAAAGCGGTTGGCCGGAGAAAGGATTTGAGGTTCAGGTCAATCAAAGCCATGAGGGTGAGGGTGGTTATCATGAGTTCAAAAAATCCGGAAGTTTATATGGGGTCAGAAATACCTACTATACGAATGTAAAGGACGGGGAGTGGTACAAAACGCGGATTATTGTCAATGGAGATCGCGTGCAGATTTTTGTCAATGACGTCCAAACAGTTGATTATTACCAGTTCTATGATGATGAAAACGCCAAAAAGCTGAGCAAGGGTACATTTGCAATTCAGGGCCACGACCCGGGAAGTAAGGTAGAATACAAGTCGATCAAAGTGAAAAGGCTTGAGCTGGAACCATCGGCTATCAGAATGAGGCCTTTGGGCGAGTGGCATAATAGAATGCTCAAAATTCAGCAGAGTAAAAACTTTCCTTTTCTTGATCTGAATCCGGATATCGTGGATGATGGTGGTATTGACGAACGCATTGAGAATGGATTTGTGACCGGCGTAAATGTTGGTTTCATCTGGGATGAAACGGTGGGCGAAGAATTGTTGTTGGCTTACCTTGACAGGTCCATAGTAGTTGGCAAGCAATATGGTACAGATATCGAAGATGCGAAAATAACTTATACCATAGGGTCTGCAGCCATCGAAGACCTGAAGACTGTAATAAATAATAAGGGACTCAACATAGTAACAGTGTCGTCGGCTGAGGATGAAAAGATACTAAGGCCACTCCTGGCTGATCTGGCCAAAAATAAGGTTGCCATCCAGATCGACAATATCCTCCAAATGCCTCAAATGGCGTTTATCAAAGAAGCTGCAGCCGCCGGATGTTTATTTTCCTTCCGGGGTATTTCCTCATTTGATATGCCAGGTAATTCGACCTATTTTTTGGATGCAGTTGAGCAGGCCAATATCGATTATAAGCAGATTTACGTGCCTGAAAGAGCTTTATAAATTGTTATGGTATTAATCCAACCCTGAAATCTGATAGGCTTTGCTGTACACCCTTTCATTGTTATAAAGGGCGCTCACCATGGCGGTTGTCAGGAGGGCAGGCAATTCTTTATTTGCAATCTTCAATCGGTATTCTGACGAGCCGGCTATCTTGAAAGGTTGTAAATCAATACGAAGCTCTGACCAGTCCATAGATTTCCTGTTTTGAAGGATGAGCATGCTTTGTTCAGGTGTCAACCCATCATACTTGATCACAAATGTGGTGCTGTCCTCCTTTTGATAAACATCGAAAACATAAACCATTTTATCACTTTTGGCCTTGTAGTCAAGCAAAAGGTTTGAATATTCCTTGCTTTCTCCATATCTATCAAATGATTTGATGGCATAGTAAGACGTAGTGTTGCTGATTGAATCAGCATCAAGCACATAAACCGTATCTGCGATGGCTGATCTTATGAGCTTCATCTTGCTTGGGTGGCTTCCATAATAGAGATTGTACTGACGATTTTCCATCTGTATGCTGTCTTGCCAGCTTAAAATATTGCCTTCTTTTACCAGATGAAATGGTGGAGGAGATTTTCTGGCCTGAATGGTGGTAATGCGTGTAGGGGAATAATCACTTTCCCCCAATTCATTCCCGGCCTTAATTGCAAATAAGTACTCCCGTTGCTCCATCAGTCCATCGAAGACTATTTCATTGACATCTCCCGGCACTGTGGTTTCTTTGATTTCACCATGATTGAATTGTCTGATGGTATAATAAGACGCAAAATCAACAGCTTCCCACGAAAGGATCAGTTTGTCATTTTGCTGACTCAGCAATGGGGGCGAGGGCTTGACAGGAGGGATGACGTCGTATTTGAATGCATCATTGATCAGCACTGTTCCTGAAGAATCAAGGGCTGAAAATTCAAAAAAATAAGTCCTGCCAATCCGGAGACTATCGAGCTTGAACGTGAGTTCCTTTGTGGTCAGCTTTCGATCCGGTTTAATTTTATTGAGTCCGTAGTTGAGTTCGAAACTCACAGCGTCTTTGACCGGCGGCCAGGCTATGGTAATTTTTCCGGGCCCGTCAATGATGATTTGACTGGTAAAAAGATCGACGGGCATTTTGACTGATTTAATGATTCTGGAAATGTCTCCCAGGAAAATCATTTGATCGGGTCTCAAACGCACAATACCATTGTTTGGAATTGCACTGGATACAGTATCTGCTTGCGCAGTAAGGGAAAAATACTTTCGGTTGGGCACCACGAGTTGATTGAGATTGACCCCAATGGTATCCTTTGTTGTATTTGAAATAATGGTGATGCTGGCAGAGTCGCTTTTGGCCTGTACCGTGAATACGGTTGGCTCATCTTCTCCGTTCAATCCATTTCCGATGTAGGATCTGATGGTTTTAGCGTTTTTGAAAATCTGTTTTACAATGCCATATGCCCTGATTTTGGCGGCTGATCGGGACAGGTCTCCGGTAATTTCCCATGAGATGTATTTGATGTTCTGTACCTCTGCATTGTCAAGCGTCGATTTTATGATTGAAGAGATGGCCTTCTCCATAGGGATTGCTGAACCCCGTAAAACATGTTCCTGCCTGATATTGATGGTGTGGTAATTTGATTTTTTTCTACCGGAAAAATTGTTGAAAAGAATACCATGCCTGAGATTTTCCCGGGACATCTGGTCGAGCATTTGGTCTGTAAAGACATTGTATTGATCGCTTCCACCTGCTAAAAAGATGGAAGCATTGGGGAAGCTCTTCAAAATGAGATCGGTGTATAGCGTGGATTGGCTCACGAAATCATTACCTGATTGCCAGGTAAATTTTCCTGACTTGAGGTAGGGTTGACTGCCTATTTGCCAGTGGGAAACAGGGATTTTCCAGGAATTCAAGGTGGCAATAAGGTTCTCAATGTCGGTAAAATCATCAGTCACCGGATCTATGACCAAAACAAGCCTGGTGTTATAATATGTCAAAAGGTCGGCCAGTTTTCCAGGGTGGAGGCTTTCTTCAGTAACATAGGTGATGTCTGAACCGGAGATGCTGTGCTGTGAAAACAGGTTGCTGATTCCCAATGTGTCATATAGGACAATGAAGTCATTGTCTGCCAATCGGAGTAAGTTCTCGATATCAATCACTGAGAAATTGCTCCCCTTGAGGTAGATGCCAAGTTCCGGAAATGTTTGTGGTTCTGTGGTAGAAGAATCACGGAATATTTCAACAACAGGCTTTTGTTCCGGCTCAGGAATGATGATCGGTTTTTTAGTAGTGCAGGCCGCAATAAATATCAATAAGCCCAAGAGGATGAGACATCGCTTCATCTTTCAAAGATAAACCATACTTATCGGAAATAGATTTGTCCAGATAATTATTGCCAAAAATACAAATATCTGCGTTAGAAAGCCTCGTCGGAGGCACCACTCCGACTGCGTTTTCTGCCTTGATCTTTGAATTTTTGTCTGCATGATTAAAATGGACAATCCATATTCCGATAAGTATATTAACGCTTATTGCTTGTTCATTTTACGTATTGAAACGACTATGCCTGTAGCCAAGGAAAGCACAATAAAGGATAGAGAAAACCACTCAGGAATTTCAAAATGGTGGGAGGCCACCAGTTTTAGGCCAATGAAAATCAGAATGGCTACTACACTGTATTCCAGATATTCAAACTTAGATAACATGTTTGCCAGGAAGAAATACAAAGATCTTAAACCAAGTATGGCAAAAATATTGGAAGAAAATACCAGAAAAGTATCTGTTGTAATGGCGATGATGGCCGGGATGCTGTCCAGAGCAAAAATGACATCCGAAATTTCAATTAAAATCAAAGCTCCAAATAGGGGTGTTGCTATTTTTTTGCCGTTTTCAATGGTCCAAAATTTATCGCCGTCCAGATTTTTGCTGATGGGTAGATATTTGGAAAGTTTTCCCCGTGTGCTTAATTCAGCTTCCTCACCTTCCTTTTCATCATTAAAAAGCATTCTGAATGCCGTGAATATCAAAAATCCACCAAAAACGTAGGACATCCAGCTGATTTGCTGGATCAACAAGACACCAAGATATATGACAATACCCCTGAATATGATGGCGCCTAGAATGCCCCAGAACAAGGCACGATGTTGGTTTTCTGTAGGTATCTTATACGCTTTAAAAATCATGGCTATGACAAACAAATTATCCACACTTAGCGATAACTCAACAAGATACCCTGTAATAAATTTCATCGCCGCATCCATGGGACGAAGATGTGTAGGATTGGTAACCAGATCTGACTTATATAAAAAATATATCACCGCAGAAAATGCCAGAGCCAGACTTACCCAAAATGCAGATTGGAGTGCTGCTTTACGGTTGTTGATGACCTTGGTTTTAGCATTGAGTAAGTAGAGGTCAACAAAAAGACATAAGAGAATGAATAGAATAAATAAGGTCCAAACCATTTTTATGATTTATGCCACAAGATTACAATATAAATATGAATGAAGTTTGAAATTTATATAAAGGCAAAGGCTTACACTATCAATTTGTTTGATGACACTATGAATCAAGTACAAATAAAATTAATTGGTGTAGTAAATTAAAATACAAACAAATTTCTGGAAACAAAAAAGCCGGGTAATTACCCGGCTTTTGTTGACCCATAAGGATTCGAACCTTAACAGACAGAACCAAAATCTGTAGTGCTACCGTTACACCATGGGTCAGTGCTTTTTGGAAAGCGAGTGCAAATATATAGATTTTTATATTTTGAGTAAAGAAAATGTTTTTTTTTGAAAAAAATTATTTCTCAAGATGGTGGCCGTGGTTGCCTGCTTGTTTTGTGATAAATACGCTGCAATCAGGTCTCTTGATGTTATGGTTATCGGTTGGAAGAGGACTTGGTTTACTTAATTGTTGATTTTCAATAATTTAAAGCTCGTTCTCCTATTCGCTTGTCTTCCTTCTTCTGTGTTATTGTTTGCAATAGGCTCTGACTCACCCTTTCCATAATAAGACAATCTTTCTTTACCCACTCCTTCTTTTTCTAAAAACATGGCCACAGCTTTGGCCCTTTCTAAAGAGAGTCGGAGGTTATTTTCGACCGAGCCAACATCATCTGTATGCCCCGTTATCTCTAGTTTGTATCCTGGGTTTTCCAATAAAACTTCCTTCAATCTGATCAGTTCAGGTCTTGACTCAGGCAACAAAACAGCGGCATTTGTTTCAAAAAAGATATTATTTAGTACAAAAGTACTTTCGGAGATAAGCTTTTCTAATCCTACCGCAATTACGTGTGGAAAGTTAGGGTCGTTGACTTCATTCACATAGAAATTCTTGCTAAAAGGTAAGTAAGTTTCATTTCTCACAAAAAGCCCGAGTCGTGTACCGGTCTTAATGGGCAAAACTACTTTCTCCCACGGTATAGAAACGCCAGATGCCAATATTTTATCTGATTGCAGGTCTACCAGTTCAAATGCAGCCGGCACGCCCTCACCGCTCATGCGATCAAACACGTTGAAACTCACCCATGAAGTCGGAATAGACCGGAGGTTCTCAGGAAGTTCTAATCCGAGAATGTCCAGGTGAGGTCTGCCACCGTTACCTATATTCATGCGGTCGGTGGTGATGAATGCAGTTTTGCCATCCGGAGCAATGGTGAAAGCTCCGTCGTCTTTTGTTGAATTAATAGGATACCCAAGATTGACTGGTTCCTGAAGGGCCATAAAATCCTCACCCAAACGACTTATAAAAACATCAAAGCCTCCCATACCATCCCATTGGTCTGATCTGAAATAAAATGTACTTCCATCAGGGTGAATAAAAGGAGATTCTTCGTTTCCCGCAGTATTGATATTAGGCCCCATGTTTACAGGCTCCGACCAAACGCCATTTTTAAGTCTTACATAGTATAAATCTCTTCCGCCATATCCACCATTTCTGTCAGATGAGAAAAATAAAGTCCCACCATCGGCACTGAAGAAGGGTTGGCTGTCCCAGTTTTGAGAGTTGATAACATCTCCCATGTTTTTTGGTGGCGACCAGGTATCCTTGACCTTTTTTCTCAGGTAAAGGTCACACGATCCAAGGCCATTGTTTCCACAAATGGTGACCACGGCCCTAATGCCGTCGGAACTCAAGGCAAAGGCGCCTGCGTTCGGGAGATCATCCCAAAGTTCTGCCTTATGAGCATTTGCCCATTGAAACCCTTGTCCTTCGCTTTTGTAAATGTGCTCCAAATTGTTTTCCCTTCTGACAAAGTAGAGATTTTGTCCATTCAGAGATACGAAAGGTAAGTATTCGTGGTTTACAGAGTTGATAGACTCATTCAATTTGACCAATTCCACATCAGTCGGAGCTTCGATGTATCCCTTTATTTTTTTACTTCTTTCTGAAATAGATTGAGCTCGCTTTATCCTTGCGTTTTGTCTTTCAGGCAGCAATAGGTATTTGTGAGATAGATCACCACTTCGCTGGTAGTTGTCATTTGCATCCGCTGCAAGCATAGCTGCGTGAAGGTATTCCTCATTTTGATAGGATGTAAGATCAGCAGCAAGGATGAGCAGACTGTCGGCTTGCACAAAATTGGTTTGTGCATATTTTATGGCTCCCAGACGATACAGGGCATCTGCATTCCCGGGATTTTCAGCAATCATTTTTTTCAGCAGGTTTTCGGCTCCTGAAAAGTCTTTTGCTCTCATTTTTGCATCAATTTCGGTAAATACCGATGTGCTTATTTTTTGACCGGGTTTAGGTGCACAGCCAAAAAATAATCCTAGCATTAAACAAAACAGAAATTTAAAATAGTTTGACCTTTTTAAGGTGATGATCATGTGTTTGTACTTTCCTTGTAATCTTCAACAGGCTTTCCAACATAGCGAATGATGAGATACATGGAAACAATGGCAAGAATAAACATCAACCAGGAAACCAGCGTAGATCCACCCAACATGGTAGAAAGTCCTTTACAAACAAACGCAATTCCGCCCACAGTAAGTGCGTAAGGCATCTGGGTTTTTACGTGGTCGAGGTGGTTACAGTCGGAGGCGAGTGAAGAAAGGATGGTGGTATCCGAGATGGGGGAGCAGTGGTCTCCCAGCACAGAAGCTGAGAGCACGGTAGCAATTACACTGTATAATACTTCAAGCGTGCTTTCCTGGTCCATGCCTGCATTGATGCATATTGTGTAAGCTGTTGGTATGGCAATTGGGTACAAAATTGCCATTGTGGACCAACTCGATCCGGTACTGAATGATATCAAAGCTGCAGTAAGGAAAATTAGGGAAGGCAAGACATAAGGTGAAACATTTCCTGTAAGTGCCTGGCTGATGAAGTCAGCAGTGTGTAGGGCATCGGTGGTTTTTGCAAGAGACCATGCCAATGTCAGAATGATCAAAGCGGGCACCATGGTCTTAAAACCATTGGCCAGCCAGTGCATGGAGTCAAACAATTTCATGGTTTTGGATGCAACTGTAATCACCAAGGCTACAACAACGCCGGAAGTACTTGCCCACAATAAGGCGGAGTACGAATCACTGGCACCAATGATCATTCCCAGTTTTTTGAAAAAGCCTATATCAGTCATTCCTCCAACGCCGGTAATGTTGCTCCATATGTTGCCCCATCCGTAGGCCACCTGGGTGCTGTCCATATCACTATATAAGTTGTCAAAGCCGGTATCCAGAAGTCCAAAAATGGTTACAATTATGACTGTGAAGACCGGAATGGCAGCATGGTACCATTTCATCGGCGCATTTTTTACTGGAGAAAGGTCCTCCATATTGGGTTCGTCTTCTTCACTTGTTCGCGCAGGTGATACCTGACCTGTTGAACGAGCCCTTTTTTCTGCCCTGAGCATAGGTCCAAAATCTCTTTTCATATAGATCAGCATAAGCATGAAGATCAAGGTGAAAATGGTGTAATAAGAATATTTGAGAGAGCTGACGAATACTCCATAAGGTGTCAATTCTCCATGGAGATTGAGCTTTTGGAGTCCATCATCGATGTACCCTAATTCGGCTCCGATCCAGGTAGTTATAAATGCTACCGCAGCAACCGGGGCTGCAGTGGCATCCACTATGTAAGAAAGTTTTTCTCTGCTGATCCTGAATTTGTCAGTTACCGGCCTCATCGTATTGCCAACAATCAAAGTATTCGCATAATCATCAAAAAATATGGCCACTCCCAAAAACCAGGTCACCAACTGACTGCTCTTTGCATCTTTTGCATATTTACTAAGCGCATTGACCACGCCTACCATTCCTCCATTTTTGGATATCAAAGCCACCATGCCACCTATCAGCATCGAAAATACAATGACCGAAATATGTCCACTGTCATTGAGGGCATTGACAACGTATTCTTTGACAACATTTAGAAAGGATGAAAGAAAATAATAAATAGAATCCATCCTCATTCCTCCTGCTATAAAAGCTCCTGACCAAATGCCAATGAACAAGGATACAATGACCTCCTTGAGGAGCAACGCAAGTGCAATGGCCAATAATGGCGGTATGATGCTTAATATCAGTGGGATGTGTTTGAGTCTGTATCCTCCGCTCTTAAGTGGGGCAACATGGACAAGGTTGTGGTGGCCTTCAGAAGATAAATAAAACAGCTTTCCTGCAAATCCAACATCTTCTACTGGAAGATAAGCTCTCTTGTTGACAGCCTCCAACTGAGTTTCTTCTCCATTGATTGAGAGCTCTACAGTTCCACTATCAGCAGCTACTTCAAAATAAACGCCATTTTGGTCAAACATCAATTGAAAATCACCTGTATCTCCTGCGGCAAATGACTTTATGGAAACAACAAGTAAGCACACCACCAATGTGAAGAACAATCTCATACCCCTGATAACTTTGATTAGTGGGTAAATGTAAAAAAAAGTGGATTGATCCTGAAATTTTAAATCTCAGTGATTTTTACGCAATGAGTGAGTGGTAATTCCTTAAGTTACTGGGTAAGTGGTTTCAGCAAATCAAAAAGCTCAGCATTGCTGATCATTGCACCTTTAGACAATTCATCAAAGATGAATTTATTTCTCTCTTCCTGACTTCCTAAAACTTTGGTGGCCAGGTTGATCTGCAATTCCTGTGGCCTGTTTTGGATGAGGTCCATCAGGACTTTTATATCACTGATGTCTTCAAAAGCAGTGGATGAGCGCTGAACTATAATGGCTTCACCAAAATTTTCTTTGATATTAAAACAAGCCAAAAAAGCGGGCGACCTGTGGTCGATATATTCTACGTTTTGCAGTACTCCGTCTAGAATGAAGTCTGAAAATTCATCGAGCATAAGATTGACCATAGGGTCTTGTGCTTGTTTTTTCTTCTCCCAATCTTCACCGGTAATGCCGTTGGCTGATAGAAATAATATGAATTCTTTTTCAAAAATTTCCAGTTCTTCCAGGGTAAGTCTGCGGTATTTCATTTGTTGTTCAGATCGTATTTAGCTGTATAGTAGACAGCCTTTTTCCAAATATGACGATTTTAATATTCAAATCAATGACAAAGATATATGTTTTGAAAATAGACCCAAAGCCATAACAGGATAAGCTTTCTATTGCCGGCTCAAATAATTTCATTACTATGTTATGAAATCGTTAAGTCCCCTTGTATATTAGTTCCGGAAAGTCCCTCTGAAAAATCCCAAATCGTCACAGCTGCCATTTTATCAAAACAAAACAAAACAAACGATGAAAAAAGCATTACTTACGTCGCTATCACTATTCTTTTGTATTACGGTATTGATGGCTCAATTAAAAGTTTCGGGAACGGTTACTGATCAAAATGGAGAGTTGCTCTTCGGAGTTAATATTATTGAAGAGGGAACGCTTAATGGAACTGTTACAGATCTTGAAGGCAAATACAGTTTTCAACTTATCAATCCCAACTCCAAAATCATATTCAGTTACATTGGTTATACGACAGCTATGATTCTGGCAGAGGGTAGGACAACTGTAGACGTGGTTCTGTCAGAAGGTGTTGTAATTGGTGAAGTTCAGGTAGTGGGCAGCAGGAGTTACAACCGAACAGCTACCCAGTCTCCGGTTGCCATCGACGTCATTGATGTGTCGAGTTTGGTGTCCCAAAACGGCAGGGTGGAAATCAACCAGTTGTTGCAATACGCGGCCCCATCTTTCAATGCTACAAAACAATCGGGATCAGATGGTGCTGACCACATAGACCCGGCATCGCTTAGAGGCCTGGGGCCGGATCAGACGCTTGTGCTGATCAATGGCAAACGAAGGCACCAGTCATCGCTGATCAACTTGTTTGGTACAAGAGGGCGGGGCAATACTGGCACCGATATGAATGCCATTCCTGTATCTGCTATCAAAAGAATTGAAGTATTGCGCGATGGAGCATCGGCCCAGTATGGATCGGATGCTATTGCGGGAGTTATCAATATTGTATTGCAAGACCAAACTGACGGTATACAAGGGGGCATTTCTTATGGAATGTACAGCACCAAAAGAGGAAGCGACTTTGCAAAGCAGATCTTTGATACCCAGGATGGTTGGGAACCTGAATTGTTCAACATTGATGGAAAAAACAGAATCGATGGTAAGGAAACCGCCTTTGACGGGAATACTGCCAAAGTGGAACTCAATTACGGGCATAAAATTGGGGATAAAGGTGGTTTTGTAAATGTAGGAGGAGAATTCCTGAATAAAGACAGAACTTTGAGGCCCAGCTTTGACTGGAGAAAAGGTTATGGCTCTGCAGCGGCAAGCCAGTTACAATTTGTTTTGAATGGTGCACTCCCTTTGGGTTCTGCAGCCGAGCTTTATTTTTTTGGCACACGAGGAGATAGGAATACGGATGCATATGCATTCACTAGAAGTGCACCTGGTCCGGATGGAGATGATCGTGCTGTTCCTTCTTTGTATCCTGATGGATTCACACCAAGGATTACTTCCAAAATTGTAGACAATGCAATAACTGCAGGTGTAAGATTTGACCTTCCGGGCAGCTGGAAAGCTGACATCAGCCAGGAATACGGAAGTAATAATTTCCAATACAATATTAAGGGTACCAACAATGCATCCATGGGTCCGAGGTCTCCGACTGAGTTTGATGCAGGAGGACATTCACTGGCCATGTACTTGACCTCACTAGATCTTTCGAAATACTATAAGAACATTGCTGCAGGAATGAACCTTGCATTTGGTGCAGAGTACAGGCGTGAGCAATTCAACATTTTTGCAGGAGAAGTAGGATCATATGCACAGTATGACGTCAATGGACAACCAATTACCAATCCGGCAACCCAGACACCATACGAAAATGAATTTGGTCAGGTACCGGGAGGTGGTTCACAGGGATTCCCTGGTTACAGTCCTTCAAACGAAGTAGACGAGGGTAGAGGCAACCTTGGCATTTATGGCGATGCTGAATTGAATATCACTAAAGACTTCCTCCTGAATGGTGCTGTAAGGTTTGAAAATTACAGTGATTTTGGATCTACCTTCAACTATAAACTTGCTTCCAGATTTAATTTCACTGAACAGCTTGGATTCAGGGCCAGTGTTTCTTCCGGATTCCGTGCTCCTTCTTTAGCACAAATCCACTACAACCTCATATTCACGAATATTGTAGCAGGCGCTTCATTACAAACACTTTTGGCATCCAATACCAGCAGTATTGCCAGATCTTTTGGTATTGATCCTTTGAAGCAGGAAACTGCCAATAACCTTGCGGCAGGTTTTACATTCAATAAAGCCGGGTTTACAGCAACAATCGACGGATATCTGATCAATGTCAAAGACAGGATCATCCTCACAGATAATTTTGACGCTTCTTTCCTCAATCAAGGGGTAGAAATCGCTCAGTTTTTTGCCAATGGAGCCGATACAAGGACAACTGGTTTGGACATCGTTCTAAATTACAAGAAATTTTTGGGTGATGCTTATGACAAATCCATCACCCTTGGTATAGCTGGAAACTTCAACCGAACAGAGATCATCAAGGTCAACAACGGCAGCCTCAATGAGTACACGTTTTTTGGTCCATTTTCAAGAGCATATTTGGAGGCAGCTGCCCCGCCCTATAAATTGGTATTCAACGGTGGTGTCAACGTTGGTAAATTTGACGCCCTTTTATCTTACACAGCATTTAGCCGTGTAGAATTGCAGGACTTCCAGTGGGTGGATTCACCAGCGACCACAAAGGCAGAAGCTGACGAATTGTATGGAAAAGCAACGGATGTTTATGAGGCCATGGGTACATTAGATCTCAGTCTTTCTTATCAATTCAGTCCTAAAATCAGATTTACTTTGGGATCGAACAACTTGTTTGGTGCATATCCAACTCCACAGTTCGACGGTTGGACAGACCAGGGTGGATTCAACGATTCTGTGCAAATGGGTTCTGATGGCATGTATCTTTTTGCCAGACTTGGATTTAAGTTTTAATCCAGTTAAGTAAATTCATAGGACCAATTCACTTGCATTTTGTAGTGAATTGAATAGAAAAATAAAGTTATAAAGTCTCACAGGCCTGTAAAAACTCAGCGATGACGTTTGCACAGGCCTGTGGTGCTTCATGCATGCCCGCATGTGCAATATGATCCAATAGGAGTACATAGGGCTGTTGACAAAGACTAATTTGCGGAAGTGCATCTTCAAAGCTGATGAATTTATCAGCCTTCCCGATGATCATCAGGCTTGGTTTTTCCAAACTTTTGAGGACGTCTCTTGTATCCTCACGATCCCTCATGGCGATGGTGGCTGTTTGCAGCGCTTTTGATGGGATTTGTTTGTTGTCTTCCAGATTCTGACGGATGAATTCGGCGTTCTCTTTCAAAAAACTATGATTGTACATCTTGGGAAGAAAGTCTTCAATGAACACTTCAGTCCCATGTTTTTCTAAGAATTCAACAGTTTTGTCCCTCGTTTTTTTCTTGGCATCTGTGTCTGCTAAAGCGGATGAATGGAATAGACCAAGTCCAAGCAGAAATTTGCCGTATGATTTGGCGTATGCCAGACTGATGTAACCGCCCATGGAATGTCCAATCAATACAAATTCTTTTATCTTTCTTTCAAGTACTTCACTGTGTACCCAGTCTGCATATTCTTCAATGGTTTGACAGAAACTGATGACCGAATAGTCAAGGGTAATGTATTCATGATCGGTTGGAAGCAAAGGGATGAACGACGTCCATACATCTGAAGTTTCTCCAAAACCGTGTAATAAAATGACTTTCATATAATTTGTTTTATTTGAAAACGCCCCAAAGCGGTCCATGTTTAACAAGGCATGAAATTGGAATAAATCTTATTAGTGTCAAAGTCAGTTGAAAGAAATTCTGGCGATGTTTTGATTTTTTCTTTGGTTTCGTTGATAACCTCCGCAATGCTCAGATTATTTTTGGAATAAATAGGTCTTTTAACTTCGAAAATTATTGCGGGGATGTACCACATTGATCCTCAACAAGATTTGGTTTAAACTGTGAATTTTGGGGTGAAAAGATGATAAAATATGGAAGACAATCGCAGAGCTCTGAGAAAAAGTCATACCTTTGTGTCCCGTAGTGAAAAAATTGATATGACTAAGTATATTTTCGTTACGGGTGGTGTAACGTCTTCATTGGGCAAAGGTATAATTGCCGCATCTCTCGCAAAATTGCTCCAATCCAGGGGCTTGAATGTAAGCATTCAAAAGTTTGATCCATACATCAATGTTGATCCGGGCACTTTGAACCCATACGAACACGGGGAATGTTATGTGACCAACGACGGGGCAGAAACTGACCTCGACCTTGGCCATTATGAGCGCTTTTTGAGCATGCCTACTTCGAGGGCGAACAACGTCACCACCGGAAAAATATACCAAACTGTCATCGAAAAGGAGAGGGCAGGCGACTTTCTTGGAAAAACCGTTCAGGTCATTCCTCACATCACCGATGAGATCAAGCGCAGGATGCGCCTCATGGAAGAGGACAACAATTATGACGTAGTCATTACAGAAATTGGGGGTACTGTAGGTGACATTGAGTCATTGCCATATCTCGAAGCCATCAGGCAGTTGCGCAGAGACGTTGGCCAGGACAATGCCATCGTCATCCATCTTACACTGATTCCTTACCTGAGCGCTGCCAAAGAACTCAAAACCAAGCCTACACAGCACTCCGTTAAGGAATTGCTCATGACAGGTATTCAACCGGATATACTGGTGTGTAGAACTGAACATCCGCTTCCAAAAGATTTGAGGGACAAACTCGCACTTTTCTGCAACGTCGAGTCTTCTGCAGTAATTGAAGCCATTGATGCGGACACCATTTATGATGTTCCATTGCTCATGCTGAAGGAAAAACTCGATAAGATAGTCCTCAAAAAGCTCAACCTGAAGGTGAAAAACGATCCGGACCTCACAGCATGGAAGACCTTCCTGGGCAAGCTGAAGAACCCAACCAAAGAAGTAAGTATTGCCCTTGTGGGAAAATACAACGAGCTCCCTGATGCCTATAAATCCATTTACGAATCCTTTGTACACGCAGGTGCAGTCAATGAATGCAAGGTGAGGGTAGTGCCGATACACTCAGAATCTTTGATGGACCATGTTGAAGAAAAACTCAAGGGATTTGATGGCATATTGGTTGCACCGGGATTTGGAGAAAGAGGCATTATCGGTAAGATCAAAGCCATTACTTACGTACGTGAGAACAATATTCCATTTTTTGGCATCTGTTTGGGCATGCAGTGTGCTGTTGTTGAGTATGCTAAAAATGTGCTTGGATGGACAGAAGCAGCTTCTACTGAAGTAAACGCAAACACCCCATACCCGGTCATCAATCTGATGGAAGACCAAAAGTCAATAACTACCAAAGGTGGTACCATGAGATTGGGCGCATACAATTGCAAAATATCCAAACCATCGCTCGCATATAAAATATACGGAAAGGTCAACATCGAAGAGCGTCATCGACACAGATATGAGTTCAACAATGATTATCTGGAACAATTGGAAGCTGCAGGACTGAAGGCAACGGGTCTCAATCCGGACAATGGTCTGGTGGAGATCATCGAATTGCCAAGCCATCCTTTCTTCTTTGGGGTGCAATTTCACCCTGAACTCAAGAGTACAGTCGAAAATCCTCATCCGATTTTTGTAAATTTTGTGAGTGCAGCATTACAGCATAAACTGGAGAAAAAGGCTTGAAGAAACTCAAACTTGAAGAGCTCGAAAGAGATACTGTCGATAGTTATAAACTAAAGGATAAGCTACCCCTTGTGGTAGTTCTTGATAATGTCCGATCGGCAATGAATGTGGGCAGCATCTTCAGAACATCAGACGCCTTTCTGGTGGAAAAAATTTGCCTTTGTGGCATTACGGCCACTCCTCCCAACAGGGAAATCACCAAAACGGCCATAGGTGCTACGGAATCTGTTGAATGGGAGTATTTTGATGTTACGGCAAAAGCACTCGAAGCGCTAAAAAGTGGAGGTTATCAGCTCATTGGAGTCGAACAAACTGACAGCTCGGTAATGCTGTATGATTTCTCAACGAAGCCTGAGGGTAAATATGCTTTGGTCCTGGGCAACGAGGTAGAAGGGGTTGATGAGGAATTATTGCCCATGCTTGATGCTTGCATTGAAATTCCACAGGAAGGCACCAAACACTCCCTGAATGTCAGCGTTTGTGCCGGCATTGTCATTTATCATTTTTATCAGGGTTTGAAATAAGTCCCATTTTCAACGCTTCACTGTTTGCTTGACAAAGATTTACCATCATTTATTCGAAATCCGTATATCTATATTTGGGATAAAGTTTTATTTTCAAATATAATTTCCAATCAGGATGAAGCACGCCGAAGCCATTGACGAAAAATATCTTCTGACTGAAGACCAGATCAATTTCTACAGGGAAAATAAATACATCAAGCTCAAAAATGTTTTTGATGGAGAAACACTTGCACATTATGGCAAAATCATCAAAGACAAGGTGGCAGAACTGAGCATTGAGACCATACCAATGGAGGAACGCGACACCTACTCAAAAGCATTTTTACAGATCATGAATTTGTGGAGAACATCCGATGCGGTCAAAGAATTTGTGTTCGGAAAACGTCTTGCCGGCATTGCCAGTCAGCTGATGGGGACTGAAGGGGTAAGAATTTATCACGACCAGGCATTGTTCAAAGAGCCCGGAGGTGGATTCACACCATGGCATGCAGATCAGTACTACTGGCCTTTGGAGAGCGATCTTACGGTCACTGCCTGGATCCCACTCCAAGCCGTTTCTCTAGAAATGGGTCCGCTGGAGTTTTCTGCAAAAAGCCATATGCTGCAAGACGGCAGAAACCTAAAGATTAGCGATGACAGCGAAGCGGAAATCGGGAAAAAACTTCGCCTTGGGGACTTTGAAAAAATAGTCGAACCATTCGAACTCGGAGAAGTCAGCTTCCATAGCGGCTGGATATTTCATCGGGCTGGCGCCAACCAGACAGATACCATGCGATCCGTCATGACCGTCATTTATATGGACAAAAACATGCGGCTCAAAGCTCCGGAAAATGAAAACCAGCAAAATGATTGGGACACCTGGTGCCCCGGCGCAGTTGTAGGTGAAGTAATCGACACCCCTATAAATCCGTTAATTCTCTAGTGAGTAGTGAGTAGTGAGTGCGCACCTACGGTGCTAGTGGGGCGCACCTATGGTGCTAGTGAGTGCGCACCTATGGTGCTAGTGGGGCGCACCTATGGTGCTAGTGAGTAGTGAGTTTGTGCTTATGCTATATTTGCAATCTATGCAATTCTATACAATCTATGCCATTCCGCGCCTTTGCTAATTAATTCTGCTCGCATGTCTGCTGATGAGCTTCCAGCCTTCTTTGTACTTGGCCCAGACTTCGGTGTATAGCAGGTCAATCTCGCTTTTATTGCCATTACCTACTACAGAGAAATGCCCCTGAGCATTCAATATGGCAGTGCTGCTTTTGAAAACGCGGACCTTAGGGGTTTTTACTTTCACGTCTGTAAGCATCCATTTGCCATCTGTGATATTCTTAAGCATGTCAGCTTTACTTTCAGTTGATCCGGAAGAATGGATGTACACCAATCTTTCATCAAGAAATGGCTTCAATTTTTCCAGAGAATCGGGATGCATGTACATAAATTTCTCTTCAGAAAGCCTTGTGATGTATTGTTCTGTATTGCTTTTCTTCTGGGCATTAGCGGCAATGGCTAGTGTAAAAATCAGAAGAATGAGGGTAAGCAGCTTTTTCATAAAAACGATTTCAAATTTTGGATCAAGATAATTATTACAAATTATTCTGACAAGCATTTGTAATATTGAGACTGTCTGAAAATGAAAAAGCCGGTTAAACTCATCGTTCAAACCGGCTTTTATTATTTTTAAGACCATATTATTTTCTGGCCATGACTTTTTTGGCAGCGGCCTCAATGTCACCAATGCCAAGACCATATTTGGCCAGCAATTCGGTGGGTTCACCGCTTTCTCCAAAGGAATCCTTCACAGCCACATATTCCTGTGGTGCAGGGAAGTTTCTGGACAATACGTTGGCAACTGCGTCGCCCAGGCCTCCGAACATATTGTGCTCTTCACAAGTCACCACGCACTTTGTTTTTGAAACGGCGTCAAGGATGGCTTCATTGTCCAATGGTTTGATGGTGTGGATGTTGATCAGGTAAACGCTGATGCCCTGAGCCTCCAGTGATCTTGCAGCTTCGAGTGCATTCCATACCAGGTGTCCTGTGGCAATGATGGTCACGTCGGTACCTTCATTCATAATGACTGCCTTGCCTATTTCAAACTTGGTATCAGACATGATGTTGGGCCAGTTCGGCCTTCCAAATCTGAGGTAGACAGGACCATAATATTCAGCAATTGCTTTGGTAGCAGCCTTGGTCTGATTGAAGTCGCAAGGATTGATCACAGTCATGCCCGGCAACATTTTCATCATACCCATGTCTTCCAGTATCTGGTGGGTCGCTCCGTCCTCACCAAGTGTAAGACCAGCGTGCGAAGCACATATCTTCACATTTTTGTGAGAGTATGCGATACTTTGTCTGATCTGGTCATAAACCCTGCCCGTCGAAAAGTTAGCAAAAGTCCCGGTGTAAGGTATTTTTCCACCAATGGCAAGACCTGCAGCAATACCCATCATATTGGCTTCTGCGATACCTGTCTGAATGAACCTTGAAGGGTCATGGTCTATAAATTTCTGCATTTTGAGTGAGGCAACGAGGTCTGCACACAATGCAACTACATCTTTATTCTCGAGTCCAAGTTCGTAAAGACCTTCCCCAAAACCATCTCTGGTTGCCTTCTTACCACTTGATATATAATCTTGTAACATATTGTTTCTTCTTGATTGTTTTATTAATAATCCTCCAGGGTTTCTTCGAGCTGAGCAAGAGCTCTGGCCAATTGTTCATCGTTAGGAGCAGCGCCATGCCACTTGTGTGTACCTACCATGAAGTCAATAGGATATCCCATTTCTGTCTTCATGAGAATGGCTATAGGTTTGCCATTACCGGTCATGGACTTGGCTTTGTGCAAAACATTCACAATTTCTTCCATGTCATTGCCATCTTCGATGTGAAGGACTTCCCAGCCAAAAGTTTTCCATTTGCCCTCGAGGTCGCCCAGTGAAAGTACGTCTTTGGTATCACCGTCTATTTGTCTTCCATTATAGTCCACGGTTACAATCAGATTGTCCACTTTGTTGTGTGGAGCAAACATTGCAGCTTCCCATATTTGACCTTCCTGCAATTCTCCGTCACCTGTAAGGACAAATACTGTTTTAGGGTCGCCATTCATTTTTTTAGCCAAAGCCACTCCAATTGCTACTGAGATGCCCTGTCCAAGTGAACCTGAAGCAACTCTGATGCCCGGCAATCCTTCGTGGGTTGCAGGGTGACCTTGAAGCCTTGAGTTGAGTTTTCTGAATGTTGCCAACTCAGCTACCGGAAAATACCCACTTCTGGCCAATGTACTGTAGAATACCGGTGAGATGTGACCATTGGATAAAAAGAACACATCCTCATTGGTGCCTTTCATATTGAATGCAGGATTGTGGTCCATGACATCAAAATACAGCGCAGTGAAGAAATCCGCACAGCCCAGAGAACCACCGGGGTGGCCTGAAGCGCAAGAATGTACCTGCCTCAGGATATCGCGTCTGATTTGGGTAGCTGTTTTTTTAAGTTGAGCAATGTCTGCCATATTGATTGAATTAATGATTTTTGTTTATGATGGGCGAAAATAAAACAGGCAACCTTCGTATCAAAGGTTGCCTGCGTCTAATTTTAGTTTTTGTTTGTATTTTTTACAATAACTATCAGATTAGTTAACTGCATCGTTAAGTGCTTGACCCGCTTTGAACTTCACTGAAGTTTTAGCTTCGATTTTGATGGTTTTACCAGTGAGTGGGTTTCTTCCTTCTCTTGCTTCTCTTTTTGAAGTTGAAAAAGTACCAAAGCCAACGAAAGCCGCTTTATCTCCGTTTTTCAATGTTCCCTGGATTGCTTCAAAAACCGCATTTACTGCGTCACCAGCCTGAGCTTTAGTGATACCAGCCTTCTCTGCCACTGCACTAACCAAATCTCCTTTATTCATGGTCTAGTAATTTATTAAGTTATTTAAGAATTTTTAACGCTGCAAATGTATACGATGCATACATAATAAACAACATGCTTTGGTAAAAAAAATGCTGAAATGCCTGTAATTTGGGGGTTTTCCACGGTTTATTCGACCAAATATTCAAAAATATCTTATATAAATTTATCCTAAAGTGATGTTTCTCATCAGATTATATGAAAAAAAAGAGCCGGAAGATCTTCTCTTCCGGCCCTGTGATTTTTTGTTGAAATGGTTTATTCTACAACTTTCAACTCAATTCTGCGGTTTTGCGCTCTGCCTTCTTCGCTTGCATTGTCAGCAATGGGCGCTGTCTGACCAAATCCCTTTGCCTTCAATCTGGCTGCATCGATGCCATCTGCGATCAATCTGCCCATCACAGAAGCAGCTCTGCCTTCTGACAAGGTTTGATTGGCTGTGGCGTCTCCGGTATTGTCTGTATGACCGTTGATTTCGATTTTTACTGCGGGATAGACTTTAAGCAATGCCGCCAAATTGTCTACCTCAGCTTGAGCTTCTTTGGACAAGGCGGAAGATCCGGTTGCGAAATTGACATTTTTAATCTGGAATGTAGGATCTCCTGCAAATCCACCTTCTATGTATTTTCTGATCTGGTCAGCTGCTGAACCTTCTTCAATGGTCAGCTTATCAAAAGCTTCTTTTGCTGCAGCATCTACATTTGAGAATAGGGATTTTGCTGCATCCATCATAGAACCGGCAGCATCAGCTGCGGTGTCCATAGCTTTTTCTGCTTCCATTTGTGTGCTGTTTATGGTTTCGTCAACCTGTTTGTTGCATCCGTTTCTGGTAAAATACCAGATGGCTGCAATGGCAAACAGGGCGGGAAGGATCCATTTGAGAAGACCACCTGTGCCTGCTGGTGTTGAGGGTAATGCAGGGTCAGCTACGGGGATTTTTACTGCCGGCGCCGGCTCAGGTGTTGATATTGGAACTGAAGTTTTTACTGATTCTATGGCTTTACCGAAGATATCGCCAAAACCGAGCAGGTTGCCTAAGCCCGGAGGCATTGCATTTGCAACGTGAGACTTTTGCCCCATGATCAGTTCTTTCAAGAAACCTACACCTTTTCCTGAAATTTGTTTGCCGATGATGCTCATCAAAAATGGTGCTGCCATTTTGAGAAGTGAGGATGAAGACGAACTTTTAAGACCGGCCATATTGGCAATGAAGTCGACAATACTGCTGGACTTTCCGCCCAAAAGACTTTCTACAATGCCTCCTCCTGATGTCAAAAGACCATTTACCGAACCTGCTCCGTCACCAAAGATGCCGCTGATGTTGCCCAATGTGCTTAAGTCAAGTTTTCCAAGCATATCCATAAGTCCCTGCGCACCGGTATCTGTGGAAGCTTTACTGATGGTACCTCCCAAAAGGGCTGGCATAATGCCTCCCAAGGCCTTTGACACTCCACTTTCTGATTCTCCAAGGAAAGTACTGGCCTGGCTTGCGAGTTGGCCACTGATCTGATCTTTGACCAGTTCCAAAATGTTGATTGACATGTCTACTGTATTTTAATAGTGTTAAACGATAGTGTTTCGACGCATTAATTTAATGAAAGTCACAACCATATTAAAATTTATACCTTGGAAATATCTAATTAATAAGGTAGATTTAACATTAGCCATATAATATTTTTTTAATCTGAAAATAGTGATAGAAATAGATGATTTTGGCCTTCATTTTTAGTGTAATATTCATGCATTTCGTGGACGAATTGCCATGACAACAAATAGAGATCTGTTGCAATTCCTATCATAAATCATTAATATTGGCCTTGCAATAAGCAAAACCCAATTTTGAGGTCTTAGCACGACATGGTGACTTTGGATCTGGTAGAATACAACAGAACATTGGACGAGCTTGCTGATGCTATAATTTTTTGAAAATCATGAATAACCCGGGAGACATCACACCATTTATTTCTGATGAACTTGAGCAAATCCTTCAGGATCATCGAACCAACAATTATGACAAAGCAAAGGCCCTCTCAGTTTTGTTTGAAAGGGTTTGTGAATGGCTCAGCGAAGATGCAGGAATCCAATTCATCTCCCTTTTTCCAAGGTTGTCTTATATCCATAGCAAATTCAATTTGCCGGAGATATTGCATCTGGCAGGACACCATATCAGAAAATCGCTGGAAGTAGGCCTGCATGAAATAAATGATTTGCAGCAGTACAATGACCTATTGCAACAATACCTGACAGGCCTGAAGCTTTTTCTGGAAAACACCGAATTTGACGATGAAAGACTCAGAAGCCTGATCGGACATACCAACGAATCGGACCCCGCTACAAAAAAAGGTTTTGCACATCTGATGGAAGGCCTGATCACCAACTTTGATTTCGAGCGCAAAGTATTTCAATTTACCCATGACATTCATCCCTTCAAGAACCATACGGTGCGCTATGATGTATTGGAAAAAAATGAAAGATTCACTAAAAACCTGGTAGCTGCATCAAAAATATTTAAGTTGCCATTGCCCGTTAATCTCATAGACGTTGACTTGCTTTCCAATGAAGATCTGGTCCCATCTGCATTTGTCATAAGCCCGGACTATCTGGTTGATGTTACCACCATTGCTTCCATCCAGGGCGACAGATCTGCAAGCCCATGGTTGTATGTCATGGACAAATACAAAGCTCAAAAGTCCTCTCCGGCGCTTATGGTCGGTAATGCAGTCAACTTTTTCCTGGATCGTCTCATCAAAGATCCCGACCTGGAGATGTCTTCCATTTACCAGGACTTGTTTGCAATGGATACCATGGCCTGGGTTTTGTTTGACGATCAGACCGTTGATGAAATCATTGGCAAATTGCAGACACATTTCGACAATCTCAAGCGGGTTATTGGTAAGGATTTCCCTTCAAAAAGCATCCAAAATGGTCGAATTTACCTCGAGCCTACTTTTTATTGCAGAGATTATGGCATACAGGGAAGGCTCGACCTTTTTCATGTCGATGACGAGAGGACACGTGCAGAAATCATAGAACTCAAGAGTACCAAGCCTTTCAAACCCAATAAGTATGGGATCAGCAGTTCGCATTACATCCAGACGATGCTGTATGAGATGATCATACAATCGACATACAAAGGTTCCATCAAACTGACCAATTATATCCTTTATTCCATATTGCCTGAAGAAAACCTCAAACCAGCCTTCGGCATGAAGGAGTTGCGCTATGAGATTCTAAAGACACGGAATGAAATTGTCACCATAGAATATGGTCTTGCCAATGACTCTGCTCTGGCAGGAAAAGTTTTTTCTTTCCTCACCACGGCACACCTTCCTGAGGTACGGGGATTCCTTCAGCAGGACCTAAGCCAGTTTGAGAACATTTACGCCTCGCTTGATGAATTTGAAAAATTGTACCTGCAGCGATTTTCTCATTTTATCGCAAAGGAACACTTGCTGGCAAAAACCGGAGAACACGGCGTTGACAATGCCAATGGGCTGAGTGCCCTCTGGCTGGAAAGTCTTGAAGAAAAGACCGAAAGATTTGGAATTTTTAACCATTTGCAGATTGTCAAAAATGACAGTGACGAGCAGTTTCCGGTCATTGTCCTCAAGAAGACAAAGGCCACAGCAAGCCTGGCGAATTTTAGACAGGGGGACATAGGAGTCTTGTACCCGCACCAACACAACCGAAGGCAAGTGCTCCACCACGAGATATTCAAATGCACGATTCTCGATGTCAATGATGAAGAAATTACGGTAAGAATGCGGCATCCTCAGCTCAATCAACACCTCTTCAAGACCACAAAATTCTGGAACGTGGAAGTGGATGTGCTCGATTCGAGTTTCAGGCACATGTACCGCAACTTGTACGAATGGGCGGGAGCGGATGCTAGAACAAGACAACTGCTTACGGGAAGGCAAAAACCCGAATTCAACCGCCAGGAAACCATGCTTGAAATGGACGATCAGCTGACGCCCCAACAAAAAATGATTGTCCGCAAAATACTCGAGACCAGGGACTACCTTTTGCTTTGGGGCCCTCCAGGTACCGGTAAAACCAGTGTTATCATCAAAAATGCAGCATATCACCTCTTCAGGATATCCGATGAGCGCGTCATTTATATGGCTTACACCAATCGCGCAGTGGATGAGATCTGCGATGCACTGACAGAGGCCGGTCTCAAAGATCAATTTATAAGGATTGGCTCCAGGTATTCTGTTGGTGAGGCATACGTCTCAAATTTGCTGGATGAGCAAATCAAAGATCTCGGAAACCGTGCACAAATCAGGACCTTACTGGAGCAATGCAAAATTTATGTGTCTACAGTAGCTTCGCTCCAAAGCAAACAAGAACTTTTTGGCCTGGTAGCATTTAAGACGGCCATAGTGGATGAGGCTTCACAAATACTGGAACCACAGCTGATAGGCTTACTGACCAGATTCGAACGTTTTGTCTTGATCGGCGACCACAAGCAATTGCCGGCGGTGGTAACCCAAAAACACAACTATACCCAGATCAGCGATGATGTACTCATCAAAGAAGGCATCACTTCCACTGCAATGTCATTTTTCGAAAGGCTGTATCGCCAATGTGTCAGCAATGGTTGGGATCATGCATACGAAATACTTTCCCAGCAAGGTAGGATGCACCAGGAACTTATGCAGTTTCCGGCTTCTTATTTTTATGAAAATAAACTACATCTGGTCCCCAATGTCAACCGGCTTACCAAAGTTCTTCCCCAGGAAAATGCCCCACTGATGGCAAGTCGACTCGTTTACATTCCATCTCCTACAGACAATTCCTGGCAGTGGAAAATCAATAAGCACGAAGCAGCCATCATAGTTGAAGCTAGTTTGGCTTTCTATGAGTACTATTTAGAGAATCAATTGGAATGGAGGGAAGATACACTGGGCATCATTGTACCTTATAAGGCTCAGATCGCCATGGTGAAAAATCTTCTTGCGAATCAAGTGCCCGATGTCACCATAGATACCGTTGAGCGCTACCAGGGAGGGGCTCGCGATATCATCATCTATGGTGTATGTACCAACCGTCAACGTCAGATGGAAATGCTCGTTTCCAAAAATGAAGAGGGCCTCGACAGAAAACTCAATGTGGCAGTCACGAGAGCCCGAGACAGGTTTGTCCTGGTCGGCAATGAAGCCATTTTGAAATCAGATGCAAATTATGCCCAACTCATGGAAATTTGCACCAGGGTAGAAAGTGATAAAATTTCTGTTTGATCCAACTGGCTTAAGCCAACAGATATTTTTCAATGCAGGTCAGATCTGCTTCGGGACAAGGCGTTTAGGGGATTTCAGCACTGATATAAATCTTGTTTATTGATTTTGAATTTCTATTTTTGCGCCTTATGAGATTAAAGAGCCTGACCATAAAGGGATTTAAGAGTTTTGCCAACGAAACAGTCGTCCACTTCAATGAGGATGTCATAGGCGTTGTAGGCCCCAATGGATCGGGTAAATCAAATGTTGTTGACGCCATACGATGGGTACTCGGTGAGCAAAAAAACAGAGAGCTTCGTCTGGAGCAGATGAGCGACGTGATTTTCAACGGTACCAAAAAGCGCAAGGAGGCCAATGCAGCAGTTGTCGAATTGCTGTTTGAAAATGATAGAAACATTCTTCCAACCGAATATTCTCAAGTCTCCATATCCAGGACACTTTACAGAAGTGGTGAAAGCGAATACAGGCTCAACAATCTGGTGTGCAGACTCAAGGACATCAGGTCACTGCTGGTTGATACGGGCATTGGTTCAAATTCTTATGCAATCATTGCATTGGGAATGGTCGATGACATCCTCGAAGATAAGGAAGACGCCCGCAGACGGATGTTTGAGCAGGCGGCTGGGATATCCAAATACAAAAGCAGAAAAAAGGAAACATTCCAGAAACTGCAAAGTACTTCCCAGGACCTGGATAGGGTAGAAGACCTTGTCTTTGAGATCGAAGGGAATATGAAAGCTCTGGAAAGACAAGCAAAACGGACCAAAAAGTATTTTGAACTCAGAGAGGAATACAAAGTGCTGGCCATCAACAATGCCATCCGTTCGATACAAAGCCTGAAAGAGAAATACAAAGACATCAATCGCCAGATTACTGAAAAACAGGATCTTTACAATAAGCTTCAGGTGGCCATCCAGGAGCAGGAGGCTAAACTTCAGGTAGAGAAAAAGCAAATCCTGGATAAGGAAGTTACTCTTGGGGCTAAGCAAAAAGAACTGGGCCAGATAGTAGGCAATATCAGAAGTCTCGAGAGCGATAAGAGTTTGTCCGAACAATCAAGAAATTTCAAGACCCAAAACATCAAAAACCTGGAGAAACAGCTTCGGGAGATGGAGGTGCAACAAGAACAGCTGGGCAACGAAATCAGTGCCTTGGAAGAACGGACAACAGCCGAAAAAGCCATTGCCACTACATTGCAAATCCAGATGGAAGAAGCTCTGGCAGTGCTGAACCAGTCCAGAGCATCCTATCAAAACATCAAGAGAGAACACGACCAGAGACTTACGGCCATCACAGCGCTCAAGAATGAAATATTTGACCTTGAGAAGTCTGTGGCCATCCTTCAAAACAATACCAACAACCTCAGTGGTGATAATTCCAGGCTGCAAGCCCTGAATGACAGCAGTGAAGACGACCGCAAAAATGCGGAGGTCAAACTGGAAGAAGTAAAGTCGAAGGTAGAGATAGCAGCCAAAAGTCTGGATCAGCTCAACGCCCAGGAAGAAGAGAAAAAACAACGCATAGCAACGCTCGAGCAGGAAAGAGACGGACTTCAGGATCAGATCAATCAGGTCAACAGACAGATTGATTCCCGACAAAACGAGTTTGACCTGCTCAAAAGCATGATCGAAAACTTTGAAGGTTTTCCGGAGTCAATCAAGTTTTTGGCCTCTAAATGGAGAAAGGATGTACCCATTCTCTCAGATATTTTGGATGTAGACGAGGCTTATAAGTCAGTCATTGAGCAATACCTCGAGCCATATCTGAATCATTATATTGTCAATGATCTCACCGACGCTGCTGCAGCCATCAAAATATTAAACGGAGCTCAAAAGGGAAAGGCCAACTTTTTCCTGATGGACAGAATACACAGCACCGGGCACAAGGAAGAAATGATGGGGGCGATCCCGGCTGCTTCCGTAGTCAAGGTAGAAGAAAGATTCAAAAAGCTCATAGAGCATCTGCTCCACAATGCCTTCATCATTGAGCGGTCCATCGATGACTTCAGATATGAAGACGGCTATGAAAATCTAGTGCTCTTGTCTTCCAACGGAAGCTTTATTCAGAGTGGTGCCATGGTTTCCGGAGGGTCAGTAGGACTGTTTGAGGGTAAAAAAATAGGCCGTAAAAAGAACCTGGAAAAACTGGAAGACTTACTCAAAAAGCTTCAAACCAACAGATCAGACCTTGTCGATAAAATCGAAAAGGCTAAAGCTGAGCTCAGAACCCTGAGGGCACAGGATGTCACCCAGACGGTGCAAAAGCTCAACAGAGAACATCAACAACTGCAGCAGGAACAGGTCAAGCTGGCTGTGCAGTTTGAAAATATCGACAAGCTCACCAAAGAAAGGCTTTCGCAAATCAAATCCAACTCCGAGCGATTAGAACGATTAGAGGCTGAAATAGCCCAGAAACTGGCACAGATAGCGGATAAACAGTCGGCACTATTAGAGAAGGAGGCAACTTCTGCCGGCGACCTGGGTCTTGATGCAACCAGTGAGGCCATGTCTAAAGCATCCGAGAAGTACAACGAAACCAACATCAACCACATCAGACAACAAAATCTGGTGCAGAACTTTCAAAAAGACCTCGATTACAAGACTTCCAGGCTCAAAGAAATTGCCCAAAGATCCAAAATCGAGACTGTCAGACTGGGTCGCGAGAGGGAAGAATACATCGAGCTCAGCAATAAGTTGGTGGTCCTGGACAATGACCTCACCAAATTGTACAAAGAAAAATCCGGTTACCAGGGCAATCTATCTGAAGCAGAGCAGTCTTATTACAAAGCCCGCGAAGCGGTGAGTGACCTGGAAGAAAAACTTAAGCAAACCAACAGGCAAAGCAACGTACTGCAAGTAGAAGTCAACCAACTCAAGGACAACTTCAACGAGGTTAAATATGAGATCACAGCCGTTGGTGACCGACTCAATATCGAGTTTGGCGTGACAGTCAACGACATCATCAACGAGGTTCCTGACGAAACCATACCATTGGATGAAGTATTGCAAAAAGCAGAATCGCTCAAGCAAAAGATCCAGAATTTTGGGGAGATCAACCCATTGGCACTCGAAGCCTACGAAGAAATCAAAGTGAGGTACGATCTCATCATTCAGCAGCGGGCAGATATTTTTGCTGCGAAAGAATCTTTGTTACAGACCATCAAAGAGATAGAAGAAACAGCTACCAAACAGTTCATGAGTTCATTCGAACAAATCAGAACCAATTTTATTACGGTCTTCAGAAGCCTGTTTACCGAAGATGATACTTGTGATCTGATCCTATTGGAACCAGAAGATCCGCTCGAATCGCACATCGAGATCATTGCCAAACCAAAGGGAAAGAAACCAAAATCACTTTCACAACTGTCCGGAGGAGAGAAGACGCTTACGGCAACTGCTCTATTATTCGCTTTGTATCTTTTGAAGCCTGCGCCATTCTGTATTTTTGATGAGGTCGACGCACCGCTGGATGATGCTAATATTGAAAAATTCAACCGCATCATCAAAAAATTCTCTGGTCAGTCACAGTTTATTATTGTGACCCACAACAAGGCTACAATGGCGGCGGTAGATGTGCTTTACGGGGTGTATATGCAGGAACAAGGGGTAAGCTCCGTGACTCCGGTAGACTTCAGAACCTATGAAAACAAAGCGGTTTTTGAAACCATCGCCTAGGTGAGCCCGATCAATGATACCTTGATATTCTGACTTTATATATTTGGTTTTCGATCGCATAAATGATCAGTCCTGCTGTATTTTTTGCTCCTGTTTTCAGCAGCAAATTCTGA
Organism: Saprospiraceae bacterium; assembly: GCA_020436935.1. Classification (GTDB taxonomy): domain Bacteria; phylum Bacteroidota; class Bacteroidia; order Chitinophagales; family Saprospiraceae; genus JADKBO01. The sequence goes on from JAGQWX010000023.1 coordinate 32,810, forward strand.
CGGTGTCCTTCGACAGTCCGTGCACTTATGAACAGTTTTTCTCCAATTTCTTTATTGGTGTACTCTTCGCAGATCAATTTCAATATTTCATCTTCCCTTTCAGATAATGAATGGTGGTCTGTCTTGCCTGATGGTGTTGTCATATTTCTCTCTCTTAGTACTTTAAAAACATAATCATTGAAGTGGTACCCTTTTTCTGCAACATTGAGTACCGTATTCAGTACTTCCTGGGGTTCCTCATTTTTGTTGAGAAATGCTGAAGCGCCATCGCGTATCATTTTACTGATGATGCCTGCATTGTAATGGGAAGAAAGTATGATGATCCTTGGGTAATGAGGCAGTTGCTGAATAGATTGCAAAGCTTCAACGCCGTCCATGACGGGCATGGACAGATCAAGCAATACAACGTCAAGCGCATGGGGTGAATTCTTAAGATATTCAAGCAAATCTTTGCCATTGGTGGCCGTGAAATCAACACTTATGTTTTCATGTTGACTGATAATCATTTTGATGCCTGAGATGAATAGTTTTTCATCATCAACAATGCCGACGCGATATAATGTGTCAGTAGTCATGATAATGATTTTAGTTTTTTGGGAATATTAATTGTGGCTTGAAAACCCTGACCTGGCTTTGATGCAAATGCCACAGTACCTTCCAGGATATCTAACCTTGATTGAATGTTGCTCATGCCCAGCCCCTTGCTAAATGCTGTAATATCTGTGCCATTTCCGTTGTCCGCATATGACAATTCCAGTCCATTTGCAGATTCCTCCAAAGTAATGCTGATGTTTGTGGCATGGGCGTGTTTGATGGTGTTGTTGAGAAGCTCCTGAAAAATGCGAAATATGTGTACGGCATTTTCACCCTTTTCGCTTTCATCTTTGAGTTGATTGGAAAAAAGGCATTTGATGCCCGATGTGCGATCTACTTTTTGAACCATTTCTTCCAAAGCATAGGTCCAGCCCAGTTTATCGATCATCGGAGGAACCAGCTCATGGGAAATGGTTCGCGCTGTTTCTGAAGCATCGGCCAATAAGTCGATGCTTTCTCCGATGGGACTCTCTGTTTCGCCACCAGCATAAACCATTTGACGAAGATGAAGGGCAGCAAGATTGATTTTGGCAGAAACAGCGTCGTGCAAATTGCGGGCTATCCTGGTTCGTTCATCCTCCTGAACCTGCACAATTTTCTGTAACATATTTTTTTGGTGCTCGATCTCCAGATTTTTGAGTTCAAGCTGTCCTGAAACGATTTTTTTTTGAGAATAATTGAGGAAGAAAATAAATGCCAGGGCTATAAAGGCCACCAGAAATACGACAGCCATTAACATCCAAACAAAATTCGCCTCTCCCATATAATTTCAATACCGTTGTATCCTCACCTGATGGCAGGTGAAAATCTTTTAATTAAACTATAAGCGATGATTAATTTGGATAATAAAACAAACAAACTTCTTGAAATCCAAACCAATAACTGGATGTCCCTTTCGAAGCTGAGTATAAAGTTACTACAAAATAAGACAACAAGAGAAACAAGTTGCGCTAAAAAAATGCCGGATACCAACCATTTCTGAGTATGAAACTCAAGGCCGGCAATGCCCATGTCAATCATTTTTAGAAAGAATCTCACACAATAAAAGATCACCACCAGGCCCGAAAGTGTAAGACCGTAAGAATTGAAAGTATCGATTTTTTGAATAAAAATTGAGTTGACCAAAATCAGCAAAACAACGGCCCACCTCAGTAGATTTTCACTCGGTTTATCCCAGGCCCCCGGCAGCTTCGCAAATAAAAAGGACAACAATAGCACTTCCGAAAGTGCATATACATGGAAAAGAAACAAGTTGTTTATTCCCTCCTGTGCCAATACGTAAGATGTAGCCTCAAAACCAAAAGCCACAATGAGATAAGTAAAAATGATGCCACCTGATATTGTCTTCTCCTGCCATTTCAAGAATGCCAGTACAACATTTATCAATGATATCAATAACGAAATTAAAGCAAGAGCAGACAATATCTTCAGCAGCATACAATTATTTATTCATCATCGCCTCCTACGCATCCCGGAGGACAAGGTTGGGTGATATCGTACACATGGTCATCTCCCGAAATCATATTGTTTCCTGAAGAATCAACTCCAACAGCCATCAAATGAGGAACATTAGGGTCAACACTTTCATCCAAACCCAGGTACAATCTGACTTTAGCCGGTTTTTCTCCTACAACCTCAGAAAAGTCAACAACGGGCATGGTGAAATACTGGATCGTTTTTGTCGCCTGATTTTTACCTACTGACTTTTTCCAGTTGTCTTTCCAAAGGTTAAAGGTGGCCACGGAAATGGTGTCCTTGTCTTTTACTTTGTACTTGTTGGACGGTACTTCGACCACTGTTTCCGTAGGCTCTTCTACAGGAGCAACTACAGGAGATTCGGTTTTTTGGGTACAATTCGCAAAAACAATTACGATGAGTAAAAACGTGAAGTAATAGTGCGGTTTCATGATGATAATTATTTTATTTATAATGAATTGTAAATTTAAAATAATACCAACATATATAATCTTTTTGATTTGAAATTTAAAGATACCACGTAGAAATACGTGGTAGAGAAAGCGTAGAAATACGCTGGTCTGTACACACCAGTGTCGGTTACATTTGTCTCAACAAGTTTTGATGGGAAATAACAAATACATATTGACAATCAGGTACCAATTCGGTGAAATCAGAGTTGTCTTTTTGAAACAAATGCATTACTCTTTTTCCCTGTTGAAGTGCTTGATTTTCTTGCTTGTGTTGATTGCATACGACAAGTCTGATGGGCAAGCGAGCAATGCGCAGTTTTTTGAAGAAAGATATAGCCTCATCAAGGGAATTCATTACATCATTGATGACTCATTGATAAATTTTAAGAATGACACACCATTTGAACTCATTCAGACCATCGGAGATACTTTACTCATAAGATTTTATCAGAGTGATTCCAGCGATGGAGTCATAAAACCTGATTGTAAATTGTTTTTTGGAGATGGATATGATGCCCGGATCAAATTTACGGACTGGGACATTCGGCCACTGACCATCCCCATCAAATTGAGGCCAAAAATTTTGACCAATCCTCTGCAGTTTCAGGCTGACGTTGCCATCGGACCATATTTTGGGTACCAGTTTGGAAGTATGAGGTATGCTGAGCAGGGAGTCAAGACCACCAGTGGTACCGCGGCATTGTTTTGTACGCCTTCACTGATAGACCTGGACGAAAACAACAATGATTCCAATGCCACGGATAATGTGCTGGGAATTACCCTTGGTGGAGGTTTTTTATTGAACGTGAATGAAAACCAGTTTGGAATTGTTTGCGGATGGGATTATGTAGGAGGCAATCCTTCACTCAGCTGGTTGTATCAGGGAAGGTTCTGGACTTCCATTTCAATGGGATTTAAAATCAACGATTAAATAATAATACAATGGCTATCAGGAATTTGGTTTTTGAGGGAGGTGGAGTCAAGGGCATTGCATATGCAGGGGCGCTTGAAGTATTGGAAGGCAATGGATACCTGAATCTTCTCCAGAATGTGGCAGGAACCTCAGCGGGAGCGATAACCGCAGCAATGATGGCACTCAACTACAAGGCTTCTAAAATCAAAGAAATCATACTCAACTTCGACTTCAAGCAGTTTGAGGACGGCTTTGATCCGTTGAGAGTACTGACCTCGTATGGATTGTACAAAGGTGATGCTTTTTTGCAATGGATGAAAGATAGGATATCTGACATTGGAGGAGATCCGAATATGACATTTGCCGACCTCAATGGACCCGGAACTACTTACAGGCATTTATCGGTTGTAGCAACAGATTTATACACCCAAAATATCCAGGTTTTTTCGAAAGAAACCACACCGAATACTATTGTGGCCGAGGCAGTAAGGGCATCGATGTCTATTCCCATATTCTTTAAGTCATGGCAATTCAGCAATCAGTCGCCCAATGACCATATTTATGTTGACGGTGGAGTGATTCTCAATTATCCTATTGAGTTATTTGATGTAAATGGAGTCATCAATGAAGAGACATTAGGTTTGTATCTGGCAAATGTTTCTGGCAAGCCAACAGTAGACGCCTTTGGACATGACCATATCATACAATACATCAAATCATTATTTGACACCTTGTTGAAAGTTCAAAACATAGACTTCAGCGAAGACAAAGAAGAAGAGGCCCGTACCATCATCATTGATGACCTTGGCATTTCAGCCACTGACTTTGGGCTCACGGCACAGCAAAAACAAGAATTGTTGGATTCCGGGTCAAAAGCAGCAAAGGCATGGATCAATGCGAATCCACTTTCATTATAAAATTGCATACAGTATTCACCAAGTAGCATAATAGTTAACCCCAAGGGAGTGGGGCTCTGGTCCCTCTCCCATCTTTTATAAGATAAGACCGGATTGCATGGTTTCAAGTGTTTCGTGGAACCTATCAGGTTTGGATTTTTAATCGAATAATATTTATCAGCATCCAAATGAAAGATTTGGGAAAGGGGCAAAGGCCCCTTTTTTATTTATTCTTTTAAGTTGTTGATTCACTGTTGAATAGAGGAGTTTTTTGTTGTAGTAGTTTAAAAGCAACCAACGTCAATGCAATTAATTCACTAAACTTGTACCAGAAAAAGCTTCATCATTGAATTATCTGGCCCACATGCAACTTTCCTGTAGCGATGATTACCTTTTGATGGGTAATTTTCTCGGTGATATGCTCGACTTGCATGAGACAGAAAAATTGCCAGCTGCCTACCAGCAGGGGGTTAAGTTGCACCGCCTGATTGATTCATATACAGATACGCACCCGGTGGTGAGCGAGGTCAACAAATTGCTCCACCCCAATCACCACAAATATGCTCCTGTGGTTTCTGATGTCATATTTGATTTTTTTCTTGCCCTGAACTGGAGCAAGTTCGAAAGCCGTCCCTTGGAATCGTTTTGTCAAATGGTGTATCAAATCATCGGAGACCATATGCATCTTTTGAGTGGAAGAAAACGGAATATGGTGGAGCATATGGTGTCGGACAATTTCCTGATGAAGTACACCAACATTGAGGGCATGCAATTTGTCTTCAATAAGATGTCGGCCAGAAGCAGGTATGTATCCAATTTTCCTAAAGCCATTGAGGACATTGAAATCCATTATGATGAAATCAACAGATTATTCAATTTGTTTTACCCGGATTTGGTGGGGGAAGTGAATAGGTTTTGCAGGTGTTGAGGAAAGCGGTTAGTCCTTAGCTGTTAGCCCTTAGCTTTTGAATTTTGCTTCGCTTCGCTCAGAGTATTTATCGATGATGAATGATTTTCCTGGATTGATTTCCTGGTTTTGAATCTGCTTTCTTCGTGTGTTATTTCCCGCAGATGTGCGCTGATAATCCCGCTGATTTACGCAGAAGGGAAAATGTTAAAAGTTAAAGGTTGCGGATTGTAGATGCCTGAAATAAGCTGCGCAACAACCCCGAATGGGGTCGAACTTGAATAAAGTATATAAATGAAGTGCAGTTTAGGGGGCCAAACCACAACTAAGACTAACAACTCCGAAGGTGTTGAACTAATAGACAGTGCTTTTAATGCGGACTTCAGTTGTTCTTCCTGGTTTTCCTTTCTGGTCTTGAATCTGAATTCTTCGTATGTTATTTCCCGCAGATTTACGCGGATAGTTGCGCAGAAAATCGCTGAAGTGATAAGTGGTTCAAAGAGAGTTTGTCAGAAATAAAGTTGGTAAAATACCCCGAATGGGGTTGAACGTGAATAACCCTATACAAACGAAGTGCAGTTTAGGGAGCCAAATCGCAACTAAGACTAACAACTCCGAAGGTGTTGAACTAATAGATGGTGCTTTTAATGCTGACTTCAGTTGTTCTTCCTGGATTGATTTCCTGGTCTTGAATCTACTTTCTTCGTGTGTTATTTCCCGCAGATTTTCGCAGGAGGGAATATGTTAAAAGTTGTAGATGCCTGAAATCAATAGACACTACCCCGTAGGGGTTGAATATGAATAACCCTATACAAACGAAGTGCAGTTTAGGGAGCCAATCCACAACTAAGACTGACAACTCCGAAGGTGTTGAACCAATAGACGAGGCTATAATGTTGACTTCAATTGATTTTCCTGCCATGAGTTCTGGTCCTGAATCTGCATTCTTCGTGGATTATTTCCCGCAGATGTGTGCTGATAAATGCGCAGATTTTCGCAGAAAACTTCTGCTTAATGGTGGTGTAGTTTAAAGCAACTTAGCAGAAAACCCCGACTGGAGTGACATGATTATAGCAACATCGCCATTTTACCCATCCACATTTTGGCTGGATTTTTGACCAAAAATCATGACTAAATGCTAAGACCAGGCTTCGACTCCGCTCAGCCACCTTTGTCTTTGAATTACAAATTTTAAATCCCTAACATTCCAATACGCCAAAGCGCCAACAAGCCAATATGCCAAAAAAAGACCAAAGACCAAAGACTAACACCCAAAATTCCATCCCCATCACGCCAGCTCTTACGTTAAAGTTTATGAAAAAAGTGCCAAAATTTTATTGTAAATCAATATGTTACAAAGGCAGGGTGAAAAAATAATTATTAAAAAGCTTGCAAAATCAATATCCATGCTGTACTTTTGCAGCCGTTTTTAAAAAGTAGAAATTATTTATCAAAATTTATAAGAGCTGTGAATACACTAAGTTATAAGACAGTATCTGCAAAGAAAGAAACCGTAGAGAGAGCATGGTTTGTTGTTGATGCAGAAGGCGAGACAGTAGGACGATTGTCTACAAAGATCGCTACAGTGCTCATGGGTAAGCACAAACCTTCTTTTACTTCTCACGTAGATACTGGTGACTATGTGATCGTTGTAAACGCTGAGAAAGTAAAATTTACAGGTAACAAATGGGCAGACAAAGAATACCAAAGATATTCTGGTTATCCCGGAGGTCAGGTAAGAACCAAAGCTGAGGAAGTTTTGGCGAAGAAGCCTGAGTCTATCCTTGAGAAGTCTGTAAAAGGTATGTTACCTAAGACCAAGCTTGGAGAAGCAATGTTTAAAAAATTATTTGTTTATGTAGGTGGTGAGCATCCTCATGCCGCTCAGCAGCCTCAACCATTCAAATTCTAAGAATTATGGAAATGATCAATGCATTAGGCAGAAGAAAAGCCGCTGTTGCCAGAGTTTATCTCAAAAAAGGCAGTGGTGTGATTACCATCAACGGAAAAGATCTTAAAGAATACTTTACCATTGATGCCATTTGGTCAAAAGTGATGGAACCTATCGCTTTGATTGAGGATGGAGCTCAGTACGATATCAATGTTAATGTAAAAGGTGGTGGTTTCAAAGGCCAGGCAGAAGCCGTGAGAATGGGTATTGCCAGAGCTTTCGTAGAAATCAATGCAGACAACAAAAAAGCATTGAAAACTCAGAAGTTGTTGACCAGAGATTCCAGAGAAGTTGAAAGGAAGAAATTCGGTAAGCCTAAGGCAAGAAAGAGCTTCCAGTTCTCTAAACGTTAATTTTTTATTCAATTATTATCAAGAATATTTGTCATGAGCGCAATAAATAACAAACCTACATTCGAACAAATGCTTGAAGCAGGTGTCCACTACGGTCACATGAAGAGAAAGTGGAATCCTAAAATGTTGCCAAACATTTTCATGGAAAGAAAGGGTATTCACCTGATCGACCTTAACAGGACTTCTGAGAGCATGGAAAAATCTGCATATGCATTGAAGCAAATCGCTAAATCAGGCAGAAAAGTACTCTTTGTTGCTACCAAAAAGCAAGCTAAAGCCATCGTTGCTGAAGCTGCTAAAAGCGTAGGAATGCCTTTCGTTACTGAAAGATGGTTGGGTGGTATGATGACCAACTTTGCTACCATCAGAAGGTCTATCAAAAAGATGCAAAACATCGACAAGATGTTGAACGATACAACGCTTACTTCTATCACCAAGAAAGAAAGACTTACTTTGGACAGAGAAAGAACCAAGCTCGAAAGAGAATTGGGTGGTATCGCCAACCTCAACAGATTGCCTTCAGCTCTCTTCATCGTAGACATCAGCCACGAGCACATCGCTCTTGCTGAGGCTAAAAAGCTTGGATTGAAAACTTTTGGTATCGTTGACACCAACTCTGATCCAAACAAAGTGGATTTCGCAATTCCTGCAAACGATGACGCTTCTAAGTCAATCCAGATTTTGATCGACTATGTGACTGCTGCCATCCAGGAAGGTCTTGAGGAAAGAAAAAATCAGACCACTGAAGCTGTTGCTGAATAATTTCAATTGATTTAAGTTAAATATCAAAAAGTAAATAATGAGTACTGTAACTATATCTGCTGCTGATGTTAAAAACCTGAGAGAACAAACAGGTGCCGGAATGATGGACTGTAAAAAAGCCCTGACTGAGGCCAACGGCGATTTCGAAAAAGCTATTGAAATCCTTAGACTTCAAGGCCAGAAATTGTCTATGAAAAGAGCAGACAGAGAAGCAAATGAAGGTGCTGTTATCGCACTGGTTTCTGCTGATAAAACCAAAGGTGTTGTTGTAAGAATCAGTTGCGAAACTGACTTCGTTGCAAAGAACGACGACTTTGTTGCTTTCACTACCAAAATTGCGGAGATTGCATTGGCAAACTTCCCTGCTGATAAAGATGCATTGGCTGCACTTCCTTTCGAAGGAAGCACTACCATCGCTGACAAGATCCAGGAGCAAGTAGGTGTGATTGGTGAAAAAATCGAATTGGCTGACTACCAAAGAGTAGAAGCAGCTTATGTAACTTCATACATCCACATGGGCAATAAAGCCGGTGTTGTTGTTGGATTCAACAAGGCATCTGATGCTTTTGAAGCTCCAGGAAAAGACGTTGCAATGCAGATTGCAGCTATGAAACCAATCGCTGTTGACGAAAAGGGTGTTTCTCAGGACGTCATCCAGAAAGAAATCGAAATTGGTGTTGAACTTGCAAGACAGGAAGGTAAACCAGAAGACATGCTTGAAAAAATTGCTCAGGGTAAACTGAACAAGTTCTTCAAAGAAATGACTCTTCTTCCTCAAGCTTTCGTTAAAGACAACAAAAAGTCTGTTGCAGACTATTTGAAGTCGTTTGACAAGGACCTAACGGTGACCGAGTTCAAGCACGTAAAACTAGGATAAAATTATTTTTTAAGGCGTTTCATTTTTGGAACGCCTTTTTTTTTATTTGTACTTTTGGCACATCATTTTTATAACCATCCTTCACAGTTGATTTAACTTATGGCGCTTAAATACAAGAGAGTTCTTCTAAAACTTAGCGGCGAATCACTCATGGGCTCTCACGGCTACGGCATCGACCCAGAAATGCTTTCGCACTATGCAAAACAAATCAAAAGCCTTTCTGATCTCGGAGTTGAAATATCCATCGTTATCGGAGGCGGCAATATTTTCAGAGGACTCAGTGCCGAAAAATCCGGAATAGAACGGGTACAAGGCGATTATATGGGCATGCTTGCAACAGTCATCAATGGTATGGCCCTCCAGTCAGCCATTGAACACCAGGGCTTGTACACCCGTCTCATCTCAGCCATAGAAATGCGTCAGATCGCTGAACCTTACATCAGAAGAAGGGCCATCAGACACCTGGAGAAAAAGCGTATACTTATTTTTTCTGCCGGTACAGGAAACCCGTTTTTCACAACAGACAGCGCCGCAGCACTAAGAGCCATTGAAATCAATGCTGAAGTCATTCTCAAAGGCACCCGCGTTGACGGCATCTATACTGCCGATCCTGAGAAAGACGCTACAGCCGTCAAATTTGATAAAGTCACTTTCCAGGAAGTAATATCCAAAGGTCTGAATGTGATGGACATGACTGCCTTTACCATGTGTCAGGAAAACAATATTCCAATTATTGTTTTTGACATCGCCAAACCCAACAACCTTACCGATATCGTTCAGGGGGCTGAGATTGGGACTCTGGTGCAGTAACAGGAATCTTCAGGTAATGATGTAGGCGCTTAAGTTAACTCAATGGATAGGTAATCATTCAGCTTTTTTCTTTTTTGAAGGTTTGCATTGTTTGCAGAAGTCTGATAATTCATCAATCTGCGCATTCACTTCTTCGTTTTTGTTTTTGAGGTACAAGCTTACATCTTTGTTGGTTCTCAGTTCGCTTTGAATAACGGCAATCTCTTTGTGGTGTTCGTTATTGATTTGTTCCAGGATGTAACTGAAAAAGTTTACGTCACTTCCTAACTTTTTTGATTCATACATTCTCTTTCTGCATTTTCGTGCGTAAAGTTCCACCAAATCAAATTGAAGATTGGCAATTTGTAGGATTTGCTCATCCAAATCACCACTTTCTTTCCACGACAGAGAAGGAACATAATAGGCTTCAACATAAGAATTGAAATTTTTGGTAAAAGCAAATTGTAGACCTAACATTTGAAAATTAAGCTCAAAAGTGGAGCTAAAATCAAACTGCTGCATGTTATCTTCAGGCATTGCAGGCGCGTTTGATTGAAAGGAGGATTCAGTAATGGTGACATTTGGTGACCACTCGATTCTTGTCTGTGCAATCGTTGTGTAACCAATTGATAAAGCAAGCGCCATCAAAATTAATTTTTCCATGGATTTTAGAATTTAAAGAGCTATTGAGCATATTTTGATCGCTAAAATATTTATTTATTGCAATAACTCAAAACGGTTTTACATTAATTTATTATATATTATTCATTAGATATGAGGCATATAGGTCACAAATTCGATGTTTATTGAATATTGGAATGGAGGCCTATCCACAATACTGAGTGGTATGTACTTTAGAAGTGAAATCCAATTCACCTTTACCTTAATACGTAAAGACATTGTCAAAATATAGCCAGTTTTATAAAAAGAAACCAACCTCTTTGTTTTTGAACCACTTCATTGCTTTATAAAATAAGCATCATGAATAACTTCAACAGGTATAAACAATTGATAGATAAATCATATCATTATCATTTACATATTTATATTCGTCTCAATACTTATCGGAAATTGATTGTCCTTTTCAATAATATGGAAAAAAAATGTAAAGTTCATATAAAGCATAAGCCAGAACATTTGCTGTAGCTGTGACACGGGGGCACAGTTCGGGGCTAGATTCATTTGCGATGAATTTTTAACGCCCCTCATGACACGGCTTTCTAACGCTGATATTTGCATTTTTGGCAATGATTATGTGGACAAATCCTATTTTCGTTAAGTATAAATATTCATGTACCAACATTTGAATGTCATAACTAATATGTCATATTTGCTTGTAGGTCTTTGTAAATCAGTTGAATGTAAAACCCGCTTATATGGAAAACAATTTTATTAAACCCTCCGATTCATTTCGGAAGCAGGCAGTCTATGCCTTAATGGCCATTGCGCTGTTTGCTTTGAGCTACTTATTTTTGCTTGTCGTTTCTTTGTTCCTCACCATTATTTGTATTCTCCTGGGGGCGAAGATCGTGATTGCTTCGCCGTCGATTTATACCATCATTATTGGACTTGGGCTTGCAAGCTTTGGCATACTTATTCTCATCTTTCAGGTGAAGTTTTTATTCAGCAAAAACAAGACAGATCTTTCCCATTTGATAGAAATAAAGGAACAACAGCATCCCGCATTGTTCGCTATGATCAGAGACATTGTTGAAAAAGTAGGCACATCTTTTCCCAAAAGGGTCTTTCTGGCGAGCAATGTCAATGCTTCCGTCTTTTATGACTCCAGCTTTTGGAGCATGTTTCTGCCGGTGAAAAAAAATCTTACCATAGGTGTTGGTCTTGTCAATACAGTTACTGCATCAGAACTCAAAGCGATACTGGCCCATGAATTTGGTCACTTTTCTCAGCGGTCTATGAAAGTGGGCAGTTATGTATACAATGTCAACAATGTCATATACAATATGCTGTATGAAAATGATGGCTTTGACCGGATGATCATCAGATGGGGAGAGGCTACGGCATTCTTCGCTATTGTCGTGAAATTGGCCATCAAAATCATCCAGGGAATCCAATGGTTATTGCAAAAGATCTACAAAATCGTCAACATCCGATATATGGCTTTGTCCAGAGAAATGGAGTTTCATGCCGACCAGGTGGCAGCCTTTGTGACCGGACATACTCCCTTAAAAACATCACTCACGAGGATGTATCTGGCGGACTTTGCATTCAATGATGTCCTCAATTTTTATGGCAATAAAATCAAGGAAAACTACAAAAGCAGAAACGTCTACCTTGAACAAAATTTTGTCATGCAATATCTGGCAAAGAAAGACAAGCTCAACTTTGCAAACGGCCTTCCTGAGATCACCACTGAATTCATGGGCCGGTACAATAAATCCAGACTGGTATATGAAGACCAGTGGGCTTCGCATCCATCCACAGAAGAGCGGATCAAAAGACTGGAAGCTTTACACTTTCCAGATGTAACTGCGGACAATCAATCTGCCTCCAAATTATTCACAGATTTTGATAAGGTACAGGCTGATTTGACCAATTTTTTGTTCAGCAATGTGGCATATGCAACCAGTCCCAAAGATTACGAAGTTGAGCGCTTTGAGCGGGAATACCGGGACATGGAAATAAAAAATTCTTTTCCTGATGTTTTCAAGGGATATTTTGATTCCCGCAATCCAAATACATTCAATCCCTCAGATATCACCAATTCTGTGTCGGGCAAAACAATAGAAGATTTGTTTTCTGACGAGGTGATAGAAATGGTTTATTTCAGCACATCACTGGAGAATGACATCAATACCCTCAAAGCCATAGAAAGAGGTGAACTCGATGTCGACACTTTCGATTATAACGGCAAGAAGTACAAAAAGAAACAAATCCCCCAGTTGGTATTGGATTTGGAAAAAGAATTGGATGCCATTCAGGAGAAGCTCAAAGCCAATGATTTGGACATCTATTTGTATTTCAAAAAGCTTGGAAAAGCCCAGGGACAGGAAGAAATGGTCGTATCTGTTTACCAGGACTTTTATGACAAAGACGCTAACTTCAAAGAAAAATTGGAATTCATCCAGAACATCTCCCAACAGTTGGCTTTTACCGGAGTGACTACGCCTTTTGAAATCATTTTAAACAATTTCAAAGCACTGGAGCCATTTGAAGAAAAAATGAAGACCCATCTGGCAGAACTTCTTGGAGAGCCATTGCTCACCAACGAAATTGATGCACAGATGAGGGAGAATATTGAGAAGTACTTGTCCCAGAAAAAATGGATTTATTTTGCAGGAAGCAATTACATAGACAGCAATCTCGAGCTATTGACCAACGTGATTGATCATTATTATTTTCTGATTTTCAGGGTGTATTTTTTGAGGAAGAGGGAGTTGTTGGAAATGTGCCAGAGATTGAAATCTCTGGGGACTTAAGATGTCCCTGACGGGACAGGAAATGGCTACGCTTGCGATTAGAATCGCTGGGTATAATTTCATCTGGGTAATGGTACTCATGATTCCGTAGCTAGATTGAAATCAAGAGTACCATTTTTAATGTCTATTTGAGGATGACTTAAAGAAGTGTCCCTTGGTTTATCACTAAATTTTATAGCTTTTTCAGAAGAGACAAGCAAAATCTTTGAGCCATCAATTGTTATTTAAGGGCTACCAGTTGTATTTCAAGGTAATGCCGTATGTGCGAGGGTCTCCGAGTACACCTGCGTAATGTCCTGCATTTCCTCCAGCAACCAGCAGTTGTTCGAAATATTGGGTGTTTGTGATGTTGCGGACCCAGCCAAAAATGGTTACACCATCGACATCTCTGAAACCTAGTCGCATATGAGCTAATCCATAACCATCTACATTCAGATATTTGGAGGGACTCGCATTCGAAGAGAAGGATGATCGATAGAAAAAGTCAACTCCTATGAAATATTTTCCTTCGTAGGTCATCCATTTTCCATCCTTTGCATACTCTCCGCTCAGGCTACCTGCCCATTTTGAAATTCCCGGTAATACACCACCGGAGATGTCTTTGTATGTGAGAGTTCCGACTTCTTCCAAAGGAGGAGGTGCATTGGTGAAAACATCATATTTGCCATCGGTATAGGATAGCGCACCCTGGATATTGAAGACATCATTCCATCGATAGCTGCTTTCCAATTCTGCGCCCAAAACGCTAACCTGCCCTGCATTGGCGAGATACCCCCTGTTTAGGGCGAGGTCTGCAGTTTGCACAAGTGTCTGATAATTATTGATTTGTGTTCTGAAGATTGTCAGATTGGTGATAGTGTTTTTTATGGAGGAGGATTTGATCCCCAACTCTGCATGATAAACGCGCTCTGGTTTTATGATTGCGAGGTCAGTCAAAACTTCACCATTTTCTCTCGGCAGGCCGCCCAGATTGACGCCAACAGGTTTGAAATTGGAAGATAGGTTCAGGTAGGCCGTTATGGATTTTACGGGGAAGTAGGATAAGGCAAGCATTCCTGAAAGCCGTTGGTCGCGAACATTGGCTTCAAATGACTGAGGGGAATAAACCCTGCGTTGTAAGGCAATCAATTTTGGATCATCTGTTTGCAAACCACCATAAACTTCACTGTTGAAACTTACATCTTTTATATCTGAATTGGCGCGAATACCACTTACCAAATGCCATTTTTCTGATAATTTCCAATCCAGGTTGGTGAAAACTGCTCCGCTGAATGACTGGAGAAATGGGTATGATTTCAGGCCATATCCATCAAGCAAACCAGGGGTTTTCCACAAGGGATCGTTGTTGTTCTGCGAAAACCTCCACTGATCTTTACCGGATTCCTGGATGTGTGCACCAATGGGCTTCAAATTTTCCCAGATCGCAAATACACCGGTGCTTAAGTGGAGTTTCTTTTGGACCTGGGCGCTGTAACTGAACTCTTGCGACCATTGCTGGTGTGAAGACGGAGCTGCAGAAACGCTTAATGCTTCGAGTCCTGTAAAATCTCTGTCATTAGACGGTCTCCAGTTCCAAAATCTGAAAGCACTTATGGAGGTAAGTTTGCCTAAAGCAAGTCTGGTTTCTGCCGTAAGAGAGACACCACCATACTCATTGTTGGACCTCCACGGAATATCGTGGTCAATAATACGGTCAAATGGGTCATTGGATGGCAATTGATAATTTAAGTCGGAGATGATCGCAGGGAATTGCCTGAATGCCGGCTGAGCAGTCTCAACAATACCAGCTACCACCTGGGCATAACCATTGGGTTGTTGTTTGCTGTAATCGGCAGATAAAAAGATCTCAGTATTGTTGATGCCATCATATAAAAAGCTGGATTTCAGTCCTATATTGTTTTGGTCATTGACATATTCATCTCTGGTGGTATGGTACAATGTTCCATTTCTTTTGTTACCTGATAAAGAAATTCGTGCTGCCAAATGTTTGGACAATGGACCACTTATCGATGCTTTTGCCTGAGTCAGTCCGAAATTTCCAAAGCCAACTTCTACTTTACCTGTTGGCTGAAAAGTTGGTTTTCTGGATGTAATGTTGAAAGCCCCGGCTGTAGTATTTTTTCCAAACAAAGTACCTTGTGGTCCCCTAAGGACTTCAATTTGTTCCACATCAATGAAATCTATTGCCGTTGCAGCTGGTCTTGCCATGTAAACACCATCCACATAGAAACCAACTCCGGGATCGAGACCGTCATTAGTGAGGCCAAAGGTAGAACCCAGACCCCGGATATTCAGACCGGTATTACGAGGATTTGAAGAATATAGTTGTACGCTGGGTACCAATTCTTTTACCCTGTTGACATTGTTTGCGCCAGTTTTTTCCACCATAGCACCATCAAGCACAGTGATTGGAATTGGGGTTTGATGCAGGGCTTCTTTCCTTCTTCGGGCGGTGACCGTAACCTCTTCGAAGGCATTGTCGGATACGAGGACCGATAGGATGATTTGGTTTTGATCAAGCACTTCAATGATTTGTGGATTGTAGCCAACTGAACGCACTTCCAGTTGGAAAGGAGGCAGCTTGTCGATCAGTTCGATTTCAAATTTTCCATCCAAATCGGTTACGCCAAACAAATGGGTGCCGATGATCTGGGCTGTTGCACCGATGACACTATTTCCTGAATTGTCCTTTACGCTGCCTGAGAGAATAACAGGAGACTGTGCAAGGGCATGTTGATATAAAAAGACGGCGAGTATGGGTAAGAATTTTTTCATCTGTAATTTTTTGGCTAAAGTATACTAATTTGATAGAATAAGTAGAATAAGTAAATAATTTTTATAAAAATTAATAAAAACCCCCATTTCATACTGTGTTCATTCGATGGAATGTTGTTTTTGTGAATTAATTCTTAATTCAGACTTATATAAATGTCTCCTAAATGTGTTATCCTTAAAAAATGTGATAAGTAAAATCTGCTCATTAAGTGTAGTAAATGATGAAGCTTTTTGAATGGATGGAATCAACTAATGAGGTCAAATTGGTACTTAGCTGAAATCGTATGTATCTAAAAAGACCCTGCGAACTTTTATATTTTCTTTATATGCTGGTGGCTAAATTTGTAAATCAATTGAATGAAGATGTGGAGCAGAAGATGGAATATGTATCAACAATTTGGCATTGGGCTGGCGTTGGTAACATTTGCGAGTTTGTCTTGCTATGTCCTAAATGATTACATTGGATTTAGGGCAGTTGCATTGATACTACTTCTTACTGTGTCGTTTTCTGCAATGATCCTGGATATTTTTCCTGTATTACTGACAGCTTTTTTAAGTGCCCTGATATGGAATTTTTTCTTTATTCCTCCAGTCATGACCCTGCGCATCAACAGTGCAGAAGATGGGTTGATGTTTTTAATGTACTTTGCAATTGCATCCATCAATGCCGTATTGACCCATCAAATAAGGCAATTGGAAGAAAAACAAAGGGATAAAGAAGAAAAGGACAAATCCATTCTATTGTACAATGCTATCCTTAATTCCTTGTCGCATGAATTAAAAACCCCCATCGCAACAATAGTTGGATCACTCGACATTATCACAGAAAACAAGGGCAAACTTGAACCGGCGACCATCCATGAGCTTCATGATGAAATGGCTATAGCGGGCAACAGGCTTCATATGCAGGTCAATAATCTGCTCAATATGAGTAGGGTGGAAGCGGGAGTGATCAAAGCCAAGCCAGATTGGACGGATGTTGAGGAATTATTGTATCGCTGCATTACTTATTTCAAAGAAGAGGGCGATCGTATTGAATATCAGTCTCTTGGGGAAGTTCCTTTGCTTTGGTTGGATGAAGGTTTGGTTGAACAATGCATCATCAATTTGCTGCAGAATGCTTCCAGGCACACACCTGCTGGCACCGGGATACATATGGAGACAAATTATAAGTCAGGAGTTTTAAAACTGGTGGTCAGCGACGAGGGCCCCGGATTTAAGCCGGAAGAAGTTGATTTTGTATTTGACAAGTTTTACAAGATAGACAAAACATCTACAGGCGGCACCGGACTTGGGCTTTCTATCGTGAAAGGCCTTGTCAGAGCCATGGAAGGCAGTGTTGACCTGAATCACAGCGGTAAGTTCAAGGGGGCGGAATTTACCATCAAAATACCATGTAAGTCGGCTCAAAAAATACAGATACCCAATGAATAAAGCAGAAATTCTGATC
Organism: Saprospiraceae bacterium; assembly: GCA_020436935.1. Taxonomy (GTDB): domain Bacteria; phylum Bacteroidota; class Bacteroidia; order Chitinophagales; family Saprospiraceae; genus JADKBO01. Next base: position 50,445 of record JAGQWX010000023.1, read on the forward strand.
ATAGATGATGAGCCTCAGATTAGAAAATTGCTCACCATCAATTTAGAAAATCACGATTACAAAGTGGTCCAGGCCACCAATGGAAAAGAAGGCATTGCCCTTGCTGCCGCTCACCCTCCTGATCTCATCATTTTGGATCTTGGGCTTCCGGACATCAATGGACAAGAAGTGCTTAAAGAACTCAGGTCCTGGTTTACCAGTCCCATCATCATTTTGAGCGTATTGGATGGGGAAGATGATATAGTCATAGCCCTGGATCATGGCGCTGCAGATTACCTGACCAAACCCTTCAGGTCTGGAGAATTGCTTGCCAGAATAAGATCAGCCATCAGAAGAAATCAGAACTCAGACCAACATACTGAATTGATATTTAAAGAGTTGAAATTAGACCTGGTGGCGCGCCAGGTCTGGCTCAGAAATGAAGTATTAAAATTGACTTCCACGGAGTATAATCTTTTGCTGCTTTTTGCAAAAAATGAAGGTAAAGTATTGACACACAGATTTTTACTCAGGGAAATTTGGGGAGCTTCGTATGTCCATGAAACTCAATATCTTCGGGTATTTGTGGCTGCATTAAGAAAAAAAATTGAAGCCAATCCCAATAAACCTGAATACATCATCACAGAGAGTGGTGTTGGATATCGATTTCTGTAAATCTTTATATTTTCTTTATACGCAGGTATTTTTGTTTTATACCCTCTTTATACCGATGAAATGATCTTTGTCTTATTAAATGATATAAAAGACAATGGATCAGTTAAACACTTTACCCCGAACCAAAGGTATAATTGAAAATACAAATTGGAATCTTAAAAAAATCTTGTGGAGAAAGCTGAGAAAATTCCAATTATTGTTGTCTCCACAGCAAAATTTACTTTTTGGCTTTCTAGTGTATTCTATCATAGGATGGATGTTGCTCTGCCTTCCATTCATGCATAAGCTGGATGTAAGTCCAATTGACCACCTTTTTACTGCAGCTTCCGCACTCTCAACAACTGGTCTGGTGACCAGCAGCTTATATGATACTTACAATATATGGGGCCAAATGGTTGTAGCCTTGCTCATTCAGATTGGAGGGATAGGTTATATGACTTTTACTTCCTTTGTGTTGATAGCCAAGGGTAGTCAATTGACCCATTGGCACCAGCGGGTGCTGAATGCAGAGTTTTCTGTTCCCAGGGAATTCAAGCTGAGAGATTTTCTAAAAGCGGTTATTATTTTTACCATCATCATAGAATTATTGGGTGCTATTTGCTTCTACATTGGATTTATCAGACTAGGTGTGGAGCCCAACTTTGCACTGTGGAGTAGCATATTTCACAGTATTTCGACATTTTGTACTGCCGGTTTTGGATTGTATAATGATAGTTTTGAACAATTTAAAGGAGATGTATTTCTGAATACCATCATATCGGTCTTGGCCCTTGCCGGTTCACTGGGTTTCATTGTTGTTACTGATGTTTGGCACAGGATAACCGGAAGGAGCAAAAAATTGACATTTACTACACATGCCATTATACACGTGACCTGGATTTTATTGTTGGTTGGAACTGCTTTGTTTTACTTTTTCGAACCAACATTGGCTCTATACGAAGAGGATAAACTAATGATATCTTTTTTCCAGGCCATGACTGCCTTGACAACTGTTGGATTCAACACCATTCCCGTCGGCAACCTGACAACATCGGTGCTCATGGTTTTGGTCATGCTTATGTTTATTGGAGCCTCTCCTGCCGGAACCGGTGGAGGACTCAAGTCTACAACCTTTGCTATTTTGATCACATTGGTATGGAATAAAATCAGAAACAACCGGAGTATTCTGTTTTTCGGTAAAAAATTGTCTTCCAAAAAAATTGAGCTGGCTACCTCTATTTTTACATTGTATTCCGGAGTGATGTGTGTGGCTGTCTTTTTATTGCTCCTGGTAGATGATTTTCCATTAGAGAAGATCATATTTGAAGCAGTATCGGCATTGGGTACAGTTGGCTTGAGTACAGGCATTACAGGTCAATTGAGTGTTGCCGGAAAGCTAATACTTATCGCAGTGATGTTCGTTGGCCGCCTTGGAGTCCTCACCTTTGGCTTAGCACTTCTTGCACATAAAGACAAGAATATGGATATCAATGCTGAGGAAGATCTATCGATTTAGGACATTCCTCTTCCCTTTGTGTATCTATTCAGATAGGATTTTTAGTCAGTTTTATTCTTCAAGGAAAATTGCCTTATGCCGTTCTCTTCCTATAATTTAAAACCGCCAATCCAATCAATACTACAGCAAACAGACTCATTCTGCCATATTCTGGCAGCAAATCCTGGATGGTGCTTCCCTTGATGAAAATAGAGCGGATGACTTTGATGAAATGTGTAGGTGGCAAAAACTCTGAAACAGTTCTTGCCCATGCCGGCATGCTTTCTGTCGGAGTGTACAAACCACTCAGGAGGACAAAATTCATCATGATAAAAAAGCTAAAAAGAGTAGCTTGTTGCTGGGTGTCCACAAAAGTGCTCAGCAACAGCCCTATTCCCAGAACAGCCATGAGATAAATTGCACTGTAAAGATAAATGGCAAAGTATCCACCCACGCTTGTCAATCCAAATACGATGTAACTCACAATGAAACCAATGGTGATGGACACCAAACCCAGTATCCAGAAGGGCAGTAGTTTTCCTATGATGAATTGGTGTTTTTTGAGTGGCGTAACGTTGATTTGTTCAATGGTACCGACCTCTTTTTCTGATACGATGTTGAGTGCGCTGATCAAGGCACCAACCATGGTCACAAGAAGGGCGAGGATACCCGGCACCATGAACATGTGGTAGTCGTTCAGCGGATTGTACCAGTTTTGAGACAAGCTTTGTATGGTGACAATCTCACTGTTCCTGGGCATGACCATCAATTCCTCGCGTATCTCATTGTTGAAACTGCTTATGATCTGACTGGCATACATGCTGCCCAATCCTGCTTTTACGCCATTTACCGCGTCTGTGGCCATGTGGATGGTGGCCTTATTTTCTTTGATCAGGTTTTTTTCAAAATGGGGTGGGATGGTGATGATGAGGTCAGCCTTGCCATCTTCAATCACCTGTAATGCCTTTCTGTAATCCTGACCCTGCCAGTTGAGTGTGAAGTATCCCCCCGCATCAAATTTTTGGATGAGCCTTTGTGCATAAGTGCTGTTGTCCTGATTGACAATGGCCAGATGGATGTTTTTGATTTCGTAGTCCGCTGCAAAGGGCAGCAAAATAAGCTGGATGATGGGCATGGCGATCATCATTCTCAGGATGTTGGGGTTCCTGAAAATCTGCCTGAATTCTTTTTTTACAACTATTCCTATCATGACAACCTGATTTTGAATCTTTTGACAGCTAGCAGAATAAAAAACGTGGTCATGCCGACGAGGACCAGAGTTTGTTTCCAGATGTGTTCAAATCCCAGGCCTTTCACCATGATCGACCGGAGTATTTCATAGTAATAGCGGGTAGGCACCACATTGCTGATGACCTGCATGGGTTTGGGCATGTTTTCGATGGGAAACATAAAGCCGCTGAAGATCAGACTGGGCATCATCAAACCAACAAGTGAAATAAACATGGCCACCTGTTGCTGATTGACGCTATTGGAAATGAGCAAGCCTAAAGCCAGAGTTGTAAATATAAAAAGTATGCTCAAAATCAGCAGCAGTGCCAGGTTGCCCTGCATGGGCATATCCAGCACATATCTTGCCATCGCCAAAATGATGAGGACGTCAATGAAACAAAGCAGTGCATATGGAATAGCCTTGGATACCACCACCATCAGAGGTTTGACAGGTGAAACCAAAAGCAGCTCCATGGTCCCGAATTCTTTTTCCTTTACGATGGAGACAGAGGTCATCATAGCACCCAGCAAAGTCAAAATCAGGGCCATTACGCCCGGAACAAAGTTATATGCACTCAGCAGCTGTGGATTGTACAACATCCTATTCTCCACATTGATGGTGTATGGCATTTCCAATTCACCAAGCTTCTCTTTCTGCATGGCCCCAATGATGTTTCTTGCATAACCCACCATTGTCGTCGCTGTATTGGGGTCGGTAGCATCAGCAATGAGATTGATCGTCGCCATTTTTCCATGGCTCAGTTTTTCATCAAAATCTTCTTCAAAAACCACCACCATCCGGCCTTCATTCGTCTTGAAATAAGTATCAATTTCCTTGTCCGAAGACAACCTTTTATTCACCGTAAAATATTTGCTCTGGTCGAGCCTATCTGACAATTCCAAAACATCCTGGTCAAAGCTCGACGCCAGAATAGCAATATTGGAATTTTTGACCTCATTGCTCAACGCAAAGCCAAACAGCAACATCATGGAGATGGGCAAAGCAATCAGGATAAACAAGCTGCGTTTGTCCCTCCAGACATGCTGGAATTCTTTGATCACGAAGGATAAAAATGTATTCATTGTTCTTTTTTTAAGCTGTTAGCCATTAGCTGTTAGCTCTTAGCTGTTAGCTTTTTTTGGGCCTATGGCTTTGGCTGCGCTCAGCTACCGAAGGCCAATTTATTGTCGTTTATCATTTAACATTAACCATTAATCATTAACCATTGCTCGTGGCTTCGACTCCGCTCAGCCACCGGCGGCCAATTAACTGTCATTTATCATTTAACATTAACCATTAACCATTGCTCGTGGCTTCGACTCCGCTCAGCCACCTTTGTTTTTTATTCCGAATTACGATTTTCACAACTCACAACTCACAACTCACAACTCACAACTCACAACTCACAACTCACAACTCACAACTCACAACTCACAATCCACCACACACAATCCACCACACACAATCCACCACTCACCACACACAATCCACCACTCACCACTCACTAATCCACCACTCACCACTCCACCACACACAATCCACCACTCACCACTCACTAATCCACTACTCACCACTCACTAACCATCTCCTCTTTTTGCGCCTCTGGCCAGTTTATAAAATACCTCATCCATAGATTCGGCCTCAAATTGTTCCTTCAAGTTTGCGGGTTTGTCGAGCGCTGCAATCTTACCGTCAACCATAATGCTGACCCGGTCACAATATTCTGCTTCGTCCATGTAATGGGTGGTCACGAAGATGGTGGTGCCTTCCTGGGCTGCGTCGTAGATCATTTCCCAAAACTGTCGTCTGGTGATGGGGTCAACGCCGCCAGTTGGTTCATCCAGAAAAATGAGAACGGGTTTGTGGATCATGGCAATAGAGAAAGAAAGTTTTTGTTTCCAGCCAAGGGGTAGGGAAGAAACCAGACTTCTGGCCTGATCTTCCATGCCCAATTTTGACAAGAGTAAATCTTTGGCAATGTGTAAATCTTGTTTTTTGAGGCCATAGATTCCTCCAAAAAACTCAATGTTTTCCAGTACTGAAAGGTCGTCGTAGAGCGAAAATTTCTGGCTCATGTAACCAATGCTTTTTTTGATTTTTTCGGTCTGGGTAAAAACGTCGAAACCAGCCACACTTGCTTTGCCTGAGGTCGGAAGCAACAGACCGCTGAGCATTTTCATGGCCGTAGTTTTTCCGGCACCATTGGCTCCCAGAAATCCGAATATTTCGCCTTTATTTACATGGAAGGTGATGTGGTCAACGGCCGTAAAAGCGCCAAAAGTTCTGGTCAAGTCCTGCACCTCTATGATATGTTCGTTGTTATTCATTGGGCACTCATTAGGTCCATAAATACGTCTTCTATCTCGGGTACCAAAGGTGCTACGGTCAAGCTGTCATCCATATTTGCCATTGTGATGCGTACATCTTCAAAAGTTGCCAATTGGTTCTTCATGCGGATGTGGATGCTGTCACCAAAAGGGATGCTGGAGGCTACTTCCGGGTGTATTTTGAGTTTTTTCAATACTGCATTGGTATGCTGTGTTTTTACAGACCACAATTTTTTATCATAGTTGGCAATGATGCCTTCCAGGGAATCTACGGCGAGTATTTTTCCGTCCTGCATCAAGGCGATGCGGTCACATCTGCTCGCTTCATCCATATAAGGTGTAGATACCAGAATGGTGATGTTCCTGCTTTTGAGACGGTCGAGCATGTCCCAGAATTCTCTTCTGCTGACAGGATCTACTCCGGTGGTAGGTTCGTCGAGAAACAAAACCTTAGGTTCATGGATCAGGGCGCAACAAAGGGCCAGTTTTTGTTTCATACCACCCGACAGCTTTCCTGCAGGCCTGTCTTTGAAAGGCTCCAGCTGGACATAAATTTCTTCCACCAGATGTCTGTTGGCCTCAAAACTGGTGCCGAAGACCCTTGCAAAAAAATTGAGATTTTCCTGGATGCTCAGATCATAATACAAGGAGAACTTACCAGGCATATATCCGCAGATGCTCCTGATTGCCTTATAATCTTTGACCACATCGTAGCCACAAACTACAGCACTGCCATTGTCTGCAAGCAACAAGGTGGTCAGGATGCGGAACAAGCTTGTTTTTCCGGCTCCGTCGGGTCCAATGATACCAAACCTTTCGCCTGGTTTTATGGACAGGCTCACATCCTTGAGGGCTTGAATGGTCCCTTTGCTGTAGCTGTGTGATATATTTTTTATCTCAATTGACATCTGAATAAATTTGAAATTTGAAACTTGAAAGTTGAAAACTCTTGCCTCTTCTTTACATATGCACAAGGCATGGAGGTATTGGTGTTTTTCAATTTCATGGTCACAGATTAAAATGCAACATCGCCGTACATGCCAATCTTGAGTTGGCCGTCATTGGGTACCACGATCTTGATGGCATACACCAGATTGCTTCTTTCGTCCTTGGTCTGAATGGTTTTGGGGGTGAATTCAGCTTTGGAAGAAATCCAGGAAATTTTTCCTTTAAGACTCTGTGCTGAGGATTCACTGCCTATGCTTACATTGACTTCCTGGCCCAGTTTTACTTCTGCCAGTTGGGCTTCGGTAATATAGGCCCGAAGGATGAGCTGGTCTGTTTTTGCAATTTTGAAAATGGGTTTGCCAATGGTGGCGAATTCGTCCTTTTTCAAATAGCTTGTCAGAACGGTGCCGTCCATGGGGCTTATGATGGTGGTCCTGTCGATTTGATCATCGACGGATGCGATGCGTTGTTCCAAAGGAGCTTCTTCGCTCAACACAGCCCTGTTTTGAATTGAAACTGACGATTCTGCAGATTTGATTTGTTGTTGAAGTGTACCGATGTTTGCCTCAGCGGCTTTAATCTGTTGAGAAAGAATACTGATCTGGCCATTGATGTCATCGAGTTGCTTGGCTGGTGCTGCATCGGCTTTGACCAGGTTTTCCATTCTTGCCCTGTCTCGATTGAGGACCTTCAGTTGTTCATTAAGGGTGGCAATATTTTCCTTTTGCGCCTTTATTTGTTCACGATAGATGCCCGTCTGAGGTTGAGCGCTGCCTCTTTTTTCATATAAACTCTTTACACTTGCTTCAAGCTGGGACTTTTGAAGAGAAAGCGATTGGTCGTCTATTTTCCCGAGCACCTGGTCTTTTTTGAGGCTCTGCCCCTCTTCGATGTCTAAAGCCACAATTTTTCCCATGGCTTCGGCTGAAACTATGATTTCGTCTGCCTCAAATACGCCACTGGCGTCCCACTGTTCTTGTTCGTTGTTGCAGGCTAGGGTGCCCAGTGTGAGTAAGGTGAGGTAAAATAATTTTTTCATCTATTTATCTTTTAAAAATTTCCAATTAATAATTTCCACTGGTCTATTGCCTGAGCCAGTTGTATTTTATGAAGTGCCATATTGTTCCTGGCAACATTGACGTTTTCGAGTTCTTCCAGATAATCGCGTTCCGTGATGATGCCGTTGTCATATTGTACTTCAATGGTTTTTGCGATGTCTTGTCTGAGTTCCAATAATTCCTGGTCTTTGACAATGGTGTTCTCAAGCTGGGCAATGTCGGCTTCAATGTTTTGCAATTTGATATTGATGCCTCTGCGCGCGTTGGTAAGCTGGTCGTCGATGGCGTCCATCTTCAATTGATTCAGGGCCTTTTCGTGCATTTTTTGTTTGGTGTAAAAATGGTCGATGGGTATGCGCAACTGCAAGGATGCCAGACCATAGGTGTCGAAATCCCTGGATAAGAAGTTGAGTCCGGGCCGACCATATGCAAGACTGGCGTTGAGGGATAATTTTGGTGCAAACTTGGCATCTGTGAGTGCATCTGCGGCAGAAACAAGTGATTGTTGTGCAAGTAAGAGGTTGATCTCGGGACTTGCATATTCCTTTTTCGACATGGTACTTGCAGTTTCCTGCAATTCAAAAATATCCGTGTCACTAAGGTTGATGCCTGTAAGCAGGCCCAGGGTTTGTTTGGTAGAAGTTGATTTGGCCTTGAGCATTTCCTGCTGTTGCGAAAGTTCGATCAGTTTCACCTTGATCTGGCTGGCAGAAAGTTTTGACATGGTGCCCTGACTGATGTTTTCGTTGACTTTTGCCAGCTTCTGTTCAAGCTGGTTTTCCAAAATAGATAAATTTTCGGATTGAATTTGCAGACTCAGACCGCCATAAAACAATTGATCCGTGAGCTCCAGTATTTTCTGTTTGTCATAAATGACCTTTACCGATTCGAGGTGGGCGTTGGCAGCATTCATGGCCAGACCTGCCCTGGTAGCTCCTCCGTCGTAAATTGTTTGCTGGAGATCGAGACTGACCTTGTACTGGTCCTTTTGCGGAGATGGTATTTCTACGCCCGGAAAGCTGATCGGCAGAGTAGTAACGTCGGTCTGATAGCTGGCTGTACCACCCAAACTGAGTTTTGGCAGGTAGCCGATTTTTGCCAAAGCATTGTTGATTTTTAGACTCTGGTCTGTCAGTGTCTGTTGACTCATTTGTGTAGAACTTTTTAATGCAGCATCTCTTAAGTCACTGAGGATGATCTTTTGCTGCCCCATGAGAGAAGCCTGGAAGAGAAATTGGCTGATAAAAAGCAATAAAGGTAGTTTTTGACCATTCATTTTAACTATATGGTTAAAAGTGAGATAAATTTTTTTAAATTGGTTTTAGCATAGCCCTCATGGCATGTTTCACAAAAGCGCCGCGTTCTTCGAGTAGTTTTTGGTATTCCGGGGCTGGTATTTTAAATACATGACTGGCCATTGGTCTAGCCAAAAAGGGCATGACGCTCAAGCCAACGATAGAGGTGATGATGTGCAGTGGGTTGATCTTTATGATGCGACCTTCGTCCATTTCTTTTTGGAAGATCTCTCTCATTTTGAGTCCAAAGCTTCCATCCAACTGTTGTAAAAATTCTGGATTCTGGTGTATGGTCGTAAAAAGCATCACCGGAAGGTCAGGATTTGCGAGCAACATGCGCATGTAGTTGTCGATGAACATGTCAATCCTCAAAAAGAAATCGATCTCAGTATCGGCAAGCGACACCATGTCTTTGAAGAAAGTTTGGAATTTTGCAAAAAAGATCCTTCTGAAAAGGAGCTCCTTTGACCTGAAGTAATAGTGCAATAAGGCTTTGTTCATCCCGCATTCATCTGCTATGGCCTGCATGCGGGCTCCGGCAAAGCCGTCTCTTTCAAAAACAATGGCAGCCGCCTTCAGAATTTTCTGTTCTGTGTCCGTTTCTTCGTATTTGTTGTTATTGTCCAAAAGGTTTAACTAATTGGTTAAATTTATGCAAATGTAAGCGATGACTGCTTATTTGTCAATACCTATTAAAAACTTGTAGTAAAAAATGTTCTTTTAAACTTCAATTGAGAGCGTGCATCTGAGTGCTTTGTCTTTTTAATGATTTTCAGGGACCGTTCGATCTGAAATGAAGAAGCATTATTAGTAAAATTTACTTTAATCTTTTTTTCGATCATGGCGAGTCGCTGCGATGCAGTAGCTCGCAGTTCGCTCAGTTTGGAGTGATTCCATATCACTCCAATGCTTCGCACCCTTCACTCATAGCCCTTGTCTTTTGACATATTTTCAGTTTTTGGCGTGTTGATGTTTTTTTACTTCAGAGTTTTAATTTTACTCCTTACGATGTCAAAAGCCGGCATTCCGTTGCTTCGCTCTCTATCACTGAAATCTGAACCCTATTTTTCTGCATTGTCTTTAAGTTTGGCTATATGAGTTTATAAATGCATTTTTTTTTGAGCTGTCGGCAAATCCTGCGCTTTATATTTATAAGCAGTATTATGTCGTTTCTTCCTAGGTGGTTGAGCGGAGTCGAAACCAAAGGCTGAGAATTAAGCCATCTGCTTTTCCTTTAAGTACATTCTCTTTTGTCTTTTCAATATTACTTGTGTATGCCATAAAAATGGTATTGCTTTACAACTGACATAGAGTTAACTTTATTCAATCGCCAAAAAAAGTTACCCAAAAGAGATTGATCCAAGCCTTTGGATTTCTTTTGGTAAAGAGCATATTTTTACCGAACATTGCTATTATAACACCTTAACCAATCCATACCCCAAACCGTGCATTTTGCTTCATGCGTTAAAACACATTTATGATTCAGAAACTGAGCTTCATTTCAACTTTACAGTATAAATTATTGCTTGGACTTTTTTACCTTCTGTTTATTGCCGGCCCATCCATAGCTCAGGAGGGAGGTACTGTCTTTTTTGATTCCATCTATTCAAAACGACTCGAAAACAGATATGGAGAAAATCCTAAACGAGCCATTTCTATCTATCTCCCTCCGGGGTATAGCAATAGCACAGAGAGATATCCTGTAATCTATTTCCTGCATGGATTCAACTCCGATCATCGACTGCCGGGTGAAAAGGAATTGCTGGATTATGCCATTGAAAGGAATAGGATAAGACCATTTATTTTTGTCATTTCAGATCAGAAAACGAGCTCTGGAGGAAGTTTTTACAGCAACTCAGAATTGTTTGGAAACTGGGAAGATTTTACGGCCATTGACCTGGTTGAGCACATCGATAAAAATTACAGGACACTTGCAAGGAAAGAAAGTCGAGGCATTACCGGCCACAGCATGGGAGGTTATGGGGCACTGAAAATAGCGATGCGACACCCCGAAATATTCAGCACCGTATATGCCATGAGTCCGGGAGCACTGACTATCGTGCGGGAATATGGACCCAACAGCAATACATTCAGGGAATTATCAGAAATCAAAACCCTTGAAGCCTTAAACAAAACCTACTTCGGAAGTGTCATGGTAGCTTTTGGAAGGGCATGGTCGCCCAATGCTTACAAGGCCCCTTTTTATTGTGATCTGCCTTTCGAATTCAAAGGAGACGAACTAACGGTCCACCAGGATGTATTGCAAAAATGGTATGACAACTTGCCCTTGCATATGATCGATGATCATCTTACCCAACTGCAACAATTGAAAGCCATCAAAATGGACTGGGGCCGCAATGCTGGTGACCGCTTTACGATCCAGTGTGAAATGTTCAGCCAAAGGCTTGAAAATGTGGGCATTAAACACCTTTCAGAGGAATACATTGGCACTCATACCAGCGATATTTATACCAAAGAAGGAAGGCTGCCTCAACAAGTATTGCCATTTTTTGATGAATATCTCGAATTTTAAAAAATGAGTGCAGCATTATTGGGCTTTATGGCGGTGTTGTTGCTGCTCGTATTGGTGATGAGCAAAAAAGTCTCGCCCATGGTCGCTCTCATACTGGTACCTGTGGTTATGGCCTTAGTCGGAGGCCACGGACTCAAAATTTCTGAATACATCACAGATGGCATCAAAACCATTGCACCAACCGGAGTAATGTTCATTTTTGCCATTTTGTTTTTTGGGATATTGTCTGATGCCGGGACATTCAAACCCATCATCTTCCGTTTATTAAAATTAGCGGGCAATGATCCGGCAAAAGTTGCTGTAGCGTCTGCATTATTGGCCATGCTGGTTCATCTGGACGGGTCCGGTGCGGTGACATTTTTGGTCACGATACCCGCTTTATTACCGGTCTACGATACGCTCAAAATGAAAAGAACCACCCTGGCCTGTGTGGTTGCTCTGGGGGCAGGGACAATGAATATTTTGCCCTGGGGCGGACCTACCATAAGAGCCGCCAGCGCGCTGGAAGTGCCGGTAACCGCATTGTTCAATCCTTTACTTTTGCCTGTCATCGGCGGCTTGATTGCTGTGTTGATAATAGCCTGGTTCCTGGGAAAGGCTGAGCGGAACCTCGTCAGCAAGACCACAGTCATATTGAATGAATCACAGGAAATATCGCCGCTGGAAAGACCAAAATTGTTCTGGTTCAACATCGGCTTCATACTGCTGTCCATCGGCATTTTGATTTCAGGCATATTGCCTCCACATGTTGTTTTTATGCTGGCTTTTGTGATTGCTTTGATGGTCAATTACCCGGGCATCAAACAACAATCCGAACGCATAAACGACCACGCTAAAGCAGCCTTGTTGATGGCGGGCATTCTTTTTGCAGCGGGTTGTTTCACCGGCATCATGAAAGGAGCAGGCATGATTGATGCCATGGCGGAGGCTTCAATCAATGTCATTCCTGATGCCGTTGGCGCACATTTACCTTTTATCACAGGCCTGGTCTCCATGCCGGCAAGCATGTTGTTTGACCCTGACTCATTTTATTTTGGAATCCTGCCCTTGCTTTCAGAAACTTCTGTACACTTCGGAGCCGATGCTGTGGAAGTTGGACGTGCAGCAATATTGGGACAGATGACGACAGGATTTCCGGTTAGCCCACTCACAGGATCCACTTTTTTGCTCATTGGGCTCGCAGGTGTAGATCTTGGAGAACACCAGCTTAGAACAATACCATATGCCTTAATCGTTACATGGATTATGCTGGCCCTCGCTTTGTTGGTGGGCGCAATTAGTTTTTAAAAAATGAAAAAAATCAGAATAGGAAGTGGTGCAGGTTATGGTGGGGATCGACTTGATCCGGCCATAAAGTTGATGCAATCTGCTGAGCTCGATTATATAGGATTTGAATGTCTGGCAGAGCGTACCATCGCATTGGCCCAAAAAGAAAAACTCAGGGACCCGGCGAAGGGCTACAATCATCTGCTGGAATATCGCATGGAAAAAGTGTTGTCACTGGCATTTCAAAATAAAATCAAGGTCATCACCAATATGGGCGCCGCCAATCCTGTCGCCGCTGCAAGTGTGGTCAAAGAGATGGCCATGAAAATGGGTCTTAAGGGCTTAAAAATTGCAGCTGTCACGGGTGATGATGTCTTTGAAATCGTGAAAACTATGCCAGATCTTCCCATTTTGGAAAATGGTTTGGCCATTGGTACCATGTTGGATAAGATGGTTTCTGCCAATGCCTACCTTGGAGTAGGAGGGATTGTAGAGGCGCTGCGTCAAGGAGCAGACATCATTATTACTGGAAGAGTAGCTGATCCCGCATTATTTCTTGCTCCCATGGTATTTGAATTCGGCTGGTCAGAAAGTGATTACGAACTCCTGGGAAAGGGAACGATGGTCGGACATTTGCTGGAGTGTGCGGGTCAGGTGTGCGGTGGTTATTTTGCCGATGGTCATCAGAAGCAAGTGCCTGATTTGTGGGACCTGGGCTTTCCGTTTGTAGAAATCGATGAAAGTGGCTTTGGACATATTACCAAAGTAAGCGGCACGGGCGGCATCATCAACAAAGCCACATGCACGGAGCAATTGCTGTATGAAATCCATGACCCCGCGGCCTATTACACCCCGGATTGTGTCGCCGATTTTTCACGCGTAGAATTTTACGGGAAAGGCGAACACGTCGTCGAATTTTCCGGTGCAAGTGGCAAGCCCGCAACCCCGTTTTATAAAGTCAGCGTGGGATACGAAAATGGATTTGTTGGTGAAGGTCAGATCAGTTACGGCGGATACCAGTGTGAAGACAGAGCAGATATGGCCATAGATATTTTGAAAAAGAGGTTGCAGGCTTATGACTTTGAAGCCCTAAGGTTTGATCTGATCGGTATGAATGCATTACTAAGAACCAATACCGGCAACAATAATTTCAATGAATTGCGTGTCCGCGTATCCGGCAAGGCCAAATCACGTGAGGAGGCACTCATAATAGGCAGAGAGGTCGAGGCATTGTATACCAATGGCCCGGCTGGAGGAGGAGGGGCGACCATATCCGTCGAGGAACTCATTTCTGTCGTCTCCGTTTTAATTCCCAAAGTACTTGTCACCCCAAAAGTCACCATAGAAACCGTCTGATATGAAACTAGGAAATATAGCACATTCAAGAACAGGAGATAAGGGCAATCTGGTCAACATCTCTGTCATTGTCTATGATCAAAAACATTTCAAAAGGCTGGTGGAGGTATTAACACCTGAAGCGGTGATCAGCCACTTTGGCGATAGGATCAAGGGTGGGGTAGATCGTTATCTATTGCCCCAACTTGGAGCCATGAACTTTGTCTGCCACGATGCACTGGAAGGTGGAGTGACCAGTTCAACCCTGCTCGATAAGCACGGCAAGAGCATGAGTTCTTATTTGCTAGAGATGGAGGTGGGGAAGGTGTGAAGATAGGAGAAATCGAATTTGCTCAAAATTCATATCCAATCAAATTTTCTCACCACTCCTAAATGTTATTATTCTACCAATAATTTTAATGAGTATTTGTTATTCCAATATGTCGTATTTTTGCACGACAAGCACTTTTGGGAGAGATTACCAGTTGAATAAAGTGGATAAAAAGCAAAGTTGCCTATTTTTAACATCCCCATTGGTGCCAAACATCCTAAGGAAGTGATAAAAAATACATTGAGCATAGCCATTTTAAATATTAAATAATGAAAGTATTAATAGACATTCCTGATAGTGAAGTCACTTTTGCAATGAAAGTATTAAAAAGTCTTTCTTTTGTAAAAAAGGCCCAACCTATTGGTGAGGCTTCTGTGAAATTGTGGGGAGATCTTAACGAAGCTGCAGAAGAAGTTCGGCTTCATAAACAGGGAAAAATAAAACTTCAAACTGCCCAGGAATTGCTCAATGAGTTAAAGTATAATTGTTACTCACCGATTTACTAAAGAGCTCAAACGGCTTGCTAAAAAATTTCCATCTCTTAAAAATGAGTTTTCTGAACTAATTGGTGTTGTTTCTGAAAATCCCGAAGCTGGCACTTTTATTGGAAACAATTGTTATAAAATTCGTTTGGCTATCGGTAGCAAAGTCAAGGGCAAAAGTGGTGGTGCAAGAGTTATCACTTATCTCTTCTTTGAAACTGAAACAGTTTATCTACTTACCATTTATGACAAAGGGGAAAAAGCCGATCTAAAACCTCATGAACTTAAAGATATGATAGATAGTTTGGACCTGGGCTAAATTAATGATCGAAAATATAATTGTCCGCATCCATGCTGCTAAAATGATCCATCTCTTGGTTATAAATACTCGGTGGAGGTAACAAAATTCGTTTTGGAGAAGCTGGGACGAGGAGTTCCCAGTTCAACCTTAAAGTCGTTTGTGACGACTTTCTTATAGACTTCATCTCGATCTGATTCATTTTATAAACACATGCAAATAGATATTCTATCCGATCCGATTAGTATAATAATTTTGCCGTATCAGAGGGAATGTAAATAATCAAGCACCATGTTCAAATATTGAGGCTTGTCCGGCTATGCGACTGGCTATGCGTTGGCTGCCTGGATAATAATGATTGCTGAATTGTCCAGTGGCATTATAAACCTTGTCTGCCACGATGCATAGGAAGGCGGGGTGACCAGGTCAACCTTACTCGATATGCACGGAAAGAGCATGAGTTCTTATTTACTGGACATGGAGGTGGGGGAGGTTTGAAGCAGGGTAATATTAATTGAAAACAATAAAAATACCTATGATATTTTATATTTTTTAGTGATAATTACCTATGATATTTGCATGTACAAAGGAATGATCATTCCCATTGAAGTCAAATCCGGTGCAACCGGTACCTTAAGGTCATTGCATGAGTTCATGGATCGTGTGAATCATGCTTATATCCTGAGGATATACGGAGGCGAACTTCGGGTAGATGAATTGACAACACGACAACATAAAAAGTATCGTTTGCTGAATCTGCCTTATTTTTTGAGTGGGTGGGTTGACCAATATTTGGAGTGGTTTTTCGATGGTTATACTTATCGGAAATAGATTTGTCAACATAATCATTGTCAAAACTGCAAATATCTTCGTTAGAAAGCCTCGCCGGAGGTACCACTCCGGCTGTGTTTTCTGCCTCGATCTTTGCATTTTTGCCTTCATGATTAAAATGGACAATCCATTTTCCGATAAGTATAAATGACAAATAAAATTCTAACCTAAGATCAATATTTACAAATCTTGATAAAATTATTGAGCAATTGATCGTGGATTTGGGAGGGTACGACTCCTAATTTTTTCTAAAATCTTTTATTGGACAGCGTTCTAACCTGGAAGACTAAAATTTCTGAAGTTTGCGAAAGGCCATTTTCACTATTGGGCTCTACAACTATACCTCCTTGAAAATTATTAATTTTGGTTGTCAAAGGACAAACAATTGCAAGATTTGAGTAATCATTCATTGCATTTCCGCTGATTACAATAACTGGTCTTATGCCATTTTGTTCAGAACCTTCCGTTGGATCTAAATCAACCATCCAAATTTCACGACTTTTCATCCAAATTAATTAGTTCTGATGTAAAGTCTGAAATACCTAAGTCAGCAAGTTGCTGCATTTCACTGTCTTCTCCAACTCTTTTGAAGGATTGGATATATAATTCTTGTTCTATATTATGAAGGTATTTCTTAAGGGCTAAATTGAGAATTTGGTTCTTTGGTACATTGAGTTTTTTTGCCAAATCATTCAGCTCCTTTATTGTTGATTCCGGTAGTGAAGTAGTAAGAGTAGTCATATTTATATTTTATAATTATATTTTGTAAATATACCATAATTTTATTTTCCAGATAAAGATTATTGTTGGTTTGAGCCGTATACATTGATAGAGTTGTTTATGTTGATGGATAATTAAAAATGACTGTACAACCTCAGTAGTCTTTTTGAACTCTGAAAGAGCTTATCGTAAACAAATTTTATATTTGATCAACCAACTTGATCAAATGATGAAAAAAATCATTCTTCTTTTATTCCTCTGCTCATTTTATTCCTGTCATGTAGCCAAAGAAGCAAAGTCTTCTACAGCCGACCGCGCAGAAGCCCTTGCCCACAAATTCATCATTACAGACGGGCATGTTGACCTGCCTTACCGGTTGAAGGTGCTCAATTTTAGATTTCAAAAGGAATACATTGGTCTACCTGTATCATCCGAGGAAGGGAATTTTGATTTTGTCAGGGCTAAAAAGGGAGGACTTGATGCACCGTTTATGTCGGTTTATATCCCTTCAAATCTCAACATTCAGGAAAGTAAGGAATTGGCTGATACCCTCATCAGGATGGTCAACTGGATCAGTAAGGAGAATAGTGAATATTTTGAAGTAGCAACAAGTCCTGCTGAGGTGAAAAATATTGTTGGTAAAGGAAAGATTGCTTTGCCAATGGGTATGGAGAATGGATCGCCCATCGAAACACTTGAAGACGTGAAATACTGGCGGGAGAAAGGCATTAGTTACGTGACTTTGACCCATGCCAAGGACAATCAAATTTGTGATTCTTCCTATGATACCACAGGTACCTGGAACGGACTCAGCAAATTTGGAGAGGAGGTTGTCCGCAGTCTTCCGAAAGAGGGCATCATGATCGATGTCTCGCATATTTCTGACAGTGCTTTTTATGATGTCCTGGCCATCACGCCTGTGCCTTTGCTGGCTTCGCATTCTTCAGCCAGAAATTTTACTCCTAAATTTCAGCGCAACATGTCGGATGAAATCATAAGGGCGATGGGTAAGAATGGTGGGGTCATCATGATCAACTTTTCTTCTATTTTCCTGGATGGAAGCTATGAGGTACAATTACAAAAAGATCAGGCGGAGATTGATGCTATGCTCAAGGAAAAAGGCGTCACCGCAGAAAGTGAAGAAGGTAAAAATTTGATCAGGGACTATCGGCAAAAGAAGCCACAGTTCTTCTCTGATGTGGAGAAAGTTGCTGACCATATAGATCACGTCGTGGCACTCGCTGGCATAAATCATGTAGGGTTTGGGAGTGATTTTGATGGGGTAGGCGATTCACTGCCTTCGGGCTTGAAAGATGTGTCCGGGTATCCCAACTTGATCAGATCACTGTTGAAGCGAGGTTATTCTGAAAATGATATTGAGAAAATTTGTTCAGGTAATTTATTTAGGGTTTGGCAGGCGACATTGGATTATCAGCTATCAAAATGATTGATTACCCATTAAAAATTTGCAACAATAAATAATCTTTTGAACGCGTAAATGGCCGGTATTTTTCTAAAAGTTTTTTGAATTTTAAGCATAAAATCCGTTTTGAATTTGTCTTTTAAATTATCGGGTAATCGTTCCATGTAGGGTATGGCAGCGGATCCTGAGATAAACTCGTACAAAGTTTCATGATCCCGGGCGATTAATGGATAAACCTTTTGATAAATGTTGATATCATGTGAGTTTTCATCAAATAATATTTGAGCGTATTCGTCCATTGTGAGCACAGGTGAAGTTCTGTTGTAGTTGTTTAAAGCTGAAGAAAAAGGTTCTTCACTAGCGAGGTCATATAGCAAGCCATTCAAAATATTTTCCTTCTGGCAGGGCATCTGAATGGCCAACTGGCCCCCTGGATTTAGTTTTGAAATTATTTTTGGAAATAGGTACTGGTGGTTTTCCACCCACTGCAATGATGCGTTTGCAAATATCAAATCCCATTTTTCATCCGAAAGCAATTGATTTTCTATGGTCTTATTTTCAAACTTTAATTGGGCACCATTCGGACATTGCTCCAACATTTCCTTTGAGTTATCAATGCCTGTGACATGGCTTCCGGGCAACAATTTTGCAAGTTCTGCTGTGAGTTCTCCGGTTCCACAACCCAGGTCAATGACTTTGAGATTAGGTTTTTTGTCAATTTGGGCAATGAGGTCAAAAGCCGGGGCAAATCTTTCTTTTTTGAAAGTATTGTATTGAGAAGGATTCCAGGGCATAATGCACATATTTAATAAGAGCAATATACTTCAACCATCTGGCTGATGCAATTATTTATTGCATTAACAACCGAGGTTCTGCCTTATTATTAATCCCTTATCTCGTTATTTTATTTACTCTTCCCAGTCCTCCTCACCTCATACACATCCTTCCTCCTGTCCTTCAGGTTTCTTACACTTCCTTGCTCGTGCAGCTCCGTCAATAGATCAAGGTCTACGTCTGCAATAAGAATCATTTCAGTGTTGGGTGTTGCCTCTGCCTTGATACCGTTGCTTGGGAATGGGAAATCACATGGGGTAAACACCATGGATTGTGCGTACTGAATGTCCATGTTGTGTACATTGGGCAAGTTGCCTACGCTTCCGGCGATGGCGACATAACACTCATTCTCAATAGCGCGGGCCTGTGAACAGTGACGCACTCTGGAGTACCCGTTTTGGGTATCTGTGAGGAAGGGAACAAAGAGGATTTCCATTCCTTCGTCCGCCAAAAGTCTGCTCAGCTCCGGAAATTCCGAATCGTAACAAATTAATATTCCTATTTTACCGCAGTCGGTGTCAAAAGCCTTGATGGTATCTCCCCGCTCCATGGCCCATACCTTTGCTTCATCCGGGGTAACATGGATTTTTTCATATCGCTCTATGGTTCCATCTCTTTTACATAAGTATCCCACATTCATCAGCTTGCCATCCACCATTTCCGGCATTGATCCGGATATGATATTGATGTTATAGGAAATCGAAAACTCGGAGAATTTTTCTTTTATCTCCTCAGTATAGGAAGCAAGTTTTCTTATAGATTCTGCTTCAGAAAGATGATTATATGCTGCCATAAGGGGAGCATTAAAAAATTCAGGAAAGAGGGCAAAGTCACATCTGTAACCGGAAACGGCATCTATAAAATATTCGGCTTGCTGAAGCACGTCTTCGATGGTTTTATACGGCCTCATTTGCCACTGGATCAGGCCAAGTCTTACTACCGTCTTTTTGGTTTCTGCCAGCGTTTGTGGTATTTCATAATATATGTTGTCCCATTCCAGAAGCACAGCATATTCACTGGAAGCAGCGTCACCTTCAAGATAATTTCGAAGAATGGCTGCAGGGTGAAAATCATTGGATAATTGGAAATTGAGCACCGGGTCGTGGATCTCTTTTTGCTTTACCTTTTGGATGTACTCTTTCGGAGACATCTCGTTTGCATATTTGTGGTAATTGGGAATTCTGCCGCCAAACATGATGCTTTTGAGATTGAGCTTTTCGCAAAGTTCCTTTCGGTAGTCGTACAGTCTCCTTCCCAATCTGAGCCCGCGATATTCAGGCAATATGAAAACATCAATACCATAAAGGGCATCGCCATCATTTCTGTGTGTGTTGAAAGTATAATTGCCCGTCACATTTTTGTAAGTATGTGGCCTTGCAAAATCCTGTGAATTGACCCGAATGCAGAGCGCGCACCCGGCAATGTTTCCATTCACTTTGATGACCACCTGCCCTTGAGGGAAGATGCTGATGAGTTTTTTGATCTGTTTTTCACCCCATAGCGATTCGGGCATGTTTTGGTATGAGGAAGCCATTACAGCTCTCAGTTCATGATAGTCGTTGTCGTTGAGGTATTCAAGTTGAATTTGCTGGATTTCATTGATATTCATAAAATAAAGAACAAGCCTGCCTGGCTATTGTTTGATTAAAAAAAATGTAAGTGAAACCTCAAAATGATGCTGAGGAATGGACGAATGCCATCCTGTGGGTCAAATCAATTGCATCTTGGCAACTTTTGGATCTACTTCGACAGTATCATGCTCAAAGTTGAGTTTAATCCTCCATTTTTGAAGAGTAGCAGCACCAATGATTGCTTCTTCACTAAGTCCCGGGACAATTAAAAATTCATCAGAAAGTAAAACTTCGTTTACATAAAAATCTAAGCGGACTGCTTCTTTTACTTCAATAAAATGCCCCTCACTTGCAGTACTAATAAGACGGGTTCTTCCAAGTTTTACAGGTGTTTCCAGACCATCAATACATTCCGGGTTGATACAGCTGAGGTTTGCACCACTGTCAAATAAAGTGTAAAGGTTTCGTTCGCCTTTAGAACCGGCGAATAGCAAGGGCAATTTTATTACGCTCATATGATCTATTATCGTGTATTTACAAATATACTGAAATCATTTGATTTTTGAAATGGGACAGGTGACGGTGGAAGGGTAGAAGTGGACAAGTCTTCGTGCACTGAACGAATCAAATTAACCAAATGATTAAGGATAAACAAACATGATTCCATCTTGCAGACTTCAAAGCCGATCACTTATTGGCAATGCACAAAAATTATTGCAACGTTGTCAGAAAAGTAAGATCATCCAATTATTCCAGATCACAAAAAATGTTATTATTGCAAACATAATATAAACACACTCATGGAATCAATAGACGTTAAAGTAAGAGAGTGGCTAAGCGAGCCATTTGATGCCGGTACCCGCAAAGAGGTAGAAATGATGCAGCAGGAAAATGCAGAACTTCTCAAGGATAGTTTTTATAAAGATTTGGAGTTTGGTACTGGAGGGATGCGCGGTGTAATGGGGGTTGGAACAAACAGGATCAATAAATATACCTTGGGCAAAAGCACTCAGGGACTCAGCCAATACCTCAGGGACAAGATAAAAGACGAGGAAATACGAGCAGTCATCGCGTATGATTGCAGAAATAACAGTGATACACTTGCCCGTGTTGTTGCTGAAGTGTTTTCGGCCAACGGGATAAAGGTGTTTCTTTTTTCATCTCTTCGCACGACGCCCGAGCTGTCTTTTGCGGTGAAATATCTTGATTGCCACTGTGGTATAGTACTGACAGCCAGCCACAATCCGCCAGAGTACAATGGTTACAAAGTGTATTGGCGCGATGGCGGACAGTTGGTACCACCCCAAGATGAGGAGATCATTCAAACCATCGACAATACGAGTTACAGTGACATCAAATTTGAAGCAAATGAAGCTTTGATTGAAATGGTCGACCAGGTAGTTGATGACGCATTTGTTGAAGCATCGGTGCAAAATGGCAGTTTTGAAACCCCAGCTTCGGCCAAGGACGAACTGACCATAGTATTTACACCACTCCACGGTACTTCCATAACTGCGATACCTCAAACCCTTGCTAAAGCAGGATATAAAAATGTGCATATCGTAAAGGAGCAGGCCGAGCCAAATGGAAACTTTCCAACAGTAAAGTCGCCCAATCCCGAAGAAAAGGCTGCACTAAAAATGGCAACTGAACTGGCAGAGCAAGTAGGTGCAGATATTCTCATCGGTACAGACCCTGACTCTGACAGACTGGGAATAGCTGTAAGAAACAAAGCAGGTGAAATGGAGTTGTTGACAGGCAACCAAACCATGGTGGTGATGGTTGATTACTTATTGCAGAAACGTTTGAAGCAGGGTTTTAAAGGAAATGAATTTATTGCTTCTACGATAGTGAGTACACCAATGTTGCGCTTGATTGCCCAAGACTATAACGTAGGTTATGAAGAAGTTTTGACTGGGTTCAAGTGGATAGCGAAATTGATCAAGGACAATCCAGATAAAAATTTTGTAGGTGGTGGCGAGGAAAGTTATGGGTTTATGGTGGGCGATTTTGTCCGTGATAAAGATGCAGTGACAAGTACGCTGCTGGCGTGCGAAATCGCAGCCCAGGCAAAGGCGGAGGGCAGTTCATTTTTTGAAAGATTAGAAAGTTTATACATAAAGTACGGCTATTTTAAAGAGCATTTGATTTCATTGGTAAAGAAAGGAATGTCTGGGGCGCAAGAGATAGACAACATCATGAAAGACCTCAGAGAGCATCCCTTACAGGAAATCAATGGTTCTAGAGTGGTATTGATTGAGGATTTCCAGGAAAGCAAATCTTTCAATCAGATAGAGGGCACTGTCAAGGAAATAGACCTTCCAAAATCAAATGTATTGATATTTTATACAGAGGATGGTTCCAAAATAGCTGCAAGACCAAGTGGCACTGAACCTAAAATCAAATTCTACATCAGCGTACAGGAGCAGGTGCCTTCGGGGGCCACACTTGAAGAAGTCAATAGCAAATTAGATGCGAGGATCGCCGCAATAAATGCTGAGTTGGCATTCGAGTAAATGTGTTTGACTGGCATTTTGGCATGTTGGATACCATTCGGGGAAATTATTGTCCGAATGGTATAAATAAATACAGAGGTATGAGGTTAAGGCAAACGATGTTGGTAGAGAAATCTACCTGGTCCAAATTATTTTGCTGTCGTATTTCAATATTTTTTTGACGCATTTTGGAATATAACATTCACCACACGAAGTACAAACGGTATCACATGATGATGAAATAAAATATTCATAGCCATCATGTTGACTTGCTTTTGTTTTTAAAAGGTAAAAAACTTCTTGCTTTGTATTGAAGGCAATCACATTTAATAAGGTGGTATCATTTTGAATGATGTCTTCAATACAATCGGTCAATGGAGCATCAAAATCCTGGTCGACTTTATTGCAAGAACTTACCATAAAAGCAAGGACAACATGTGATATGAGCAAGCCTCGATACATCTTTGGTTTTAAATTTCAAAGACGCAAGAAGCTTTACAAAAGGTTGGGAATAGATCGCTTTTTCTATCTTCCTTTAATTTTTAGATTGGTGCTAGAAATATGAATTATCCAGCTCTATACCCAAATAGTATGCTGTCAGTTCCTTATTGATCAATGTGCCCCCTCTTTTATGGTAATAGTCGGTAAAAGATGAGAATGACCAATCACTCATACGCTCAGTAAGTCCGCTCTCCACCGGATTGTAATGAATATAATTGAACAAAGTCAATCGATAATCACCCTGAAGATCATCACAACATTTGCATTTGGCCCTTTGCCTGAATACACTGCCTGATTGACAATATTTATCATTGAAGTACCTTGAATATTTTGATTGCATGAGTCGAACCCCATTTGCGAACCTTGTCAAAACAACAGGACCTATTTTGATCAGTTCTTCGCCAGACGGTTTCAACATCAGCATCATGTGATAGTGGTTGGGCATGAGGCACCATGCCATCAAGTCACAATGCTCTTGAAGATATCTTCTATATAGCCAAAGGAAATGCATGTAATCCAGAGAATCATTAAAAATAATTCTTTTGTTATTGCCTTGGTTGTAAAGGTGGTAAGTTGATTTTGCGGGTACGAGAAGTGTCATAGTTATTCATTTTTGACCGAACTTAGCGCTCCTATTTTGAAATAGGCGTTTATAAACGCTTAGAAACGAATATGTTGTTGATTTTCAGTTATTTGCATGAAAAGGAGCTTTTATCGAAAGTTGCACTATTGGGCAACTGGTCGGACAAGTCTCCGACCAGTTTGACCACTTTGCCGGCTCAAGCCCCATTTCCCCCACCTACTCCACAACAAACTTCAACACTTTCACCTTCGTCTCAACATTACCCCGATCGACTCTTCTATCAAATTCATGATTGAGGTTATTCCCCACAAAATCTTCAAGAATGGAATAAACCTCCATTAGATATTTATCCTGACGCATTTCCTGATCTGGTATAAAGGTAATAGATTGTCCGCTTCGTTCCACATCAAATTTGCCCTGGATGACCTTGTGATGATCATCATAAATCGCAAATAAGTTGTCATTCAAGAGCACATAATCCAGCGGCTCATCAAATTGTATTATTATCCTATCCTTTTGTGCGTTGATCTTCCAATTTTCTGGATTTGGAGAAGCTTCATCCCTTGGTCCTACAAAAATTCTCTTTTCAAAACTTGAACTGAGGTGAACTCCTGACTGTGACTTCCATTCCCCGGATATGTGGATTGAATATGTCTTGCCCTCTTCTAGTGGATTTCCTGATTTTTCATTGGGTATCAGCCCTCTTTTGACCCTGCCGGGATGTAACCAAACGGTAAGCCTGGTTCGTTCTTCATTCCAGAGTTCCTCATTCATTTCCAAAAGTACATCTTCAAGTGTATCACCTTGTCCACCTATCACCCTTATGTACTGCATCACATTCCCTGTTTGCATTGGGCTGTTAAAGCTTATATAAATTTTCAAAAGGTTCTCAGGCAGGGTGTCAGCTATTGGAAATATGTCTACAATCTCAGGCGAGGTTTCTGGTTTGATGTTGATAATAAATGTATCTGCTAACACACCCTTCCGATATATTTCATATACCACATCTCTGGAAAGCCTAACCGGAGGGACCAATTTTAAAGTGGATCCGTCTACAACTTTTTTGGTGATTACATTTCTGACTTGCCCCTTGACCCTCAAATCAAAAGAAGCAGCCAGGCTTTGATCTACAATTATTTTGGGATCAAACTCCAGGCTTACGGATTTCAGATCAGGGTCAATGTTGATCTTAAAATCGACTGTTTTCTGAGCCTTACTTTGTTGCTGGCATGAAAAAAACAAGATGCCCAATATCATCAAGATACCGGGCATCCAATTATTCATTTTTCCTAATATATTTTGATTAGAAATACCAGTCATTCAATGTGTTGATGTCTAAATCTCCATTGGATTTTCTCTGCAAAACAACTACTGTTTTGTCATCCATTTGATCCATTTGCAAAACATTTACAACAGGAAGCGTTACAAAATCAACGCCGGCTGTAGAGAAACTTTCTTTTATTGGTTCGGTGAGATTGCCCTGGTAAGCAGCAATGTTGTTGTAATTGACCCGCATGACCGGACGATTATTATTGGCCATTACGAGATAGGTATTATCACCTTTTTTAATGGTTACAATGTCAATCGGAGAATTACCTGCTCCAAATTCAGCAATTGTACGACCTTTCACATGTTCACCCGACTTGAGCTGATCCATTGGAAACAAAACCAAAGGCGTGCAGGTGTAAGATGCGATGAGGTATTCTTTACCGTTAATGGTTGAAGATGTAAAAGTTCTGATGGGCGAATTGGTTTCGTATTTACCATGTGCCGCGTGGAAAATTTCCAATGTTGCATGATCTTGTACGTTGCTGAATGGGAATTTGATCTTCCTAAAAGTTGAACTGAATTCCTTGGTGGAGATTCCAGAAACCAGCAAATGACCATTGCTGTATGCCATATCTGAAATAGATTGATCCCTCAAGGGCCTTCCGCCTCTATCTTTTTGATCTTCAGGGTGAACCAATGCGATATCTGTTTCGCTGAAAAGTACATTATCCATTTTTACCAATGCGATATCTTCACCACTGATGGTCAGAATGACAGGAGTACCATCCGCAACTTCAACTCCGCAGTATATTTTTTTGGAAAGTGGATTTACCACCATGTCTTTGATGCGGATATTTGCAGGCTCCGTGCCAAGTGCAGCGGCAATTTTTTGATCAGCATTTTTGATTTCAACCTTTGCAGGTGTGGCTACGACTGATTTATCTCCTGTGTTCAAGGCAATGATGGAAGCACCTCTGCTGTCTCCGATGAAAAGTATTCCATCAGGTCCAAATGCAAGGTTACTGATAGATTTGAGGTCAGGTGTACCCAAAGTCATGCCGTAGTTGTTTTCATCTTTGGTATCAAACGATAAAAAAACAAGTGCGATCAGAACTGTAGCGAAAATTTGAATAGTTTTTTTCATGTTATGAAGCTTTTAACCTTAGCAATAATATGTATAATTTGCTGATTTAAAGCTGTTTAACATTTTATTAACCTCGTTTTATTTCGAAAAAAATGAAGGAAGGCTAAGCATGAAAATCAAAAAAGGAAGCTTGATATGAATTTTCAAGCCTCCTTCTGCCGATTGTTAGTATGAAACCATCATCCAAAAAACTTAATCTATCTTCAACAATTTGATTTGAGCAGTTCTATTACCTGATGTAATGTTAGCGACATAAAATCCAGTGGTTAAATCAGAGGTTTGCAGAGTGACCTTATAAGTGAAGGATACTTCCTGAATTAATTTGCCATGGAGGTCAAAAAGTTTTAAATAATAATTTTCCGCTGGCTTACCGTTTATCACAACCTCATTTTGGAAAGGCATTGGATAAGTGAAGAACTCATCCTTATCAAAACTCAGCACTGATGTTGTAATCAAATCCGTGCCGTCACAATCTTCGTCAATACCATTGTTGGGAATTTCATTTGCATTGGGATTGATGGCTGCATTGTTGTCATCACAGTCCTGATCGGAATTGAATCCGTCCTTGTCGAGATCGATGATGAGTTTGATGCCATCGCAGTTTTCATCAATATCGTTGTTGGCAATTTCAGTAGCATTGGGATTAATGGCCGCATTGTTGTCATCGCAGTCCTGATCGGAATTGAATCCGTCCTTGTCAACATCGATGATGAGTTTGATGCCGTCGCAGTTTTCGTCAATATCATTGTTGGCAATTTCTGTAGCATTGGGATTGATGGCCGCATTATTATCATCGCAGTCCTGATCGGAATTGAATCCGTCCTTGTCGACATCGATGATGAGTTTGATGCCATCGCAGTTTTCATCAATATCGTTGTTGGCAACTTCGGTAGCATTGGGATTGATGGCTGCATTGTTGTCATCGCAGTCCTGGTCAGAATTGAATCCATCTTTGTCAACGTCTATAATGAGTTTGATGCCATCGCAGTTTTCATCAATATCGTTGTTGGCAATTTCAGTAGCATTGGGATTGATGGCTGCATTGTTGTCATCGCAGTCCTGATCGGAATTGAATCCGTCTTTGTCAACATCGATGATGAGTTTGATGCCATCGCAGTTTTCATCAATATCGTTGTTGGCAATTTGGTTGTCATTGGGATTTTAAGAAACAT
>JAGQWX010000024.1 GCA_020436935.1 Saprospiraceae bacterium
TTATTGTTACTTAGAGAACGTCTTTTAACCGACTTTCATGGCTGTTGGTGTTTCCCTGAACCATTTAGGTTTTATTTTACCGATATGAAAATTTCAACCATGGCATTTTCAATTTCCCGGGCTTGCTCGCCGTACACTTCAAAATCTGCGTGGTAAGACCTCGGTAAATCTGACGACCATATTTCTTGCCAAGATTTTTCTATTAATCCATTTCTAAGATCACCCTTTGGTGCAAACCTAAAGTATGCATCGGTTTTAATTTTTACATTGGTCAATGGCTCGGCAACGGTTGCATCGGAAGGTATCTGATAACCCAATATTGCTGTGTAGGGCCCCATGTGGTCTGATTCATAATGGGTATAAACGCAATAGATGTCGTCACTGATTCTTTCAGGGAGTTGATGGATAATGCCTCTTGAAAGAAAGGTTTCCCACAGCTCATACATGTCTTTGGATGACTGTTGGTTGAGATTACTTGTTCTTACGCTGATGCCTGCAATGTTGATTTCCTGTAGAACTACTTTTTCCATGACTGTCAAATTTTTCAGCAAAATAAATGGGTGGAAATGACAAGGGTTTGTCAGCAGTGAGTAAGTGATTCAAAAAAAAAGTCTGAAGTGCGGAGTGTCAGCGCAGATTGCGGGGAGGTCATGGGTGGCATGGATAGCATGGGTGGCATGGGTGGCAGAGGGGATCAGGTTTTAAAGTTAGGCGGCTGTATTTCATAGTAATTTGTCGCCCTTTTGGGCAGCGGTATTTTTCCTCGAGGTTGGATTGGGTATAACTTTAAGTACAGCCTTTATTATGAAAGGTGCGATTTATGAAATAGAATGCAGTCCTATCCGGTTGCCTTCTGTGTCAATAATAGCCGCCATAAATCCATTTTCAGGGGAGATCATGGTTTTGGGTACAATGATCTGGCCACCATTGCTTTCTATCCGGTCGAGAATATGCTGGACATCAGGGTTGGCATTCAGGTATAACAAGGGCCCATGACTTGATGATGGAATATGAAAACCATTGCTATAAACAAGGGCTCCGCTTACACCTGTCATAAAGTCTGCAACGGGAAATATCCGCATCTTAAGATTGGGAGTATCCATTGGCGCAAGACTGACGCCAAATACAGCTTCATAAAATTTTGTTGCTCTTTCGAGGTCGGAGGTTGGAATCTCAAACCAGGAAATAGAATGCTGATTCATTAAATTTGGATTTCAGATGATACAATAAACTTCGGCCAGTCTAAAGATCTGGACCATGCGCTTCAAAATTATCAAAATCCAACAGCTTTCAGAAAAACTTTTCGATAGATTTATTTCATAGAAGCCAGTTGGTCTTCTGCTGGGATGGCATATTTGATTTCCACCATAAATCTCGCATCCAGAGCACCCAAAGATTGTGCTACAGCAGGCGAAACCAATACATCAACATCTTTTGCGTAGGTACCCTCAGGTATTCTTCCAACAACTTTGGCATGAATCGTTCTGCGCATGAGGGGGTTATAGATTTCAATCTCTGTATTCAATTTGGCTGTATTGTGGAGCACAAACTTTCTTCCTCCCTTCATCTGTACCTGGTTCCAGGAAGCGATGGCGCGCTCTTTTACCCAAACAACATTTGGTGCTTCAACAGGTTTTGATTCTGCTGCAATATCACTTTCTTCCTCTTCCAGCTTGTCGAGTTCGTTCTCAGGTAAATAATAGCCAATGACTATTTTTTTACCAACACTGATATTGCTTCCTTCCAGATCATTCAGACTTGAAACATCAGAAACACTTCTGTTGAAGTAAGTTTTTGAGATGCGGTACAATGTCTCTCCAGGTTTTACAACATAAACCAGTTTAGCTCTATTCTCACCCGCACCATTTTTGATATACTCGGTATTGATGGGCATGTACAATACTCTGTCTCCCGCTATTTCAGAAGGGTCGACAATAGAATTTGCATCTGTAATTCTGGATAATGGAATCGAAAAAGTCTTTGAAAGGTTATACAATGTACCGTATTGAGACAAGGTACATTCTATGTATGGATATCCTTTTTCATTAAACTTTAGCTCATATTCTTTCGTCTGGCCGGCCAATTCAAGTCCTGAAAATAGCACAATGAGCGAGACCAGATACTTTGCACATCTGTTCATAATAAATCGGTTTTGAAGCACAAATATATTACATTTTATTGTAATATGTAATATTGGGGTACTATTTGGGAAATTTTTTCGCGCCTTTTATTCAAACGCAAAAGATGGATAAGCATTGCCTAGATGTGCACAAAAGTTCTAATATGTGCAACCTGGATAATAATGGCCCTAAAAAATAGCTTTCTGAATCAAAGGTCTTCCTTCCATGTGTCCTGGAATATCGATGGACAAGAGCTTGAGAATAGTAGGAGCGATGTCCTCCACTAATATTTTTTTATCATTTGAGGGCATGGGCGTACCCCCATAATACCCAATGAAACCATAAGGAAGATGCGCCCCTGTCCTTTTATCCTCAAGTGCACCAGAGAATGAACCATATTGGGGAGATATTATCTTGCCGATGCTTTGCTGACCCGACCAAACAATAGCAATGTCCGGAAGATCATCGACATGGTCTCCGGTGTAAACATCCCTTATCAATAAGACCTCATCAACTATTTTTTGGCCGCCTTCATCGGTCAAAGCCAGAAATGTTTGCTTAATGCTCTGGCAAATATTTCGGTATTCCTCCATCTTGACTTTTCCATGAGGTTCTCTTCCTTCAAGATTGATCCTAATGCACCCTGTATAATCTGAGGGAAGTTCAAAAGCCTTACTCTCACGCCACCGACTTCCAATATTGAGCATCTTTCGGGTCGCTCGATCCCAAAACCTTTCCGGGATAAACTTTTTTATAACTTCTATGTTTTCGGGACCAATGAAATCTTCGATCTTCTTTATGCTACTATTGCTAAATCTTTTCACCGGCAAAACAGATTCAGACGCAGGTGGAAATAATCCCATGGCTTGAAGTAAGGGAGTAATATGATGCCTGCCACTGAAATTGGGTCCCATTCCTGTATTCGAAAAAACAAGCAAATGTGCTTCAGGTTTAAGACTTGAGAGCTTTTCTATTAAAGCATCACAACGTTGGTATACTTTGAGAATTGTCGATTCAAATTGTTTGGCCAGGGACTCATGATATGAAATATGTTTTGGTTCTATCATGTGCATGAAAAAATGGCCAGCCCAATGGGTTTCTGCGACGGATGCAAAAAAAAGATCCCAATCATCTGAAATCAAAAGGTCCTCATACATATTTGACCTTCTCTCCAAGCCCAGAAGTATTTTGGATTCCAGTTCAGTCCATTCGGCAACGGTCGTTGGAATCTTTTGATACCATTGATTCAGTGGATGGTCCCCATGTTTGTCTATCATCTCATGTAGCAAAGATTTGGGCCATGATGACCTGGGTGCATTGAGTGATTCGCTACCCCAGCCTACAATCATTTTACCATTGATACCGGGTTTTAAACAGGTAGCAGGAACATCAAGGATGGCTACCTTTTTATCTTTAAATTCCTCTAAGTCCCAGAAGAAAGGAGCTTTGGTCTCTTCGGCGTACTTTTTGACTATATCATAGCTTCCCGTCTTTAATTGTCTGTGAGAGAATCCCATACCATGTTTAGCCGGATTGGTCCCTGTTATCAGCGAAACCCAGGTCGAACCGCTTGAAATACTTGAAGGAGACAAGGCTTTGACTAAGGATTTATCCTGGATAAGTCTGGCAAAAGCAGGCAAATGACCAAGCTCGACATATTTCTCAATTAGCGTTATCTCTGCAGCCTCCAGTCCAATAGCCAAAATCATATAACATTATTTTATTGCGCTCACTTCCAAAAATATAACCGGTAAATCTTCCAGGTTTTGTTTCAATTCGTATGGAAATTGTGCGCAATATACTAAACTTGCACACATAGATTATTGCTTAAGTATGAGTAGTAGCGGCCCATTGGTCAGTGTGATCATCACCATTTACAATCAATTGCATTACCTGGACCGGGCCCTTAGATCCGTACTCAGCCAGGACTATCCAAATCTTGAAATCATTGTTGGAGATGATGCCAGTATTGACGGTGATGTCGCATTATTTCTGTCCGTGTATGATGACGAAAGAATAACTTGTATCAGACAAATGACCAACCTTGGAAGACATACACATTATAAAACTTTACTATATGAACACGCCAAAGGTGATTGGGTTACAGTATTGAATGCAGACGACTTTTATACCAATCCTTCTTATATAAGCAAGGCTATGAAGCTGATCATGTCCAACGATTCCATTGTACTCGTTTTTGGAAAAACAGGCATATATGTTGAAGACACCCAGCGCATTATTTGTGACTCTGCATCAGAACACTTACCAGACATTATAGACGGCAATCAGTTGCTTCTCAATCAGACCAAAGGCCATATCATTCCGCATATCACGTCTTTATACCATAGATCAACCGCACTTCAACTCAATTTCTATCAAGCAAAAATCTGGAGCGAGGACTGGGAGAGTTTATTAAGGATCATTCAAGGTAAAAAGGTGAGTCATATTCCGCAACTTTCCGGATTGTATGGTCGGCACCATCATAACGTGAGCAAAACCATTGATCTTGATATTGCCATGGAAAACTTAGAATATATTCTCTCGCCCTATCGTCTCGCTAAAAAAATGGGTGAGATCGATTCAAAGGTTTTGGACGAGTGGAAAGAGAACATGATATATAGGTATATTGTAAAAATATACATCAAGCTTTCACTTTGGGATCAAAAAAATGTAAGATTTTTTCTAAAAAGAATAGAAGAAGAAATACCCACAACCAGCTTGCGCATGAAAAAAGATTACAAAATAAAGTTGTTTAATATTATAAAAAACAACGATAT
The DNA here is from genome assembly GCA_020436935.1 of Saprospiraceae bacterium. GTDB lineage: Bacteria > Bacteroidota > Bacteroidia > Chitinophagales > Saprospiraceae > JADKBO01. The sequence continues at coordinate 4,898 of JAGQWX010000024.1, forward strand.
ATTTTTAAAAATAGCCTTCAAATATTATTTAAGGCAAGAGGCACTCATTGCAGACTTTCTCCAACACAGAAAATATGGAAAGGGCAAGTACAAAGCCTGATGTATTGTGTATTTGAATTTCCAAACATTTCACAAAAACATATTGGAGATATAGCTATTATTCCTATTTTGACCGAAAATTTTTCTAACCATGAGAATATGCATTTTGTTGAGCGTCCTGCTCTTCATGGGGCATGCTACATTTTGTCAAAATACGTACAAGATGGGCATTACGGACAACTATCTGATTAAGAACGCCCTGGTGGTAAGCAAGCCGGGAGCAGCTCCTGTAAAACAGGACATTCTGATTGAAGACGGCATTATAAAGTCCGTCGGACCCAACCAAAAACTACCCTTAAACACCTTAGATCTTTCTTGTGACTCCATGTACATTTATGCTGGATTCATAGCCGGAGCCTCTTACATTGGCATCAAAGCTCCGGAGGAGAAAAAAGATGCCCCCAAACCACCAAGCCGTGATGAAGCAACTTATGAACAGTCGGGCATCACCCCACAGGTTTCAGCATTGTCACAACTCAATGCTTCTGACAAAAGCATCGAAGATTTCAGAAAGGCAGGATTCACCGTAGCTCAGGTCTTCCCAAAGGGAGGTATGATTCCAGGTCAATCCTCCATCATTAGCCTCAAAATGGCAAAGGATGGGGATGAACTGGTGATAGCTGATGCGAAAAACCTCTTGTCTACTTTTACTTCTTCCCGTTTGGTAGCTCCATCTACGCAGATTGGAGTTATGGCCCGGTACAGAAATCTGTATAAAAATGCAGAATTGGCTGACAAAAACGCCATGGCTTACAAAACCAACCCCGTTGGTCTGAAAGCTCCTTCTTTTTCTGAAGAAATCGCTGCTCTGATTCCATTCCAGAAAAAAGAAAGAAACGTCTATTTTCTTGCACCAAAAGCCAAAGACATTTACAGGGCGTCTGCTCTGCAAAAGGAATTGGGTTACAACCTTTACCTAGTTGATGTCAAACACATTGGTGATGCCATGGATCTTGTAAAATCAGCTAAATTGCCTGTACTGTTGTCCATTGATCTTCCTGAAAAGGAGGAAGAAAAAGGTGGCAAATCAGAAAAAGGAAAGAAGCCTGATGAAAAAGCTGCAGAAAAGGAGACCAAAGAAAGCAGCCCAGAACTGGACTCTTTGAAGGCAAAGAAAAATGCAGCCATCAAAGCCTATGAAGAAGAGGCTGGAAAGTTGGAGAAGGCAGGTATTTCATTTACATTTTCTCTACTGGACGCTAAGGCAACGGACATTTCCAAAACTTTGATGAGAATGGTAGACGCTGGTCTCAGCAAAGATGCAGCATTAGCAGCTTTAACGACAACACCTGCCTCATGGCTGGGTTTGAGTAAAACCCACGGAACGATTGAGCAAGGCAAGGTGGCCAACCTTGTAATCATGGATAAACCAATCTTTGAAAAGGAAGGTAAAATCAAAATGGTCATGATTGAAGGTCGATTGTTTGACGGGCTGGTTGCCGATAAAGCTCCTGCAGAAGCCGGCAAAGGCGGCAGTATTGAAGGAAGCTGGACTTATGTCACTGTTGTTCAGGGTGGTGAAGAAATTGGTACGTTCAAGTTTACCAAAGATGGCAGCAGCTACAAGGGCGTTGTGATTTCTGATCGAACTTCAAGCGCCGGAAGTGAAATCAAGGATCTTGTTTTTAAAGACAATAAGCTTTCAGGGTATACTACTGTAGATGCTGATGGAACCATCAAAGTAGATTTTAACCTCACTTTCGATGGTTCAAAATTCACAGGCAAGGTCAGTGTTCCAGGTATGGGATCTTTTGATATCTCTGGCTCAAAAAAACCGGATAACAATGAATTCTAGTTATCCAATTCAAACCAAAATTGACATAAAAATGAAAAACAATATCATAATAAAGATCAGTGTCCTGATGATCATCCTGCTATTTGCTTATGCATTTGTAAGGGCTCAGTCAGGAGACATTTTTATCAAAAACGCAACTTTGCTCACAGTCACCAATGGCATTGTTGAACAGGGTGATCTGCTCGTACAAGGTGGTAAAATCAAATCCATTGGAAAAGGCATTTCTGCACCTGCCAATGTAAAAACCATAGACGGTACAGGACTTTATGTTATGCCCGGTATCATTGATGCACATTCCCACATCGGTATTGATGTGGTCAATGAAGCCAGTAATCCGGTCACTGCAGAAGTATATGTTGGTGATGTGATAGACCCTTATGCCATCGCAGTTTACAGGGCTCTTGCAGGTGGAGTTACAATTTCTCATGCCATGCACGGCTCTGCCAATGTCATTGGAGGTCAGTGTCAAACCATCAAACACCGTTATGGCAATACCGACCCATCCTCTTACAAAATGGAAGGTGCGCCGCGTACCATTAAGTTTGCTTTGGGAGAAAATCCAATGAGGGTGCACGGAGAAGGTCAAGGCATAGTCCCTTCAACAAGAATGGGCGTTGAGCAAGTCTTTAGAAAAGCATTTTCTGATGCACTCGATTACAAAGCAAAATGGGCGGATTACAAGTCAGGAAAAACTAAGCTGGCTCCGGAGTACAATCTCCGTATGGAAACACTTGCAGACATCATCGATGGAAAAATCATCGTTCATTGCCACTCATACAGAGCAGACGAAATATTGATGTTGTTGCGCGTTTTGAAAGATTTTGGGATTACGAAGATTTGTTTCCAACACGTGAATGAAGGATTCAAAGTTGCCCCTGAGCTCGCAGCGTATGGTGCCATGGCTTCCGTTTTCGCAGATTGGTGGGCGTATAAATTTGAAGTTTATTACAGCACTGCCTACAATGCAGCGATACTTACCAAAAATGGTGTCGTTACCTCCATCAACTCTGATGATGCTGAATTGATCCGACACCTCTATCACGAAGCTGCAAAGACCAAAAGGTATGGAAACCTTACAGACGAAGAGGCGTTAAAACTGATCACCATCAATCCTGCAAAACAATTGGGCATCGAATCTCGTGTAGGTTCACTTGAAACAGGAAAAGACGGGGACCTGGTTATCTTCGATCACCACCCACTGTCAGTATACGCTGTACCTCAGATGACAATCGTAGACGGCATTGTTCGCTTTGACCGAAAAAACGATCCTAAGGACATGCGATTGGACATCGATCCTGAGGAAAAACTCAGCGACACCTATATCATGCATGAGGATGAAGACAGATGTATGCAGGATGTGACAGAATGGTTGTTCAACACTCAAAACAAGTAATGATGAAAACAAAAAATACGATATACATAGTAGCTGCAATATTTCTGGCACTTGGTTCTGCTCTGCATGCACAAGTGGTTGGCAAGGCTTCCAGCGGTCCGTTTTTATTGAAAAATGCTGAGATTCATACCATTACAAAAGGTACGATCACCGGAGATTTGCTTGTAGCTGATGGAAAAATCGCAGCCGTGGGCACCAATCTGAGTACTCCTGCAGGTGCTCAAACCATTGATTGTACAGGTAAAAAGCTATATCCCGGCATGATCGACGGAGGTACTTTCCTGGGTACTGCTGAGGTAAACTCGATCAGTCTTACCATTGACAATAACGAAATTGGCAATCTGGTGCCTCATATGGAAGCATTGACGGCGGTCAACCCAAACGCAGTGGCTATTCCTGTGACTAGGGTCAGCGGAGTGACAACTGTGATCACCAGCCCAACCAGCGGTTTATTTCCAGGTAAGTCAGCATTGATCAATCTTTTTGGTTACAATCCAGAGCAAATGTATGCAGGCTTTAAAGCTGAGGTTTTGATATTCCCCAGCAATGCCAGAAGAGGCCGATTCTTCAGACAATCTGAGGAAGAGCAAAAGAAAGCCTACGAGAAATCTTTGAAAGATTTGAATGACATTTGGGAAGCCGCCTCAACTTATTACAAGCTTGATTCCATTGCTATGGCCGGAGGCAAAAAGTTCCACGAAGATTACCAGCCCGAAATGAAAGCATTGAGTGAGGTTGTAGCTGGAAAAATGCCACTTCTTGTGGAAGTAAACAGGAAAGAAGACATCCAGGCCGCACTCAAGTGGCTAAAGGAAAGACCTAATGTCAAAGCTATACTCTCGGGGGTAGCAGAAGGGTTTAAGATAGCTGATGAAATTGCCAAGAGTAAATACCCTGCCATCGTTGGGCCAATTCTGGCACTTCCCGGCAGAGAACACGACGCGTACGATGTTTCCTATACCAATGCCTCTGTATTGCATAAGGCTGGTGTAAAAATCGCATTGAGGACAGGTGAAACAGAAAACGTAAGGAATTTGCCTTTTCATGCTGGTTTTGCAGCTGCTTATGGGCTCGGAACTGATGAAGCATTTAAGGCTGTGAGCATCAATCCAGCAGAAATCTTTGGACTGGAGAAGTCTTTGGGAAGTCTTGAGGCAGGCAAAACAGCAAATTTGTTCATTTGTAATGGAGATCCATTCGAACCATCAACCACAATTGAGCAGGTTTTCATCAATGGCTGGAAGATACCGATGAATTCAAGGCACACATTGCTTTACGATGAGTTTTTGGAGCGTACTCCTGGTGTAAAATAAATGATTAGAGGGACATGCCTGTTTGTCGACAAACAGGCATGTCCCTACATTTTCAATTTTTTTAAAGTATGCATTCAAATTCAATAAGAATAGCCAATCAGGAAGATTTGATTTGGGTACGTCAAATTGCATATGCCACCTGGCCCATTTGTTATAAAGAAATTGTATCTCAGGATCAAATCCAATTCATGTTGAATTATATGTATGATTTGGATGAGTTGAAACAACAACATGAAAGAGGTGTCATTTTTAAGCTTTTGACCGATGAAAAAACAGATGCAGGTTTCATTGCGTTTGAAAAAGTACGTAGAGAAGCAGCAACGGCCTTGCGAGTCCACAAGCTTTATGTGTTGCCTGAATTTCATAAGAAAAAATTTGGAAGAGCTCTGTTAGAGGAAGCAATCAACTATGCCAGGGAAAATCGCCTTGCTTTTCTGGAACTCAATGTCAATAAACACAACCCAGCCGTTGACTTTTATAAAAGAATAGGGTTTCAGGTTGCTGATACGATGGTACTTGACATTGGCAATGGCTACATAATGGACGACTATATCATGGTGATGAAGCTTTAACATACAAATGTTGAGTATTCGTTGTAAATTGTAGCCGCATTAAACCAAAATACATGCAACAACAAACAAAGACAGTTTATAAAGAAAAAATGGTTGAATTGCCCTTAGAGCAACCTCCGTTTATAAAAATCAATTGTCCTTCCTGCGGCTGCGAAACACTTGCTTCAGACATTAACCTTGAAAGTAAGGTGGGCAAATGCCAGTCATGCAATGCCGTCTATTCTATAGCAGATAATATTGATCATCTACAGAGCATTGCTTTGAAAAAAGAAGTCGATAAACCCGAAGGAGTCGACATATATCATTACAATGACGAAATGGAAATGGAGATTGAGCAGCCCTGGTCTGCCTTAGAAATCATAGCGATTTCCATCCTTCCCATGTTTGTTTTGATTTCAACCTTGCTTTTTTTCAAAAAAGGAATTTCTTATCTATGGCCTACAGGTACACTATTGGCTACAGTGTACAGCATCATCAGCCTCGTCAATAGAAAAAATCACAAAATCTTGATTAATGTGGACGATAAGTACCTCCATCTGATTTGGAAGCCAAGCAAACTTATGCCAAGCAAAAAAATCAGAGTCAGCGATATTGACCAGGTGTATATCAAGAACATGAATAGCATGTACTACATTTACGCAGTAATAAATGGGCCGAGGGGGCAAAAACATCAAAACCTTGTGGGCGGTTTTACTTCACATTCTATGGTCAGGTATATTGAACAAGAGTTAGAAAAATTCCTGAATCTTCCCGATAAAGCCGTGCCTGAAGAAGCTAAAACTACCATTGTCAAATAAACGCACTATTCTCTTTAATTAGATCTAATCCTCTGCTCAATACATATTTATTGATTTAAACTTGTGAACCGTTGCCCTTGTTTCTATGTTTGCACTTCAAACAAGAGAAGGCATGAAAATACCCATAGATATATCGAGCGGAACGGTAAAGGAGTTTGAGAAAGATAATGCAAAAGTCATTATTGGCATTGACCTCGGTACCACAAACAGCCTCGTTTCATACATCAAAGATGGCCAGGCCTATGCCATTCCTGATGCAGGAGGCAAAAGCACCCTGGTGCCTTCAGTGATCTATTTCAATGATCAGAACAATGCAATAATTGGAGATGAGGCGGTAGCTATGCTGGAGCTTCATCCTGAGCGAACCATTTACAGCGTCAAAAGATTGATGGGCAGATCCCATGATGATGTGACCAACGATGGCGTCACGCCAACCTATAAAATTATAGCTCCTGAAGACAAGGAAGGCCTCGTAAGAGTGCAAGTGGGTGAGAAATACTATTCTCCTATTGAATTGAGCAGCCTCATTCTGAAAGAATTGAAAAACCGGGCAAATCAATTTTTGGGAACAGAAGTGAGCCAGGTTGTCATCACAGTACCGGCATATTTCAATGACGCTCAGCGACAGGCCACAAGAGATGCTGGCAAACTTGCAGGACTAGATGTATTGCGCATTGTGAATGAACCAACGGCTGCAAGTCTCGCTTATGGAGTTGGTTTATCCCGGGACGAAGAAAAAACCATTGCCGTTTATGACCTTGGTGGTGGTACTTTCGATATTTCCATTCTTAGATTGGAAGATGGCATTTTTGAAGTTTTATCTACACATGGTGACACTGTTCTTGGTGGTGACGATTTTGACCGAGCCATAGTTGATCACTGGACACAAATCCACGGTATATTACAACCGGACCCCATGTTCAGACAACAGCTCCGAATGGCTGCCGTTGCTGTCAAAAAATCTCTTAGCAAAACGGATAGTGCTTCAATTAATGTTGGTGACTTAGAACTTAATTTGACCAAAAGCGAATTTGAAAATCTTATTTCCGGCTTAATCAAAAAAACAATAGACGCATGTAAGTTGGCCCTTCAGGATGCATCATTGTCCGTCAATGAAATAGACCATGTCGTCATGGTAGGAGGAAGTACAAGGGTTCCGGCTGTCTTTGAAGCCGTTAAATCTTTTTTCCAAAAAGAACCCTTCACAGATGTCGACCCCGACGAAGTGGTTGCTCTGGGAGCGGCGATTCAAGCAGATATATTGGCAGGCAACAGGAAAGATTTACTCCTTCTTGATGTAACTCCACTTTCTCTTGGTATTGAAACTGTCGGTGGACTCATGGACACCATTATTCCCAGAAATTCCAAAGTTCCAATGCGGGCTGCGCGAAATTATACCACATCTGTAGACGGACAGTCCAACATAAGGATTACCGTCTATCAGGGAGAAAGAGAGTTGGTAGAGCACAATAGGAAACTGGGTGAATTTGTGCTGAAAGGGATACCAGCCATGGTGGCCGGTATGCCAAAAGTAGAAATTGCTTTCATGCTCGACGCCGATGGCATTCTGACAGTCAGGGCAAAAGAATTGCGATCCGACACCAGCGCACAAGTGGAAATAAAATCAGCATACGGCATCAGTGAAGAAGAGATGGCTTTGATGCTTCTGGACTCAATGAGACATGCCGAGGATGACATGAAACAAAGGTCGCTTCAGGAAGCCATCAATGAAGCCAAAATGGTCCTTGTGGCTACAGATAAATTTATCCGACAGAATGTAGACATTTTTTCAGAAGCAGAAGTAGTAGCCCTTGCTGAAAAGGTTACCCAATTGCAATCTACCCTGGAGGGCAATGATAAAGATGTGATCCTGGCTACATTGGACGATCTCAATCATTTTTCAAGACCCATGGCTGAGCGTGCTATGGACAGAGCTGTAGGATTAGCATTAAGAGGAAATAAAGTTTAAGGTCGGATGCGGCTTTTTTGAGGACACACTACTCCACTGCCTTTCAAATTAGAAAACACTTTGCCTCCACTGGATAGTTTGTAGGCAACAGTAATGCTGGTCAAGAGATAATAGTCACCGAATTTACCACCCTTTTGGGACCCTGTTGTCCTGTCCATCGGTTCGGTCAATCCCAAAGCCTCAGGAGTTCTGTCCGACAATTGTGCGGCCAGCAGTCCATTTTCATTCAATATGGTATAGTAGTTGACATATTTGTGGCCGACGTCATCGAGGTAATCTGTAAATGTTTTGACTGCATATGCTTCAAGAATAACATCAATTTTTTCTGAAACCTCCAACTTGAGTCCACCACCAAAAGGAACAGAAAATTGAGTAAGATTGTATTTTTTCTGGAATCCTGCAATGCCCTGACCTTCTGTACCCAGGGGTTGAAGTCGGTAAATCATGCCCTGGTATTCTGTAGTTGGATCAAAATTGAACAAGGCCAGACCCGTAGAAGCGAACGGCGTTACACCAAAACTTCCTTTTTTGTTGCCAAAACTCCAGGGGTGAACCATCACCCTCAAGGATACGTCAGTCAGCCTTGACTGAAAGCTAAAGTTCCTTTCTCTTTGCCATTGTTTTTCTGATAGTGCATCACTGCCCATCATCCTGCCGAACAATACGTTCATGCGCAGTGAGTAAAATGAAGAAGGCTGGTAAATAGCTGTCAGCTGTCCTGCAAGGCCGGAGTTATGCATAAGATCAGCTCCAATATTACCGCTGTTGAGGTCACCCCAGTACGTGGACAAGCCCAGACCGCCTCCGAGTGATAATTGTTGTGCATTTAGAATAGAACTGCCTGAAGATGCACCAATAATAAAGGACATGCAGCAGGCTTTCACGAGGAAGTTGCAGTGTTTGGTCATTATTTTTTGATTGCTGAACAAATATCTCAGATTTAACGCAAAATGGGTGAATTATTGCGATTTAAGTACGCAAGGCAAGTAAAAATCAAGGATTATACTCATTTTAGATTCCTGAAAACTAAGGTGAAACCATTAGAAAACTTAGTTTTGCGCATCTTTTTCGCCACATAGTGAAAATGGTAAAGAACACATACTAAAAATGAACCTTTGGCTCGTTTAGGATATAATATTAGAAGAAAACAAAAAGGTCCGAATTTGGTAATAAAGACCGGACTCTCTTGATTTCACTGAATAGCAATAACTTGAACCCAAGCCAAATATTATTTACACAAAAGGAAAAATTTTGAATAAAATGAAGAAAGTCAATCAGCTGGCAGTAATGTTGATGTTGCTGGTTAGTAGTGCGTTATTGGGTCAAACCAAAACTGAATTGGTCAATTGGTGGCACAAAAGCCCTGGTGATGGATTCACAGGTATTGCCAGCCAGGCAGCCTATGACAAATTGATAAAAAAAGATGGCCAAACTGTTGTTGTGGCAATTATTGATTCCGGCATCGATGTCGAACACCCAGACCTCAAGGACAACATCTGGACCAATCCGGGAGAAATTCCTGATAATGGCATCGACGATGATAAAAATGGTTACATCGATGATGTTCACGGTTGGAACTTTATTGGTGGCCCCAATGGCAAAAACGTCGATGCAGACAGCTATGAGGTTACCAGAGTATATGCAAAACTAAAGTACAAGTACGAAAATGCTGACCCATCTAAGCTCAACAAATCACAAAAAGAGGAGTATGAGATGTTTAAGGAGGCTGAAAAAACGGTGAAAGAGCACCGCGAAAGTGCTGAACAAACCATGAAAAAAATTGAAGAGGTAGAATCTCAGATCATAAGCTCTATATCTAAGGTGGGTGAAGAATTAAAGGCTCAAAACCTCAGTCTTGATAAAATTGCTGACCTGGACACAAAAGGAGATGTAATTTTATCTTATGGTAAAAGAGTGGTAATGGAAGAACTCAAAGAAAATCCAAAAAGAAATCTTGAAACCATAAAAGAATACATCTTATTCGAATTGTCATCCGACAAACAGGATGTGTACAATGAGTTGAATTTCGCATACAATCCGGACTTTGACCCAAGGTCTACCATCGTCATGGACAACTATGCAGATGGTCAGGAACGCATTTATGGCAACAATGACGTAGAAGGTCCTGATGCGCTTCACGGTACTCACGTAGCAGGTATAATCGGAGCTGTAAGAAATAATGGCATTGGCAATGACGGGGTCGCTACAAATGTAAAATTGATGTCCGTGAGAGCAGTTCCTGATGGTGATGAAAGAGATAAAGACGTCGCAAATGCAATTAGATATGCGGTCGACAATGGTGCAAGCGTAATCAACATGTCATTTGGTAAAGGTTACAGCTGGGACAAAACCCTTGTAAATGAAGCGGTCAAATACGCAGCAGAGAAGGATGTTTTGTTGGTCCATGCAGCAGGCAATAGTGCTGCGAACAATGACGAAACAGACAACTTCCCTAATGATTACCTGGGTAAAAAAGGATTCTTATTCTTCAAAAAGCCTTATTACGCCAAAAACTGGATCGAAGTTGGAGCACTTAATTACAAAGGCGGAGAAGATGCAGTCGCCAGATTTTCCAATTATGGAAAGGACGGCGTGGATGTATTCGCCCCTGGCGTACAGATTTTTGCAACAGTTCCCAACAATCAATACATGTTCCTTCAGGGTACAAGTATGGCTTCTCCTGTTGTTGCCGGTGTTGCTGCAGTATTGAGATCACAATACCCTGCACTCACAGCTGAGCAGGTGAAAGAAATCATCATGACTCAAGTGACTCCTCTGACAGGAAATGTAAAAAAACCAGGCTCTGGTGAGTTGGTTCCATTCAGTTCTTTGAGTATCTCAGGTGGCGTAGTCAATCTTGAAAAAGCAATGCAGGCAGCGGCTACTGTAAAAGGTAAGAAAAAGGTGTCCGTTCAAAGAGGGGCATAATGTATAATTAATAGCTCAGTGCAAGCTGATTAAAAAGGTCTGAAAGTGGAGTAAACTTTCAGACCTTTTTATTTGCATTACGCTCAAATTTCTCTTTTCACCAACAAAAAGATGATCTCCATGATTTTTTTCTACATTTGCACAAATTTTTGAAAATGGCGCTTAAATGTGGTATTGTTGGTCTACCCAATGTTGGAAAATCTACACTTTTTAATGCATTGACCAATGCAAAAGCTCTGGCAGCAAATTATCCCTTTGCTACCAAAGACCCCAATGTGGGCATGATCACGGTACCTGATCCAAGACTTGATAAATTATCTGAACTTGTCAACCCTCAAAAGGTCCAGCCAACTACTGTTGAAATTGTGGACATTGCCGGTTTGATCAAGGGAGCCAGCAAGGGCGAAGGTCTGGGCAATCAGTTCCTCGCCAATATCAGGGAAGTAGACGCCATTGTACACGTGATCAGGTGTTTTGAAGACGGCAATGTTATCCACGTAGAAGGAAGCATTGATCCGATCCGCGACAAACAAATCATCGATAATGAGCTCATTCTTAAAGATTTGGAAACCCTCGAAAAAAGAGTAGACAAGTATAGGAAGGCAGCAAAGAGCGGAAATAGAGAAGAAGTCAGAAAGGTCGAATTCCTGGACAAGCTTGCCAAATTTATGGAAGACGGAAATGCAGCAAGAGCTTTCGACGTCAAAGAAGACGAGTTAGAATTGTTTGAAGACCTGTACCTGTTGACAGCAAAGCCGGTACTTTATGCATGTAACGTAGAAGAAGCAGCCGTTCTTGATGGCAATGAACATACCAAAAGATTCATGGAGCATGTTGCGGGCGAAAAGGCTGAAGTACTACTGGTTTGTGCAGGTATAGAAGCTGAAATAGCTGAACTTGAAACAAAAGAAGAGCGGATGGAATTCGTTGAAGCAATGGGACTCACAGAACCCGGACTCAACAGACTGATCAGAACCTGCTACACCCTACTCAACCTCATCACCTACTTTACTGCAGGCGAAAAAGAAGTCAGGGCATGGACTATTCACAGGGGTGACAAAGCACCACAAGCTGCGGGTGTCATTCACACAGACTTCGAAAAAGGGTTCATCAGAGCAGAAGTGATCAAATACGATGACTTTGTCAAATATGGCTCAGAAGCCGCCGTCAAGGAAGCCGGTAAGCTCGGTGTTGAAGGCAAGGAATACGTGGTACAGGACGGTGATGTGATGCATTTCAGATTTAATGTCTGATGTAGAGCATCAATAATAGCTACCCATATAATTCCAGGCAGAATCCATGGCAGATTTGCTTTCAAAGTAGTCAAGCAAATCGCTGAAAAGTTGATTTTTACCGAGAGTCGCACTATCGCCTATGATATTGAGGGCCAATTTCGCCCTGGTCATGGCTACGTTGAGTCTACGTTCATCGGCAAGAAATCCAATCTCGCCTCTGTCGTTTGACCTGACCAGGGAAATATAAATGACATCTCTTTCCTGACCCTGAAATCCATCAATGGTATTGGCTTCAATCTCCAGGTCGAGGAGTTCTTTTTCTTCTTCCAGTGATTGGGTGATGAATTTTACTTGCTCAGCATATGGACTGATGATGCCAATGGAAGCTCCCAAAAGCGATTCTCTATTGGCCAGAAGGTGTTCTCTAATGATAAAAAATTCACCTTCATTGAGAAAACTCCTGCTTTCCGGATTTTGCTTTTCTTCAAAACCGGCCCCTGCTGTATCAATGAATGACAAAGGCAAAAGGTTGCGCAATGTCTTTTCTTTATTTGCTGTATGCGACTGAAGCTTGCCCTGGTAAAATTTATCATTTGAAAAGCTCATGATCAAATCATTCATCCTGTACTGAATATTGAGCAAATAAGATTGTGGGGTCAAGACACTGAGTTTATCGAGCAGTGTCTTATCCAGGCCCATCTGTACAGCATTCCTGCTTTTGACTGTTGGGGGCAGTTGCTTATGATCACCGACCAGGATGTGTCTTTTACCTTTCAGAAGGGCAACCCAGGACTCCGGCTCGAGGGATTGACTGGCCTCATCTATGATGACTGTATCGAATACCAGGTTGGCCAGGTCGTCATTTGCAGCGCCGATTAAAGTAGAGACAACCACTTTGGCATTTCCAACGATGTCTTTGCTCAATTTGAGTTCAAGTTCTCTGGCCCACTTCCTCAATTCTCTTGCTTCCCTTTTCAGCGCGAATCTTTCCTCTCGTTCTACGTGGCCAAATTGCCTTTTGAATTTTCCCGCTAACTTCTCTGCCTCTTCTGCCTGGATTTTTACTTTTTTGATGTGTTGCCAATCGGTATTGGCCTTGGCTTTTTCTTCAAGCGTCAAATGCATGACTTTGTCACCAATCCTGGTCACATTGCCGATGCGGAGGGTATCAATGTTTTGTTCGCTGATTTTTTCTGCAAGAAGGTCTACAGCATTGTTGGAAGGAGCACAGACCAAAATCCGCTTTTCCTTCATTGCCAATTGTCTGATCATTGCGACGATGGTCGTTGTTTTGCCGGTTCCGGGGGGACCATGTATGATAGAAACATTGTCTGAATTCAGGCAAGATCTGATTGCAAATTGTTGAGCATCATTGAGATATGGGGGCAACATTATCTCCTGGTCAGAGGTTGAATAAGGATTGTCCTGATACAATTCATGAACGAGCAAAGACTTAAGCCGTACGACGCTTTCTTCCTTTGATAAAAGTGCCTGTTCCAATGTTTCCTTCATCACCTTATAAGGACGTTCATCATAAACCAATTCAACACCGGTCAGGCCTTTCTCGGGTATGTCATCTTTGTCCAAACCACCGTTTTGAAGAATGATCCTCATTTTGTTATTCCTCAACCATGAGACCACGCCCGAAAACTCGACTTTCTCGTTCCCCTGCACATTGAAGAGTGAAACCCCTACCCCTTCCTTGATCCGATGGTGTCCCGATGATTGTTCCGATCTTGTGATTTCTACTTCCAAATATTCACCAATGGTATACCTCTTGGACATGATGTTCACCGGATACCAGGCAAAGCCATTATCCACCTTTTGGCGCACAGTACTTGAGGCAATGACTGACTTAAAATAGTTTTCTTCTTCAGATCGCTCACACTCCACAGCCTCCTGTAAGGCTTTGAAATAAACTTGCTCTTTGGTCATTTTGAAATCTTGATCATCAGTAGGTTCCAGACTTGCTCATAGGGCAGGATTTCTGGAAAAATGTTTTCATTTTCTATGATTACATCCTTTTTTGACATCTTATTAAGTATAGGAGCTGCATGTGCTTTGGTTCTTACAGGGTGAAAACTGCATTTGGACATCACTTCAAGTAATCTAATAAAACATTGCGAGCGGAAAGTTTCGTCATCCCTTAAGTATCTGTACTTGAATTGTGATAGCGATTCTATGATGTCAATGACTCTATTAAAATTATTCCTTTCTATAAGATAAAAAATCTCAATGATTCTGAATGGTAAATTCATGGATCTTTTATCTTGGAGGAGCTGTTTATTCCTTCTGAAAAACTGCGCAGATGTAATGTATTTAACAGATGTATTCGCATTTAATTTTAATTCCAGGACATCTTTATTGATGGAGAAATATGCCATACGCAGTTCCCATATGGGCTTTTCATTAGGAAAGGCGTTTAAAGCCTTTGAAGAAAATATGGTTTCAATAATGTCAACACATTTTTGAAAATTCCCCTTAACACTATTGGCAATAAAATAGTAATGATTGATCAACAACCAAAATCGATTTCCAAATGTTAACCAGCTCAATAGGTGTTCACACATGTAAATGGCATCATTGATTTTACCTAAAAATAGATAAGCCATTAACCTGTACAGTTGTATCGTCCAATTCATCGCTTTGTCAGAAAAAGGAAAAGCTTTGAAATATTCTTCAGCTTCAATCATTAAACGAAGTAGCTCTTCATATTTGTTTTCAACAACAAGTGGATACGCTCGTAAATCGTATCCAAAAGAATGGATATCATAACTTGTGGTTTGTTTTTGAAAACCTTTTAAAACTTCGCACAATTCTTTGACTCTTTCTAATTGTTCTCTTTTGGGATTCAACTTGTGATTTATATAAATATTCGAAATTTCGCCATTGATTATCATTGTTTTGCTAATAAATTGATAATCCCGGCCGGAGTCTTCCATTATTTTCCTGTACCTCAACATCAACTTTGTATTGGGATTTACAAAGGCATAATAACTGTGTAAGTCGGATGATAACATTGAAATTAGAAATGCAAAATCATAATTTTTTGCTTGCTTAATTAATTTTTCAGCAATTTTTACATATACATCGTTAAGTGAAGTGTGCTTTAATACGAGAGATGTAATGTACTGCTTCATAGCCATTATCGCAAAGTCATTTCGTTCTTTAGGGTTAAAGCGCTCTGAAATGTTAAAAAAAAGTTCATCCATAATTCTTTTATTGAACCTTGACTTGAGCTTCCTGAAATTGTCATAATTTTCATCATCACCATATATCTCCTGAGAAAGAATCCTATCATTTAAACCATCAGGTCTTTCTGTGGCTTTCATAAGTTCAAATGACTTTTCACCCAAAAAAAACGAATAAGGATCCCGGACGAATTTCCTTTGATACAGCTCTGCGTAGGACAACATAAATATTTGATTTAACTATAAAATTGATTTTCAATAATTTATCAATTATATAGTTGATTAAACACGACAAAAAGGTATGTCACAAAGTTACAATTTTATATAATATTATCGGCTAAAATGAGATGTACATTTGTATTGTAAAAGTTAATAACCATGATAGATATTATTATAGACATATTGTTAGGAGGAGATTGCAGCATTGTTAAGGATCTTATTAACGGTTTCTAGTCATTTTGCAATTTTTATGCTAAGAACAATTATAAATACATTCTGGTTATCACCAGAAATGTAGAACAACAAAAGACGATGATTATACTATTTGGATACTAAAAGGGCTTAGTTTAAAGAAACGGCCCTTTTTCTTCAAATTTTTAAAGATATATATGCCTGCATCACCCCAAAATTGAGGAAATGATGTAGCACAAAAGAGACGATGATTATACTATTTGGATACTAAAAGGGCTTAGTTTAAAGAAACGGCCCTTTTTCTTTTTATACCATTTTATAATCATACCTCTTAAGGTGAATTTGAATCTCAGGGCAAACAAGGGTTTTCAGAAACCTATCAATTCGCAAAATTCTTCTTCTTATCATCAGGAATACATGACCCCAGCGATCACTGCCGTCAAAAAACAAGCTATTGTACCACCAATCAAGGCTTTGATGCCCAATTCTGTGAGGTTTTTCCTTTGTGATGGTGCCAATGCACTCACTCCACCAATCTGAATACCAATCGACGCAAAATTTGAAAATCCACACAAAGCATAGGTCGCAATCAGCACAGATTTGGGATGTAGCGTAAATCCCGTTGTTGCACTTCGCATATCATTCAATTCCTTATAAGCTATAAATTCGTTGATCACCGTCTTCTGTCCAAGAAGCTGGCCAACGGTAAGGATGTCTTGAGAAGGAGTGCCAAGCAGCCAGGCAATGGGTGAAAAAATAACACCCAGCAGGTAGGTAAAATCAAATCCTTTGAATCTGCCATCTGTAGAAGTTACCACAAAATCATTCAGACCAGTCCAGCTACCCACAAACTTGATCAACACCTGATTGGCAAGTGCCACAAGAGCTGTGAATACCAGCAACATTACACCGACATTGACAGCCAGACGCAAACCATCAGTAGTACCTGTTGCAATAGCATCGAGCACATTAGTTGCATCCATTTTCTCCATTTTCATCTGTTGGTCGATGGACTTTTCTTCTGTTTCAGGCACCAGCATTTTTGCCGCAACTATGGCAGCTGGTGCAGAAATAATAGATGCTGTGAGCAAATGTTTGGCAAAATATAACCGCATCTGAGGATCGTCTCCTCCCAGGAAACCAATATAAGCAGCAAACACGCCACCAGCGATGGTAGCCATGCCACCTGTCATCAAACACATGATTTCAGAACGGCTCATGCCATTGAGATAGGGCTTAACTACAAGGGGAGCTTCTGTCTGTCCGATAAACACATTTGCAGCGGCGGCAAGACTTTCCGGGCCAGACAATCCCATCGACTTAGCCATTACCCAGGCCATGGCATAGACTATTTTTTGCAGTATGCCAAAGTAGTACAACATGGACGACAAAGCCGAGAAAAACACAATGGTCGGCAATACCTGGAATGCAAAGATATACCCAAAAGTGGATGTATCCGAGACGAGTCCGGAGAACAAAAACTCTGCTCCTGCCTGAGCAAACCGCAATGTTTTTTCAAACATGGAGGCAATCCAGTCAAAAATAAGAGACACAAATGGCACCTTGAGGATCATTAAGGCCAGTACGATCTGAAGGGCTGTACCCATGCCCACAACTTTCCAGGAAATCTTTTTTCTGTTACTGCTTAAAAGGTAACTGATGGCCAGTAATCCTGCCATGCCCAAAATTCCCCTTCCTAAATTTTCAAGAAACTCCATATCGTTGACTCGCTTTGGTTAGATTGCAAAAAATGCGGTTCAGAATTTATCTATCGTCCGACCATCATTTTATTGCTATTTTGGCCTGAAAATATCGAATAATATTTAATTTTTGCAAATAGATTTTTCAAAACAGATAACTATGTCATTATTGATTGGTATTTCGGGGGGCAGTGGCTCAGGTAAAACCTCATTTATCAACGAATTGTGTGCACAATTTGACAAAAATGAAATTTGTGTCGTCTCCCAGGATGACTATTACAGAAACCGCAGAGAAATTGCTACAGACGACAATGGCATCACCAACTTCGATGTACCTGAAGCTTTTTATCTCGATGAATTTGCACGGGATATCAGACTTCTGAAATCAGGCAGGGAAGTCACCCGCCAGGAATACACTTTCAACAACAGCGAAAAGGATCCCAGGATGTTGATATTTTCACCTGCTCCAATTATAGTTATTGAAGGCTTGTTTGTTTTTCATGAAAGGGACATTTTCGACCAGCTCGATATGAAATTGTTGATCAATGCCAAAATCAGTGATAAAATCATTAGAAGGATTCACCGCGACAGAATAGAAAGAAATTATCCTTTGGAGGATGTATTGTACCGCTATCAGAATCACGTACTTCCTGCTTATGAAAAGTACATCTATCCTTACAAGGACGAAGTTGATTTGATTGTCAATAACTCAAAAAATTACAGCATGGGGCTAACCATTGTTGCTGGATATTTAAAAAACTACCTCTCTTTTTTGAAAATTTAGTTTGACCCGGTGGTTTTCCATTTGCTGTACTGCAAGCCTAACAGATAGATCAAAAGCGAAGGAATTGCAATGTAAAACAATTCACTGAGCAAGACTTCCAGACCCCATTTGGAGAAAAAACGCTCAATTCCTATGGGTGAGACTTTGATGGGCCGCCAAGGGAAAAAGAATCTGGCATTCTCGACGGGAATAAAAAAGCCAACTCCCCTACCCCCACTTGTCATGGCATCCAGAATTCCGTGAGAGACCGTACACATAAAGAAGAAAATAAACCTAGTTTTGAACTTTCCATGTTTTCTTGTCGCTGAAGACAAGATCCATGCAAAAATCAGCGCAAAAATGATGGAATGCGTCAATCCCCGATGTCCAAGCCAGGATTCGTAGGGAATACCGAATCCAAAACTTATGACATCCAAATCAGGCATCATTGAAGCCAGAACCCCGGCTCCAATAATCGTCCTGTTTTTTTCTTCTTTTGGTAAAAATGCGGAAAAGGAAGACGCCAAAATCCCATGTCCGAAAATGGAAGCCATTATCGGTCTATTGGTGGCATACCCATTCTTTCAGCTTTTGCAACCAAAGCGTTGACCTTCTCCAACAACGCGGTTATGCTTTGTTCCAATGGAGGAAAGCCTTGCTTGAAATATTCCAGATTTTTTTTGTAAGATCCCGGTACCGGCGAAGTAACATCGTTTAGATTATAGACTACAGAGGTCAATCGATCTGCAACTCCAGGTTTGGTCTCGAATTGCAATCTTCCAAGAAAATCATCTCCATTGAGTGCAATGTCTAGGTCCTCAGCTTCAAGCTTTGCTGATCTGATTGAAGAGATAATTGTCTCTAAATCACCCTTTATGTCGGTAAGGCTTCTTTCCAAAACTCCCAGCAATCTGTTGGCCTTTCTCAACTTTGTATTGGTTTCCTGAAGCCTTTTGAGTTGTGCCAAAGCGTCGTTGATGACCAGTTCATTGTCTGCAAAATCAGGGTTTTTAATAGCCCCTTCGTTGAGCAACTTACATTCAAACGAAACTTCGTTTCCTATCGGTCTAATGGTCCCATTTTCAACAATGGCCATGCTCACCAGGTAATTTCCATCAGAAACCAAAGGCCCCTGAGACCCCCCACCAAACAATTGGTCCGGTGCAGGTCTTCTTCTGCTGTCTACTGGTGTGAAGTCATTGGCTCTATGATCCCAAATAAGTCGGTGCATGCCTTTTGAAGGCTTTTCCTTGATTTGACGAACCACCTCACCTTTATTGTTTTTTATGGTAAATAAAAGAAAAGGCTCGGCTTCTAGGTCCTCCATCCTTAAGCTATCAAGATCAGGATAAAATGTATCTTCATTTTTATCCAGAGCCTTTTTTTCTTTGTCCTGACGTATTTTTTTAGCAGACTTTACCTCGTCTTTTAAATAGTAGGTGATGACAGCACCCGGCTCAGGATTTGGCGCATTGTAATAGGTACTTCCCATATGCCCCTTGTCCCTTAATCCCAATGGCATCCTTTCCACATAAATCCACGACGGTTTTACCGGCAATATTTTGGCTTCCTCCGTGCGCGCTATTTCTTTCATATACCTCAATGGAGAATAATCGTCCAGGATATAAAAGCCTCTTCCGAATGTTGCTAAAACCAGATCATTCTCTCGTCTTTGAATTTCCATATCTCTTACTGCAATTACAGGTAATCCTGCTGAAAGCTTGTTCCAACTCAAACCACCATCGCTCGTAAAAAATGCACCAAATTCAGTACCAACAAACAACAGGTCACCATCTACATGGTCTTCTGCTATGGTGTACACACTACCTCGCTCCGGTAGATTTGACTGTATCGAAGTCCAGGTTTTGCCACCATCAGAAGTTTTGAATACATAAGGTTTGAAGTCTCCGTATCTGTGGTGGTTGAAGCATGCATATGCCACGTTTTCGTTGTGTTCAGAGGCAATGATCTGATGGACATAACTCATGGCAGGCGCTCCTGGAATATTCTCTATTTTTTCCCAGGTTTGGCCTCTGTTTCTGGAAATATGAATCAGTCCGTCATCTGTGCCCACCCAAAGGATGTTCTCGTTGATAGGGCTTTCTGCAATGGTAGTTGTTTGTCCAAAGATATCGGTACTCTGGTTTTTAGCCACAGCGTCTACTGACCATACCCTTCCCATTACCTCGAGTTTATTTCTGTCGGTTTGGCTGCTGAGATCATCACTGATGACCTTCCAGTTGTTGCCACGGTCTTCACTGACAAACAGCTTATTGGCCCCGAAATACAGCCTTGAATTGCTGTGCCTGCTGATCAGCAAAGGAGCATCCCAGTTCCACCTCAATGCTGGCTCACCCGGAGCTTCCATTGGTTTGATGGACAGATATTCCCCGGTCTTTTTGTCGAATCGCACCAAACCGCCATATTGGGACTGTGCATAAATGATGTTTGGATCGCTTTGATCTACCTGTGTTTCGAATCCATCACCTGTTGAAGTAATGTACCAGTCCGAATTGACCAATCCATTTTTTGATGTACTTCTACTTGGACCTCCTAATGAAAAGTTGTCTTGTGTACCTCCGTGCACACTGTAAAACGGCAATGCATTGTCTGTAGATACTTTGTAAAACTGTGTAACTGGAAGGTTCTCTTTAAAATCATAACTTCCTGCGTGGTCATAAGTCTCATATATTCCTCCATCACAACCAACCAACAGGTGGTTTGGATCTTTGGGATCCTCATAAATGGCATGATTGTCAATGTGTTTATTGATCTCGCCCAAATTGGAGAATGTCTTACCTCCGTCGGTACTGACTTTATAATAGGTATCTGTAAGAAACAACTTGTCTTTGTCGTGTACGGAGCAATCCAGTTCCTGGTAATAATTGCCTGAAGTTGATACTCCGCTCATTTTATTCCACGAGCTGCCCTTGTCTACTGATTTGTATACTCCTGCTTTGCCTTCCGGACCTTCCACTACTGCATAGACATAGTTGGGGTCAACTGGACTCACATCTATGCCAATTCTCCCCAAATCTCCTGATGGCAATCCTCCTTCCACTTTCGCCCAGTTCTCCCCTCCGTCGACACTTTTGTACACTGCAGTTTCCGGCCCTCCTCCGATGTAGGTAAATACTTTTCTCATCCTTTGATGGAAGGCAGCGTAGAGTATATTGGGATTGGACGGATCCATGATCAGGTTATTGCAACCTGTATATTTTGAAACAGATTTGACACATGTCCATGTATTTCCACCATCTGTGCTCTTATATACACCTCTCTCTCCACCTTCATTCCATACGGGGCCATAGGCTGCTACGTAAACGATGTTGGAATTATTCGGATGGACCACAATGTTGGCAATGTGTTCTGAGGTTTTGAGCCCCATGTTTTTCCATGATCTACCGCCATCTGTGCTTTTATACACTCCATCACCATAGGCCACTGATCTTTGATTGTTATTTTCTCCACTTCCGACCCACACAGTATTTGGGTTAGATGGATCTAAAACAACACAGCCTATGGAATAACTGCCCTGGCCGTCGAAAATTGGCTTATAGGTTGCTCCCTTGTTGGTAGTTTTCCATACTCCGCCGGAAGCAACAGCGACGTAATATTCAGAGGGATTTTGCGGATTGACAGCAAAATCAGCAATTCGTCCGGAAGTTAGGGCGGGGCCAATGGAACGAAACTGCAGAGAACTGTACCAATCGGGTTTGATACTGTCTCTTTTTTCCTGACTTGAAGCCATATTGGCTAAAAACAAGCATAAAAACAAAATGATGTAAATTGGTTTGCGCATCATGATTTGATTTGGTTTGGTAAAAAAGGTATGTTTCACATAAAATTAAGCCAATATATGAAAAACCAGCACGGCCAGGGCACTTCCTGTCAAAGGCCCTACTATTGGCACCCAACTATAGGGCCAGTCACTGGTCCCTTTTGCTTTGATGGGTAATAATGCATGTGCAATTCGCGGACCAAGGTCTCTTGCAGGATTGATTGCCCAGCCGGTAGTCCCGCCAAGGCTCAAGCCAATTCCAACGACCACAAGAGCTATAGGCAATGCATTCAATGCCCCGTTTTCATCACTTGCAGCGGGTATGAACAATACGGCAGAAATCAGGGCGAAAGTTCCTAAGACTTCACTCAATAAGTTCAATGGAATATTTCTTATTTCAGGGCCGGTAGAAAAAACTGCCAACTTTATACCTTCACTATCTGTGGCTTCAAAATGATCTTTGTGCATCAACCATACCATCGAAGCCCCCAAAAAAGCGCCACTTATTTGTGCCAAAACATAAATGAAAAAATCAGTGGCTGTTAATTTACCAAGTAAGAGCATGGCCAAAGAAACCGCCGGATTGATGTGCGAGCCGCTTTTTGATGAAACAATAACGCCCAAAAAAACAGCCATGCCCCAGCCCAGACAAATGACAATCCACCCGCTGCTATTGCCCTTGGTACCTTTTAGAATGACATTTGCTACTACGCCTGCTCCCAGCAGCAAAAGAATGAATGACCCAAAAAATTCAGATAAAAAAATTTCCATGTGTGCCTTATTTAGAATTTCAATATTCTAATTTTTGATGAGCAACAATTTAGTTCCATCCTGCCCTGTAATGAGCATTTTACCATTCTCTACATAGTAGGAACCCAACATTACATCCTGCTGCTGCCCATTTTGTTTTACCCTTAAATACAGGCTTTTACCCTTGGTGTACCATGTGACGCCTTCTAACACATTTGAACCTCCTCCACTGCTTTTTCCTGAATAATTGCTGCCACTAATGCTCGCCGAACTAGCCCCCTCTGCAAGACGGCCGTCACCCATGAAAGTCATCGACTGACTAAAGTTGGCTCCCATAAAGTTATCGCCATATCCCGAATTGTAGGTTTCATTTTTGGTCCAGGTACCAACTATTCTCGGGTCAAGATTTGCTCCCGCCGGAGTACTTGCGATTGATGATTGTTGAGCTGGTTCTGACTTGGTCGCACTTCCCGATTTGTTTTGTCGCCTAAGCTGAAATGGAGTTTCGGAAGTTTGCCCCAAAAAGACAACCACCAACTTCATAAAAGCATCATCTCCCTTCAACTCACCCAAAATTCCTACCTCAAGACCCAAGGATTCTTCCACTGCATCACCAGCCAATCGGTTGCCATTGATGTCCCCTGATATTTTAAAAGTCTGATAGGTATCTTTTAAAGTGCCTTGTACCTTAGTGCCCTGTACTTTTAAAACCATCACTGCGTTGTCTCCATTTACCTGGCCTGTAAATGTTCCGGTCCAACCGGCTTGTGAACTTAGGACAAACGTGTAAAATGCAAGTGTCAGGATTAAGATGTTTTTCATGTCAATGGTGATTGATGAATGTTATGCAATATATGCCAATCGAAACTAGATTTAACCTTTTTCATTCTGTAAATTTGATACCGTACCAAATCTTTGACAGAAGGTTTTACATAGGTCAATCCTCAACTCCATGGCTCCAATTACAGCAAATTTTTGTCCCCTCAAAATCGGAATCATCTATGGGATCAAGGCCATTCTGAAACTTTCAAAATTCCATCCTCCAAAGCTTCTATTATTCCTTGTCAACTGAAATTTGGAATCACGTACAAAGATCAAAATTTAATAAGCATACATACAATTTATTTTAATGTTTAAAACACTGTTATTCTGGTTATTAAATATTATTTGCCTCATGAAATCGAACGGCTAAAATACAGCAATTTAACTCCTCGTTAAAATTTTATTTCACAGCTATTTGAATTTTTGTTCAATTAACATACATTTACTAAACTTTGAAGAATTAAACCTAAGTAAAACCCTCGAAATAATCTATCGAGATACATTATTTTGAGCTAAATCAAAAAATGTAATATTCTATCCCTGACTAAGAATTAATTTATTTTTAAACACATTTAGGAACCAAAAATTTTTTTTTATGAAAAAAGTATTACTGCTGTTTTTTACAGCTCTCTCTTTGTGGTCTTGTAATGATGAGGCTGCCGATGTGACTGAGACAACTGAAAACTCTGCCATCATCGAAAGACAATGTTATTCTCATGAGTTGCTTCAGCAGCAGATTGAGGCTGATCCTGGTTTAGCTGTAAGAATGAATGAGATCGAAAGATTCACCCAGGCGTATCTTGCAGAGCACCTTGATGAGAGGTCAGGATCATTGATTACTATTCCTGTAGTGGTAAATGTTTTATACAGAACCAATGCAGAAAATGTTTCTGACGCACAGATTCAATCGCAAATTGATGTATTGAATGCAGATTTTGGAGCTACAAATGCTGACATTTCAGGGGTACCTTCTCTTTTCCAGGGAGTTAAGGCCGGAGATACAGGAATTGCTTTTGATTTGGTAGGTGTCAACAGAAAGTCTACCACCAAGAGGTCCTGGAGGCTGAATGATGATATGAAAAAAGCAAATAAAGGAGGTATTGCACCAACTTCACCCAATACAACTTTAAACATTTGGGTTTGCCAATTGGCCAGTGGATATCTGGGTTATGCACAGTTTCCCGGTGGAAATCCGGCAACAGACGGTGTCGTTATAACAACTTCCGGTTTTGGTACAACCGGGACTGCTGCAGCGCCATTTAATCTCGGAAGGACTGGTACCCATGAAGTTGGACATTGGCTGAATTTGCGCCACATTTGGGGAGACGCTACTTGCGGCAATGACCAGGTGGCCGATACACCTGTCCACAACACTGCCAATTACGGCTGTCCGGCAGCAGGACATAAATCTACTTGCTCAGGCACTCCGGTGGAAATGACCATGAATTATATGGATTATACAGATGACGCATGTATGTTTATGTTTTCAGCAGGTCAATCTTCAAGGATGGCTGCGGTATTTGCAGCTGGCGGACCACGAGCTTCCTTTAACTGATAAAATCTAAGCCATCCCAGGGATGATTGAATTATAATATAAAAGGCAGGATCGTGTGGTCCTGCCTTTTATATTTCCGGCGGTTTTCTCATTTTTTTGATTTCTGCTTGCCGGGCTTTCTCTTGCCTTCGTTTTTCTTTTACAGCCTTGGGGACACCAGTCTTTTTCCTCTTGACGGGAGGCTTGAGATAAAGCGATATTAGTTTTTTCAGACGATCGATGGCTTCAAGCTTGTTTTTATGTTGAGTTCTGTTGCTCGAAGCGACCAAAATGAGAATACCTTCTGATGTAATTCTATTGTCCCCGGAAGATAAAAGTCTTTCTTTGACATCTTCCGACAAAGAACTTTCATGGATATTCATCCGCAGCTCTACAGCTGTTTCGACCTTATTTACGTTTTGCCCTCCGGGGCCACTGCTTCTGGTTGCTTTCATGACATATTCACCATCGAGCACTGTATTGTTCTGATCCAGATAAATCATAATTTTGTAAACTTACATGTCGAGAACCAAAGTCATTTCCAAAAAGTTTCAATCATGGGCGTCATTCCATATTTTTGCCTGCCAATGATCAAATGATGAATACAATCTACGAAAGGCTCGGAGATACACTGCTGATGCAACTGATCGATGAGTTTTATAAGAACATATTGGCCAATCCTGTCACTTCACCATTATTCAAAACGGATATGGAGATCGTCAAAAAAAAGCAATTTTACTTCCTTACACAATTTTTTGGTGGGCCTCTCAGGTATGTTGAAGCTTATGGACATCCCATGATGAGGGCCAGGCATATGCCCCACCATATAGATGAAGAGGCTGCGGTTCAATGGCTGAGCTGTATGAATCAGGCCATTGATAGCTTACCCATCAATGAAGACTTTAAGGCGGAAATTTTCAATAGATTCCCACCTGTTGCAGCTCATATGATCAATCAGCCTAGTTTATAAGTTATGGAAATAAGTATCAGGTTAATCAGGTCCGAATACCTGGAGGAAGCCGCTGAAATCGTTGGAAATTTCAATAAAAAGCTGGATTCACAAGTTGTAAGAGATCGTTTTGTTCGTGCATTTTCTTATGACACCTATCTATGTTTTGGCATTTTTGATGGAGATGTTTTGGCTGGTGTATGCGGCGCCTGGATATCAGACAGGATTTATTGTGGCAAACAACTCGAACTGGATAATCTCGTTATTGCTGAAAGTCACCGGTCTAAAGGCATTGGAAAAATTTTGATGGAACACCTGGAATCATATTGTAAGGAAAATGAATTTGAGAGCATCGAACTCAATACCTATGTGACCAATGCCGGATCTCATAAGTTTTACTTTGACAATGGGTACCACATATTGGGTTTCCATTTCCAGAAAGTTTTATAATGCTTTAAAAGGCAGGATTGTCTAAGTCTTTGTTTTCCTTGATTTTGTCCAGGACCTTATCTCTAAGACCCTCTTTGAAGGCTACAATTCTTTGAAGTAAAGCTTCGTCGCTTGTTCCCAAAATATTGGCTGCAAGGATGCCCGCGTTTTTGGCTGCATTGAGAGCAACTGTAGCAACGGGTATACCATTGGGCATTTGCAGAATAGAAAGTATGCTGTCCCACCCATCGATACTATTGGAAGACTTCACAGGAACACCGATCACCGGTAAAGGGGTTATGGATGCCACCATCCCTGGCAAATGAGCTGCGCCTCCTGCTCCTGCAATAATCACTTTGATTCCTCTTTTATGGGCGTTTTTTGCGAATTCAAACATGCGCTCGGGCGTGCGGTGTGCTGAAACTACGGTAATTTCATATTTCACCCCCAATTCTCTGAGCACCTCTGCTGCCTGATTCATAATTGGAAGGTCTGAATCTGATCCCATAATGATAGAAACAAGAGTTGAAGGCATATTCTTTTATTTTGAAGATGCAAATTTAAGTATTTGCAGGTAAGAAAAAGCATTCGCCTTCTTAAATCAATAGACTACTTTGACCAGGGAGAGCTTATAATTTTTCTCACTTGGTACAATAAAGGTGTTGTTTTTGATTTGAATGGCATCCTGAAACCTCAGCTTCAAACTTTGATAATCTGTATTGAGCACTGTGTTTCTTTCAAATCTCCCGATGGGATCGATGACGTACTCGCTTACTGTATTGTTGTTTTTGATCTCGTCATTGTAGAGAATGTGGATTCTTGACGGTGTATGGTAGACAAAAAACGAAGAAAAAACGCCATCATCATCCTGGCTGAATTGTTTTTTGAAAAGTACATTCCGCCAATGCATTCTCCCGTCAGGATGGTATGCAAAAATCATCATGTCCTCGTGGTAATAGTCAATAAGTCCTCTCGAACGATAAGAGCTGCCGGCACTGGTATAATTGGGCAACATGCCTCCCTGAGTGAGTGCTGTACGCCGAACATATTCTTTTTGCATCTCAGTGATAAGTATCAATCCACCGTCTTCTCTCCAATAAAGTTTTCTAATGTACTGATCCCTGATCACATTGTCTTTCCCTCTTTTTTTGCCATACATTTCCCTGATGAGTTCAGAATCATAAGGGTTATAGGTGAACTCCATGTCGGTCCCAAGTTCTGATTTTGGCAAATTGAGAATATAAGTGCCATGCGTTTCACCTTCGTAACGATCGCAATAAAGCCCGGCTATACCAACTCTGTCGTTTCTATTGTCATAGGAGAACTTGACGCCTGTTGAAAATTTATCAGGCATCCTTATTTTATGTAAGCTGAAAGCACTTTGATCGATGGTTTTCAGCAAAATAAAATGATGGTTATCATCGCTGGCCGAATTATCCACCTCGAATAATACAAAAACATTTCCATCATTCGCCACAGTAAAGTTCCTAAAACCTTCCCTGTCTCCCAGCCTTTCCAATCTCAATTTATTGTCATAAATAAGTTCTCCCGATTCCGTCTCAAATACGGCTGTATACAAATTGTCTGTGACTGCAAAAATGGCCAGCTTACTTTCATCTTCTGATAACACTGACCGATATCTAGCTCTAACGTCCGGATTGATGAGGGCCATTAAGGTATCCTGCCCCAGATATTCTGCGTTGCCATCAAAGGTTTTGCGAAGAAAAAATGCGGTGTCCCTTGAACTGAACTGATAGTAGATCTGGACTTTGTCTTTGAGATTACATACTCTGAGGATATTGCTGCGTCTTTCATCAAACTCGATGTCAGCAGTTCTTACAAAGTCAAGGTTTTGATTGAAAATATCAAAGTAAAATTGTTGACCGCGGTCCCGATACACCAAAATATTGCCATTGTCATTGGGCAATACTTCGTAAACAAACTCATTTCTTATACCAATCTCTCTGCTGATTTTTACTTCCTGGGCATTAAGAGATAAGGCAGGAATAATCATCAGCAACACAAGGAATGAAATGGCGAAGTTTACTTTCATCAATATTAAACGAATTCAAACATGTTATCAGGTATAGACTCAATCAAATAACAGCTTGCTGTGCAAAATCTATTAAATATTAAGTCAAAGTAAATATAGAAGATAGCCCACTATAATTAAACAAACACCCAATAATTCTGATTGTTGCGTTAAAGATTTGTGTTTCCTTAGAAGAAGTACCAATATGGTCTGATGATTTTGCCAATGACTCTTTGCTGTGTGAGCAGCAGTTGGCCGTCTGGCATCAGAACAAAATATTTATTGTCAGGGTGAATGTTTTTTGGCCCGGTTAGTACGAGATCTCCCACCAAATTGGACATAGAATAAAGCACGTACTCTTTTACTGAATTGTCATGCATGACAAGGGTAATGACACAAAAAGGCTGGGTAGAAAGTATATTGTTTCTTTCAGGGTTTTCGCTTTCATTAGATTCTCCTGATATGTCGGTGAAAAAATCGAAATAGGCAGATATCGTATTCACATTAAACTTTCTATCTGGTGTTCTGCCATTGTGGTCAAGAATTCTAAAATCGTCTGTTTGGTGCAGCAAACTAAAACCGGATGCTTTGTCTTGAGGATAGTTGACATCTATTTTTTTTATCAGTTCAGGATCCTCACCAAAAATGGTTTTTGATTTCCACTCATCCATGTCATAAATGAAACGTCGCCTTACAGAACCATCAAGGCCTGGCAAATACATCATGAAAGGCTGGCTTGAACCTTCCATCAAAAAGGGAGTATCAGAACCATCGCCGAATTCTGTACCGATGTAGTAATGTTTGACGAGGTCATCCCCAGTATATAACTTGACTTCAATGCCATCCGACTTAATGTCATCTTTTATGGTTTGCAGCATGGTTTGAGGAGGTATGTACTTCATTTTCACTCCTTTGAGGGCTGCTAAAAGGTGGGGCATGGTAGCCTCATTGACCATGTATTTTGAATTGAGCTGCCAGCTGTTTTGGTTGAGCTTTTTGAAAACCAGGCTGGGATATTTTTTTCTGTTGATGACAATGGTCGTCAGAGCATTGATATCTTCATAAGCGAAATTTCTGTCTTTGAGTAATGGGTCTACGAAGTCCGGTTCATTTGATTTTTTGCCCGACAAGGCGATAGCTGCAACAACGACAGCTAGAATAAGGGCAATTATTACCAGATATCTGTTCTTTTTACTCATATACTTTACTTACGGACAACATATTTTCTTTTGCGGTAAAATGTATAGAGCCAGCCAAACAACAAAAGCACCACAATTGGGACTGCTGTGTTGAGGCCTTGCCAAAACCTTTTCTCAGATTCCACTTTTACCAGGTCTAAAGGTCGCAATTTTATTTCTTTTGAACGTGCCGTCAGGATTTGATTTTCATCCAAAAGGTATTCTATACTGTTTAAGATGAAGTCCTGGTTGCCTTTAAAAAACTTGATTTCCCATTTGTTGAAACCGATCATTTCAGGATCTCCGGTACGTGGATTGATCAGATTTTCTGCAAATTCTGCATCACTGATGACGATTTGTTTGGTAGGACTGCTGAGGTCTTTATAGCTCAGTCCCAACGATTTCAAAGTATTATCAAATTCAGCTGAAACTCTGTTTTTGAAGAAGGATTCGAAGTTGCCCTCCAGTAAAACGGCAACAGGAACGTTTCTTTGGTCAAAAAATGAGGGTTCGAAAGGAGTTTTTAGAATTTCAAAGGTTAAGCGGACAGGGTTGAACTGCGTTTTGCTATAGTCAGATGATGTAAGTAAAACTGTTTTTGACACATTCCCACCTGTTTTGACAGTATCTATCTGGGATGGGAAAAACATGTTGACCCTATCGATGTTTTTCACGATTGGATGCTCACTTTTTGGCGCGAGCAAAGGGTGATATGGCCAGGAGAACATCATGGTTTGCGGCTTAT
This sequence comes from Saprospiraceae bacterium, assembly GCA_020436935.1. Taxonomy (GTDB): domain Bacteria; phylum Bacteroidota; class Bacteroidia; order Chitinophagales; family Saprospiraceae; genus JADKBO01. The sequence goes on from JAGQWX010000024.1 coordinate 35,284, forward strand.
CACCGCTCATCCCTACAATCTGTGGTATTTGGGTACACTCCAGATCCATGACCAGATTGGGCATAACCCTTGCCCCGTATTTGAAGAGTTGGTCGTCAAGTCCTGTGATGATGTCCTTGGGAATATAAAACTGATACTTGTTGATACTGTCCAGGCTCACATCCATTTTTTCGATCAACCACAGAATTTTGCCTCCATTCATGAGGTACTGGTCAATTTTAAACTGATTTCTCAGGCTGACTTCTTGTCTGGGTGCTGCGACAACGAGTAAGTCGATGGCCGGATCAAGAATGATTACAGAATCTAGGTTGATTCTTCCTGTATTGTAGAATCTTCTGAGCTCACGTTCCAGCATAATGGTGTTGGCTGGTGCTACTTCTCCATTGCCGGCAGTGAAAACAACATTCATTTTGCGCTTGATGAGCAATTTCTGGATGGCATTACTCATTTTGTACTCCAGAAGTGATACGCTGTTGGCCAGCACTTGCTGTTCATCCTGCCCGGGTTGCTGAGCTTCAAGCAAATTCACAACCACTTTGCGCTGCCCTATCTGGAAAGTGAGGTATGGAAAAATCACTTTTTGAACGTATTCTTTTCCATCAAAAACCTTAAGAGACGTTGGCACCAGGCCTTCTTTGCTGAGCTGTGTGTACCTCGCATTTATCTCTTCAGGGCTTCCAGTAGATGGATCTTCAGTTTCGAAGACAATATTGTTGTTGAGCTTTTTGAAATCGCGAAGCATGTCCATTGTCGCATTCTTCAGATGTTCTATACCTGACGGAAACTCTCCCTCAAGATACATCTTTGCATAGACGATCTCTTCGACATTGGGCAACATTTGTTGCGTGGCTTCAGTCATGGTAAACCTTTTGTCGCCAGTCAAATCAAAAGAAGTCCAGAGATATTGCGCCAATACATTGACCAGCAACAAAATGCCGATCAGCCATATAAACTTATTGTTCAACGGATTCTTCTTTGCCATTATGCCCTCGATTTTTCAACCCTCCATTGGGTCAGCCAAACAAAAAACAAAACGACGCTGATGAAATAAACCAGGTCGCGGGTATCGAGTGCCCCTTTGCTGATGGAAGCATAGTGATAATTAAGTCCTAACGACTGGATAAAATTGCTCAACTTTGGGCCCCAAAATTCCAGATTGGCCAGATATAAAAATGCCCAATGAACTATGAAACAGATCAGCGTCCCCAAAATAAAAGCTACGATCTGATTGTCTGAAATTGCAGATGCAAACATGCCCATGGCAACAAATGCAGCAGCCAGGAAAAACAAACCTATATAAGAGCCAATGATGGCGCCGGTATCCAGATTACCTTGTGGTGAACCCAATTGATATACGCTATAATAATACAGTAAGGTTGGCAACAGGGCAATGGCTACCAGTGTGAAGTTGGCCAGAAATTTCCCCCAGATGATTTCCCAACCCTCTAGTGGTTTGGTATATAGAAACTCCAGTGTACCTCTTTGTTTTTCCTCGGCAAATGACTTCATTGTGATGGCCGGAATCAAAAACAAAAATATCAATGGAGCTATGGAGAACAACTGATCCATAGTGGCGTAGTCGTATTCCAAAAGACTGGTATCAGGAAAAACCCACATAAACAAACCAAGTATGGTCAGAAAAACGCCAATGACCACATATCCTGTCAGACTGGAAAAAAATGTTCTGATTTCCTTTTTATAGATACTAAGCATTCAGGCCTCCTTTTGTCAGTTGATGAAATACTTGTTCGACATCTTTGCCCAGGAGTTGCATGCCAATGATGACCCATCCATTATCGACACAGGTCTTGAATATTTCCTGTCGGGGATCGCTGCCTTCAGGGAATTCAAGGAATATCGTTGATCCTTCCACTTTCTCGACTTTTACTCCCGGAATAGATTCAAAAATAGCGGGTTTTGCACTCTTTGTAGTCAATTCCAACAGCAAGCTTTGTCTTCCTTTAACCAATTTCTGCAGGTGCTCAATGGGCTCATCTGCGACCAATTTACCATCGTTGATAATGATGACCCTGGTGCACAGTGCCTGGACTTCCTGCATGATGTGGGTAGAAAAAATGATGGTTTTATCTTCTTTCAGGGATTTGATCAATTGGCGGATATCTACCAGCTGATTCATATCAAGACCTGAGGTTGGCTCATCGAGGATTAGAATCTCAGGGTCGTGGAGCAGTGCCTGTACAAGACCTACCCTTTGTTTGTATCCTTTCGATAGATTGCCTACGAGTTTATTGGCTTCTTTTTCCAATCCGGTTGACTGGAGCAGGCTTTCAATTCGATCCTGAGGTTTTTTGATTTTATGGACCTCGGCAATAAATTTGAGGTATTCTCTGACGTACATGTCATAATACAATGGATTTGCTTCTGACAGGTAACCGATGTGTTTTTTGGTGTCTGTATTTCCATTTTCTACACGGTGTCCCATGATTTCAATGCTACCATGATCCATTTCAAGAAATCCGGTGATCATCTTCATGGTCGTTGATTTCCCTGCACCATTGGGTCCCAAAAACCCAAGGATCTCTCCCTTTTGCACAGAAAAACTGATGTTGTTCACCGCTTTCTGCTCACCAAAACTTTTACTTACTTCTCTTAGAACTACAGACATATTGTATTAAAAGGACTACACGTTTTGTATCAATCCGGGCGCAAAGATAGCGCAAATTGTAAATTTACATCATACCATCAGGAATTAGAATTGACCACATATTCAATTCAAAAGACTTTAAAGTCATTGCATTTTCCGATGAACGGAAGCATGTCCGGAACAAAATATAAACGAATCACAGTTGCTGCTTATTATTATGCAGCCATTCTCGTCTTCTGGATTTGCTTGTACTCCTTAAAAGTGATCATTCTTTCGGTCTTTTCATCCCAAAGCTTATGCATGGCAAATTTCAAACTTTGAAAGAAAGTCACTTGTGTGGCAAACTTGTGGAAAAAAGGCACCTCTTTTGCGCATGCTTCCAAATGATAGTTGGGAATAGCAGGATTGAGGTGGTGTATGTGGTGGATGGCAATATTGCCTGTCAACCAATTCATCAATTTTGGCAATTTGTAATAAGTGCTGCCTTTGATGGCGGCCATCATAAACTCCCATTTGTCCTTCCAGTGCTTGTAGCCGTGTTCATGCTGGTGTTGAACATAGAAAAACCAAATGGCTACCATGCCAAAGAAAAGAAGTACAAAAAATTGAACCATCAGTACTTTTTCCCATTCCAACAATAAACAAAGCGTTACAATTAGGCCTATCAAAAGCAGATTGGAAATCAGTAAACCTTTCCTTTCTTTTCTGAATTCCGGAAGGAATATTAATGGTAATCTGTTGTGAATCAATATGTAGTACAAAGGTCCGATCACAAACATCACAGGAATAGATCTGAATATTCTGTATTTGATTTTCCCCCCAACGGTGAGTTTGCTGTATTCTTCTACTGTGAGTGTTTCTATGTCCCCGATGTCTCTGACTTCGAGACGACCGTTGTTATTGTGGTGAAAGTGGTGGCTTGCTGCCCAATACCTGTAAGGTATGAAGCTGAACAAACTGCACACACTACCTATGAAATTTCTCCAAAATTGTGACTTCACAAAGTTTTGATGACCACAATCGTGTTGGATGATAAAAATTCTGACCAGAAAAAATGCATTCAGGACACTCAAACCTACCACTGCCCACTTGGACACGTCCCACAAAAAGTAAGACAATACCCAAAGAGCCACAAATGGCCCAAATGAATTGATGATCTGAATGGCGGCTTTTACGTGATTGGGTTGTTGATACTTTCTGAGTCTCTTAAGTGCGTCGGTGACTTTCTGCTTGAATTCTTCTTTATTTACTTGCATTGTTTCGTAAAAGGTATAAAAAACTTGCGTTCAAATTTATGAACGTGGGGCAAATATAGGCTCATTCATGACGCTTGTCAAAACTTTATGAAAATTTAAAGAAATGAGAAATGTCAGTTAGAATTCTATAACATGTCCAAAATCCTTCACGGTTGTTAGAAAAAATTCACTTTTGGTTAAAAAACATGCGTATTTTCTGGTCTAAAAAATGACATTAAGCTGACGAAATCAAGCTTTCATTTTCATAACTATTCGGGAATTCATTTTCAAAAAAACTATACGCTTTCCACGACCAACATCCTCGTATTTGCGCTTTGTTGTCTGAGGCTCTTTGCATGGGCGTACCCTTCTGATGACCACCATGATTTTGCTACTTCAACGCTTGGAAACTCAAGGACAACCAGGCGCTGAGGATTCCAATCACCTTCGAAGGAGAAAGTCTCTGCACCCCTCACGACAAACCTTCCTCCAAATGATTGGATGCTGGCGGGTGTGAGCTTCTTGTATTCTTCGTAAATTTCGTTGTTGTGGATTTCTATTTCCACTATCACCAATGCTGGCATATTTTATGTTTTAATTGGCAAAGTTAGTAAAATGGGAATAAGATTGAAAAGTGTATTACTCATCGGAAATGGATATGAACACCAGATGGCTGCCGATCCGATTTCCGATGAGTTAGCCCTATTTTACATGAAGGCATCCACTTCTCTGTATGCTTTGAGTAGTGCTTCCTCCCCTTCTTTGCCTTTGATCGAATTGCCGTGCTCCATGCCAAGTATGCCCTTGAAACCTTTATTGTAAATGTGTTTGAAAATGTTTTTATAATTGATTTCTCCGGTTGTCGGTTCGTTTCTGCCCGGATTGTCGCCGATCTGGAAGTAAGCAACTTCGTCCCAGGCCAGATCAATATTGGGAATGATGTTGCCTTCGTGGATCTGCTGGTGGTACATATCAAAAAGAATTTTACACGAAGGACTTCCGACGGCTTTGCATATTTCGTAGGCCTGAGGAATTTTATTCAAAAACAAACCCGGGTGGTCTCTGAAATTGAGCGGCTCCAGGACCATGATCAAGCCATGTGGTTCAAGAATGGCAGATGCCCTTTTGAGTGATTCCACAACATGTGCTGTTTGGTATCCTATGTCTTGCCGAAGATCTACGAAACCCGGGACAACTGTCATCCACTTTGCATTGACACGTTTTGCAACATCTACTGCTTTGGTGACATAGTCCAGAAACTCTTCTCTTTTGTCAGCTTTTCCGCTGGTAAGACTTGGCTCATTCCAGTATATCTTATGCGCTACAAACACGCCCATATCTATGCCCAGAGAAGCCATGGTTTCCCCCATTTTGGTCTGTAAAGCGACATCCCTGTTGCGCATCTCATTGTCTTCAAATGCTGTAAAGCCCTGATCGGCCATAAATTTGAGTTGATCGATGGGATCTTCTCCTGCCATATTTCTAAACATACCCAGATGTGGGCCATATTTCAGGTTGAATTGCTTTGGAATGCTGTTTCCCTGGTCTGAAACTGCTGCATGAGCAACCTGTGTGATCCCTCCTGCTGCAACCGCGGCGAGCATGCCATTTTTTAAAAAATTTCTTCTTTCCATAATTGCTTCTTTTTATAAAACTATGCTTTTACCTGGCACAGCAATGGGATAAAACCCGTCCTTGTCAGGCAATACTTGCGGTGGTGCATCCCATGCAAATTTGGCCGGCATCAAATTGAGATTTGAATTCATGGCATTGTCCCAGGTAATGACCTGACCGGAATACGTCGCCATTCTACCCATTATGGCGGTCAGCGTACTTTTTGCGCCATTTTCTGCATCGGCAAATTTATATTCTCCTTTAGCCACAGCTTCAAATAAGACATCGTGTTCTACCTGGTACGGATTGGGATCTCTCTTTGCATCATAATTCTGAAGTTTCTGTCCTGTGGATGAGACGATGACTCCCGGCTCTGGTGCCCTACCCTTTGTACCCTGGAATGACTCAGTAACTGATTCTGCACAATTGGGCATATGGCGACATTGCGAAAACATCCTGCTGCCGTCGGCATATTCGTACTCTACGAAGTGGTGATCAAAAATTTCACCATATTCTTTACCGGTGCGCACCTGTCTGCCGCCCATGCCATGCGCTTTTACAGGGTAAGCCTGTTTGACCCAATTGCTCACATCAAGGTTGTGGATGTGTTGCTCGTTGATATGATCTCCGCACAGCCAGTTGAAATAGTACCAGTTGCGCATTTGATATTCCATTTCGGTTTGACCATCTGTTCGCGGTCTGACCCAAACACCACCACCGTTCCAATATACATGAGATGTAACAATTTCACCGATTGCTCCACCGTGCAGCATGTCGACCCATTCCAGATATTGTTTTTGGTAATGTCGCTGCAGTCCGACCACTACGTTCAATTTTTTTTGTTTTGCTATGGCTGCGGCCTCCAGAACCTTCCTGATACCGGGTGCATCCACAGCGACGGGCTTTTCCATGAAGATGTGTTTCCCTGCTTTTACCGCTGCTTCAAAATGGATAGGCCTAAAACCCGGAGGTGTGGCCAGAATGACGACATCGCACAAAGGAATCACTTTTTCATACGCATCAAATCCTGCGAATTTGTGTTCTGGGCTTACCGTGACTCTCGATGTATCCACTTCATTTTCAGCAAGAGATTTGAGAATATTGGTATAACTTTTATCTACATTGTCCATAAAGGCATCGCCCATGGCCACCAACCTGACATTTTGTTTGGTTGACAATGCCTGAACAGCGGCCCCTGTGCCTCTACCACCGCAGCCAACCACGCCAACCCTGATCTCATCTGTACCAAATGCATAGGCTTTGGCTTCCAGAAATGATGGTGCGAGTAGCGCTGCTCCTGCAACAAGACTGCCTGATCTGACGAAAGATCTTCTGTCCATCCCTTTGTAATTGCTTTTCTTTCCCATATCTATTGTATTTATAGTGATGTATTGTTTTGATTATTCCAGTACAATGGCTGTTTGAAAGAATTTTATGATTTCTTCATGAGAAGGCTGATTTACCGGGCGCACCAGTCTGAAGCCAACATTGGGCGCATCGGTATTCCACCAAATGCTTTTGGGCAGATTGGGGTCACGTTCCTGCCATTTTGCAGAAGATCGCACCCGGCTTGTGCAGGTACAATTTTCAGGGCCGTCATAGAACGAGCCTCCTTTTACCGATCGGCCATGTTTGGAGGTTGGTCTCACCCAGGGATCCTTCTCTTCAGCAACTGAAGCCGGATAATCCGCCTGGTATTGATCCATGGTCCACTCGGCTACATTGCCCAGCATATCGAACAAACCAAGGTCATTGGGCAGTTTTTCTCCGGACTTGTGGTATTTATCACCGCTATTGCCTGCGTGCCAGGCCACTTCATCAATGTTATTTTTGGATTTTTTTCGTCCCAGACAGGCGTATTCCCACTCGGCTTCAGTTGGGAGACGATAAAACGAACCGGTTTTATAATACAGCCATTCACAAAATCTCAACGCTCCCTGCTGAGTAGCGCTCACCGCCGGAAAGCCGCCGGTAGATCCCATGCCAAAAGTATAGTCTATGTATTGTGGAGTGGGTCGCGAGATGGCATCCACGCTGTAAGTCCCTCCCGTCCAGGAACTTATGGGTGTATCATTCACCCGATGTTGAAACAATGTGAAGGCGTCGTAAGACAATTCCTTCTCTCCCATCCAAAATGGGGAAATCTCAAAAGATCGCCCTTCTTTTTTAAATTTTCCGCCATCGATCAAAACGAGGTCAAAAACAACATTTGAACCCGGAATCTGAACGCTTTCTCTTTTATCGGAATACAGTACCAGTGAAGTGCATAAGATCAAAAGACCAATAAGGAATGTGAATCCTCTTTTCATATAAATATTCAGGCTTTAAACGACAAGTGTCTTGCGTGAAACCTTATTCACCAATCACGCAAGCGCCCAAATATACCAAATATTACTTCACCATCTCAAAGGATTCCAAAAATTAAATGGCGATTTAAGAATAAATATCATGCAATATTGAAAGGCCATTATTTCCCAGATCAATCATTCAATCCCTTGCCCTCGAGGATCATTTCTCTACTGCCAGCGATCCTTGTTTCGCGTGTCTTGCTCTGTTTAGCACTGGAGAAATGCAACAAATACGCACGTTGTCTACCAGGTGTGAGCTTGTAAAAGGCATCTTCTAAAACGTGATCATTTTTCAAGGCTGTTGAAAACTCTTCGCACATCTCAAACTCATCGGTCTTCTTCATTTCAACTTTTAAGCCCGCTTCTTCAATCTCTATGGCATTCCTGATGTAATTTTTGAGTATGGCTTCTTTTTGCCTGATCTCTGATAAGGAAGTAAATCTGATCTGTCTTGCAGCCTGTACATTCGCTGTCTGTTGGATGAGCAATTGATGTTCGTCAGCCATGAGCACTCCCTTAAAAAACAGATATGCACAATAGTCTTTGAATGCATGGATGAGCACAATGTTTTTCCCGTTCAGCGAATAGCATGGATTGCCCCATTTCAATTCTTCCTCCAAATTGCAATCCAATACAATGGCCCTCAACATTTCCATTTCCTCCTGCCAGGAAGTAGCCCTGGCCATAAACTTATCTACTTTGGTATTCATACTTTTACTATTTAAGCCACTTTTACTTTTTTGTCATCTGGCCTGAAGAACCAGGACACGATCGTCAGCACCAAAAGCAAGAGTGCCGGAAAATTTTCTGCCAGGGCATTACCTGCAGCGATATGAGAAAATATAGCCCCTGACATGGTAAAAAAGAATCCGGCATATGCCCATTCTTTAAGCAATGGACGTTTGGGTATGAGCACAGCAATGACCCCTAGTATTTTCCAGATGCCCAGCAGGGTCAAAAAATACAATGGATAGCCCAATTCTACAATAAACTTAGTCTCTTCTTCCAGGTGCATGATTTGGACTATTCCTGTGGAGACCATACCGAGCGACATCCAAATGGTGGCTACCCAGTAAATGATTTTATTTCGTTTGCTCATCTTTATTGGTTTTTCAATATTTTTTCAAGTCTGGTGTGTGCCATGTTGATGCCTTGGGCAAATGGCAATTTGAGCAACCGGTCACGGTCAGCAACCGATTTGAATATCATGTGCATGGTCAGTTTGCTTTTGTCCTTCCCATCCTCTTCAAAAGTAAAAAACTCGAGTTGGACAGGAAATCCCGTTCCAGGCATCTCAAAAGTCCTTGTCATTGCTTTATTGGTTTCGCAATGATGAATGACTCCATTGAAGTGGTGCTCATTGCCCATTGGGTCGGTGGTGATAAATTGATAACTTCCGTGAGGCTTCGCATCCAGTTTAATAACTTTTGTGCCCATCCACTCTTCGAGTAATTCTGCCTCCACATATGCCTTAAATAAAAGCGCGACGGGCAAATCAAACTCGCGGGTCACGGTGATATCGTGTCTTCCTTCGACAGCGTGGATTTTAGTTTTTAATTCCATTATTCTTCGGTTTTATACTTTTTCATAACTTCTTCCAGCTTATTGAATCTGGTTTCCCACATCATTCTGAATGGCTCAATAAAATCGGCTATTTCCTTCATTTTCATAGGATTTAAACTGTAATAAACCTCCCTGCCATTTTGCTCTTGCCGGAGCAATTCGCACTCCGTGAGTATTTGTAAATGTTTAGAGACGGTGGGACGTGCGGTATCAAAGTTGCCTGCTATGGCTCCGGCTGTCATGGCCTGTGAGGCCAACAACAACAGGATGGTTCGTCTTGTAGGATCAGCTATGGCCTGAAAAACATCGCGTCTTAAGTTCATATGTAGCTATTTGACTACACAAGTATATATGTAGTCATTTAACTACGCAATTTTTTCTTGATATTTTTTTAGTGAATCGCAAAAAAGAGGTAGAGGGCTGTTAAATCTGTTGTAAAATTTTGGGATAGGAAGGGTGTGAATGGAACGCTGGGTATGTATGAGGGAATCGATAAAAGTAGGTAGTTTTTCGTAGACCTGTCAAAAAGTGGTCAGACAGGTGTCTGACCACCCCTATGCCCTACTTAGTTTTTCTTTCAAATAAAATACGTAGAATTACCGGAAATAATGAATTAGAATCTCCCGGCTATAAGAAGAAGAACAGCGCATCTTATACCACCTGCTGTCCCCCAACCAATACCTCGATATTTAGGTTTTGGTACTCCATGACTCCCTCAATCCCCGGATCAGTCACCAGCAACTCATTAAGTTTTACCCGCTGAAAGTCAATTTTAAAACTGGCTTCTTTTTGGTGAAAGACAAATGGCTTTAGTTTATCGAGAAAATCATTGATGACTTTATTGACATCCAGTGGAAAAAGTTCTTCTATCTGGGATTCAATAAACGAAGCAAATAATGGAGCTCCCAGCTTATGGATGAAAGATTTTGGTTTGACTTTGAGGTCCAGGTCTTTGACGTACAATCTTTGTTCATGCTCATTGAAGTGGATGCCTGTTTTCAAAGTGAAGGTGGATTCTATGGGCTTGTCCAGCTCACCGACCAGTGCAAGAAATTGCGGATCGGTTTGCACATACAATTGTGTGAGGTTCACCTCTCTTCCACCGAATTCCCGGGATTGCATCTGTTGAAACATAATGGATTTGAGACTTTCTTCTTCCAGGGTAAAATGTACAAAACCCAGTGATTGTTTGTCCAGTTGATCTACCCATCTGAATTGTTTTTTCACTTTGGTTTTGTTGACTTCCGATGTGATTTGCAATATCGGATCGAGGCCCAGATTGATACAAATATTGCCATCCTGGGTATTGAAGTTTTCCAGAACAAAACTCTTCGGAATGACCTGAACGTGAACGCCTTCCGGCAGGTGTTTAGAAGTTTCTATTTGAAGTTTATTGAGATTTTCATCGATCATCTGATTGAAATTGAGCAATGGCTTGAGTTTGGCGTCAATTGCACCACAAATCGATGGTTCATAGTATTTCAAACCCAGGTCTGTCAGTTTTTCAACAGGTATATCAAAAATACCAATATCAAGCCTAGGTTTTTCAAGCCATTTGTATCCTGTAATGGAAGTATGGGTGCTTGTCCTCAACTCTTCATCGATGTTCACTTCAATTTTGATATCTGCAGCAATAGCACCATTGGCTTCTGCAGTAAACAATCCATCTCCTTTTTTGAGGGTCACTTCCAGTGGGGCAGAAAGTAAAACATCATTTTCATTGAGAGCCACTGCAACTTTTCCATTTCTTTTAAGGGCAACGGTCACTTTGTTGGTTTCTCCCGTATTCTGGTCAAATATCTGATCCAGCTGGGCATTGATCAATTGTGAAAGGTAGTCTTGAGATATCTTGGTTTGAATGATAATCATCTGTAAGTTTATGAGGTTTAAAAATAAATATATTATACAAATATTTAATGTTTTAAAAAACAAATTCTTTTTTCCCAATACCTAACCGCACTTTTTCAGTCAGCATTTACTTTAGAAGCAACTTAGAGGGCCAATAAGTTCTTAGATTTTCTAATTTTAAACTATCTAAACTTGACAATATGAAGATTAAAGAGCATACAGTTGAAGCATAATTTGATCAATTTGATGCCGATCGACAAAAAGTGAAGAATGCCCTAAGGCAGATGTTGGCCAAAATCCTATTTACAAAAATGCCAATAAGGTAAATCCGTAACTTTTTCCCGTGGAAAACGCTGAAAGCTGCGCAGAAATCCGCCGAACAATTTCTTGGTTTGCTCAATTCATAAAAATCCTTTGCTATTGCGAGATATTTAATGCTATTCTAATTTAAAATAACACTTAAAAACCATGGCTCATATGCGACCTACCGAAAACCCATTATGCCAATACACCCCTCGACAGTCTTTCAATTTTCAATTTTCAAATCTCAAATTTCAAATCTCAATTTTCAAACCTCAATTTTCAAACCTCAAATTTGAACTCTTTTAACATGGTCTCATTATATTGTTGATCAAATACAATTATGAAATCTATTATTCTTACTAAGCCCGGACTTGAAAACGAATTGACTTACATCGAAATGCCCATGCCCCACGCCGGTCAGGGAGAAGTTGTGGTCAAGGTAAAGGCTTTTTCCATCAATCCCGTGGACATCAAAACCAGGAAGGGAGGAGCAATGTACAAAAGGATTCAGGATGATGGGCCGGCCATTTTGGGTTGGGATATTGCCGGAGTAGTAAGTTCTGTCGGTGAAGGCGTCACCGCCTTTAAAGTTGGAGACCGTGTATTTGGCCTGGTCAACTTTCCAGGTCATGGCAGAGCGTACGCAGAATATGTGGCGGCACCTGCAAGCCATCTTGCCCTCCAACCAAAAAACATAGGTTTTGAAGCAGCAGCAGCTTCGACACTCGCAGCCTTGACCGCATATCAGGTGCTCAAAAAATATGTGAAATCAGGAGATACCGTGCTCATTCAGGCAGCTGCAGGCGGTGTTGGCCATTTTGCGGTCCAAATTGCTAAAATATTGGGCGCCAAAACCCTTGGTGTCGCGTCAGGAAAAAATGAAGCATTTCTCAAAACTCTGAGCCTGGATACGTTCATTGACTACACAAAGAAGGACTTCACCACGGAAATAGATGAGGTAAATTTCGCTCTGGACTCGCAAGGCGGTGATGTTTTATTGAACTCTATCAAAAAAGTAAAAAGTGGCGGTAGCGTCATTGCCATTGCCACAACGATGACGCCGGAAATCAAAGATCTGGCAAGCAAAAGGAATGTCAGCGTGGACTTCCAGCTGGTGGAAAGCAATGGAGAAGATATGCAACAAATAGCTCTTTGGCTGGAATCCGGGCAAATCAAACCACATATCGATAAGGTCTATGGCTTTCACGAAATCGAGTCCGCACATCAACACATTTTGTCGGGTCACACCAGAGGCAAAGTGGTGGTTCAAACGCCGACTGCCGGAAATATAGCGCTGTAACTTTAGCTTATTTCAAAGCTTTACGACGTTTTGCAATCTCTCTCCAGGTGGTGATGATGATGTTGTTTTTCTGAATGTAATCGGACAACTTTGGGTCTATCATGGCAAGCATATCACCTCTTCGTGTTGTTGTCGAGTTGGAAATATTCGGGAAAACTTCTGTGGGCCAGGTGCAATGCATGATGACCATGGTAAGTCCGGGTTTTAGTTTTTCAATCGACGAAATGTAGAGGTTTGTTTTGTATGCCTGTAATGTGGCCTCGTCCATGGAATCGTCGCCTTTCCAATCATAAGAGACATTATGCAGGTCATCGAGCACCGGGAGACCTGCCTGCCAAAGCTTTTGGCCAATCATGGTCGTCATTTCCTTTGTCAGTCCGGTAGCGCTTGTGGTCTCCAAAATCATGGTGTTGTGCCCTCCCGGAAACATGACCGGAATGCCTTCCTCCATACCAACTTTGAGATAACGTTCAAGATAATCCGGCCTTGCAAATAAAGTCCCCATGTGACTGTCCATGTGGGTTGGTTCCCATCCCATGGTTCTGCTTCTTTCGAGTTGGGCCCTGATTTCCTTTTCAATTTCGTCGGGGGAGGCATGCGTGGCTGTCTCTTGTACAGATGGCCACATGGCTCCCTCCACATCCACCAAACCGGGGACATTGGGCTTGCCCATTAAAGGACCCCATCTGTAATCCTCCCATTCAGACGTTAGAGTAAGATGAAGACCTGCATCGACTTCAGGATGTTTTTTGAGATAATGAAAAAAACCTGGAATCCATGGGCAGGGCATCATCATGCTGACACTGCTGGCGACGCCATTTTCCATGGCTTCTATAGCCCCTTTGTTGGATTCATAACTCATTCCTACATCGTCAACGTGTAGTATCAGCACCTTGGCATCGGCAGGAAAACCAAGTTTCTCCGCATAAGATTGAGCTGATAAGTGTATGGAAATAAGGCAAATAAATAGGAAAAGAGTGATGCGCTGTGACATGATTTGAAATTGTACCACAAAATAATCAAACTTATGTCACGAAAAAACTGAATGGAAGTGGATCTATTCCATTCTTTCAAGTATTAATCTATTTGGGGTTAGTTCGATTATTTTATAATGGAGCATTTGCCCCAACATCAGGCTATTCTCCACCACGAGGTTATCTTTTTTTAAAACATATTTAATATTGTATAGATTGTAAGATACTGGAGCCATGCCACACCAACCCGAAGAATTTACTTTTGCCTTTCTATTTTCCAGAAAGATATAGCCAGGGCTATTTTTATCCAGACTTGACTTTTTATGCATTATTACCAGATTATCCATGTACTCAATGTCTTGCCAAATCCCAATGAGATCGAATTCTTCGCTAGTTTGACAGGCTTCAAAGCTTAGAACAAAAAGGAAAAACAATGCATATCTCATGATAGAAATTTATTCACTGAGACGTCTTTTGGTATTGATCGAGTTGGGTTGAACATAAATATATTAAGCTTCAAACACCCGTCAAAATAAAATATCAATCAATTATTTCAACCATGGTGATCTGCCACCTGCCAATATTTAATAGTACCCCAAATACCGGCTACCAAAGTACAAATGTAAATGACATTACCAATGATTCCTACATTCATGCCAGGGTCCTCAAAAGCAAGTGCCGACAACGCGGGAATTGTCCAGGGAAAAAAAGGACCCATACCAATCGTTGTCACAAGATTTCCAACAATCAAAGCTATGATGCAAGCTGCAAGCGGCGCCATAATGCCTTTAAAAACAGACGCTAAAATGGCGAAAGGTGCAGTAATCATCACAGTCATCAGACTCATAAGCATAAACTTCATGGACATATCCCAAACCAGTTGGTCTTCAGCTTGCAAATCCAATATCCAGCCTGAAACTAAAACAACCAACAACATGACCATCAACAGTAATAAACTCCACATAAAACTGATGATGAACTTGGCGCTCACGATTTTCCACCTTTGGGTAGGCAAGGCCAATAAGTCCTTCATCGTATTTTCAGAGTACTCCCTTCCAAATACAAAAGAGATCACGAATCCGGATCCTACCATACCCAATCCGGCTCCAGCCTGCAACACAGCCATAAAAAATCCATTCCACTCGTAGTCAACGAACATACCCGTTTTCATACTGAACATGCCTGAACTCGTCGCCATTTCAGGCGTTTTTCCAAGGTACAACATGAAAGCCAGCATTAAAGGCATGAATACAAAAAGTGTGGCGCTCCAGGTCACAGCATGGAGGTGCTTTAATTTCATCCATTCTGCAGCAATGGCATCGCTCCATCTGATATTATTCATGATCAATAGCATTTATGGTTCTTACAAAAAAATGCTCAAGGTCTTCACGTTCAATCATCAAATGTTTCACATCGTATCCGGCATTCACCAGTATTCTGGCAATCATTTCCGGATGTTTCAATGCTTTTTCATCTTCGATGATCAACTCCAATGGATCGGCAGTGGCAATTCCCTCAAATCCTTGTGATCTCAAAAGCTGTAAAGCTCTCGCATCTGAAGTGGATACTCGAAGCACTTTAGAAGTCAGTTTTGCCAATTGCCCAGCATTCAGTTCTATCTGCAATCGCCCCTTGTGGATGATCCCAAATCTTGTGACAAGCCTGGATATTTCTCCCAAAATATGGCTTGAAACAAATATTGTAACTCCGTCATTTTCAGCCATTTCTTTGAGCAAATTTCTTACCTCGATGATTCCGGCCGGGTCAAGACCATTGGTTGGTTCATCGAGAATGAGTACTTCCGGACGATGAAAAATAGCTTTTGCAAGGCCTAGTCTTTGCGCATTTCCGAGTGACAGCTGGCCTGCCTTTTTATTGCGATATGGATCGAGTCGAAGGCGGACTACAACATCATTGATCAATGTTTTTGACCTTACACCTCTCAATTTTGCAACAATTTCCAGATTTTCAATCACCGTAAGATTGGAATAAGCCCCAGGCGTTTCCACCATAAAACCCAGTCTATCCCAGGAGGCGAATGTTTTGTCCCGGAGAGATTTCCCAAACCAAAAGACATCACCTGATGTAGGTTTTATCATGCCCAGCAATATCCTGATGGTAGTGGTTTTCCCAGCTCCATTCAGACCGAGAAAACCATATATTTCTCCTTGTTGTACGGCAAGGGAAAGGTTTTCCACTGCAGTGTATGGGCCGTATTTTTTTGTAAGGTTTATGGTTTGAAGTATGTTTTTCATTTTAGACCGACCATTCGGTTTGGATGTAGTTAAAAAATTATTTTTTGATCAAGGCATATAGTTCTTCCCATTTTGCTTTTATGGGCGCGACGACCTCCATGGCATCATGCCCACGGATGATCATGTGCAGGCCAACTCCATCGCTGAGGTAAAGAAACATCTCCCCTATTTGCATATCTGACATCTTGGTTTGAAGTTCACCACTTTCTTTTCCTCGCGATGCTGCAGCTGCCCAATGGCTCAATTCCTGATTGAAGCCTTCAATAGCATATACCTTGAAATCCGGAAATAATTTGATCGCATCAAATACCATCGATATGTTATTGAATGTCACATATTTATCATGGTCCTCTTTTCCAAATTTGTTTGAATAATCTTGGACAAGCCTAATGGTATCTTCTATATAATCCAGATAAAACTGCCTGAATGAAACCCTTGAATAAGTATCGTAGTGGTGTTCCATAGCAGTCATGAAATACTGCAAAACGGCTTGAAATATATCTTCTTTGTTGGTGAAGTGATGATAAATAGCTCCTTTAGATAAGCCGGTCGCTGCCATGATGTCCTTCATGGTTACTTCCTTATATGCACTTTTTAAGAATAGTTTTGATGCTGAAATGAGTATATGCTCTCTGGTATCCATAAATTCTTTGATTAAAAACCGACCGTTTGGTTTGCAAACATACAAACTTTCGGAATGATAGTCAAGAACATCCAAACAATTAAATAAAATTTGAACTTATGCCATCACAGCAACCATTTCGTATACCTGATTTCCCAGTCTTTCTTCGCCCTTGATTTCAACACTGTACTGTGCCTTTTCTTTGCGCCAGCTTTTTGAAAACAGTTTCCATGCTACAGTGGGCTCAATAATGAATGCTGCAGCAGGTTGAGATGGTTCTTCATGCAACTCCATCCACAACTGGTCTTCTTTAATGATGCTCCAAAGACCTCCACCATGACCTGTGACAATAACAGTAACGATGCTTCCTCTTTCTGCCTCTATATTCTTAAAAGTATGTGGTAAGGCTTTCATAAATACTTCCAAAAATGGATGGAAATATTTTTCAGTCAGCAATCCATCGTTTCCAATGGCATCTCTGATTTGTTGTTGATGCAAAAACTTTTCTGAGTATTCTCTGGCTATATGAAAATGATTGGTGGATGATTCTTCACCTGCCCAGCCAACAGAAAAAATGGCAGGGTCTAGTGGGTCGAGCTGTCTTAAGTGATTTACGTATTCAGGTCCTGACATTTGGAGCATGGAGATCAGAACCTTTGGACTCAGTCGTTTTGTCGCCTGAGTCCAGGACATGTTGAGCTTATTGAGATAGTCGACCAGTGACTGATAAGAGTCTATTTCCCCCGGAGGATCACCAAAATACCCATCTCTTGAGGTGGACAAGCCTCTTAAATTTCCATCGAGCAGGTGGGCAGCAACATCTTTGACACACCATTTCGATGCAACGGTGGGCATTTTCCATTGATCATCTGTCAATCCATTCAGCAATTCAAACAATTGACTGTCAAGACCATCCATCAAATCTAAAAATTCTGCCGCTGTGTATTTCATTTACTTTCAAACAAAATTGTTATCTATTTAAAACGCTCAATCTTAAACATCAAATGGCTGTTGATAGAATCTTTTGCCAGTTGCGCGGTATAAGGCATTCGCCAGTGCTCCAAAAACAGGTGGAAATGCGGGTTCACCCAAGCCTGATGGATCTTCATCATTATTCACAAAATGCACGTCTATTTTTTTGGGGGCTTCAGACATGCGGATCATCCTGTAGGCGTTGTAATTCTTTCTGTCCGGTTCTCCGTTGACAAAATTAATCTGACCATACATGGCAACCCCAATGCCATCTACAATACCGCCTTCTGAGAGATTGATGGCTGCATCAGGATTGATCACCGTACCGCAATCGAGAATACAACATACGCGATCTACCACAGGACTCCCATCGACCATACGGACATCCATCACCTGTGCTGCATAAGAGTTGTGGCAAAAATAGGCCGAAACACCTCTTGATATATCAGGTTTTTGATTGCCCCAATCTGACTTTTCTTTCAATACTTTCAGCAGTTGGATGTAGCGCTGAGCATCGTATTCGTTGTTGGATCCAACAGGACTTTTTAAGGATTTCTCAAGCAATGTTATTCTGAAATCAATAGGGTCTTTGTCCATTACTTCCGCCAGCTCATCTAAAAATGCCTGCTCGGCATAAGCCATGAAATTGGACCTCGGTGCTCGGAAAGAACCAATGGTAATGTTGGAATTGATGGTCCAGCTTTCTGCCAAATAATGGTCGACTGCGCCTGCGGGGAAGCGGTTCGCGAATAAAGGACTTTCGGGAATTCCTCCTGCATTGATGTGCAAGGCTATCAACTCATTGTTGGCATCAAGGGCTGCCTTGTAGCTTGCCTGATATGCCGGACGATAGATGCCACTGGTCATATCATCTTCCCTGGTGTAAATGAGTTTGACCGGCGACTTCATTTTTTGGGAAATCACAGCGGATTCGATGGCCCAGTGGGCATATGAT
Organism: Saprospiraceae bacterium; assembly: GCA_020436935.1. Lineage (GTDB taxonomy): Bacteria > Bacteroidota > Bacteroidia > Chitinophagales > Saprospiraceae > JADKBO01. The sequence goes on from JAGQWX010000024.1 coordinate 53,878, forward strand.
CTTCGGCCAAACCCACCTCCGAGTCTTGTCATTTCGATATTGATCCTGTCCAGCGGGAGACCTAATCTTGCAGCCAGAGCTTGTTCTGTCAGCTCTGCTTTCTGCAAGGGCCCAATGAGGTGGGCGCTGTCTTCTTTGACGTCCGCCCAGAAATTCATGGGTTCCATACAATTGTGCGCCAGGAAAGGACCAGTATAAGTTCGCTCCAGCACTTTCGCAGCATTTTTGAAGGCTGTTTCAGGATCTCCGTCCCGTCTGACCACTTGCGCAGGTTTTGAAGACTTTTCTGCCATTTGTGCAACATGGCCGGATGTACTTTCCAGCCCTGCCGGAATCGTCAATACTTGTTTTTGACCTCCAAAGGGAGTTCTATCTTCGGTGTATGTTTCAAAGGGCTCCCAACTCACTTTTATCGCTTTTTTGGCCTGCATCACCTGCCAGGTGCTGTCACCAACGATTGCCACTACTTTCAGAAAGGAACAGGTGTCAAAATGCTGTCTGCCGTAATCATCATTCAAGACCTTGATTTCAAAAACATCTCTGATACCCGGCATGGATTTAACCGATGTGGCGTCAAAAGATTTGAGTTGCATTCCGAATGCCGGCGGATGCACAATCATGGCGATCAGGCTTCCTTCCACCGTGGTATCGATGCCAAATAATGGTTGACCCGAGACTATTTTGAGGCCATCCACATTCTTTTTTGAAGTCCCTATGATTTTAAACTTGTCTTTCGACTTTAGGTTGATATTCTCAGGAACCTTCACCGCACTCGCTGCCGTTCCCAGTTCGCCATAGCCGGCTTTTTTACCTGATTTATTGTGGAATAAAGTGCCATCGTTGGTAGAAATTTCCTCAGCAGGGACTTTCCACAAATCAGCTGCAGCCTGGATCAGCATTTGCCTCGCAGTAGCGCCAGCCGTTCTCAGACTTTTCCAGCTGTACCTGATGGCCTGGCTTCCACCAATAAACTGCCTGCTGTATAGGGCAGTATCCAGTGGAGCCTGTTCCACCAATACATCTTCCCACTTTACATCCAACTCCTCAGCAACTATCATGGGCATGGTGGTTTTCACATTTTGACCACCTTCAGGATTTGGAGACATGATGGTCACCTTACCTTCACTGTTGATTTTGATGTAACCATTCATGGTCAGCCACCCACCATTTGCGATAGATTCATTGCTACCGATGGCAACACCCTGTTTAATCAGCCAATTGAAATTGAGCAACAAACCGCCCCCGGCCAATGCGCTTGCCTTGATAAATGATCGTCTGCCATTCTGTTGTGTAGTCTGGTCCAATGGTCTGATTTTGGAATGAAAGATAATCATTCTTTACAAAATGGAGAAAACCTATGATCCACCAAGCGACAATATAGTTTTGATTTCTGCTCTTTGTTTTAGATGATGCCGGAAGTGCATTTCTGAAAATTGCAGCCATTCCTGTGCATTGAAATATTGCAAACCCGGGTGTTGGGTTTTTCCTGATGTTTGCGCCTCGCTAATCTTTATTGCAATGATTCCAAAGCTTTCTCTAAGCGAAACCAGGGCTGAACGAACACTCAGTAAATCATCAGGGACTTTGGTGTCTTGATTGCTTGGAGGTCCTTCAATTTTGATGTCCGGAAAAGAATTGTTTTCAAACATGGTCTCTGCGTCGGGTGACATTTTCAAGTCTGCATTTTCGATATTGGAAAGACAAATTTCGATCTGTTTTAAATAATGTCCACTCTCGCCCAAAAGATGATTGAGTACCTGGCCAAGACACCATGCATTTGGCGAAGGTTTTTTACAAATTTCTTCATAGGTCAAAGAAGTCAGGTCTCCCAACCACACATCAATGTGACTGGCGATATTGTTGAATATTTCTTCCGGCGTGAAAGTTTGACCTTCTCCAGGTTTTGTATGTTCAGACATCCAATAATCTTCTGTGGTAATTGATTTGACCCAAATGGTAATTGAGATGTGAAGCGAGGTGAACCAATGTATAGGTCATGCTGGTGGGCTTTTCCCAGATGACGATTGGGAAATTGCCATTCAGGTCTTTATCGGTCAAATTAGTCAATCCCTTTTCAACCACCTTAATGGTTGATTCTATCTGAGCTACGAGTATTTCGCGGGGTGTGCCTGTCGCAGAAAATTCAAGAGGACGTTGTCTGACGTAATCTGTTCCTGCAAGATAAACTCCAATATATGCATTCAGATTGCCGATGAGGTGGAGACAAAGATTGCCTGCAGGATTGGCAATGTCTTTATCCTTGACCCAGATATTTTTTTCATTTTTGTAGGCCAGAATTTCCGCCTTGAGTTTATTGAGATCTCTGGTGAATATTTCTAGTAATTCGTGTTTCATCCTGAGCTTTATGTAATTTGTTTCTTATACATATAGCATTATCAAACTGCAGCAATTTCCTTCAATGCCTGAACGAGTTTATCCAGATGCTCCAACTTGGTGTACACATGGGGCGTCACTCTCACACAACTGATGTTCTCCCAGGTGATGGCGACTGTGTGAATTTTGTAATCATTCAGCAGCCTGCTTTCCAAAGCTGAAGGTGTCATACCATCAATGCTCACGCCTGCAATAGCGCATGAATATTTGGGATTGAGCGAAGTATGAAGTTTCACTCTCGGTATGTATATTGCCTGTTCTGCCCAATATTTTTTCAGAAAGTGTATGCGTTCCTGCTTGCGCGCAGACCCTATGGCTTCTTGAAAATTGATGGCCTCTCCTATGGCTTGTTCAATGCAAAAACTTCTGGTACCCAGGGTTTCGAACTTGCGGATATTGGTACCATTGGGTTCGCTGTTGCACACCAAAGGCCATATCTTTTGGATGTGGTCTTTTTTGATCCACATCATGCCACTGCCTACCGGAGCACTCAAAAATTTATGGAGGCTGGTGCCGAAATAATCGCATTCCAGCTCGGGGATTTTATAATCCAGTAGACCGAAAGAGTGGGCGCCATCGACCACCACTTCAATGCCTCTTTCATGGGCCATTCTGCAAATTTTTGTCACAGGTAAAATCTGTCCTACCCAATTGACAATGTGGGTGACATGGATGATTTTGGTTTTTGGTGTTATTGCTGCTTCAAAGGCTTTGACAATGGTATCGTCATCTTCAATCGGAAAATCAAAAGAGATTTGTTTGTAAACGATGCCCTCTCTCATTTGCCTTTGGCGGTATGCCTGGATCATATTGGGATAGTCCTGGAGTGTGCCAATGACTTCATCTCCAGCCTTGAGCGGTAATCCGTAAATGATGGTATTGAGTGCCTCGGTAGAATTCCTGTTGATGGCTATTTCTTCCGGATCGCAGCCCGCCAATTCAGCCAACCTCTGTCGTAGTGGTTCCCTGCCGGCGTCCTGGACTCTCCACATGTAGTAGGAAGGACCTTGTGCAGCTTCCATGTTGTATTTTTCCAGGGCCCTCTGCACAGACAGTGGTGAAGGCGAAACTCCACCATTATTGAGAATGATGATATCGCTTTTACTTGCAGTATATGCATCCTGAATGATGGACCAATAATCTTCATTAACTGAGTCGCCATCCTTCCACAAGGTATTGGCTATATCGAAGTCTGAAGCATGCAAATCGTTGAATAGACTCGAAGCTCCAAAGGCTCCAAATCCCAGCGCTGCGCTTTGTCTGAAGAAACTGCGTCTTGATTTCATCCCGGTAAAATTTGGTTAAGTTTCACTAAGATAAATAAGATACTTCAAGCGCAATCAAAGAATCGGATTTTTTTACTTTTCCAAAAGCAGTGATACAATTGCTCCTGCTCTCAGTGTGTTGTGAATTTCAGCAATTTCATCAGTGAATAATATTAAATCTCTGATTTCCTGGTCTGAAGCATCACTATCGATATGCACTTTGTAAGTAATGTTTTTACCTGTTTCACCCTCTCCACCAAATTGCCCGGACACATCGACTTTTACGTTTCTGATATTAATGTTTCTTTTTTTGGCTTCTCTGTATATATCGTTGCAATAACACGTTGCCAAAGCCAGAAAAAGCAATTCGGCCCCGTTGGCATATGAACCATATCCATCTTTTCCACTTCCAATGGTCAGCTCTTTCTCCATTCCATTTGTGCTGACTGTGGTCAAATGATTGTCCTTACTTGAGTCAATGTGTGCCGTGATCTTCATTTGATATAAGACATTTCTGAAAGTGGAACAATTTATACCAAATGAAACTATATTAAAAAATATTGTCGCTCCAATTCTTGTTTTTCATCGAAAAAATCATAGATCAAATTGTGTAATTGATGCCCCATTTTTCAGCAAGTTCCTGGTTAAATCCAATGCCTTCCCTGGGATTTGGGTTGCCCTCACCAGTCGTAATCAGATTATAAAGGCTCTTTTGGACGTAATTGTCCCATCCATCTTTGCAAACGTTGTAACATTCATAGTCGGGAATTAAACCTTCCTGGGTAAATGTCAGGGTTGTCAGATTGTCCTTTTCTTCAATATCAAAAATGATATGATTTCCTACCCACTCAGATTGATCGGGAATAAAACTGAAGTAGTTGTTGGTCACTAGCCAGACAACTTTTGTATTTGGTATCAATTCCAGGACTTTCATCGTGCAGAGATGGATGTCCTTATAATGGTATCTCCATTCTTCTCCTTGAACATTTGTTGGGCCTTCTATCTCTTCTGACCACCACTTTCTGACGTCATTGATGGCTTCAAATACTTGTTTTGCAGATTGACTTACAATGATTTGTGTAGAATAGTTTAAGTTTTTCATTAATATATAATGTTTTGAATGTATGTAATTTAATTGAGATTATTAGCCCAGTTTTTGTCTGAGTTGGTCCATATAACCGGTCCAGGCCAGGGAACAGTTATGGTAACACTGGAAGTTCGGCACAAGCCCAATGTGTTCAAAAAGGACTTCTGTACCTCCATCCTGAGGCGTCAAAGTAAACCTGATGGTCGTGTCATCCCATTCATTTTTTATCTCGACAAAATCCAAATGACTCTGCTCGACTTTCCAGGCAATGGTAACATTTGGCACCAAATCTATCAGACGATGAACGGTGTGATGAACTCCTCCTCCAGCCTTAAAATCGAAAACGTCTCCAACAGCCTTACTTTCGCCAACAATGGTTTCACCAAACAAGCCCGACCACCAGAAAGGGATATCAAGCAAGTGATTGAAAATGATTTCGGATGACAAAGTCGACGAAAATCGAAAGGTAAAACCACCGGCTGCATTTGAGTTTGTATTCATCATTTATGTTTTAATCATTTTAGAAAAACAAAGATATTGTCCATATTATCCATTCATCGGGTGTTATTTAGACATCATCATGGGTTGATCAAGACAAATTTCATTATTATCTTTGAAAAAAATTTCAGTGAAACATCTCACCATTCTGGTTCCCCAGGGAGAAAACAATCTCAGCAGCATCGTTGGATCTTATAAAATTCTCTCCAGGGCAAACGAAATATTTTTGTCCAAAGGGAAGGAAAAAGTATTTGAAATAGATCTTGCGGGCAGCATGCATCGGGTAGACTATTATCAGGGCTTGTTCAGCGTAAAACCAAATAAGTCGCTGGATGACATTCAAAGTACTGATTTTATCATCATTCCCTCACTCAACCACCAATTTGACCTGGCCATAAAAGAAAATCAGGACATGATTCACTGGCTTAAAAAACAATACTTGTCAGGTGCAGAAATAGCCAGCATTTGTACCGGCGCATTTCTCCTGGCAGCAGCCGGGATTTTAGACGGTCGATCTTGCTCGACACATTGGTCAGCCGCCAATGAACTCAGTGCCAGATATCCAAAAGTAAAGCTTTTGGCCGATCATCTGATCACTGATGAACACGGAATATATACCAATGGTGGTGCATACTCTTTTCTCAACCTGATGATTTATCTGGTGGAAAAATATTATGACCGGCAGACTGCTATTTTATGCGCTAAGATATTTCAAATAGAGATGGATAGAAATTCGCAATCTGTATTCTCCATATTCACCGGTCAAAAAAATCACGACGATGAAATGATCATGGAAGCTCAGAATTTTATGGAAAAGAGCTTCGATGACAAACTTCCTGTCGAGTCTATCTCCTCCCGATTTGCGGTGAGTCGCAGAACATTTGACCGAAGATTTATACGAGCAACAGGGAATACTCCCACAGAGTATTTACAAAGATTAAAAATTGAGGCAGCAAAAAAAGCCCTTGAATCGTCGAGGAAGACTGTCAATGAGGTCATGTATGAAGTGGGCTATAATGACCCTAAGGCCTTCAGAAGCATTTTTACCAGAATTACAGGTACATCACCACAGGACTATAAAAATCGATACAACAAAAGCCGCTGATCATTTACGAACAATCCATTTTCCAGTTGTTGGAGGAATATAATTTTCCATTTTTTGCACTAGTGAATTCAAATCATCACCGACCAGAAGCATGTCTGCATTTACTTTTTTCAGAAAACCTGCTTTCTCCATGTCAGTGATCAATTGGATGAGAGGATCAAAAAATCCTCCTATATTGTACAAACCGATTGGTTTTTGATGCAAGCCCAACTGTCCCCAGGTCAGCATTTCAAACAACTCATCGAGGGTACCAAATCCACCTGGTAAGGCAATGACACCATCACACAATTGATTCATTTTCTCCTTTCGTTCATGCATAGTAGTAGTGATGTAAATTTCCGTCAGACCCTTGTGTGCGATTTCCTTAGAGCGCAAAAAATCAGGAAGCACCCCAATCACTTTCCCTCCATGCTCCATGCAAGCATCAGCGATATCGCCCATCAGACCTACTGAAGCTCCCCCGTAAATGAGTTGAATCCCATGTAAAGCGAAGAACTTGCCAAGTGATTTTGCAGCCTGTGAATACCTGACATCAAAACCAGAACTTGACCCACAAAACACTGCTATGCTTTTTAACGCCATGCTTGATTAAAATTAATTTCCCAAAAGTAATATGCTCGGCGCCTTATTTCAGCTTGTCAATAAGGGAATCAGTTAAACCATTTTTTGATTAAGCTTTTAGCTGTTCTTTTGGTAGCAGAAATATCCAGTTTTAAATATCTTGCACTGCCTTAACACATCAAAAAATACTTTCAATGAGACCAACAATTATTTTTTCCATGCTTTGTCTTTTGGTGGTTCAATCTTCCCTGTTAACAGCTCAGGTAGCAGCAGGACCAATGCTCGGTTATTCCGAAATGAGGGAGGTGGTGATCTGGGTACAAACCCAAAAAGAAGCACAAATTCAGTATAAGTACTGGCCAACCGATTCACCGGCTGATGTTCATTGGTCAGAAAAAGAGCGTACTGAGAAAGGCCATTACTTCATGAAAAAGATCGTCCTTGATGAGGTCCTTCCCGGCAAAAAATATGCTTACGAACTGTATGTTGATAAAAAGAAAATCAGTTTCCCTTACCCGCTCACCTTCCAAACTCAGGAATTGTGGCAATGGCGCAAAGATCCTCCTTCCTTTAAATTTGCTGTTGGAAGTTGTACCTATACCAACCAACCGGAGTTTGACCGGCCGGGGAGAGCTTATGGAGGAACATATGATATCTTCAATAAGATCTATGATCAAAAACCTGATTTCATGGTCTGGGGCGGTGACAACATATATTTACGTGAAGTAGACTGGAATACGCGAAGTGGTGTGTACAAAAGATACAATGAATTCAAAAAACAAAAAGAACTCCAGCCTTTGTTCGCTTCTGCCCACCACTACGCAATATGGGACGACCACGATTATGGGCCAAATGACGCGGACAGAGCGTATTGGGGAAAAGAATGGACGAGGGAAGCATTCGAGGAAAACTGGGGCAATCCCAACTATATATTTCCGGACGAAGCCGTTACAGGTACTTTTTTTTGGCAGGATGTACAGTTTTTCCTCATGGATGACAGGTCTTTCAAAGCCCCCAATGGCGACCCCGATCCGGCTAAAGATTATTTTGGAAAGAAACAGCTCGACTGGCTGATTGATGCACTAACGCTGAGCAATGCGACATTCAAAGTAGTGGTGACAGGCGGGCAAATTGTAAACCCTGCTGTATTGTTTGAAAACATGTCCACCTATCCAGTGGAAAGGGACCAACTCTTCGATCGCATTGCAGAGCACAAATTATCCGGGGTCATTTTTATTACAGGAGACCGTCACAATACCAGCCTTCGCAAGCTCGACCGGCCAGGCAATTACCCCATTTATGACCTTACTGTTTCACCTCTCACTTCCGGCGTAGCAGCAGCAAGAGACATAGAAAAAAACAGCCCTGATCTCATACCTGGTACTCTGATTGAGGACATCCAAACTTTTGGTTTGATAGAAGTAAGCGGGACAGTAAAAGAAAGAAAAATGAAGATCAACATATTCGACAATACTGGTTTGAAGAAATGGGACTTTGAAATTAATTCTGCTGAATTGCAGGATTCTGGCAAATGATTTTGGGTGATCCGTTTATAAACGTTTAAAGCATTTATAAACGGATATGTATTTGATATTCTGCGTTTTATGTAAAATCAAACAGTTTGTAGCTGTTGCCCCATCGGGCAACTGGTCGGACAACTTTCCGACCAGTAAGGATGTCAATGTTACCCCTTAACCAATCTCCAACCAGCAGCAAAAATCCAAATCACCACTAAAAAAACAAAAACCCTAAATCCAAAAACACTCAGAAAATTGAAGCCCGAGACAATAAAAACAAGACATATTATAACCAAAATAAGCCCAAAATAAGCCAGCCATTTATCCTTGCTTTCTGATCTCAAGAGTGGAAGAGACCAAATAAAAATGGCGATGATAAGCCCACCCATCAATACATAGTCGCAAGCAGCATTGAATCTGAAAATAAAAGTTCTGAAAGCCTGGATGGTCTCCTCAGAAAAGCCTTTCTCAACACCGGCTTTAAGGAAATTGGGGAGAATAACACCATTGATCATCGCTGCAAATACAGCTGCTATCAAACTTAGAGCGGCAAATCCAAAAGCCAAATAAGACCATTGTGAATTTTTTGCCCATTTCTGACTCAAACCAAAAAAGCCATATGCTGTGAATGGCACCGCAAAAATTGCTATGCCATGAGCAAGCATAAACATCGAAGCCATTTTCACAATGTGTGCATTATCTCCTCCTGCCGGATGCAGCACCATAGTTACTGTCATCAAAAATGCACCCAGCAAGAGTGAAATCCCCGATTTTTTATTTCCTATCATAGTTATAAATTTTCTGCAAATATGGAATTGAAGAAGTCGAAGTACACTTGATTAGAATCAATTACGTCACTAATTCATAAATTCTTTTAATTTTATCTAATCCTCGCAAAAACTTCTAGGGATCACATGAACACAGTACTGTGCTAAGGTCCTTGCAAAAAATTATATTCAAACAGACATATTTCTTTAGGCAAGCTTGTTTGTTATATTTGCCTGTAATAAGAGAATATGTGAAAATCAAAAATTCGGTTGCAGCGCTGCTTTTCTTTTATAGTTTTTGCCTATTTGGTCAGGAAGGCTTTTTCAAAAAAATATCATTTGACACTGCGTCAGTTAAGCCATCCAACATCAAAGGCGTATACCCCTCAGTTGACGGGAATTTATGGCTGATCAATGGAAGCAGCGAAAACAAAGGAGATGGCGTCCTTTCTACATTGACCAAAACCAGCGTATACATCGACCCAATATTTTCAGCTTATCTCAGTGCCAAAAACAATCCAGTAAATCCAAACATCATGGCTTTTGCTGAGGCAAATGACAGATCCAAATACTTTTTTATACACCTTGATGACAATCCCACACTTACATCTGCCAACTCCAGTATTTTTCTTGCGAAATTTGATGATTTTGGAAATCAGCTGTGGGCAGTGAATCTTACGCCCCAATCTCCTACGGTTTATCAATTTTTATTTGATGCCCGAGCAGACATTATCGTGCTTCCCAACCAGGACATTGTTGTCCAATATTCCAACTTTTTGACAGCTACACAACGAAATGAAAAAGTGATCCTGTGCCTCAGTCCTGCCGGTCAGATCAAATGGTCAAAAACGCTGGGAAATTCTGCTACGCAACAAATGAAAGTCTTGTACAACCCAAATGGGAATGAGATCATATGGTCAGGCTATTCGTTCAATAATGTAACTTCACAATCCACAATTTTTGTATACCATATCAAGCCTGAAACCGGAGAACCGATACGCATTTATTCCATACAAGGTCTGGTCTCACAAATACCCGTGAGCATGCACCTTACCTCGCAAAACTACATAGCTTACCTCACCAATGGAAATGGTGTAATTCTGACCAATGGGGAAGGTCAACTTAACTGGGCTTTTGCTTATCGGGACAATGAGATCTCCAGGCCCCAGTTCATTAATGCCATTTCGATGAATGCCAATGCACTTGGCATCATCATCAATCGGCGGGATTTTCAGGGTTCTGAAGTATTAAAAATAGATCGCGATGGCGAAGTCTTGTTCTCAAGGCGCTATCATTCTTTTATATTATCCAATGGATTGAATTACCCCGGATTTTCAAATACTGAAATTTATGCACCTGCTCAAGCCCCCGGAGCGGGAGGGCTGGCTGCAAATGTTGGCATGGTCCATTTACATGAAGACCTCAGTGTTACACCATGCGAAAGAGAGGCTTTTTGTTTTGAAAAAACTCGACTTAATGTTACCATAGTGCCTTTTGGGGGAGATCTAATCAATTTTGTCCTACAAGCCAGAACCCTTTCCATTCCTGAATTCAGCTGGATCGCTATAGCTTCAAGGTCTGAAGAGCATTGTACTCAGAGTGAAAAGCCCCTCTCTGTTTTCCAAACACCTGATACCGTTTGCGTGGGAGAATTCCTACAATTTACTGATTTAAAAAATGAAGATGCAGACTCTTCTCAATGGAAAATGCCAGGCGGCTCACCCTTTGTGTTTCTGGGGAAGTCACCCTCAGGATTAATATACAATAAGTCTGGAACCTATACCATCAGACACGTCATGAAAGCTGGTTGCAGAACTGATAGTACGGATAGGAAAGTAGTGGTGCTAGATCTGCCGCTTGTAAATCTGCCCGACAGTCTTTTTCTTTGTGAAGGCCACACCGGTCTGACGAGCCAAAGTGTAAAAAACGCAACCGAGCTGATATGGAACGATGGCATTACCACTTTCCAAAGGCCATTTCCATCGGAAGGCGAATATACTATTGCTGCCTCTAATTATGGTTTTTGTACAGTCAAGGACACCCTAAATGCTAAAATTACCACCTTAAATGTTGACTTTGACATTCCACCAATTTTGTGCGCCAACGATACAATTCAACTTTTGACCGGCCCAAAAGATATCAACCCCGGCTTGACAAAATTTGAATGGAAAATCGCAGATACTTCTGCAGTATCGAATTTGAATGATGGCCGGATTATTCTTAGAAAACCAGGCACTTATAATCTGACACTCAAAGCTTTATTGCAATCATGTGCAGATTCTTCATCAGCAAGTATCAATATATTACCTGCACCTGCTAAGCCCGGATTTGAGGATACACTTGTTTGTACTCCACCATTTTTGGTCAATTTCTCATCATCAGTGGGAGCAAAGTGGATCTGGAATGATGGTGATACCACACCAAATAAACGAATTGATGAAACTGGTATTTTCACCTATTCTATCTCGGAAGGAGGATGTACCTCAAAAGGCAATTTAAGGGTTGACTTTATCGATCTTTCCGGCGAAATATTAGCCGACAGTATTGCTTGTCTGAATGACACCAAGATGATCAGCTATAAAACTAAAAGTGATGATCCGGAGACAAGCTTCTCATGGACCTTAGTAAATAATAGCCAAAGCAGCACTTATACCGGAAAAAGTTCAGTCTTGGAATACAAAGTAGAAGGCAGATTTCTAGTGATTTTGAGTGCTTTTAAAAAGGGGTGCGTTTATAAGGATACTGCTTTTGTCCTCGTGTCTCCCCCACCCATTCTTTCTATCAATAACCAGATTATCAATCTCATTGACTCAGTTATTCTTATTCCTCAGGTAGATCCTATAGATGCAATCATTTCATGGGAAGATGGATCATCGGATGTGCCAAGATGGGTCAACAGTCCTGGAATTTATAGGTATGATGCATCAGTAGGTGATTGCTTTGCTTCAGGTTTGTTCGATGTGAGGCATGATCAATTGGTTTTCATACCAAATGTTGTGAAAAAAGGAGGAGATGCATTCAAAATCGCGGTTATATCTGAAGGAATTGAAGTAGAGGATGTGTTTATTTATGATCGATTTGGCAACCTGGTGCACCATTCATACCAGGGAAACTGGGACACCTCGCAATGGATGGAAGGCGTGTATGCATATTTGGTAAAAATAAGATACCCTTCAGGTGAGGAAGATTTAATTCATGGCGACATCACGCTTTTGAATGAATAAGCTAAATAAAATTCCTACTTTTTATCGGTTTTAATCGATCTGACTCTGCTGATGGTTTCCGGTGTAATTTTCAGATAGGAGGCGATCATCTTTAAGGGAAAGGCCTGGATGATTTCTGGTTTATTCCTGGTGATAAAATCATATTTCTCCTTTGGACCGAGTTTAGAATCAAAAAAACTTATCCTGTCGCGCCCATCCTGAAGAATACTTCCTAGCGCCAGAAATTGCTGCGAAAGCCCTATCAGGTGATGAACAGCAAACAAATTGAGTTTCAGCAATTTACTGGGCATAAAAGTTTTGATACCGACCTTACTTTTTTCCCTCGAAACAAAACTTTCGTGATTAAAAATCCAGTCTCCAGGCACGTGCAAGTCTATTATATTGAGATCGGTCTCATCGAGGTAATTGTATTGATATACAGCTCCTTCGACAAGATAACACAGTTCAGAACAAGTATCACCAGCATCAAGCAAAGATGTTTCTGCCGGCACATCAATGGACACACATGCATCGGCAGCTTGTCGCCTTAAGTCAGATGCTATCATTCTGAAAGCATGTTGAACCACCTTTCCCTCCACCATTATTTTGATTTTCTATTCCAGGCCCAAAAATACAATCCTCGGGTATAACAATAGAAGTATGACTTAGATTATTCCCGCTCATGCCGCTGCTCATGTTTTGGCCAATACATTACAGGTAATTTGAACCTTATTTCTGTACCTTTTACTACAATAAGATGAAACTTCAAAAGTTGGAAGCCGAAGTGCTCGCACTTTACAATGAATTGATTGCACATGAAACCGAAATCTCCAATCTGACCAGGCATGTCCATTTCAACTACCTCAACAGCGCAGCCAACTTATTGCACTACCTCATATTGCGGAACCATGACCTGAGGACCATACATCATGAACTATCAGAACATGGCATCTCTTCCCTGCGATCCAATGAAAGTTATGTTTTAAAAAATGTTGGAGATGTACTCCATCTGCTGCGGTTGCTACAAGGCAACAATGAGCCAACTCCTCAACCAAAAAAAGCGATTGGATACATCAACAGCCAAAAACGCATAGCCAGCAACGCCCACAGATTGTTGGGGCACAAACACACACACGGCAATAAAAGCATCATGGTGACTCTGCCTACAGAAGCTGCAACGGACGAAAATATCATTTTGGAATTGCTAAAAAATGGCATGAACATCGCCCGTATCAACTGCAGCCACGATGATGAAAAAACATGGCAGAAGATGATCGAACAGGTCAAGCAATCCAGTGAATTGCTTAAGACAGAATGTAAAATCTATATGGACCTGCCCGGGCCAAAAATCAGAACAGGCAGCATAAAATCTTCTAAAAAATCGGAGGGTATAAAACTAAAAGACAAGGATATTTTGCACTTGTCTGCGATAGTGGACAGCGGCAGACCTGCCGAGCTGAGCAAAAAAGGGAAACTAAAAAGACCAGCTGTGATCGGCATGACCAATGGACACATCATCAAAGATCTTTTGCCCGGCGACCGGGTTTTCTTTGATGACGGTATCATAGAAACCATAGTGGTTGAAAAAACAGACAATGTTGCAGTGCTTAGGGTCAGAGTGCCCGGTAGCGATAAGCTCATCCTCAAACCAGAGAAAGGCATCAACATGCCCGATACCAAGATCAATGTTCCATCGCTGACAAAAGAAGACTTAAAGCTCATCCCTTTTATTGTACAGCACGCTGACATGATAGGCTATTCTTTTCTTAGGTCACCTCAATGTGTCGAAGATCTGCTTGTCCATCTGAAAAATCAACCAAATGAAAACCTGGGATTGATATTAAAAATCGAAAACAAGGATGCCTTTGAGAAACTCCCTCAAATATTGCTCAAAGCCATGGAATACGGCAATGTTGGGGTCATGATAGCAAGGGGTGATCTTGCTGTAGAATTGGGCCCAATAAGATTGGCAGAGGCTCAGGATGAAATATTATGGATCTGTGAAGCTGCCCATATTCCGGTCATTTGGGCTACTCAGGTATTGGAGAATTTGGCAAAAAAAGGTATTTCTTCACGCGCAGAAATAACCGATGCTGCAAAAAGCGCACGTGCCGATTGTGTCATGTTGAACAAAGGACCACACATCGTTTTGGCCACCAAAACTTTGAAAGACATTCTGAAAAAAATGGAGTCCCATACCAAAAAGAAAAAGTCGCTGATGCGTCCGCTCAATATAGCCATCACCAATATGCAAGACCTGGAGAAGCTGCAAATCAACGATAATTTTGTACTGAACTGATTTTTTCAGGGATAATACCTACGAGATATAACTTCGATCCTGGGTATCTTGCCACATGAAAAATCATATAGCAACAGCTCTCTGCCTTTTGCAAGTCATTTGCGCTCAGAATATGATGTTGGGACAGGCAACCATAACCCCAATAGACCGCGGCAGATTTCCTAACGGGCACGTCCTCAATCAGTCCAGCGGACTGTTTTCTGAAGGGCATGATCTATTTATCACCCACAATGACCAGGGCAACCCGACCATGCAGTTGTTTAGATTTACACCATCCACAGGGACGAGTGCTCTTCCGGTACTAGACACCATCGACATCAATTATGTCAATTCAGACTGGGAAGACCTTACCACCAATGGAACAGATAAAATCTACCTATGTGAAACCGGAAAAAATTGCAATGCCAATTCGCCGCCGGATTGTCCAGGACGGTATATCTTCAAAATACTGGAGATCCCGATAACAGCTCTTCATGCCCCGGGACTCGAACCCATCACTCCTACAGTTCATCATTTCAAATATCCATTGTTGGGAACATGTACATCGGCGGACACCGTGTTTGCAAATGTTGAAGCTGTCGTTTACAAGAACCAGAATGCTTATGTCTTCACGAAAGACATCTGGAGCAAAAACACCAACAATTGCGGGAGTTGGGACAACAATTTCACTTATTGCTTCAAGATTCCGCTTACTTCCGGTAGTAGTTCCTCCAATCCTATTGTTGCCAGTTATGTAGGAAGTTTTAAGCTGGAAGTTGTCCCAGGCGAAGCATATGTCGATAAAAAGCCGTTGGCCGCAGCTCTGGATCCCTCAGGAAATATTCTGGCCATAACCAGCGGAACGAGGCTTTGGCTATTTGAGCAATTTTCCGGGGACGATTGGTTTGGTGGTCAATCACGATATCTGGATTATACAGATGGTGGTGGAAATAAGGTCAGCAGAGGTTATGAAGGCATGGACTTTATCGATGCCAATCACATCCTTCTGAGCGTGGATGGCAACAATGGACGTGTCCAGGAGCTGGACCTAACGGGCATCATCAATTCCGGAAACGTAGGCATTGGAACGAGCTTACCGCAATCGCGCTTGCACATTAAAGAAGGAGATGTCTACCTAGATTCAAATCAAGGCGGAATGATACTTAAAAATGCCAGCGGAGACTGCTACAAAATTATAGTTGACAGCGGAGGTAATCTTGTCAGTACCAATGTCCCTTGTCCATAATACCATTAAAATTTTAGAATTTTCGATCATTTTCAACCAGGTTACGCAATCGATTTCACAAATTGCATTGTAATAGCGTAGGTTTTCATCGGAATACTTCTTACAGGTATGGAAAAATTCAAAACAAATAATAGATTTGTCCAGCCTGGCTTATGAATACCGCTTTGTTGTAAACGAACGTTTTATATTAAAATCTTAAAAGTCACTATGTTTTTCAGATCACTTATTGCATTGAGTCTGCTCCTCGCATCAAGCCTCATTTTACAAGCCCAACTATCTTTACCAAATATATTCTGTGATTCCATGATTGTGCAAAGGGATCAGGATTTTCACTTGTATGGCATGGCCACACCGAAAGAAAAAATAACGGTGAGCATTGGTAAACAGGCCCTTAAAACCAAAGCCGATGAAAAGGGCAATTGGTCTGTATCCATTCCTGCCATGCCAGCCGGAGGCCCTTTCCAAATCGACATCAAGGGTAAAAAACAAACGATGCAGCTCAAGGAAATTCTGTTCGGCGATGTCTTTTTATGTATCGGTCAGTCCAACATGGTCCACTACTTTGGAGTCCATGAAGTCACCTACGCAGATGAGATTGAAAAAGCCAACAATCCCAAAATAAGACAAATCCTTGTGCCTACGATGACCAAAATGGAGGCTGCCCAAAAAGACCTGCCTGAAAAAATTGGCTGGAAGTACGCCAATCCCGAAGACATCAACAAGTTTTCTGTGGTGGCCTATTACTTTGGAAAAGAGATCCAGAAGGCCCAGGGAGTTCCCATTGGTTTGATCAATGCTAGTGTAGGTGGTACTCCGATCGAAGCCTGGACACCGGAATCAGGATTCGCCGGTAATGAAAAACTGATGGAAACCATCCAACAAAACAAAGATACCGCTTACGTCAACAGCGTCAATAATGCCAGGCCGCAAGGCAATGGCAATGCTACTCCACCCTACCGCCCTACAGACAAAGGGGAAGAAGAAAAATGGTATTTACCAGGAAACACTTCACAACACTGGCGCCCCATCAATATTCCGGGGTATTGGGAAGACCAGGGCCTTAAAGACCTCAATGGCAGTGTCTGGTACAAAAAAGAAATTGACATTCCTGCCGGTTTTGCTTCACAAAAAGTGAGAATTCATTTGGGCAGGATTGTCGACGCAAATGAAGTCTATGTCAATGGTACAAAAGTCGGCACAACTACTTATATGTACCCACAAAGAAGGTATTGGGTAGAACGAGGCATTCTCAAACCGGGGAAAAACCTGTTCGTTATAAAAGTCACAAACAACAACGGTAAAGGTGGTTTTGTGCCCGACAAGCCTTATTATCTGGAAGCTGGCGATCAAACCATAGACCTGAAAGGAACCTGGTACTACAAGGTAGGCATGGTCTCTGAGCCATTCAGACCCGGAGGAGGTCAGGGAGGGGGATTTCCCAGAAGGATAGTAGCCCAAAACCAACCAACTGCACTTTACAATGCCATGGCAGCACCATTCACTGCTTTCAAAATAAAGGGCATCATTTGGTACCAGGGTGAATCCAATGCCGGCAAACCTGCTGAATATGAAGAATTACAGAAAAATCAGATTACTGCCCTGAGAAAAGCATTTGGTAATGAGAACCTGCCATTTTTGATGGCGCAGCTTCCGGGCTTTGGCGACTATAACTATCTGCCTTCAGAAAGTGGTTGGGCCAGACTCAGAGAATCCCAGGCCATGGCAGCAAAAATGCCTAATGCAGGCATGGCCGTTACCATTGACCTTGGCGAATGGAATGACATCCACCCCGAAAATAAAAAAGAAGTCGGCGAACGCCTGGCTCTTGCAGGCAGAAAGATCATATATGGAGAAGACATCCCATATTCCGGTCCAATTTATAAGTCACACGTCATTGAGGGTGATAAAATCATCATCTCATTTGATCACGCCAACGGACTAAAAACTGTGGATGGCGAACAAGTAGGTGACCTGGCCATCGCAGGTGAAGACAAACAATTCGTCTGGGCAAATTCAAAAATCGAAGGAGGTAAACTCATCGTTTCTTCACCGAGAGTTAAGTCACCAAAATATGTGCGGTATGCGTGGGCCGATACCCCCATCAATCCCAATCTTGCCAACGGTTCAGGCTTGCTGGCATCACCTTTCAGAACAGATTCAGATCAATAATGCATAAATCATACACCATCATGAAAACCAGGATTTCATTGGTCCAAACGATTGTTATTCTTTGTTTTATATCCTTAGGCCTGAACTTAAAGGGTCAGTTCAACCCTGCCTGGCAATTTAAAAAAGCAGCAGTGGTTTTGACCTATGATGATGGGGTTGCTGAACAACTCATCCATGCCGTACCTGTCCTCGATTCGCTTGGGCTAAAAGGTACTTTTTATCTGACCGGAGCATTCGATGGTGCAAGAAATCATTTGGCCGAGTGGAAGAAGGTGGGTGAGACCGGGCATGAATTGGGAAACCATACCCTTTTCCATCCTTGTACCGGTGGTCCCGGAAGAGAATGGGTGCAGGGAGAAAATGATCTTCGCAACTATACGGTCGCGCGCATGGTCAATGAAATGAAAATGACCAACATCTGGCTGGAAACCATGGATGGCAAAAAAGACAGAACTTTCGCATTCACATGCGGAGATATGAAGATTGGAGACCAAACTTTCATTGATAAAATACCCGGAGAATTTGTTGGCGCAAGGGCTGTACGTCATGAGATGCACAAGATCAACGAAGTAGATTTGATGAACATCGATTGTTATGCCGTCAATGGCGAATCCTTTGAAACCATGAAGTCCTGGGTGGATGAAGCCATTTCAAAAAATGCATTGCTTGTATTCCTATTTCATGGTGTTGGAGGAGGCCACAACATCAATGTTGATGCAAATGAACACCGCAAGTTGCTACAATACATCAAATCAAAGCAGGCTGACCTGATGGTCGCTCCAATGGTCGATGTAGCTCAGCACATCAAAGACTGGCAATCTAGGGATGCCGCTGCAAAAAAACAAAAAGAAGATACACAAAATGACCATCAAGGCATGATGGCTCAACTGAAGATCACTTCACTGAGGCCAGGTCCAAGTGGAGACCCTTCTGCTCCAAACGCTGCCAACTCCGATGAAAGCAAGGCCAGTCCATACACCAGCCTTCCTGACCCCTTGATATTCAAAAATGGTAAGAAGGTGAAAAGTGCAAGGCAGTGGGAGAAAAGAAAAGTGGAAATTGCCGAGGACTTTGATCGTGAAATTTATGGCCGGACACCTAAAGTAACTCCTGGCGTAGACTGGAAAGTGACCTATCAGGCTGACACTGTATTGTATGGTGTGCCAGCCATTTACAAAGAACTCAACGGCAGAGTAGACAATGCAACATACCCAGAGATTGAGGTCAACATACAAATGAACATGGCTACTCCAAAAACCGGCAAGCCCGTTCCTTTGATTACAGAGTTTGGCTTTGTCCTGCCGAGAGGCATGAGTTTTCCAGGGGGCGGACCATCGTCCAATGAAAAACCGTGGCAACAGCAGTTGCTCGAAAAGGGATGGGGATATGCCGTTCTTGTCCCGACCAGTTATCAGGCAGACAATGGAGCAGGCCTGACCAAAGGCATCATCGGCCTTGTAAACAAAGGCAAATCACGGAAACCCGAAGACTGGGGTACGTTGAAAGCATGGGCCTGGGGCGCAAGCAGGGCCATCGATTATTTTGAGACTGACAAGGATGTTGATGCAACAAAATTGGGCATTGAAGGCCTGTCAAGGTATGGTAAGGCTACTGCTGTTGCCATGGCTTATGAACCCAGATTCAAAGTGGCTTTCATTGGTTCATCAGGCGCCGGTGGTGTAAAAATTCTCAGAAGACAGTTTGGTGAACAGGTGGAGAACCTGGCATCATCCGCCGAGTACCATTGGTTCGCCGGTAATTTCATCAAATATGCCGGTCCGCTTACGCCAAAAGATATGCCGGTGGATTGCCATGAATTGGTTGCCTTGTGTGCTCCAAGACCCGTATTCATCAGTGTCGGTGCTCCTAATGTCGAGGGACAGTGGATTGACGCAAAAGGATGTTTTCTGGGTGGTGTTCACGCAGGACCAGTTTATAAGTTGCTGGGTAAAAAGGGTTTGGGCCAATCAGAATTTCCGGCCATAGGTACCAATCTTGCAGATGGAGAGGTAGCTTTCAGACAACATTTTGGCGGACATACCACTGGACCAAACTGGCCCTTTTTTATCGATTGGGCTTCGAAGTATCTGGAATAATTCAGCTCAATCCACGTAGGTTTCTCTCAGGACACTTTTGACATTAATTATTTCTTGCACAGTTAAATTTGAGAGTGTTTTGATGACACGCTGTTTGTCTATTGTTCTAATCTGATCAAGTGCTACCTGACTTATTTGTGACTTCAAATCAATCTCCACACGTGTAGGATAATTCTTACTCGCTGAAGTTATTGGGGCAATTACTAAAGTATTAAGGTAACGATTCATTTCATTTGGAGAAATAATGAGACAAGGTCTGGTTTTTTTTATTTCACTGCCAATTGTCGGATCAAGGTTAACGACAATTACATCATATTGGTTAAATATCATTCCCAATCCAATTCTTCATCAAAAAAATCATTGATAAGTAGCTGGTCATCTCCATTTTCATGCATTTCTTTAAACGCACTTTCCCACATGAACCTTGGCTTTTTTAATGGTTCAATGACAATAAAGTCCTTTTCTAAACGCAAATTCACAAAATCACCAATTTCATACTTATCGAGTATGGTCTTGCTGAGCCTCAAGCCTTTAGAATTACCAATTTTAATAACTTTAGCTTCCATTTTATTCAAATATTTTATAAAGTTACTACAAAGTAATTACAATTCAAAATTCTTAAATATAGCCTTGTGTCATGTAAACCTTGGATATGTAGTTTAGGCCGAGTTGTAATTTTACACCAACGGTTTTGACAAGTATATTTACAGGGCGTAAATTCAATTAATACCAAAATAATCTGAATACCTCAGGTTTAGCCTTCTAATACTCAAGAACCCTGGAAACTAATCGTTAGGGTTCGTCCTTGAAAAATTAACATTTCACTCCATCCACAGCTATAAATATTGTCCTCACCACTAATCAACTTCACTTTTTGCCTGATCACGAAAAAATGCAGTACAACCTTATGATTCCCTTAACTTAAGTAATAAGATGGCCGACTTATATTCGCACAAGACAATATCCTTATGTAGACCCCTATTGCATTGTTTAATCATTAGAATTTTAAAGTTTTGAAAAAGCACTTTATCGCACTGGTTACCATCGCATTTTTACAGTCACTGGTATTTGGACAGAGTTCATCTGACCGTATGGATTTTGAAGCATATGATCCACCAAGCAGCCTGGTGACTCCCGAGCACATCATCACCAAATCGAAATATCCATTTATAGACATCCACAGCCACCACTGGAGGATGGCAGACCAGGATTTAAGTGAACTTATCGGACAGATGGATAAAATGAATATGCAGGTCATCAACAACCTCAGTGGTCGTGGGGGCCCTGCGCTTAAAGCCATGATGGATAACGTAAAAAAGTATGGCTATGAAAAAAGAATTACCATTTTCACCAACATCGAACTGAGAAGTATCGATGAGGCTGATTGGGTGGAAAACACTGTCAAACAAATTGAGTTCGATCACGCCAATGGTGCATGTGGGCTCAAAATATACAAAAGTCAGGGCATGGACAACAAGGACTCCAAAGGCAACAGGATCAAAATCAGTGACCCACGCATCAAGCCTATCTGGGAGAAGTGTGCTGAACTTAATATGCCGGTATTGATCCACGCAGCTGATCCCAAACAATTCTGGGAGCCTTACGACAGCCTCAATGAAAGGTGGCTTGAACTAAAAACCCATCCCAATAGAAAAAAAGATCCAAAAGAGTACACCTGGGAGCAAATCATCAGTGAACAGCATGATCTCTTCAAACAAAATCCGAAGACAAAATTCATCGCAGCCCATATGGGGTGGTTTCCAAACGACCTGGCAAAGTTGGGAACATTATTGGACCAAATGCCCAATATGTATGTTGAAATCGGAGCTGTGATAGCGGAACTCGGCAGGCAACCAAGGTTTGCAAGAAAGTTTTTTGAAAAATACCAGGACAGGATACTTTTTGGAAAAGATTCTTACCAAACCGACGAATATCCAACCTATTTCAGGGTCCTTGAATCAGACGATGAATACTTTCCATATTACAAAAGATACCACGCTTTCTGGAGAATGTATGGTCTCAATCTTCCTGATGAGGTCTTGAAAAAAGTGTATTACAAAAACGCATTGAGCCTTCTGCCCAATATCGATAAGTCACAATTCCCGGACTAGGGTTCTAAGATGGTTATCCCTATTGGTTGAACGGTATATTTAAATGCCCATCAACTAATTCCTCTAAGTGAGGAGGTTATGAATTGCTGAATTGGCAAGAATTGTGCTTGCCACCTCACTACATATCATTTTTTTATATATATTTGTATAAAATGAATGTATTGATTTAAAATTGCGATGCATATCACTGGCCACATATGGAGCATTTATTTGCCATCAGTATAAAGTGATTATGCTAGTCAGACAGGTTACTCGGTCTATCTGAGGCTTGTTTAATTTTCAGCATTCACACTTACAAGCATTAACCATGGAGCTCAAACAACCCCTCACAAAATTGTATTACAACATCGGAGAAGTAGCCGATCTTTTTGGCGTCAACACTTCTTTGATCAGGTATTGGGAGAAAGAATTTCCCAGCCTGCATCCCAAAAAGAGCAAATCGGGAATACGAAAATACACCCAAAAGGACATCGAGGCTTTCGGAACAGTTTATGCACTTGTCAAAGAGAATGGCTTCACCATCGATGGTGCAAAAAAGGCCATCAAATCCGGAAATACTCCTGTATCTCTGGATGTCCAGGCTTCGACACCCACCTCTATGTCAAAGGCGTTTGATCAGCAGGAATTGCTGGCCAGACTACAAAAGGCTTTGGAGAAGTTGGATAGGATCAGGAAGGAATTGTCGGAAAATGGTATATAGTTACTGGTTAAATGTTAAAAGTTAAAGGTTTTTGATGTGGACTTTTGGTTTTTAGCGATTAGCTTTTAGCTTTTTAAATGTGTCTTAATGGTGTTAGGTGTTAATTTGCTACTGGCTTCCTTCATTTATCTTAATGCCTTAATGGTAAATACAGAGGATTCTTTGCGTACTCAATACTCACCACCTCTTTGCGCCTTTGCGAGAGATAATGGGTTAAGTGTTAAAGGTTAAAAGTTAAAGGCTTTTTGTGAGGATTTTGAGCTGACTTGCTAAAACGCCAACGCCCAAAAAAAACCAAAGACCAAAGACTAAAGATCAAAACCGCTGGCTTCGGCTCCGCTCAGCCACCTAAATCGTATTAATTACAAATCAATGTCGTTTAGTTAAGAAAAAAATCTGATAAACATATCTTGATAATCATAATATATGATTATCTTGTAAGGGTAT
>JAGQWX010000025.1 GCA_020436935.1 Saprospiraceae bacterium
GCATAGTCCCAATCGACCATTCATCTTCACTTTAGGGACCGAGGGTCAGAAGGCAAAGATGGCATAGAAGCATGGATAGCATAAAGGCATAGTCCCAATCGACCATTCATCTTCCCTTTAGGGACCGAGGGTCAGAAGGCAAAGATGGCATAGAAGCATGGATGGCATAGGCATAGTCCCAATCAACCATTCATCTTCCCTTCAAGGACCGATGGTCAGAAGGCAAAGATGGCATAGAAGCATGGATGGCATAGGCATAGTCCCAATCGACCATTCATCTTCCCTTTAGGGACCGAGGGTAAAAAGGCAGAGTCCCATCGACCATTCATCTTCACTTTAGGGATCGAGGGTAAAAAGGCATAGTCCAATCAACCATTCATCTTCCCTTTAGGGATCGAGGGTAAAAAGGCATAGTCCAATCAACCATTCATCTTCCCTTCAAGGGCCGCTGGTCAGAAGGCAATGCCCTTCGGCGATTCACCCTCCCATAAGAGCATGAGCACAATATATATCACTGACCAAGGTGGCTGAGCGGAGCCGAAGCCAACGATCATGGAGCACAGCCAGGCTGGTAGCTGAGCGGAACCGAGCTGGTAGCTGAGCGGAGCCGAAGCTAAAACCTCATAAACCCAACTGCATGATCCAAAACCTGCTGCATGGTGTCCACATAATAAAACTTCATGCCCTGGATAAAGTCTTTGTTTATTTCATCCACGTGTTTTTTATTCTGCGAGCAAAGCATGACTTCCCTAATGCCTGATCTCTTCGCTGCGAGGATTTTTTCCTTGATTCCTCCCACTGGCAGTACCTTTCCCCGCAGGGTGATCTCTCCTGTCATCGCCATGTATGGCTTGATCTGTTTCTTTTTATAGGCTGAGGCGATGGCACACAGCATGGTAATTCCGGCACTCGGTCCATCCTTAGGTATGGCTCCTTCGGGTACGTGAATGTGCAGGTCTGTTTGTTCAAACTGCTGTGGATCGATGTCCATGGCTTCGGCATTGGCTTTGATAAAGCTGAGTGCCGTGCTGGCAGATTCTTTCATCACATCGCCCAAATTTCCTGTCAGAGTCAGTTTGCCCTTACCCTTGCTGATGCTGGCTTCAATGAATAAAATATCTCCACCTACGCGTGTCCAGGCCAGTCCGACGGCCACCCCCGGGTTTTTGATTTCCAGGTATTCTTCGTCTTTGAATTTTTCAGGTCCCAGGATTTCAACTGCGTCGTGGACCGATAGTTTTTTCTTGTATTTGATATCCATTGCCTTCTTTTTGGCAATGCTCCTCATCACTGATGCGATGGTCCTGTCGAGGCTCCTCACACCCGATTCTTTGGTATAGTTTGATATCATATACTGCAATACATCATCGGCGATGTTGATGTCCCTGGCCAATAAACCATGTTCTTTTCTCTGTTTTGGCACCAGGTAATCTTTGGCGATGTGTACTTTTTCTTCTGTACTGTAGCCGCTGATTTCAATGATTTCCATTCTGTCGAGCAAAGCGGGCTGTATGCTGCTTAGTGAATTGGCAGTAGCAATGAACAAAACTTTAGAGAGGTCGTACTCTACTTCCAGATAATTGTCATAAAAAGTGCTGTTCTGCTCGGGGTCGAGGACTTCGAGCAGTGCTGAAGAAGGATCTCCTCTGTGGTCTCTTCCAAGTTTGTCTATTTCGTCCAGGATGAAAACCGGATTGCTCGTACCTGCCTTCTCTAGCGACTTGAGTACTCTTCCCGGCATGGCGCCAATATATGTTTTTCTGTGTCCTCTGATTTCGCTTTCGTCGTGAAGCCCACCGAGTGACATTCTGATGAATTCTCTGTTCAATGCTCTGGCGACGGACTTACCAAGACTGGTTTTACCTACTCCCGGAGGACCAACCAGGCATAAGATGGGTGATTTTAAATCGCCTTTGAGTTTCAGCACAGCCAGGTGTTCCAGGATGCGCTCTTTGACATCTTCTAATCCATAATGGTCTGCATCCAGTACTTTTTTGACGTTGTGAAGGTCAAAGTTATCGTCAGAATACTTTTCCCATGGCAGGTCGAGCATCAATTCCAGATAGGTCAGCATTACTGAGTATTCTGCCACCTGAGGATTGACCCTTCGTGCCTTGTTTAATTCTTTGAAAAACTGCTTTTTCGCAATCTCGGGCCACTTCTTGTTTTTTGCTCTTTTTTCAAGCTCGATCAATTCCATTTCCTGGGGATTGCCTCCCAGCTCTTCCTGTATGGTCCTCAGCTGCTGATTGAGAAAATAATCGCGCTGTTGTTTTTCTATATCTCCCCTCACCTTGGATTCGATCTGATCTTTGATCTCAAGCATGTGCAACTCCGCGTCCAACAGCTGAATGAGCTTCTGCGCTTTAGAGGCAAGGCTTGCATCTTCAAGGATGTCTTGTTTTACAGGGGTTTTTGCATTGATGTTGGATGCAATGAAATTGAGCAGAAATCCCGGTGATTTGATGTTTTGAAGCATCATGACTGCTTCACTCGGTATGTGCGGAGAAAGTTCTATGATTTTTTTGGACGTATCGCGGATGGTTGAAATGATGGCTTCAAACTGAACATTTTCATCTCCGGTAATCTCGTGCAATACAGTATACTTTGCTTCAAAATATGGGTCGTCCTTGACAAACTTATCCAGCTGTACCTTTTTCCTACCCTGCAAAATCGCTGTAGTACCGCCGTCGGGCATCCTCAGCACTTTTACCACCCTGGCTATTACACCAATACCGTACAAATCTTTGAGTTCAGGGTCTTCATTTCCCTGATCTTTCTGGGTCACAACGATGAGGTTTTTTCCACCTTTTTCTGCCACCTTCAAAGCGGCAATAGATTTATCTCTTCCGATGGTGATGGGAATCACAACTCCGGGGAAAAGAACGTTGTTCTTGAGTGCTATTAAGGGCAATTGATCCGTGAATTGCTCCTCCGGATCGTTATAATCTTCATCTAATGAAAACATGGGCAAAAAATCGCCCTGATCTTCTCTGTTTCTTGCTCCACTTATTGCTATTTCTTCAAACATTAAGGTTTGTTTTTTGTCTGTTGATACCAATCCGAACAGGTTTTGACTTTTCTGAACATGCAACTCTTGTCAGAGTGTTTCACATGATATCTTATAATTATTCAAAAGGCAGCACCATGTACCATTTTGTGCATTTGAGTGCCTTTATTGAAGGTCAAATCCAATTTCGATCAGTATAGCGCTTCAATTTATATACCATAACGTTATTCATGACCATTTGTCATTAGAAGCCTCAAAGTTTTGCCAAAAAGTCCAGTGACCGGGCATTTGGCTTGCTTTTTTGCCGGTATTTGGCAAAAACATATGTCTGATTTCTATGGGCCAGAATATGGCGCTGCAACGTATCTTTGCGGCCGATATGACGGAAGTAAAAAAATTAACGCTCAATAAAGGTAGGGAAAAGTCCATGGAAAGAAGACACCCATGGATCTTTTCAGGAGCTATACATAAAATACCGGCGGGACTGGATGATGGGGATCTGGTGGAAGTCCGGGACTACAGAGATCAATTCCTTGCAAAAGGCCATTATGCCGGAGGTTCTATTGCAGTGAGGATTCTCACTTTTGAAGACAGGCCTTGTGATGCAAACTTTTGGGCAGAGAAAATTGGAAATGCTGCCTCGTACAGACGGCGACATTTGTCTCTGCCCGGTGAGCATACCAATGCTTTCAGGCTGATCCATGGCGAAGGTGATGGTCTCCCTGGTCTTGTAGTCGATGTATATAAAAATGTGGCCGTCATTCAATGTCATTCTTTTGGAATGTTGCAAAGCATTGACCTCATCGCCCAATCTATATTGAAGGTGTATGATGGTGTGATTAATGCCATTTACCTCAAGTCTGAAGAGGCGCTCAAGTCTGGCAAAAGGCCTGATGGCTGGCTGGCAGGGAATCCTGTCGAGAAAATTATGGTTCTGGAATATGGCCATCAATTCATTGTCAATGTGGAAACCGGACAAAAGACAGGTTTTTTCCTCGACCAACGTGAGAACAGAAACCTGGTAGGCTTACACAGCGCTCAGAAGACAGTCCTCAATTGTTTCTGTTATACGGGTGGGTTTTCGGTATTTGCTTTGAATGGAGGTGCTTCTGCCGTGGTATCGGTCGACATCTCAAAGACAGCCACCGCTATCGTGGATGAAAACATTTCTTTCTGTGAAAACGCCGGTCTTCATGAGTCTGTCACAGCCAATGTGCTTGAATATCTGAAGTCTGAAGACGTACCGGAATACGACGTAGTCATCATCGATCCACCGGCTTTTGCCAAAAGCGTCGCAAAGAGACACAATGCTGTCCAGGCATACAAACGCCTGAATGCGCTGGCACTGACCAAGGTAAAACCGGGAGGGCTCCTGTTTACATTCTCTTGCAGCCAGGTGGTGGGCACACAATTGTTTTACGACACCATTGTTGCAGCTGCCATTGAAGTGGGCAGGGAAGTCAGGGTCATCCAGCATTTGTCACAGGGCGGTGACCATCCTGTCAACCTTTTCCATCCGGAAGGCCATTATCTCAAAGGTTTAATGCTCGAAGTTTCATGAAAAAAGTAGAAAAATCCAACCCGCTCAAAATCCATCCTACTTTGATTGAGGTTGTGCAGAAATCATTGGCAGAAGTATTTATCAACAACAGAAAAACCGATAAGGTCCTCGCAGAAGTCCTGCGGTCCAACAAAAAATGGGGCTCACGGGACCGGGCATTCATAGCAGAAACCACTTATGAAATTGTAAGATATTGGCGACTGATGTTGTTTATTGCAGAGGTAGATGGGCGACACATCAGTGCGTCGAAGATCTCTAAAGTGGTAGGCTCCTATCTGGTTTTGCAAAACGCAGATGTCAATAATTTTCCTGATTGGAAAGGATTGAGATACGATCTCTTAAAACAAAAATATCAGGCAGCACAAGAACAACGTAAGGTTTTCCATTCGGTGCCAGACTGGCTGGATGCGCTGGGTGAGGCCGAGCTTGGAATTGAAAAATGGGAACTGGAATTGGCTGCTATGAACAAACAAGCCCCCGTCTGCATCAGGACCAATACCCTGAAGAATACCCGCCAGGAACTCATTCAAAACCTTGAAAAGGAAAATGTAGAAACTACTACTGTTCCGGGTGTAGAACAGGCTTTATATCTCAAAAAAAGACAAAACATCTTCCTCACCAAAGCATTTAAGGACGGCAGATTTGAAGTGCAGGATGCAGGGTCTCAACTGATTGGCAAATTTCTGGATGTAGCTCCGGGTATGCGGGTCATCGATGCTTGTGCCGGAGCGGGTGGCAAAGCCCTTCATCTGGCCAACCTTATGGAAAATAAAGGTCAGATCATTGCCATGGACATCGAGGAATGGAAGCTCGACGAATTGAAAAAAAGAGCTAAAAGAGACGGCATCCACAACATTGAAACGAGAGTCATTGCCGGCAAAACCATCAAACGCCTCAAACATTCTGCCGATCGTCTTTTGCTTGATGTACCGTGCAGCGGCCTGGGAACACTGCGCAGAAACCCCGACGCCAAGTGGAAATTGCAGGAAGAATTCATCACTGAAATTAAAAAAGTTCAGGAAGACATCCTCCACCGGTATACAGAAATGCTCAAACCGGGAGGTAAGGTGGTATATGCTACGTGTTCGATTTTGCCAAGTGAAAGTGAAGACCAGGTTCAAAAATTCCTGGAACACCATCCCAATTATAAACTCATCGCAGAGCGCAGAACCTCCCCGGCCATAGAAGGTTTTGACGGTTTTTACATGGCTCTGATGGAAAAAACGGCTGCATCGGAGCAAGTGATAGAATAAACTTCGCCTCCGTCCAGTGTTTTCGGCACAGTCTTTGAACCATGATTGGTGTGCATGAGAAGTAATTGATTCATTTACTTCTAAAACTGTATTATGTATACCCTAAAATTTTGCACACCCTTCCAGTCCATTTTTTTCCTTTTATTGATTTCATGTGCCCTCGTAGCGCAGCCCGATACAAAGGTTGTGCCTGGAGGTCTTATTTTACCACGTCTGACGACCTTACAAAGAAATGCGCTCCCTGCCGGGCAAGGCCAAACCATTTACAATACTGATCAGAAATCCATACAATATCAGGATGCAATGGGCGGCTGGCACAATCTGACCAATGCCTCAATTGTTGATTTGGATGGCGACACTTATGTTACAAGTGAACTCCTACCCGATGAAGATGTTGTGCGTCTTGTGGTAAGTGGTACGGATGCATTGACACTTTCAAAAAACGGTCAGGGCTTGTTGGCATATAAAACCGGCACTCAGAATGGCAATATTTTGTTAGGGGCCGGAGTCGGCGGAGCTCTTTCCCCTGTAGCAACCGACAATATTGCCATCGGAGATGAAAGCAGCAGAGACATTTCCACAGGACTTGAAAACATCAGTCTGGGTACCGAAGCGCTGGCTTCCAATACTGTCGGAGAGAAAAACATCGTCATCGGGCACCATTCCATGACGGACTACAACAGTACTTTTTACAATGAAAACATCGTCATTGGGCACCATCTTGTGGAAAATACCGGAGATGGTTTGCTCAAAAATGTCATCATCGGGCACAATGTAGCCACCAATCTCAGCACCAGTCCTTTTGGTCTGGCCGATCGCAATGTGATCATAGGAGAAGGCAGTCTCAAAAATGCGGTCAATGCAAGACAAAATGTAGCCATCGGTGGTAGCATGCAAGACGTAAATGGAACACTTTTCGGGGGCAGCGGGCCTCTGGGCAACATCGGCATTGGAGCTTACGCACTCAATGCAGGCAAGGGCCAGTACAACATCGCTATTGGTGGCAATGCCCTGCAGCTCAATGAATCCGGTAATGGCAATGTGGCAATTGGCGGTGAAGCTTTGCAGGTCAACCTTGCGGGTGTCCAAAACACAGCAATAGGGTCCGGAGCGCTCAATCAGGGTTCAGGAAGTTATAATGTGGCCATTGGTTTCTCTACAGGATTGTCCTATAGCGGGAACAATAGCGTATTGATTGGTCGCGAAGCAGGTTCTTCAGCAGTCGGAGATAACGTTTTGCATATTGCCAATAACGCCAGCCGGTCTCTCATCAGCGGAAAATTTGATTCGGATGAGGTAACCATTGACAATGTTGTCAAACTCATTCCAAGAACAACTCCTCCCTCAAATCCTGTAAGTGGCACCATATACATGGACGATGGCAGCAATACCGGAGGCACCCCAACGCTGAGGGTATACATCAATGGAAGTGTGGGTTGGAAAAACCTTTAAAAAATAAACCCATCAGCTGGCGCCAGTGCGTTTTGCTGATGGGTCAATCAACAAGCGGAGATTTACACTAATTATTTACAACGTAGTTGACATCCAGCCATGAGCCTCCGTTTACACACTCAACGCCGATCTGAGACAATATCTGGGTAGCCATTCCACTCCTGTTGCCAGAAGCACAGCACAATACCAAAGGTCCTTTCAGATCTTTGATTTCATCCAGGCGCATGGATAGCTCCTGCAAAGGTATATTGACCGAGTTGGCTACGCTTCCACCCATAAATTCTGCGGGAGTTCGTACGTCAACAACGGTACACTGTCCCTCTTTCAACATCTGTTCTATGTTCTTCATGTTTTAATTTTAATGATTATGAATGCAAAAAAACAGATCTTTTTCGGACCGGTGCGTTACCATTGTTACCGAACTTTTTACAACATCAGGTGAAGATTGGTTAAATTTTAGTGTTAAAGGACTTCTATTCGCGCTTCATTTTTCATATTTGTGGCCAAATTAACTTTCTATGAATTTTGAGGCATTCAACTCTACAGTAGACGGTAAAAAGACCCGGCTATACCAGCTTAAAAACCAAAGTTTGAACGTATACATCACCAATTACGGTGGAAGGATCGTCGCTTTGTATGCTCCGGACCGCAATGGTAAAATGGTCGATGTCGTGCTGGGCTTTGATTCCCTCGAAAAATACATCAAGGCAGACGAGCAATACCATGGTGCCATCATCGGCCGGGTAGGCAACAGGATCGGTCATGGACAATTTAGCCTTGAAGGAAAGCAATATACTACGGCTGTCAATTGTGGCGACCACTCCCTGCACGGAGGCATCAAAGGGTTTCAGTCTGTTGTTTGGGATGTGCTCAGCGCCAGTGAAACTTCATTGACTCTGTCTTACCATTCCCGCGATACGGAAGAAGGTTTTCCGGGAAACATGACCATTCAAGCCAGGTACGAACTCAAAAACAATGAACTCCACATTACCTTTGTAGCCACTACAGACAAGACCACCATCGTCAATATGACCCACCACAACTATTTCAACCTGATGGGAGAAGGTGCAGGACTTATTGAAGATCAGGAACTTCAGCTTTTTGCTCAACAATACACACCCTTAGAAGATAGCGGCATCCCAACAGGTGAGATCGCCAGTGTTTACAATACGCCATTTGATTTCACTGATCGTAAAAAATTAGGCAAAGACATCAACGATGCCCATCATCAGACGCAACAATTCAAAGGTTATGACCACAACTTTGTGGTAGATGGATACGTGGAGGGCTCCAGAACACCCAGGAAAGCAGCCATTGCCTGGGCACCAAACGGCATCAAAATGACGATACTCTCCAATGAACCCGGTATACAGTTGTACACGGGAAATTCTCTCAGCGGAAAAGATATAGGAAAAAGTGGTACTTCCTATGCCTCCAGAAATGCCTTTTGCCTAGAGCAACAACATTACCCAGACAGCATCAACCAGCCTTCATTTCCCAGCATAGTGTTACACCCAGGGGAAGAGTACTATTCCATTTGCATTCAAAAATTTGAAGTGGAATAAGGGCTGAATCAGTTTAATCGACAACCAGTTCAAGTGTAAGGCTGGCATTTACAGCCGGATTTCCATCCACACCCACTACATACGTGTATTTTCCACGGCCCAAAGGAGTTTCTCCCACATAATCAATGGGCTGCAGGATCAAAGTGTTCCCTTGAATTTTAAGACTGATGTATCCATATCGATAAGCTGTTTCAAAATCGTGGTAGGCCGATTTTTTTCCGGCTTTTATTGATCCAATTTCTTGTTTGTCACTACCCGGATTCAGCTGTACATCGTCAAAGTCAAAACTGCTGTTGTTTTCAATCCGCAATTGCACTTCTACCGAGTTCTTAGAACAACTTCCAAAAACAATGATGAGCATTATCGCAACGATCGCCAAAGTGATTTGATTCATGAGATGTGTTTTATAGAAAGACGCAATTCCTATTGGAGTGGTTTGTCCTAAATCTAAATCACTTAAATATCGCTTTGCTCGTGCACCTCCGAACTTCTTTAAAAAGCTAGAATTTTTTGCTTTCCGGAGGCCCCAGATAACTGGGTTTCAATCCTCCTGCATCAATGACAAATCGCTGGAATACCAATCCCGGATCGATCATGTATACTTTGAAGGTGTGTACTCCTGCAGCTACGTTCTTAAACTCGCTTGTTTTTATTCTGATGTGATCGGTGACAGCATTGTTCCACCAATCCGGATATTCCCAATCAGGCACATTTTCTCCTTCATTGACATTGACCATGGTTATTTCACCACCATCCATTGCGATGCCAAACTTCAAACCATCTTTCTTTTTGTAGTTGAGCGTCGGAGAGAGATAAGCGCTCAGCTTGAGGTCTCCGCCGGTGAAGCTTGTAAAAGTATATTCCAGGTGGGGTCCTGCAACAGAAGGTTGTCGGGTTTCTGCATTGGAAGGCAAAACAGTGACACCATCCAGTGTCCTGCCCAGATTGGGAATGACCGACCATTTCACATCCTTATCATCGACCTTAGCGCTGTAATGTGCCGCCTCAATGGCAATAACACCATTATTTTCAACAAATCCTTTTACTTCTCTTTTCTGGTTGTTGATGGGTACGGTAACGGTATATTTCTGACCTCCACTTTCCATATATATTTCTCCATTGGCAGTTCCTTCGGGGGCTTTAGACCAATCGATGCTTACATAGACCTTTTCTTCCAGCTCTACAGCGCCTTTCTTTTTTGAAAGACGTATCCAGTCGCTATTTGCTGACACTTCATAATTCAACGTACCAATGCCCCTGTTGAAGACTTCCACGTAATATTCCTGTTGATTGTAGGGATCGAAGGTTGAGAAAGTACGCGCGTTGAGCCCCGTGCGTCTGAATCTGTTGACCGGTGCGCCTTCCACCAGGTAAGAAAGTGCCGGGGCAGCTTCCGGTTCCAGGTAAGTGATGGCCGGCATTTTATTGACCGGAGGATTGCTCCATGTGGTATATCCGATGTGGGTCTGAGACATCATGTGGTTCCATTTTCCACCTTCGAGTTCTTCGTGATAATATTTGGACAGTTTCGCATCATTCAAAAACTTCTCTTTGGCCAGATCAGCATAATAATTTGTGGAAGCCCTGCTTTGATTTCCATAGGCAGCATTTTTGCCAGCAGCTATGTACATTTCATTCAGATTGGCGGCTGCCTCGATGGGAAATTGTACAAGTTGATAATAAGCTGATTTATGGGTTTCAGGAAGTTGCTGATAAATTTTTGTGCTCCTGGTTAAAAGTTCATGATATTCGGCAAGTATGCGATCTGCTTCGCGATAATTGTCGAGACTGTAAGTATCGGGTTTCAGCATTTCCGGAGTCCTCCTGGCGCTGTATTTTGTATACCGGGCGATGATGTCAGCGATTTCTTCGGCATGCTGAGCTCCAAATTGTTGCCTCGACCAATTGACATAGTAGTCCGGCAGGTCTTCGCCTTTAATGGATGTATCGTAGGCAAAATCGAGGAAGAGACTGATCGGCAATTCCATGGGTTTAAGGTCGCCAACATTCACTATCCACAAATCCTTCACTCCCCATTCATAGGACAAATTCATCTGTTCCCAGACGCGCTCTATTTGTGAAACATTGATCCACCGATAAGAAACCGGACCTCCTACAAAGTCAAAATGGTAGTACATGCCATATCCGCCTTTGTGTTTGAGGTCTTCTTTTTTGGGTAAAATGCGGACATTACCCCAGTTGTCGTCGCAGAACAATACCAGGACATCATCGGCTACTCTCATGCCTTTGTCGTAGTAATCTTGCACTTCTTTGTACAGAGCCCATACCTGCGGCGTTTTTTCAACGGCCTTGCCTGTTTCTTCAGCAATGATCTTCCTTTGATCAACTATGATGCGCTGTAAAAGATCAACAGCTGTATTTTCTGACATGGCCTGGTCACCATCACCCCTCATACCCAAAGCAACGACACTTTCATAATCGCCCATCCTCTTAATGCCGGCGCGCCAAAATTCCTGTAATTTTTGCTGATTGGTCTCGTAATTCCAATCTCCTCCTTTTTCACGGCTCCACTCTTCGTGGTACCGCATCATGGGTTCGTGGTGCGTTGTCGAAATAACGATGCCGTATTCATCAGCGGTCTTCATATTGAGAGGGTCATCCGTTGCGAATACAGCAGGTTGCCACATGGCAGGCCACAAATAATTGGCCTTTTGGCGGAGTAAAAGTTCAAATACTTTTTCATAAAACTGATGGTTGAAACCACCGAAGCTTTCTTTTGCCCAGTTGCGCAATGCAGGTGCCTCATCATTGAGGAAGATACCTCTGTATTTGACTGAAGGTGCTTTGGATACAAATCTGCCTTTTTTGAGATAGAGTTGTGTATTTTTTTTGATGGGTGCGTCCGCCCAGTAATACCAGGGCGAAACGCCAATCTGTTCTGAGATGGTAAAAGTGCCAAATGCTGCACCTCTTTTATCACTACCGGCAATGACCAGTGCCTCTTTTACCCCTTTCACCGGATTCTTTACAGTCTGAATGATGAAACGTTCCCATTGTCCTTTGATCGGAGTTACATCCAGCTTACCAGCCTTTACCATCGATTTGATCAAAGCACTTCCTTCTATGGAACCTATGATGATGGCATTGGATTGAATTCCTTTCAACTCAGAAGTCAGCCTGGGTTTAATCCCTGTGACTTTTTCTAAATCTGTCGCCAGAAAAGAGGCAACTTTTGACACCAGGATGTCATCATTGGCGTCAAACAACAAGTCTATGCTTTGCCCATTTTCGGTGATGACAAATTGTTCGTTTTTAGGAAAGCCCGTTGAATTGATACTGATTTGAGCATTGCTCAATAATGGCAATAAAAGGAATAAAATAATGGCGCTTCTCATGTATGTTTTTTGAATTTCAGATGTTAAAAACACTGGTATCGATTGTATCTGAGCATAATATGATAAAACATTCTTTATCACCATATGGCTAAGCAATCGATTGCGTAAATGTAAAAGAAAAAATGCCTGCTTCCATTTTTTTGTGGTTAATTCATTGTCTTGTAACACTAATTTAACAGTCTTGCAGCCGGGTAGACAACTGCTTTCCGATTTGTATCTTACCAACTGGTAAAAATCAATAAAGAGGTTTTAACTTTACCCTTATGATGGGGGGAAAGTCTGTTTTTTCGATGGGGAATTTAGTGCTGGTTGCCGGGCTGATCTCTCTCATGAATTTTGCATCTCAGGAAAACTTTCCCATCATTGTTCTTACCTATGCGATTTCCTTTTTGGGTTATGCCCTCATTCTTCGCTCGCAATGGAAGCCTACTCTTTATTGGCCCATCGCAATTGCAGGATTGTCGTGTCTGGTTTTTTTCCCCAACTTATCGGACGACATTTATCGGTTTTATTGGGACGGGGCTCTCGTTCTAAAGAGCATTTCTCCATACAGTGAAACACCAACAGCTTTGATGTTAAGCCTGGATGATGAGACATTAAAATCCATATATCCCCTGCTCAACTCACCTGAATATTACAGCATTTACCCACCGGTATGCCAGGCATTTTATGTCTCAGCCAGCCTGGTTTCAAAGGACATCGCCTCGTTTTCTTTGATATTAAAATCGATTTACCTGGGCTTTCACCTCCTGGGCTATTATTTTTTCAGAAGGATGCAAAACAATGCAAGCACTTTACAGGGCATTTCCCCGTCTTTGTATTTTTTGAACCCTTTGGTGCTTGCCGAAGGCATTGGCAATCTCCATATTGAAATCGTCATGATCTCCTTTCTGATCATATTTTATTATTTCCTGTCTTCAGAAAAGATGTTGTTTGCTGCCCTGGGTTTTGCTGCCGCAATTGCGGTAAAGCTACTTCCCCTGATACTCCTGCCCTACCTTGTATTTCAATACAAAAAACCCCGGTTTTTCATCTATCTCTTTGCTTTCACTTTTGTGATGTTTGTGCCTTTGTTGTGGGGCTTTGACTTCATCCATCTTTCCAAAAGTGCCAATCTTTATTTCCAAAAGTTTGAGTTCAATGCATCTGTATATTATTTGTTGAGATACGTGGGTAAGCTGCTATCCGGATACAATCTTATATTGTACATAGGTCCCCTACTCGGACTCATTACATTCCTACTGATTATCAGAAAATCCATAAAAACAGACTTCCACAGTCTATGGAATCACTGGCACCTTGGACTTTTTGCATTCACCATCTTTCTTCTTTTGGCTACTACCGTACACCCCTGGTATGTGATGACGATCGTCTTTTTTGGAATGTGTACAGGGGCGAGATATCCGATTTTCTGGTCGTTTGTGATTGTATTGAGTTATGCCCACTATGCCGGTGGAGTCTATCAGGAAGACTATGCTTTAATTGCCCTTGAATATGCCATGACTGCCGGTGCTTTTTGGTTATTTGATAAAAAACTATGGCTAAAGGTGGTACCCGTCTCTTAAGGAATAACCATCAAAAAAAATTCCAAACCAGGCATCAAAACCTGATTTGGAATTTATTATATCTCTTTAAATAATTGACTTAAAGTTTACCTGCCGTTGAAAGATAGCATAACTCCTATAACAATCACCACCACCAATACGGAAACTGCAATGTCGATCCAGTTGTAACTGGTTTTGTTTTTGGCTTTTTCTTCCGCAGATATGGTAGACATGGTAAGGTTTTCTACTTTTTCTGCAGGAGGTGGAGCGGTTGCAAAACTCACAGCCACAGCCAAAATCACACAGAAAAGGAAAAACCAAGCTCCAAATGTCAGGAAGTTCATATCACCCAAAGCATACAGGAAGCCATTGGGATCCAAAGAAGGTTTTATCAGTTCAAGTATGATGCGGAGCGCTCCAATTAAAAATCCTGCTACCAGTGTCACATAAGCGCCAGATGCGTTGATTCTCTTATAGAAAATACCCAACACAAATACCGCTGTGATCGGAGGAGAAATATAGGACTGTACTTTCTGAAGGTATTCATACAATACACCCGAGATGTTCGCCATAATCGGAATCCATACTATACCGATGACAACCACTATAGAGGTTGCGATCTGACCCACCCTCACCAGTTTCAATTCCGGTGTATTGGGGTTGAGTTTCTTATAAATATCAACTGTAAACAGGGTTGAACATGAATTGAATACAGAAGCCAGAGAACTCATAAGTGCCGCAAGAAGTCCTGCAGCCACGAGACCGCGGAGACCTGAAGGAAGCAAGTTGCTCATCAGGACAGGAAATGCCTGATCTGGTGTCTCCCACTCGAGCTCACCCCTCAATTTCAAAGCCAAAGCTATGACCCCTGGAATGAGGAAAATGAAAACCGGCAACAATTTGAGCAATGCTCCAAAAATAGTACCTCTACGTCCCTCTTTCAGGTTTTTTGCTGATAAGGCCCTCTGTACAATGTATTGGTCGGTACACCAATACCAAACCCCAACGATGGTACTTGTGATGAACAAAGAAGGCCATGGAAAGTCAGGATCCGTCGCCGGCCTCCACATATTGAGGTACTCCGGAGTCACGGTTTCCTTCATGCTTTCCCATCCACCAACTTTATCCAGTCCAATTACCGTAAGCGCAACAGCACCAATCACCAGAACCACCGCCTGAACGGCCTCTGTATAAACTACTGCGCGCATACCTCCAAGGATCGTATAGATACCTGTAAGTACCACGGTCGAAAGCGCACCTGTCCAAAAATCTATACCAAGGAGCGCCGATACCACAACTCCTCCTGCATAAATGGTTACTGATATTTTTGTAAGCACATAGGCAA
The DNA here is from genome assembly GCA_020436935.1 of Saprospiraceae bacterium. GTDB lineage: Bacteria > Bacteroidota > Bacteroidia > Chitinophagales > Saprospiraceae > JADKBO01. Next base: position 15,087 of record JAGQWX010000025.1, read on the forward strand.
CAATGGAGAATACCGAAAGGATCCATCTGGATCTGGAGTCAAACCTTTTTTCCAAAAATTCCGGCATGGTAAAAACACCGCTTCTTGCATAAAAAGGAAGGAATACCCAGCCAAGGATGAGCACCACCCAAGCCTGGATTTCATAAATCAGCATCGGAAGTTTGTTGCCGGCACCTGCACCAGCAAGACCTACAACGTGTTCTGATCCAATATTGGAGGCAAAAATGGAACATCCTACCACAAACCAGCCTACATTTCTGCCGGCCAGAAAGTAATCTTCAGTATCGCTTTTTTTACCTCTGATCACCCAGAAGGCAATGCCGAGCAATACGGCGAAGTACAGGCCAATGGTTAGCCAGTCAAATGTATCTAAAATTTGCATCAGACTTTATTTGGTTGTGAATTTGAAAATTGTTTTCGTTGAATAGGTTTCTCCCGGCTTAAGTGTTGTTGTAGGGAATGCCGGCTGGTTTGGAGAATCCGGGAAATGCTGTGTTTCAAGGCACAAACCACTTCTGTGTCCGTAAGTTCCTCCACCAGGGACAGGCAATCTGCCATCAAGGAAGTTTCCACTGTAAAACTGAATACCCGGCTCATTGCTGCTGATTTCCAAAACACGGCCTGAACCAGGATGATGAACACTGGCTGCAAGTCTCATGCCTTCGCCATCAACAACCCAGCAATGGTCATAGCCTTTTCCTCTTTTAAGTTGTTCGTTTTCAGCAGCTATGTCTGTACCAATGACTTTTGAAGATGTAAAATCAAAAGGTGTTCCTGATACCGGCGCCAATTCTCCTGTTGGAATGAGTGTTCCATCTACTGGCAAATATTTTGTTGCAGAAAGCGTCAGTTCATGGTCGAGAATATTGGTGCTGAAGTCTCCTGAGAGATTGAAATAGCTGTGTTGAGTAAGGTTGACCACAGTAGTTTTGTCTGTAGTTGCAGCATAGTCTACTTCAAGAGCATTGTCTCCGGTAAGCGTGTAGGTTACTGTAGCTTCCAGATTTCCAGGATAACCCATTTGCATATCAGGTGACAAATACTTCAATTTCAGCACTGCTCCTTCACCTTCTGCTTTGCTGTCTGTTACAGTCCACACGACTTTATCAAAGCCCTTTGGACCGCCGTGAAGATGATTTTGACCGTCATTCTTTGGCAACTGGTACGTATTCCCATCCAGGGTAAACATGCCTTTGGCAATTCGGTTGCCATATCTTCCAATCAAGGCACCAAAATAGGGTGTAGACCTCTGATATTGCGCCAAATTATCGTATCCCAAAACGATGTTTTTATAATTGCCATCCTTGTCGGGAGCAGTCCAGGAAGTAATGATTCCCCCGTAAGTGATGATCTTTACTTCCATACCATTCTTGTTCTTCAAAGTATACTCTTCGACGGCAATACTGTCTCTGGTCATGCCATAGGATACTGATGAGATGGAGCCCGTAGGAGCCGGAGATTCAACGATGGGTTCTTCTGTTGGTTTTACCTTGCATGATAAAAACAGGGCGCCGATGAGGAGAATCGAAAACAGATGATGCTTCATTTTTTGTGATTTGATTGATGTATAATGTGGCTAAACGTGATTAAAATTTTATTTGTAATAGACTTCATTGGCATGGATCAAATCCTTGAATGACCTGATCTTTGTGTCCTGGTCAATAACAAGGAGTTCGATGCCGGCAATGTCAGCGAAGTCTTCCATAAATTCTGTGGTCAGAGCTTGTGAATAAACAGTATGGTGTGCTCCTCCGGCAAGTATCCAGGCCGTTGCAGCAACATCCAGGTTGGGATGAGGATCCCAAAGTACTCTTGCCACTGGAAGTTTAGGCAGCTTTTCTACAGGGTCTACAGCATCAACCGTATTGACGATGAGCCTGAATCTATTGCCCATATCGACCAAAGAAGCATTGAGACCCGGACCTGCAGGACTGTCAAAAACAAGTCTTACAGGATCTGCCTTTCCACCTATGCCCAGCGGGTGAATTTCACAGCTCGGCTTTCCTGATGCTATGCTCGGACAAATTTCGAGCATGTGCGCTCCCAATACCAGTGACTTTGCAGAGGTGAAATGGTAGGTGTAATCCTCCATAAACGAGGTTCCGCCTTCCAGACCTTGGGCCATCACCTTCATGGTTCTTACCATGGCTGCTGTTTTCCAGTCTCCTTCTCCGCCAAAACCATAGCCGGCTGCCATCAACCGCTGTACTGCCAGACCTGGCAATTGTTTGAAAATGCCCAGGTTTTCGAATGTATCGGTGAATGCTTTAAAGCCTCCATCGTCCAAAAACTTTTTCAATCCAATCTCTATTCTGGCGGCATCTTCCAGTGCAAATCTTTGACTTCCACCTGCCTTGAGACTGTCAGCGAGCACATATTGGCTCTCATATTCTTCAATCAAGGCTTTTACACTGGATGGATCTGCTGCTTCAACGTGCTTTGTGACGTCCGAACTGTCAAATCCATTTACAGAAAAACCAAATTTGATCTGTGCTTCTACCTTGTCACCTTCTGTTACGGCTACTTCACGCATATTGTCACCAATCCTCGCTACTTTCAAATGCTGCATTTCATCCCAGCCAAGAGCCACTCTGATCCAGTTTCCGATTTTTGATCTGACGGACTCGGATTTCCAGTGACCAACAACGACTTTGCGGTTGATGCGCATCCTTGACATGATGAATCCAAACTCTCTGTCCCCGTGGGCAGATTGATTGAGGTTCATAAAATCCATGTCAATGGAAGACCACGGAATCTCGGCATTGAATTGAGTATGCAGATGAAGCAATGGTTTTTTGAGCCTTGAAAGACCGCCAATCCACATTTTAGCCGGTGAAAAGGTGTGCATCCATGCGATGATTCCTATACAGTCAGCATCTGCGTTGGCTTCAATACATACCTTGGTGATCATTTCAGGGTCCGTCACCACAGGTTTGAAAACTATATTGGCAATAAAGTTGCCTTCATTTTTCAGTCCGTTTACTATTTCATTTGCGTTGTTCGCTACTTGTTTTAATGTCTCAGGTCCATACAAATGTTGACTTCCCGTAAGAAACCAAACCACTTTTGTTGATGTCATAATGCTTTGCTATGTTTTTTGTATTCAATCAATTCTGTCCGTAATATGCTTCCTTTCCGTGTTTCCTTTCGTAGTGTTTTTTGATAAGTGCGGCCTTCATCCTGGGTGCATCCGGGTTGATTTGTCTGGTCAAAAATGCCATTTTTGCCAACTCTTCAAGTACCCTGGCATTGTATACAGCTTTGTCCGCTGTTTTGCCCCAGGTAAATGGACCGTGACTGCCTATCAGGACCATGGGCACTTCCTGGTAATCGATGTTCCTTTCTTTAAAACATTCTATGATCTGTATTCCTGTGTTGTGTTCGTAATTGCCTTCTATGAGGTGATCTGCCATGGGCGGAGCACACGGGATGTCCTCTGTAAGATGGTCGGCGTGTGTTGTGCCAAAAATGGGAATGTCCTGCAGGCTTTGTGCCCATGAAACCGAATAGGTAGCGTGTGTATGCGCGATTCCTCCTATTTCAGACCAGTTTTTATACAGATAGGCGTGTGTTTTTGTATCGGAAGATGGTCTCAACGCTCCTTCAATAATGTTGTTGTCAAAATCGAGGATGACCATGTCTTCGGGCTTTAGTTTTTCATAAGGAACACCGCTGGGTTTGATGGCAAATACCCCCAAACTTCTGTCAACAGCGCTTACATTCCCAAATGTGTAAATGACCAGTCCAAGGTCATTGAGGTCCATATTTGCTTTGTAACAAGCTTCTTTGATGGCACTGTACTTAGACATAAGCTGATTCTTTGTTGTACACTGAAAATTCTGTCAACTCGGCGAGTTGCTCGTATTTTTTATAGTATTCCTCCATCCTGGTCACATTTTCAGGATTGGGATAATAATTGGACTCAATTGAACTGGCCAGCTGATCCACTGCTTGTTGCATGGTTGGAGCCAAACCTGCAGCTTTTGCTGCGTATACTGCTGCACCAAGCGCCGGAGCATAATCTGATGAAGCTACTACTATCGGCTTATTGAGCGTATCTGCCAGGAGCTGCATGATGTAATTGGATTTTCTGGCAACGCCGCCAATGCCTACGACTTTATCAATAGCTACTCCTTCTGACTCAAATCTCTCCACAATTTTTCTTGAACCGAAACATATGGCGTATATGAGCGCTTTAAATAGGTGCGGTGCCTTTGTGCCAAGAGAAATGCCGCTGATGGCCGACTTGAGGTTTTGATCCGCATCGGGTGTTCTTCTTCCATTGACCCAGTCCAGGGCTATTGGTAAACTCTCTTCGGCAGGCAATTGGCTTGCAGCTTCGGTGAGTTCGGGGATCAGCTTTGATGACAATTCTTCTATGAGATCATTCTTTTGATCTTCGGTGAGCAGATTGCTTTGGCTTATGAGCTTTTTTGATGGTTCCAGCAAGACTTCTTTAAACCAGGCCAAAACGTCTCCAAATGCAGACTGTCCGGCTTCAAGTCCGATCATTCCAGGCAATACAGATCCGTCTACTTGACCGCAAATGCCCTTCACAGTCGCATCTCCGATTTTATCATAATCACTGACTATAATGTCGCAAGTCGATGTTCCCATCACTCTGACAAGGGTATTTTTACCAATACCCGCACCAACAGCACCGGCGTGAGCGTCAAATGTGCCCACAGTTACCACAGTGTCAGTGGTCAGACCAAGTTTTGCTGCCCATTCAGCAGATAAATTACCTGCTACTGTGTCTGATGTGTAGGTGTCTGTATATAGTCGATCTCTGAGGCCGGCAAGATAGGGATGCATTTTGGATAAAAATGCCTCATCAGGAAGTCCACCCCACGATTCGTGCCACATGGCTTTGTGCCCTGCAGCACACCGGCTTCTCTTGAATCCTGCCAGGTCTTTGTCTTCAATCAGGAGATAGGTCATCAGATCGCAATGTTCCATCCAGGTGTATGCAGCCTCTGCCACCTCAGGATCTACCTTGGCGATGTGCCAGATCTTTGCCCAAAACCATTCTGAAGAATAGATGCCTCCCTCAAATCTTGTATAATCCTCTCCTCCCCAGCTCCTGGCCAGGTCATTGATGGCCTCTGCCTCTTCAATGGAGGTATGATCTTTCCACAAGACCATCATGGCGTTGTCGTGTTCGCCAAACTTTGGCGTCAATGCCAGAGGAATACCTTCAGTATTGAGAGGGACAGGTGATGAGCCCGTTGTATCAATACAAATGCCTTTTACGAGCTCAGGCTGCACTCCGGAGTCTTCAACCACTTTTTTAATGGTATATTCCATGCCCTCAATATGGTCGAGTGGATGTTGTCTGAATTGATTGATGGAAGGCTTGCAGTATTTGCCTGCTTTCCACCTTGGGTACCAAAATACGCTCGAAGCCAATTCTTTACCATTGGAAGCGTCTATCAATACTGCCCTTACTGAGTCTGTTCCATAATCCAGACCTATAACACAAGGATTCATTTGCGTTTCTTTTTATATGCTATATAATAAATGGAAAAGGAGTTTGCCGGCAGGTCTGCTTTCAGCAATCCTTTTTTCATGGTGTAGTCAAAGGATGTAGGTTTCACCAGTTCAGGTTCTTCAAATGAATTGAGGTCGCTCAGGTTTGGTGACTTCATGACCAACCCTTTGCCTGTTTCCTCAAAAGTTCCGCCATCCAGTTGAAGTGTCATGCTTTTGGCAGTTTTTGAAGTATTTACCACTTTGACAAAGTATTGATCTTTTGTTTCATCATACACCATGGAAGCGTAGATATCGTTCTGGCCTTTGACCGCTTTACCATTTTCACCGATTTTGACTACGTGCGTTCCTCTATGCGTCGAATACATCTTCTGCACATAATAATTCGCCGTCCCATAGCACTTCAAATTGTTGAACCAAATGAGGTCCGGCGTCCACTGCCATCCATCTGCATGGGCCATAAGTGGCGCGTATGATGTCATATAAACCACATCTGCATTTCTTTCCAGTCCGGTCATAAATGCGGCTTCAGAAAGCGCACATTCCCAGTTGTTTTTGTTTTCAGGACTTACAGTTGCCACACTTTGGGCTGCGTATTCGCCTGCAAATATTTTAGGACCTTTTCTGTCATAGTCGTCGTATCGTCCAGCGTTTTCTCTAAACCATGACGGTGGCTTGTAGTAATGCTCGTCTACATAGTAGGCTTTTGAATTGCGCAATTGGTCCCAACCAAACTCAAACTGCTCGCCTTCTGCAAATGGGCCGCTCCCGGATACAATTTTGATCTCAGGGTATTTTTCTCCAATGGCCTTTTCAAATATGGCATACCTTTCGAAATATTCGGTGCCCCATTGTTCATTTCCAATACCGATCATTTTCAGATGGAAGGGCTCTGGATGCCCCATGTCTGCACGCAGTTTACCCCAGGCGGTTGTCTGGTCTCCGTTGGCAAATTCTATCAGATCAAGTGCATCCTGCACGTAAGGGTCAAGTTCATCCAATGGCACGAGCTCAGCAGTATTGAATTGACAGGCCATGCCACAACTGAGAATAGGAAGCGGGCTCGCTCCAATGTCTTCAGCCAATTGAAAATATTCATAAAAACCAAGACCAAAAGACTGGAAATAATCCGGAGTAGGCTTATGCGCAAATTCTGTATTCCAGCGATTGACCAGCGTTGTTCGCTCCGCTACTGGACCTACTGTTTTTTTCCATTGATAACGCTGCGCCAATGTCCTTCCTTCAACGATACATCCTCCGGGAAATCTTAGAAAACCGGGTTTTAAATCATAAAGTAGTTGGACCAAATCTTTTCTCAGTCCGTTTTTTCTTCCTGCCCAGGTATCTGTTGGAAAGAGCGATACCATGTCAATGTCAAGGCTGCCATTGCCTTCAAAATGAATGACCAGTTTTCCTTTTTCAATGGTTTCTGTGGCAGTAATGGTAGATTCATAATCCTTCCATGCACCTTTTGGCATCAGCTCTCCCTTGGCATAGACCTTACCTGCCTGATCAACCACTTCAAATACCAATTTGCGTATGCTGTTATCAGGATTATTGATCGCTGCGCTTAGGCGATAAGTCTTGCCTTTCTCTACAGCCATTCCCCGGTAACCTTCATTCTCCAGGATAAATCCCTTGTCATCGTGGATGTCAATATGCAAATACACCTGGCCGTATCCGCCTTCCTTGGCCCGGACCGGAGATGCAAAACCACCGTTCTTATTCAAGGAATATCTGTCACTTTTGGGTTGAGTCCACGCCATCATGGGGTGCTCAAACTCAAAACTTCTGTTTTTAATCAGCTCTGGGTACAAACCTCCATCAGCTGCAAAGTTGATGTCTTCAAAAAAGACGCCATACATGGTAGCTTGTACCGGATATAAAACATCTTTGACATTGGCCTGCATGGTGATGCCTTGCCCGCTAAGATTGAAAACACAAATAGCACTTACGAAAAGGCCAAATAATTTTTTGTTCATCTTCATCAATTTGAAACCTCAGGAAACCATACCATCATCTTTCCAATTCCTCTGTTGGACCAGGAGTAGTAAGGTATTGCCGTAAATCCATCAGCATTGAGCGTATTTACCCCTCCGAGCAAAGACTCATTGTAACTTACACTCCAGTCACTAAAACTTTTATTTTTCAACTCTTCCCATCGCTCTTTATTGTCTGCTTCCTCAAAAGCATAAACAAAGGGACCATATTCCAGGGCAATTTTGTTTTTATTTTCGGCAACAAGTTCACTGCATTTCACAGATCTCACCTCCATATCAAATTGAAGTTTAACATTGACTTGTGCTTTCCCGGCAACTTGTATTTCAATGTAATCGCTGTCAATGTTGATGTTGGTTTCTTTTCCATTGATGGTATAAGTTCCGCTTGCTTCAGGTGCAGATGTGTAGGTATAAAGCGGTCCCGGAGCAGGATTTTTACGCGCCCAATAAGGGACTCTGATCTTAAGTGTAATTTCTTTATCGCTGTCATTATTTACAGCTATCTCTGAATCGCCACCCAATGGATAAGAGCCTTTCTGGCTGATGGAGACCTTGCCGCCATTCACATCCATACTTGCCTCGCTGCCTACTAAAAGATTGACGTAAACGTCACTTCCGGCAGCTCCGTAAATCAAGCCCCCTACAGAAGGTAAAAATCTTATCATATTGGTGGGACAGCACGAGCAATCAAACCATGATTTGCGGGTACAAGCACCCTGATTGAATTTATACACCCCATCGGATTCCAATGGATTGGGATAAAAGAATTCAGTGCCACTTTCTGACAATCCGGCTATCAATCCATTGTATAAGGTTCGCTCTATGATATCGTAATACTTGGCGTCACCTGTCATTCTGAAAAGTCTGTGGTTCCAGTAAACTGAGCCAATAGCAGCACAAGTTTCGTTGTATGCCGTCAAATTGGGCAGCTCATAATTATCGCCAAAAGCCTCTCCGTCATGACGTGCACCAATGCCCCCGGTGATGTAGAGCTTTTTGTCTACCATATTGCTCCACAACTGGTCTACAGCATTTCTGTAGGCTTGATCTCCAGTCATGGCTGCTATGTCTGTCATGGCTGCGTACATATACATGGCCCTTACGGCATGCCCGACTACCTCATCCTGGTCAACAACCAAAACATGATCCTGAGAATATGGTCCATTTAGCTTGTGATGTCCTTCCCTGCCCCGATTGTCAAGAAAATATTTCGCCAGCTTGAGATAACTGCTGTCGGCTGTGATTTGGAACAACTGGAGCAAACCTGTCTCTATGATCTGATGTCCTGGAACATTCTGGATCTGATCCTGACCATCGCCAAAGGTTTTTACCATCAAGTCGGCATTTTTAAGGGCAATATCCAAAAAGTTTTTTTTGCCTGTAGCCCTATAATGAACCGATGCAGCTTCGTACAAATGACCAGCATTGTACAGCTCGTGGCTGGCACCAAGGGACTCCCATCTTTTACCCTCAACAACCGCAACCCATGGAGCGGGTGGTGAAGCTGGATCGATTGTCCTCCAGGTTGTGAGATAACCATCTTCCTCCTGTCCAACAGCAATGATGTCTATCAAAGTGTCCAGCAGCATTTCCATTTCCGGGTTGGGGGCACTGAGCAAAGTATTGGATGCGCCTTCAATTATTTTATAGACATCTGTGTCGTCAAAAGGCATTACACCACGTGTTTTACCCTCCATTTTATGCCCGGCAATAAGAAAGTTTTCCAGTCTGCCTTCTTCCTTGCATTTCTCTATTGCGTAATCGATTGTTTTATCCTGGACTTTCTCAACCAAAGGCAGCCAAAACTCATCGGTCAGTTTGACCTGACGTATGTCTGCAGGTATGATTTTATAACCAAAAGATGATTCAGTGGAAACTTGAGTTTCAGGTTTTTCTGCACAACCCAGTAATGTCAAACATAATATGAACCCAAAGTTTTTAATACTTATCAAAACTTCTCCCACCACGTTGTGGCCAAACTTTGGAATGTCTAACATATTTTTAAATCAATTTGAATTCCTAAAGCTTTATAAGGTTCAAAAATACATTGATGAAAGAGTATCAAAATTCCAATTTAAATCAGGTATTTTTTTCATCCAATTACCATTCCCATTTAAAGCATATAAGTGTAAAATACACACTTGCAAATATATCATTAAACTACAAATTAATGTAAAAAAGCGTAATTTTTTCTCAGAAACTCAGCACAAGGAATGAAGAAGGGTTGAAAACGAAATAAACAACCGACTGAATCATTAATTGAGGCCGCTATGGCACTTACAAAAGCCTAATTATTAGATTTTAAACTGGAAGCCTTCAACTATTTTGGAATCGTATTTATCCTTATCAAATCTGTAGAGATAAGAACCTTTTTTCGAACCTTCAGTTTCTTTTTCTTCCAATTTCATCAGTATGTCCAGAGAGTTGACTTTGTTGATGAAGTTGCGTTTGTCCAGAGACTGATCCATGATGGCCTCATACAATTTACGCAATTGTCTCATGGTGAATTTTTCAGGCAACAACTCAAATCCAATCGGCATGATAGATGCCCTGTATCTAAGTCGTCTGATGGCCCTGCCAACCATTTCATTGTGGTCGAAAATAAGTCTTGGAAAGTCTTTTAATGAGAACCATTGGGCAGAATGCTCTTCGTTCAATTCCTCGTTGTGTTCCTGGATATTGATCAGTGCATAGTAGGGCACTGAGATGGTTCTTTCGACGGGGTCTCTTTCTGTATTACTGAAGGCATACAATTGCTCCATGTAGATGTTGCGTATACCGGTAAGATTGTGCAATACCCTTATGGCTGCTTCATCCAGCGTCTCGTCTTTTTTCATGAATCCTCCCATCAAGGACCATTTGCCCTTTTCGGGCTCAAAGTCTCTTTTGATGAGAAGAATCTTTAAATCTTCGTTGTCAAAACCAAAGATGATACAATCAACTGCAAGGAGAACTCTATCTTCTTTATTGTATGTGTATAAATTGATAATTGTAATGTTGCTTTGGACACAAACATAAGGCAGCGAAATCTATTTTGTTTTAAAAATCCCCGACAATTGTGTTAAATTTTTAAACTTTTTGCGATTTCCTTTCTGAAATGCACAAACCAAAAACAAATTGTATTTTGGACAAAAAGAACAAATTTTATATTACAATTCGCGCATTTTATAAATTCAATCGATTGAAATACATCTTGTCAGTGTCTTTTATACACTTCAAAAGATGGGTTTACAAGACTTAATCATATCAATCAATTGAGACTTCAATCATTGCTCCTTTATATGCAACGATTTGCCCCTGAGGCCTTGAAAAAATATCAATGCCTTTACCGGATTTTTCTGAAATCAATATCACATTAAATCGTTGTTCCTCACCAGTTTTGATGTATTGTCCTTCTCTGTTATTTATTTTCAACTTATTACTTCCATCAGAATATTGTATGTCCAGGCTGGTATAATTTCCCTTCGCAAAGCTCATATCCACACCTCCATCGTCATATAGTTGATTAGCGCCATCTGCGCCTGCAAATACATACAAGTCAATGTTCTTCAGATGCGATTCCTTTGTGCTTTGGATGTCTTCTCCCATCGCGATGATTGCTCCTGCTTTTACGAATAAAGGCATTCTTTCGTACGGGCTTGATGCGACAATGGTTTTACCGCCTTCATAAACCTTACCGGTATAAAAATCGTACCACTTGCTTCCCTTCGGAAGATAGACATTTCTTTGACTCAAGCCCTGACTCGTAACCGGACAAACCATGATGTCCTTGCCAAACATGTATTGGTCCTTTATTTCCAAGACTTGTGGATCGTCTCCAAAATCCATAACAAGTCCCCTCATAATTGTAAAATCTTCTAAGTGGGTTTTGGCGGCCATGCTGTAGATGTATGGCATCAACCGATACCTCAGCTGGTTGTAGTAAAGTATACTCTGATATGCCGGATGTGATTCCGGTGCGATGTTATAAATTTCCCGAAATGGATATTGACCGTGTGATCTGAAAAGCGGGCAAAAAGCACCAAACTGAAACCAACGCGTATTGAGTTCTCTCCATTCTTCTAGGGTCTCTCCTGTGCGTTCACCATCTCTTGCAAATCGATCCTCGACGGCAAATCCACCTATGTCCATGGTCCAGTTGGGAATGCCGGAAAGCGAAAAATTGATGCCTGCAGCAATCTGGTCTTGCAGATCGCTCCATCTTGACACAATGTCTCCCGACCAAGTCACTGAGCCATATCGCTGCTGCCCTGCAAATGCAGAACGTGTAAGTATGAAAGGTCTTTGATCAGGATGCGCGGCCAACTGGCCTTCATAAACGCCCTTGCTGTTCATCAGCGAATATGCATTGAAATAAGCCTCTCCCGGTCCGATGGCTGTCTCCTTCATGTTTTCGATCCTGTCCAATATGCTGAGATTGGAATGCATGTCAGGCTCTGTTGCATCCAGCCACCATCGGTGGAAGCCTTTGGTGTATAAGTGCTCATCGATTTGCTGCCAAAACATGTCTCTCGCCCCATTATTAAAGGGATCATAGAAGGTGTTGTGGTATCCTTTACCAATCCAATCAATCCTTTTCTTTTCGATGTTGTTGAGGAACAAGTATCCCTTGGCTTTCATCTCTTCATAATGCGGAATTCCTTCGTAATACTTGGGCCAAACCGAGATCATAATGTCTATTTTTTGCGCCGTCAGACTCTCGTTCATAAATTCCGGTGAAGGAAATCTGAGGCTGTCAAATTCATGCGATCCCCATTCACTTTCCGGCCAGTAATTCCAGTCGAGTACGATGTTATCGATCGGTATTTTTTTTGCTCTGAAAGTTGCCGCAGCCTGGAGTAACTCCTCCTGTGTTTTGTAGCGTTCCCTGCTTTGCCAGAATCCATATGCCGACTTGGGCAACATGCTGCTTTTGCCAGTGAGCTGTCTGTATCCTGCAATGATTTCATCGGCATTATCACCATTCACAAAATAATAATCAATTTTTTTACCGGCATCGGAGGTAAATCTGATCTTGTTTTGATCTTCATCACCCATGGGATCAAGATGGGTAAGGCTCATATATCCTCCATTGGGCTGCCACTCAATCCTGAGATCAACCGGCTTATTTGATTCCATCATCACTTCAAAAGGATTGGACCAGGGATTCCAGTTCTGCCTCCACTTATCAAATATGAGTTCACCATTGACCCAAAGCTTGAAATAACTTGAGGCATAAAGCAAAAACTTGTGCCGGCCTGCAACGGCAGAATTTATTTTCCCTTCGAAAATGATTTTATCTACTTCATTTGATTTTGGTAGGGCCTCATATCCGGGCGTTTCCAGATACTGATAGTCGATGGTTTTTACCTGTTTCCTGGAGACTTCTTTCCCGCCTTTCAGCCATATTTCCGTAAGGCCTTCATCCTGCCCATTTGCCGAAGAAAGCTTTAGGTTCTCAAGCTGTTCATATGGTCTCGGATCTCCGAATCTGGTGATGGAATAATTGTCCCAAAGGAGTCCGTAATTTTTGCTGGAATATAAAAATGGTACAACGGCGACGATATTGTGCTGGGTAAGGTCTACATCCTTCCCTTTATAATTCATGTATCCATGCTGGTGCTGGCCCAGCCCATAAAGTGCCTCGTCTTCAGGAGATTCAAAAGTCTGCCCCACTTTTGACCATTGCTCGAGATGACTGCTCTCCCAAATTCTGGACTTGCTTTTTTCTGAAAGCTTAAGGCGGCCTTTATCATCATAAAATGAAACGACATCCATATTTTTGTCTACCAAAACGGTGATGGATTGTGATCTTGCAACTACAAAATCCAGGCTGTCCTTTACTTCAAAATTGCCCTGGTATTTCAAGCCCTCTTCGAGCATCAGGCTATTGACTTCAGGAAAACTTTTTTGATTGGTCGCTTCTACTCTGACAATATCATCAGCAACAAATGACAGTCTAAGCTGATGATCATCAATAGGTATGGTGATGGTGTTATTGATCTGAACAAGGTTGGCGGTTTTTGTTCCACATGAGATGCACAAAATACCAATGAGGATATTTAAAAGATGACAAAGTCTGAGCGCGGGCATAATAAACGATTTATAATTCAGCATTAAAATTAAGGGTAGCCTTCCCAAATGCTGAATAAATGGCAGAATTTGTGTCATTAGGCGGGTATTTTCACAAAAATCTGGAAATACGGGATTTCTTAAGCCTCTTTAAAAGGATTGTATCACAATGGGGCTAAAATAAATTTTTAATAATCCTTTGCCGAATATTATTTTTGAATGGACTTTGTCATGCTGTATTGAGTGATTTTGGAGTGTAACTTTTATTTTCATTGACATCATTGATCAGATTGGGAAACAGGCCCTATGGAATTGCTCAATTTTAGCAAGGAAGAATCAGACATCACGATTACTGTTCAACAGCATTTATTTCTCATTTGTACAGCAATATCTGTATGCAGTTCAAAAAACCAAATACAAACTATACCAGAAGTGGCCGTATCAATATAGCCTATCAATGTTTTGGAGAAGGCCCTGTTGACCTGGTGTACATTCCTGGCTGGGTCTCAAATATTGATCTGATGTGGTCGTGCCCTGAGCTGGTTCATTTCCTTACAACTTTGTCCCGTTTGGCCAGAATCATACTTTTTGACAAAAGAGGTACGGGACTGTCTGACAGGGTGGTAGAACTTTCCACTATTGAAGAAAGAATGGACGATATAAGGGCAGTTATGGACGCCGTTGGTTCAGAAAAAGCCATATTATTTGGTCATTCAGAAGGAGGATCAGCATCGGCATTGTTTGCCGCCACATATCCCAATCGTACGATTGCCCTCATTACTTTTGGGGTTTTTGCCAAGCGCCGCTATGCTCCTGACTATCCATGGGCGCCCACAGATGCTGAGCGTCAAAAGGTCTATGACATGATTGAAAATTCCTGGGGTAGCGGAGCCATGCACCTGGAAACCCTGGCTCCCTCAAAAGCATCCGACCACATTTTCATGGAATGGCTGGCAAACTACTTCAGGTCTGGTGCAAGTCCGAGTGCTGCTTTGGTGCTTACCAAGATGAATACTGATGTTGACATCATTGGTATTTTGGGCAGCATACGCGTGCCGACACTTTTGATGCAAAGGACCAACGACATCGACGTCAAAATAGAAGAAGGAAGATTCATAGCTGAACGCATCAAAGGGGCACGTTTTGTGGAATTCGATGGCAATGACCATTTGTTTTGGGCTGGAAATACACAAGAAGTCCTGGATGAAATGGAAAGATTCATCTCCAGACTACAAATCAAGGACCACCATCAGGTACAGTTGCTTACCGTTGCTGAAATCAGCTTCAAAGCGCTCCCCGCCGATAAAGAAGTCTTTTCACATCTGGAATTTTCAAGCCTCGAAGACCTCATCAAAAGGTACCGCGGACAAATTGTTAGTTATAGCGAAAGCAACATACTCGCCACTTTTGAAGGCCCAAGCAAAGCGGTACATTGCGCTCTTGATGTATTGACTAAGCTTAGCGATCATTCGGTCATTGCTGGTGTTTGTGTGCATATCGGTGAATGTCGGGTCAAGGATGGTTTGCCTATGCTTGATGAAGTTTCTACCATTGTTGCAGGTATTTCAGATCAACTTTTCTCACGCCAGGTTTTGGTCAGTCAGACAGTTAAAAACCTTTTGTCCGGTTCGGGTCTTCAATTCAAAAATGCCGGATCAATGACGCGCATGAATGGTGGAGTATTGGATTTGTTTTCTGTACATGATGAATTGATGATGGAAAATTCGCCCAAAGTTCGGCCCGAAAGGAAAATTGTCAACGACTCATTTTTGGAAAATGTGTTGCAGTGTATAGAGAACAACATCAGCAATGAGTTTTTCGGAGTCGAAAATCTTTGCAAGGACCTTGGTATTGGCGAGCGGCAATTGCAGCGAAAATTGAAATCAGTCAGCAATAAAACACCCAACCAGATGATCAGGTCGGTAAGGCTTCACTTCGCCAAACAGCTCATACAAAGCCAAAACAAAAACATTTCTGAGGCTGCATTTCAAACCGGCTTCTCCAATTTGTCCTACTTCACCAAGTGCTTTAAAGAAGAATTTGGAACACTGCCTTCAATGTTATTCTAAAATCTGGTAAATGATAAACTATTGATTATGAGAATAAAACTCAATTTGACCATTGAAGAATTATTGGCAAAGAAGGTAAAAGTATACGCTGAAAAGAAAAATATTTCGGTATCTAAGTTGGTTGAAAATTTATTAAAATCCGAGCTGGAATCTAATGAAAAGCCTAGAAATCTGACGAAGTTTGCCGGATTATTAGATGGACAGCTGTCCGAAGAAGCTGTTGCAGAATTAAAAGAAAAAAGATCACAAAAATACAGGTACTGAAATTTTTGTAGATACGAATGTTATCCATTTCTTGTTGCATTCGAAACGTCCCCACCACTTACCTTCCAAACGAATATTTCAAAAGATATAGTAAGGTTGATTGGCATGTTACAGCAAGGGCAAATAGGTTCTTCTCGTAAATAGAATTGACTACATCATCCATGAAAAAGTCCATTGGATTTACACAAATATCCTGGTGAAATGGTTCATTGTCGGAATATTATCAATCATGTCGGTTTTGTGATATCACAGGTCGGAAATCAGTCAAGTTTTGCCGTTTTTGTGATAACATGACGGCATGTGGAGGTCATAATTTTGTGTGTATTAAATTCAAAATTTGATTGACTCTAAAATTCCACATCATGAAATTCTGTTTTAATTTCACTAAAAACGCCATTCCAACCTTGGCTCTTGCTTTTCTGCTTTTTGGATTAAATGCTCAGAATGTAGGTATAGGCACCAGCAAACCCACTGAAAAATTGGACGTAAATGGCAATATCAATTTAAGTGGTAATCTTCTTATAAATGGTGCAAGTGGACTGCCGGGCCAAGTGCTGGCTATGGATGGAGGCACACTTCGTTGGATGGATAAGAGCAGGTTTAAGCAAACAGCAATTTTTAGGTCTGCAGGACCGGACATATTTACCGTACCTCCAGGTGTCACTGAAATTTTGATTGAAATGTGGGGAGCAGGAGGAGGGGGACATTTCCCCGGAGGTGGCGGAGGAAGTGGTGGATACTGGATTGGAAGCCTGACTGTTGAAGAAGGAAATGTCATCAGTCTTGCAATAGGTATAGGTGGATCTGCTGGTGTTTTGAGTAATGATGCAGGTAATGGTGGTAATACTTCATTTAATTTTGGAGACTTTAATGTCATTTGTGAAGGTGGCGGTGGTGCTGATAGTCTGATTAGTAACAATGTGGAATTTTATCGCGGGGGGAAAGGCGGGGACGGCCTTAAGAATACTTCTTCTGTACCTTTCACCTACAAAAGCTTTTTTTTCATTGATGGCGAATATGGTATCCCCACAACCATAGATTTTATGGAAACAGCTAATGGGGTATTTGGCAAAGTAGTAAATTACGGAACAGGAGGTATAGCTCCTTATTCAGGCAACCCAAAAGCAGCACCGGTGAGGGCGGTTTTTTCTTCAAATGGTTCGGTCCTGACCAGATCGCATAGAAAAACAATAGATAGCGCTCCCTTTGGGTGCGGCGGCACGCCTATGGCAATAAGTGGCGGTCAGGCTGGGGGACATGGGCTTATTATCATTTATTTCTAATAACAATAATTAATCGATAAAATTTAAAGATCATGTTAAGATTAGCATATGCCCTAGTATTCATATCTTATTTCACTTCTTTGACTGGTCAAAATGTTGGGATAGGCATCCCAAGTCCTAATGAAAAACTGGATGTGGCTGGAAATATCAACCTCACCGGAAATCTGATGGTCAATGGGAGCGCAGGGCAAGATGGCCAGTTCCTCAGTATGAAAGGAGGAGCTATGCAGTGGGTAAACAAAGATCGTTTTCAGAAAGTGATTTTATTTACCTCTTCTGGTACTTTCACTGTTCCTGAAAATACCAATGAAATTCTGGTTGAAATATGGGGTGCCGGGGGTGGTGGCCACAATCCTGGAGGTGGTGGAGGAAGTGGTGGCTACATGCTTTGCCCTTTTCCGATCAGTTCTGGTACAAGTGTAACTGTCACTATTGGAACTGGTGGTTCCGGTGGAGGTCCCAACCTAAATGCTACTTCAGGAACTTCAACTCAGGTTGCATTACCGGGAGTACTACTCACAGCATCTGGAGGCGGATTTGCCGATTCAACCAAAACAGCTACACTACAAAGATATATAGGTGGTGGAGGGGGACTTACAGGTGCTACGCCAACAAGTTTTAAAAACTTTTATGCCGTAAATGGCAATTCAGGTTCACCAAGTTTTGAATCGTATATGGCAGTTTCTCCAACCCTTTACCGAGTTGTCTCATATTTAGGTATCGGGGGTATTGCACCCTTCTCAGGATTCGATCCTGATCCTGTCTCCACAAAATATATTGATGAAAATGGGGTCAGTCACTTTTCAAATTGGAATTTCAATAATTCAAAATTTGGCAATGGTGGTTCAGTGCATCCATCCTCAACCAATGGTCTTGCCGGTGGCAATGGCAGGGTCATTATATATTATTAAACCAAATCATCCAAATTAAATAACTCCATCAAAAAACAAACATGCTGACCATACAAAATCTGGAACAGGAAGAAAGAATTGCTCATGACCATTACTTCGAACAGCTTTTTGATAAAGAATTTTTTAGACTGGAAGAGGGCAATCATACCTACCTCGATTTCACAGGAGGAGGGCTGTTTGCCCATTCTCAGATCAAAGTACATTTTGATTTGCTCAGCCAGAATACACTGGGCAATCCACATTCTGTCAACCCCACATCCCACCTGTCCACTGTCTTTGCTTCATATGCAAGGAAAACCGTTATCGAATTTTTCAATGCGCACGATTATACCTGCATTTTTACGGCAAATGCCAGTCATGCCTTAAAAATTGTTGGAGAGTCCTACCCATTTGGGCCGGATACTTCCTTTGCCCTGACCGCAGACAATCACAATTCTGTGAATGGATTAAGAATCTTCGCACAGAACAAAAGAGCTATAGTATCCTACATTCCATTATTGGAAGACCTCACTGTAGATGATGAGGTCATGGCAAAAACCCTGCATTCCCCACAACCATTTTCACACAAACTACTGGCGTATCCGGCGCAATCCAATGCAAGCGGCATCAAACACTCTCTGGATTGGATTAAGGTAGCACAAAACAATGGCTGGGACGTATTGCTGGATGCCGCAGCATTCGTTCCCACTTCGCCCTTGGACCTTTCTGTACATCAACCTGATTTTGTGACACTCTCTTTTTACAAAATGTTTGGCTACCCCACAGGAATAGGTTGTCTGCTCGTAAAAAATTCAAGTTTTCATAAATTGAAAAAGTCATGGTTTGCCGGTGGCACTGTGAAACTGGTTTCCGTGACATCAGCTCATCATTTTTTGCAGGACGATCATGAAAAATTTGAGGACGGCACCATCAATTATCTGGCCTTACCTGCGGTAAAGTCGGGTCTGGATTTTTTGTCCTCCATTGGGATGAACAGAATCTCTGAGCGGGTAAATGCATTGCAAAACTATGCGGTCCAGCGGCTGAAATCCCTGAAACATACCTCGGGTCAAAAAATGGTCGGCATTTACGGGCCTCCAAACAGAAAAAACATGGGCGGTACAATCACCATGGTGATCTATGATGCTCTGGGCCAAAAAATTCCATTTGAAGAAATAGAACAAAAAGCATCCAATGCCAACATTTCACTCCGCGCAGGCTGCTTTTGCAATCCCGGTGTGGACGAACAAATGAACGCCATAGATAACATAGCCATAGATGATTATTTTATAAAAGCCCGGGAAGGCAATTACAAAGAAATGATGGAACACACTGGGATAAGGCGGGGAGCAGTAAGGATTTCTGTGGGCATCGCAACCCGTCAAAAAGACATCGACACTTTTATAGCTTTCCTTGATTCTTACCGAAATCGAATACTATAAACGAACCACCCGATAATAGACAAAAACCATAATTCCACTTTGACCGGGCCCTAAAACCTTAGCGTCCAGCCCAGATTGATGGTTCTGTTGAGCATATTGGTCACAGTTCCGGTAACAATGGCCTGGTCACCGGTAGATTTTGGCCCCTTGATCTGTGAGAGATAATGGACCATCTTCACATTTTGTCGATTTGTAAGATTATACATTTGCAGAGCAACCGTATGATCAGTCCTGCCAAGTTTGAAATTATAACTTATACCCGCATCTATTCTGGAATAGTTGGGCAATCTGTCAAGCACAGCATTTTTGTCGAGATTTCCCAGATTGTCACCAGAAGTAATTCTATTTCCAATCAGATATGGCTGTCCTGTTGCATAAATCCACGAAACATTGGCCAAAAAATCTCCCATCTTGTAGGCGTGATACGACTTGAGCTGGTGCCTCCTGTCTGAGGGTGCAAAGTACTCCTGACCTCTCAATACTCCGGGAATCTGGTATATCAACTTACTCCAGGAATAGGAAAGTTGGGTAGAATATCGTTCACCGTCATACCTGCTCAGCAGATCCATGCCATAACTCTTGCCATCACCATTGTACAAGGTCAGATTTCTGGTTTCTTCTTCTTCAAGCCTTACTCCCGGTTGCGGGTTGGCAAATTCTCCCACTCCCGTAAGCTTTTTGAAATAGGGCTCAACATCCAGTAAAAAAGCACCTGATTTATACCTCAATCCTGTACTAACATTTAATGCAGAAAGTGCAGGAATGGTCTTGTTGGACACCGACCAAATGGAAAGGCTCTGGTCAAATACGTCTCTGATGTCTATCCTTCTATGGAGCTGGTAATTGTAACCGGCCAATGCCCTCCATTGTAAACTTGGGCTTATTTCCTTGTATACCCCGCTTTGTAGGCTTGGATATACATTTCCGAAATTATCCAGTGTGATTCTGGTGCCAGCATTGAATTTCCACCCGTTGCTGTTCGCAAAATCAATTTCTCCAAATAAATTTTGGATGATAGCACCACTGTTAAAAGCGCTTGAAATTCCTTTGGGATTGATGAGGGCATTTCTATTGTCTATGGCCTCCAGATCATAACCTGCTTTTACTTTGGTTTTTTCTCTTACATCAAGCAATAGGTATGACGTCAAGCCATACTTTTTTACTTGTGAAATAAACGCATTGCTGTTTCCACCTCTCGCCCCGCCTGGCCTGTCAATTCTAAGGTCAACTTTCAATCTGTAATCATCCCTGAAATAAGCCCGGTAAGCCAATACGTGCCATTTTACGCCCGAAGCTAAAACCCTCGAAAAATTGAATCCCGTGGTATTGCTCTTCCAAAATCTGTCATTTTGCAACTCATGCCTAACCAGGACCTTTTCAAGAATTCTTCCTGGTTCCTCCACTTCAAACCTTACTGTGTTTTGGAAATTGTCACGTATCTGATTGACGGAAAATTGAAACCGCGTTTTTGCATCCTCATAATTCAACTTCAGATTAAAATCACCAAAACTGAACGATGGTGAAGACCTGATGGTATTTTCGCTCAATGAGCTACTGCCATTTTGGACAAAGTTGGAAATTGTGAATGGATTTAAGGAGTAAAAGTTGTTGTTGGAAATTTCTCTGAAGCTATTCCTTACGGCTGCTGATACAGAAAATGACTTACTGATGGGCAGAAAAACAGCGCCAGAAGCACTCAGAAAGTTGAGGTCTGCCACACCATTGAGTTTTTCCTGCTTTTGTTCTTTGCTGGTCAAAGAAAGCATGCCCCCTGTTCTGCCGCTGTACTGCGTAGGGTATGCATTTTTATACAATTCAAAACCCTGTATAAAGTATGGATTGATCGTACCGAAAATGTCGAAATAATGTGCATTGTTGAATATGGGCAAGCCGTCCAGGACCAACAATGTTTCATCTGCATTACTTCCTCTTATCGAGATTTTTCCTCCTGATTCAGCAGCGGCGTCTACACCCGGAAGGGATTGCACGGCAGAAAAAACATCGATACCTCCCAGACCACGCGTCATCAGAGCATAGGGATTGGTATAATTGACAATGGAGTTCCCATCTCCGGTGACCAAAGCAATGGCCGATCCCTGTTTTTCGACCTGCCTCAGCGCAACAGGATCTGGTTCGAGCAGTACTACAAGCTCTTGTTTGGGCCCTGTTTTGACAGTCTGCGATTTATATCCCAACATGGATATTTCTAGCTCTTCCCCATTGGAGTTCAACTTCACTTCTCCGTCGAGGTCAGAGAAAAAGATTTCATTTTTTTCTTTTTTGGTCAATGCAGCCCAGCTGATCGCTTCTCCATTTTTACTGTCTTTGATGATGATGGTAGAAAGTGATGGTTCATCTTTTTTCAGTGCCGGGCGCAATAAGATGTGCTTCTCCGTCAGAAAAAATACTTCGCAACCCAGATTGGCGAAAGCCTTGCTGATGTTTTCTCTGGAATCGCGGTCTCCGAATACAAGAGATTGGCCCTCTTTTTTAGCAATCTCTTCAGGAAAAGAAAAAGTATACTGATGTTGTTCTTTCAACACTTTCATGAGCTCTGAGGTATTGTGAACAACAAATTCTGTTTGGGCACTTAGGAAAATGCCAACAAACAAAAATAGCACCAATGCAACTTGTTTTATTTTAATAGATCTCTACTTTTTCTCCCTTTATGGTATAATTTAAACGAAGTGGCCATGTAAAAGATTTCAGCGCTTCGTCTCCATTTTGCAAAGGTATTTCTCCTGAGTATGGTTCGAGGTTTTTGTTGCCTTTTATTTCAATTTCATATCCAAATTGTCTTTCCAAATCTTTGATGACATCAGCGGCGTTGGCAGCTTTGTATTCGAGTTTTTTGTTACGCCACAAATTTCTTTCTGAAAAAGTAGATACAGATTCGATGCCCAGGTTTAATGCAATGGACTGTCCGGGCGTCAATATTTTGGAAACTTCACCAGATTGACTGGTGACCTTAACTTTTCCACTGGTGCATTCTACTTCAAAAATGCCGTCTCTTACAAAAACATTGAAAGTAGTTCCCAGGACCTCTACCTGTCCCTGAGGTGTCACGACTGTGAATCGAGAACCTTTTTGCACAGAGAAGTAGGCTTCACCATTGAGGTTCAATTTTCGGTCAGAGGCAAAGGTATTTTTATCGTAGGCAAGCTTAGAATCCGCATTCAATGTGACGATGCTGCCATCCGGCAAAGTAAGCTCATCGGTTTCTCCCATGGCTGTAATGATTTCAGCGCCCGGCGACCAAACAGAGTTTACAAGAGTGGTAGCAGCAAAAATGAGGATGAATGCTGCAGCAATGCCCATGGCCCATTTGATGCCCGAGTGTAGGCGAATCACTTTGGCTGGAGCCTTTGTCGCTGGTATGCTTGCTGTTTCTTTTTCTATTTTACTCCAAAGTGCAGCAGTGTCAATGTTGTGGTTTTTGACATTACCCGCCAGAATGAAGGCAGCAGCTCTTCTGGCCTCCTCCAGTGCCTCCCCTGAAAGTATGTCTCCATCTTCCAGGTCAGACAAGCTAAAGCCCGGAGACTTTACTGTCGTCAAAAAAGCGTCATCCAGGAGGAATGCTTCAAAATTATATGTTTTGTAGATGTCTTTCATTCATAAATACGCTTTGGTTTATTGACTAAATAATTCGTCCAGATAATTGGTACGGTTGCCATTGGCATATATCCTGCGACAGGTGCCGAGACCACTTTCCATGATGCTTTTACAATTACCGCTGAGATCTTTGTCATCGATGTGGGATCTGCGCAGTATGCAATGTCCGAGTTCATGGAATATCAAATATTCTTTTTCAATGTATGAATAGGACAAAAAGGTGGCTTTTGAAATCTTCACCTCATTGGGGAGTGCGCTGTTTCTCTGGCACTGGCCAATGATGTTCAATGGAAGACTGGTGGTGAGGGTGGCAATGATGTTGGAATCCATCACATTGATGGCCCTTCCTCTCAGCTGGGCTTCTTCCGAAAACCTTTCAAAAAAAGGTCTCAAATCCGCATCCACTTCGGCGATGTGATTTGCTTCTTCTTCCACACAACCATACAAAGTAAAAATGGTCATAAATACTACAGCAAGACTCATCAACAGACCTGGTCTTCGTCTGTTGCTTTTTTGTTGATGATATTTAATTTTTTGTTCCAATTAACTGTGTTCTATATGATTAATCCAAAATAGGCGCTTTTGTACTCAATTTAAAGTGTTAATTTTTCTTTTACCCACGAAAGTTGTTTGATCGCAACAGAAACAACATTCCTGCAGGACTGATAGGATATGCCCATGATGCCCATCATTTCGTCGTACGATTTCTCCTGAAAAAACCTGAGCTGAATGGCTTCTCTCTGCTGTGGTGATAAGGCTTCAATGGCCGCTTGCAGCAATTTTTCATTGGAGGTAGCCGATTCTTTTTGAATGATTTCTTCCTGAACATCAAGGCTCGATGCTTTGATCATACTTTCATCAAGACTGTCCGTTAGATTTTTGTTCTTGATGAGCCTTCTTTTGAGGCTTACCAAAAGGTAGCTCCTGATTTTTACTTCTTTGCTGAGGTTCTGCCGATTTTTCCAGAGGTCTACAAACAATTCCTGGACGGCATCTTCTACTGCCTCAGCGTCCTTCACTACTGACAGACCGTAGGATATCAGAAAGTTTACTTCCTCACGATATATGGTTTCGAAGGCGGTTTTGTCCCCTCCGATAAAGTTTGACCATAAATTTTGCTGCATGTCGATCATAAGCAATGTTAGAAAGCTTGTTTTATCTGATGTCTAAATATACTTATCGGAAATAGAATTGTCCACTTCCCTGCTGCTAAAATGAACCATATCTTCGTTACAAATACTCGCTGGAGGTACCACTCCAGCTGCGTTTTGTGCCTCGATCTGATTCATTTTATCACCACATGCAAAATGGACATTCCATATTCCGGTAAGTATGGTTAATGAATAAGTCCACAAAATGACAATCATGAAAAAAACATTATAAAGTAATTCTGAAAACAAAATGCCGTTATCCTGTCCTTATGGACTTATTTACGGATTAAAATACAAAAATGGTTGCATTGGAAACCTTCATCATCCAGAAAAACTGTTGAAACTGTCCAATGTTTGACTAAATCAACAACTATAATGTGGGAATTGGTGGTGTAAAAAGTGGAAAATCTATTCCCAAAATCCGGATTAAAAAAGGTAACTACTCAGCTATTCGCTTTTGAATCAAAAATTCAGATCATTTTAAGTCAGCCGAGACTCATTTTCTTAGGAATAGTCCCTACACAGTGTCGGGACTATTGTTAAGAAAATAGGCGAAGGATCACTTAAAATGAGCCATTTTTGATCAAAATTGGATATAGCTGAGTAGTTACAAAAAAAGGTGTCCCTGTTGAATACAAGGACACCTGTGCAAAATTTATCAATACTTATCTGCATGATTGTTTGAGCGCGATGAGCTCTTCCTTCGAGTTGATGGTCTGAGATGTACCATCTTTCAAAGTCACTGTAATCGGGTACACCAATTCAGGTCTCATGGATGGATCAGGCTTACCGCCTCCTTTCTCAGGTCTTGGAAGGTCTTCTTTGCTGCTGATTTCTACCACAGTACCGTCGGCTAAGGTTACACTGAATGGGAATTCGATTTTAAAGCAATGTTTTCCGTGGCCATGGCCCGGACCGAATACTCTGGGGCATTCTTTTCTCAAAGCTCTGAGTTCACTTTCATCTTCTACGGTGACAATTGTTCCATCTTCTTTGATGACATCGATGGGAAACTGGAATGAAGGGCGCGCTTTGACATCAATATTTGCTTCCTTCCATGTTTTGATGGCGTCTTTCATTTCCTCCAGGCTGTTGACAGAAGCCGTAGTCTGATCTGCAAAAACTATAGTGACTGGAAAAACCAATTCAAAACATCCTCCAAATCCACAACCGGACCTTTCCTGGAGTTCATTGATGGCACCATCGGTATAGTTTTCGACTATGGAAACATTGTCCTCTGCGGTATCGCATGAAACCATAAAGATTGAAAAGAGAAGAGCGAGAAGAGTAATGGATTTGAATTTATTGATCATTGTTAAAAATTTTTATTAGTTACTGAATACAAAAGATTTTTGTGGCGAGTATAGCCTGATTCAACTTGCAAGTTTTGATCTGTTTAATCGCTTACAAATACAGAGAGCAAAAGCCCATCGTTTTGTACTCAGTTTTGAGGGAAAAATTTTTAAAATTCTTTTACATTACGCAAATAAATATTTTTAATTATTTGATTTTCTGCTATTTATGACCATTTAACGTAGATAAAATAATTTTGAAAAAGAAATAAGATTTTTAGCAACAAGAAAATGCTCTATTCCATAGGAATAATAATTATTCCAGTCCTGTACTTCACTGATGGAGAAATTAAGCATTCTTCCAGGCTGCGGCACAGTTGCTAAGCAGTTCCTTCCCAATGGAGTGAATTCTTTCACGCCATTTCCTCAGTTCTTCGGAACCGTTTGGTCATCCAGATGATCACATATTGTATATTAAATCGGTATACACCGGCAGATAGTAGTAAATAGTTGCCTTGTGCGTGATGTATTTCGTCCATAACATTGTTGACAAACTCAAAACCTCCATTATTCTACATTACACCTCATTAACAACTTTGTAAATTCAGTCGAATCTTTGTTATAAATCAAAAGTGTGTCCGATTCTGCTTCCTTCTTTATAAAGAAAGGCGTTTCAAGTTCTCTCCAATAAAATTTATTTGAATCCAATTTTCGATTTGTAGAGATAAATGTATAATATGAGGAGCTAAATTTTATTGAATCGTTGAAAATAATTCTTCCTCTATTATCAGAACAAGTATTCACATAAATCTCGAATTTAGGACTTTTGCAAAGATCTTCTAATTTATCAAACCATTTTTCATATCTGATAGAAATTATAATTGAAGCTACTATAAAAATGGCCATTAAGACCATGACATATTTTGGGAACGGAACGTTCATATACCATTTGATTTATTTATTAATAATTCTTCTAATGTCTTGAAAATCCTTGCCGGAAGCACCCCAATTGAATTCTCTACCAAAGTTATAAATCCCAACATTTAATCCAGCCCCCCATCCAATCACAAATCCACCATATGTATTTGAATATATAGCATTACCTGTCAACCCTAATCCTGCACCTAAGCTTAAGCTGACGTTGATTCCAAATCTTTCACCATAAAATGTTTCAGCTTTGATATTGGACAGATTCCCTGGTTCCCTTAACCGACTCAGTTCCTAATAAATTCTTCTAACATATGTTACTAGTTTATTCAAAATATAAGTGTAAATGGAATATTTTTAATCAGCTCAAAATCAAATGTTGTGAGTCGTACCAATATTTTTTTATCATCACCCCCAAATCGTACTCTTTTACAACTTCTCAAATCTTCGTCACTCCCGACTCCAGCTTCCACTCCCTGCCATTGATAAAGGCGGTGCCTGTAAGTCCCGGAGGAAGAGTAATGGTGCCGGAAATCTTTCCTTTGTCATTTTTAAAATCGGTTTTGATCGGCCCGTTTCTATGGGGTACACTGGCACTGGCAAATTCGAGTTTTCCGAGCATGGGCACGATCTTTACGGTGGAAAATCCCGGACCATCGGATTTGATGCCACAAACTCCTGATAAATAAAAGTAAAGCGGTGAAGATGACCAGGCGTGGCAGTCGGACCTTGTGGGGTCGGGCTTTTCTGCAAATGTGGTGAGTCCTTTGGCCAGCATATCTTCCCAGGGTCCAAGATGATCGATCATGGAATTGGATCCCAGGTAGTACATGGCTTCAAAGAGATAGTAGGAGAAGTAAAAAGTGACCGGCGTAATTTGCTGATCTGTCAACAATTTTTGCATGAGCGCATTCGCCTGATTGTTGCGCACGGTTCCGGTAAGAATGGCCAAAACATTTTGGTGCTGACTGAATGTCTTTTTATCCGGAGTATCGGCAATGAGTCCGCGATTTTCGTCAAAGCAGGTTTTCATGACCTGAGCTCCTATTTCCTTTGCTTTCAACACACACTCTTCCGCCGGCTTGATGTAGCCAAAATGCCTGTAAATATTTGCTGCTTTCTGGAGTGCCAGGGCATATTGCAAACTGATGATGGAAGAACCGCCATCCTTTCCTCCGGGCGGAACTCCGGCACCCCACTCCGGCACCCAATCGACATAATTCCAGTATTCCAGCACACCATTGAGTCCGTCTTCCCTTCTTCGCTGCTCAAACCAATTGAGCACATCCTGGATTTTAGGCAAGAGGTTTTTTACAGTGCGGTCATCCTGACACAAGATGAAGTAATCGTGAACCATATATACCCAAATCAGCGAAAAAGGAGGTATGATCTGTCGGTCATTGGAAGGATACCTACTTTGTGTAAGGCCCGAAGCCAGGTGTGCATCGGCATATGACATCACTGCATTGCGCATCAGGGCTGTATCTCCGGAAACATAACGCGTTATGAGGTTTTGAATCCTTGTATCTCCTGTGTATTGCAGCTGCTCGTAATACGGACAATCAAAAAAATTCTCAGCTGCACAAAGTCGCTGGGTACGCCACCCCACTTCCCAAATCTGATCGGTCATGGCGTACGATGAGGCGAATGATGCCTTTTCTTCAAGCGGGTATGCTGTGAAAACACTTGAAAAATCAACGATTTCCAATGGTTCACTTCCCGTTGTAATGTCCATCTGAACATACCGAAAAGTCCTCCACCAGAGCGTGGTGAAAGTCAGTGTATCGCTGCCACCCTTACAAAGAATGGAGTCTTTATTGCCAATGATGTGTTTGTTTTCTACCTCATTTCTGTTACCCTTTACACCTGAGTCGTCGATGAGCGATTCTGCGTAAGTAAGCCTGATGATTGCGCCTTTTCCACCCTTGAATTTGAGTACCGGATACGCTGTGGTGAGATGTCCCTGATCCAGTAAAATGGACGTTGTACTGTTCGCAGCGATCTTATACGGGTCGGCCTGTTTTGAAGATTTTCTTCTGACCGCTTCGAATTGCTGGCTTTTCTCCTCCATCATAGGTATGGTTCTGGGAATGAGCACCTTGTTGGGCCTGCTCCCATAGAAGCCAATAGCACTGAGCGGCATGCCTTTAGAGCCTTGTTTGGCTTTTGTAATACTACTGCCCTTCAGATCATTTTCAAGCCAGTCGAACTGAAATGCGGCAGCATCAAAAATCTCTCCCGGACCGACTACATAATAGGTCCTCAACTGCACGGGTAATGGCTTATAAGCATCCACTATCCGGACCTGGTAAGACGCGTCGGTGTTGATGATGTTTTCGGCAGTAGAATTTCCTCTGATGAGCAACTCTGTGCCATTGCCATGCTGGAATACAGGGCGATAAGGACCAAAATTCCACACCACTGCACGCACCCTGTTTTTTCCCACCCTGAGCATGGGTGCAATGTCGTAAGTATCATAACGCCAATTGTCTTCATCACCCCGGGCAGGTCCATTCCCTACATATTTTCCGTTGACATACAGCTTATATCTGTTGTCGGCTGACACATGGATGGTGAAAGCCCCGGGCTTATGCTCCAGATCAAAGTCTTTGGCAAAGTGGAGGACATTAAAATCCTGATATTTTACTTCCGGATGTGTGATCCAGTAGGCGGGCCATTCTTTGGTGAATAAGTCGTTTTGTTGTCCGAAGACCAAATGACTGCTCAACACAAACAGGGCAATGTGAAATATTTTCATTCTATAAAAGTGGCTTGATCAAATTTTGAACAGTGAAATTTTTTCATTCAGCTGTACTTCATTCAAAAATAAGGGTAAAAAGGAAGGGATAGTTATTATGAGCTTAAAAACTTTCCTTAAAGGCTAAAGCAAACCTCGCAAATAAGGCATCGGTTTACTTTTTGTCTTGAGTTTCGACTCCGCTCCACCACCAACACCAAAAAGTAGCAAAAACGGCCAATAGTTTGCTCTACGCGGGGGTGCGGTTGCTTTCTAGGTCCCTCTTCCAAAAAAGGTGGACTGCATTCGAACCTTAAATCATGGTGTAGATTTCATCATGCCGGTCTGTGTGTTGTCGACAATTGCTGTTTTTCTGAGGATTTATTTTTCTATGTGAATTTGCTCAAGTTTTGCTTTGTGTTCTTCGCTGACCGGCTAATGTTCTCCGTTCGACAACACCCCGTCATCTCTCTGAGATGACACCCCTCTTTGAAAGATGGGAATTTCTTCCGCCAACACTCTATTCCATATGAAATACCCAATGCTCTAAGGCTAATGTTAATCTTTTGCATTAAGATTTAAGGCAACGTTAATCCATTTTTACAATAGCTCACAAATGCTGAAATTGACAAAAAAAGTACATGAAGCCACTTATACTCTTCCTATTGCTTGCAACTTTGATGCTCTCTGGATGCTTATATGGAAAACCATTGAATACCGGTAAAACAGACAACAACTTCACGTATGAAGTCAGTTATCTTTTTACCCATGATGGCTGCGATATGTATCGGTTTTGGGATCGGGGTCAATTTGTTTATTTCACGAATTGCAAAGGTGAATCAACAGCTGTTTCAGACAGCTCGCGCGTGACTACCAGAACAGCAATAATTAGATAAAGAAGGCCTTTTTTACCTTAACTGAATACTTCAAAGAAGCCCGATATTTATTTAAACAGATCAGAATTGACAAAGGTAGGAGGTCTGCTGACTCATCCTTACCTTGAAAGAAGAATTGCCAGGCACATGGTATGAAGTTCCAGCACCGTAAGTCTGCCATTGGTCTTCTCCGGCAAGCAATACTTCCATTTCACCCTGGATCACAGTCATGATTTCCGGTGTACCGGTATTGAATTCATATTCTCCTGCTTCCATTACCCCAACCGTAGCGTTCCCACTTTCTGAAGTATATCCCAGAGACTTTACATTGCCCTCGAAGTAGCTGTTTTCTTTAATCATTGTTTTTGAATTGTATTGCAATATTAGAAAGTCGTCCTGACATATAAAGCCGCGTGAATCGAATCCAACAAATAAGAGGAAGTTGTGAATTTTGAATCTTTTAGCTCATTAAATTGATCCTGCTTTTTCGGCAATATCCTTAGCAATAAGGTATGCCCCTGTCCATGCATTCTGAAAATTAAATCCCCCAGTGACACCGTCGATGTCAAGTATTTCACCGGCTGCATACATGCCCGGATACTTGCGCAATCCAAAAGTTCTGAAGTCCATTTCCCTCAAATCTATGCCTCCTGCAGTGACAAACTCTTCCTTGAAGGTTGCCTTACCATTGATAGAAAAGCTTGAATTTTTTAGCGCTGACACCAGACTTTCCAGTTGGGTTTTATTGAGTGAAGCGTTTGTCATCTCCGGGTCAGTGATCACCGGCTCGAGCAATTGTACCCACAGTCGGTTGGGTAGAAAATCATATTTTCCAAGGACTTTCCTTTTGCCTTCAGCCCTGAGTCGGGAGATGATTTGATCTCCACTCCATGCCGGAAGCCAGTCTATTTTGACCTCAAATTTGTAGGAAGATGACGCTAGTGATCTTGCACCAAAAGCAGACATCTTCAATATAGCCGGCCCACTAAAACCCTGGTGGGTGATCAAAATCGGACCGGACTGATCATCGGTCACGCCTTCAATGGACACCTCCACATTTGGCACGCTGATTCCTGCAAGGTCGCGCAAACGTCTGTCCTTGCAATTGAAGGTAAAAAGCGAAGGCAGCGGTGGAACGATGTCAATGCCAAGGTCTGATATCATATCATTCATATACTTGCTGCTGCCACAGGCCAATACCACAAAATCAAAGAAAACTTCTTCCCCGGACACCTGCAACTTGAAGCCACTGCCTGCAGGTTTCAGACTTGTTACTTTTTGGTGGGTAAGACACCTTACTCCATTGCTTTTGGCCACTTTCAACAAACAATTGACGATGTCCGCTGAGTCGTCAGAGACAGGAAAAATTCTACCATCCTCCTCTTCTTTGAGTGCAACACCCCTGGCTTCAAACCACCATCTGGTGTCGGCAGTAGCAAACTTATGGAAGGGGCCCAGCAGTTCCCTGCCGCCCCTCGGATAGTTTTTGATGAGCTCCCGTGGTTCGTCGCACACATTGGTCACATTGCACCTGCCTCCTCCGGAAACGCGGACTTTGCTGAGAAATTCTTTTCCCTGCTCAAGGATTGTAATTTCGACATCCTCTGACATTTCGCCGAGATTAGCAGCACAAAAAAAACCTGCTGCTCCACCACCTATGATTGCCACCTTTTTCTTCATATCAATGGCGAAGATACCACGTCCCTCTTTTATCACCACATTGGATTTCTAATTTGGCAACAATCCATCATGTGTCTTGTTACCATTTCTTAAATGACAATAACATGTTTGGATGGTTTAAGAAAAAATCGGAAAAAGAATTACTCCAGGAGCAATACAAACAATTGATGGAAGAAGCTTTCAGGCTTTCCAGAACAGATCGCCGAAAGAGTGATGAACTCTATGCAGAGGCCGATAAAATACAGGAATCCATACAAAAGCTGCCATAGCACCTACGGTAGCTTGATGATCTTTTGCACACTTATCGTTTGAGCTGATTTGTTACTGACTCTTACAAAATACATCCCGGATGGCAAGTCATGGATGTAAATTTGAATTCTTTCCCCGACACTTTGAAATGTTCTGAATACCGACCCTGTAACATCCAGTATTTCAATATTGTAATCATGGAGCAGGCCCTCAATCTCAAAAACATCTCCAGTTGGATTCGGAAAGATTTGAATCTGACCATCATCAAGGCCGATGTCAACCAAGTTTACAGACCTGTCCAGGCATGAATTCCTGTAATTTTTGGCCACATTCCAAGCTATTTCCTGAAATTTTAAGGCCAAGTCCTGACTTGGAGGTGTAAAATCGCCGCCCCACCAAACCTGTGTCTGAGCCGTGAGGCCATAGGGTGTGGTTCCATGTATGGTAGCAAAATGAATGCAGGCGATAAAGTATTTTCCGACATCTGTCAAATGGATATTGTCTGAAAATATTTGACCGATAGAAGTCAATCCCGGTACAACGCCAGCCTGGATCGAATCATACAAAGCTGCCAATCCCTGACCACCGGGAATCAAACAAACCGGTACTTCCGGCGAGAACCTCGCATTGAGCGTGTCCACCACACTTTCCCACATGGGTAAATCTGCTGTCAATCTTTGCCTCCAGGGTAGGCTATTGACGTCATAATCACAGCCAGTGGGCGTACCGCTCAACAAACAATGCCAGTCTTCGTACAAATAAATTCTTATTTCGGGGTTGGCGGCAATGGCAAATCGGTAGAAACTGTCTGCATAGGCGTAGGTTTCATCAATGATTTGCTGATAGCGGGGCACCGATTCTGTCAACACCAAAACATCAAAATCTCCGGAAGCAAGGCCAAAATTTTCGTCATAAAATCCATAGTAATTCGGGGGAATCGGGTTGAAATCACGATTTATTTTTCTGTCCCACTGCCATCTCAATGGGGCACCCGGAATGCTTTGGTACACCCAGCTAAAATTTACATTGGGATGGTCATTGGAAAGAGACTGAACCATATCGGGAATTTGGTCGCTCAGGCTGTGTCCGATATAAAAAACCCTCGGGGATTGTGAAGTAGCAGCTATTGTCAGGAAGCTGATAAATACAATTGAAAAGGAAATTTTCTTTAAGATCACCATACCACTAATATAAATCATTCGGAAATACTATTGACCATTATCCATAATTTAAATCTGGTCAATTCATCTCTGATGAGTAGCATTAAGATGGTGCATTTTAAGACTTCGTGCTACTGATCTAAATGAACAACAAGATGTAACCTTAAGAAATGCATAGAGTTACGCTATTAGGGTTTATTGGCTTAAAATCGGTAATTCGATAAATTTTTTTTGACAAATCAAACAAAGTAATTCCTTAGATAATGTTGTGAAATGCCTCCTTTAAAATTTAAACGAATATCTTTTCACAGGATTATGCTTGAGAAAAATGATGGTTCGATAATGGATGCACAATGCAAAAGGAGTAATTTCCTTATACTACATGAACATGTAGCAATGCTTCAAAAAATATTCCAATAGTAAAAACGAGGGTTCAACATCACTTATTTTTGTGGTGTAATATCCCAGAATTCTTTTCATAACCCCAAAAAACCCAATAATTATCCCGGCGCTGTAGCATCCAATTTTTTATTACTTACTGGTGCAGTATCCAAATAGTTAATCTCTTTGTATTCAGTGAATAATTTTAAAATAAAAGATCTTCAATCCCGGGATCACAGTTCAATCCCTTGAGGAATGCAGTTCTATTCTTTTGAACTTATCTTTCAAAATTAAAAGTTTTGAAAAGTAAGTAGTTACATCCCTGGCATCCCTCGTTTAGTCAAACAGAAAAATATTTTGATTAGAACTGCAAGGGGTAGAAATCGAAGGATATCTACCCACCATTTTTTCTCCTGATTTTTACCGGACGTTTTATCAGTTTTTCTTCTTATTGCCTTTGCTATTCTTACTGTTTTTGTCTTTTTTCCAAAAGGCAATGTCTTCAAATACTTTTTGAGATTTTTTGGGTCGTTTCCACATCACATATCGTACACCAATACCACTGTATGTGTAAAATCTGCTGCCTCCAACATCCTGGCCAAATTGATATCCCGGCATAAAATCGTAGATCAGGTTTAGTCTGCCAATGGTAAACTCGCCTCCCACAGAAAACATAGCCGAAGGTGAGGCGTAATGGCTATTGGTCTCATTGACATAACTTTCCTGGTGATATCCCAAACCTCCTCCAAGGGATACGTTGAATCTCTTGCCTAAAATACCAAAGTGTTTTTTCATCAATAGTGATGTATTTTTCTCATTTGAAAATATAGCATCCTGGTGTTCCAGCTGTAATGTATAATTATCAAACAACCTCTGCTCCACCGAAACAGCCAGGTCATTGCCAAACCTCAAGCCTAAGGCTGTATTGTATTTTTGATTATACGCTTTGGAAGCAATTGAAATAAGGCAAAGCAAGAGCAAGCAGTTTCTGACATTCAAACCATTCATTAGCAACAATTTATAAGATAAAAAACAATGTAGACTATAGAACGTAGACGAAAAGAAACTAGTATAGTATCCCTCAATTGCGTGAATAAAATCTTAAATTTTGGATTTAGGAATTTTGCCCTATTTCTTCTTTTGTCTAGGGTTCATACCTGAATGGCTCAGCCGGAAATCCTGCTTCATTGTAGATGGCCACTGTGCCCGGATTGTCGGCCCACAAATACCTCAATGCTTTGAAGGGCTTGGTGTAGTCAATCAAAAGTGCTGTTCTGGATTGTTTTTTTGCAGCCACTCTCATCAATTTTCCATCGGCTGTTTCAATTACAAAACCTGGTACGTCCTGGTCATTGCCTCTGATTTCAAGACCTTCGCCTGTGCCTTTAAAAACGACCAGTGTCCCAAATGAATTGGTCACTACTCTTTCTATCTTCGGCCCATCATAAATGATTGGTTCGTTGTACAATATTCTTTTCAGACAAGCTTCCATTCTTTGGGCAACCGTCTGCTTATCTCTGGGGTGAATATCATTGGCCTCTCCAATATCTATCGCAGAAACCATAGCTGTGTATGGCAATCTCAATGCAGCTGCCTGGGCTGCTCTAAGTTCAGCCCATTGAGATTCCACAGGCAATGAATCAATTGGTCTGAAATTGGCAAGTTGCACGAACACAAAAGGCAGCTTATTGTCCTGCCATGCAGCTCTGTAGGATCTGATCATGTTTTGAAACAGCCACTCGTATTCCTTTGCCTGTGATGCGTCGGCTTCACCCTGATAATACAAATATGCGGCAATTGGAAAATTGGTAAGCGGATGTACCATTGCATTGTATCTGTTGGTAGGAAATGTATTTGCGCCATATGTTCTGCTAAGAGGTACAAGGTCTTTGGACCCTTCTTCTATCGACCACTTTCCAGCCAGTGCAATGGTATCGAGATTTTCACACGTGAGGTACATTTCACTTGCGGGCCCATGGATACCGCCATTAGCGCCACCATCTTTGATTCTAATGGTAATCTCATTTTCTCCCTCCACCAAATGGTCGGAAAAAAATTCGTATTTTCTCAATAAAGCCGGTGCTCTCTCTGTGGTACCCACGATGAGTCCGTTTAAATAAGTCATATCACTGTCATCAATTCTGGCCAAACTGAGCATACATGGTTTGTCTTCAGGCACAGCGGATAAGTTGAATTTTTTACTCATCCAGAAGAAACCGTCTTTACCCGGAAATCCCTGGCCTTCCCAAAAACCCGGAGCATTGATCATTTTCCAGTTAGACTTATCATATCCCGGTTCTGACCAGCCTTCAAACAAACCTTTGTCAGACATTTCCATGCGCTGACCAAACTCAGCTATGGCCTCCTGCAAGCCCATTTCACCACAGTGCTCAGATTTGAACTCAGCGATCATTTTGGCATATTTCTCACTGCTTCCAAATGCTTCTTCGGACATCCATCCCATGATATTGGTACCTCCCCAGGAATTATCAATCAATCCGATCGGCACGCCATAAGATTTGAATAATCTACGAGCTGTGAGAAAACCAATGGCCGAAAAATCTGCGGTTGTTGCTGCATTTGATAAACTCCATGCACCAGCAGCCAGATCTTCCGTTTTCCGATCAGCAATCTCCCGCTGAACGGTAAAGAGGCGAATGGAAGGGTAATTGGCATCCTGAAGTTCCTGTTCAGCATTATTCACCCGCGACATGGGCCATTCCATATTGGATTGGCCACCACAGACAAATACATCACCTACCATAATATCTTTGACGACTTGAGTGGAACTGGCACTGATCACCAGTTCATATGGACCACCAGCCGCCATGGGTTCAAAATCAACGAGCCACTTTCCGTCTTCAACATAGGCGGTCTTGCTTATGCCTGCAAAAGAAACTTTTATCTCTTTTTCAACATCGGCTTTGCCCCAAATGATGATGGGTTTATTTCTTTGCAAAACCATGTGATCGGTAAACAATGCAGGCAGCACAACTCTGGACTCTGCACTCAATCCCAACAAACAAATCAAACAAGTGGCAATAAGCTTTTTCATAATTTCAAAACAATGTAATTGGACAAAAATAGTTGAATATTCAAGATATCGGCTAAGCACAATGGCTTATCTTTGATTTGCTTAACATTCAAAATGAAAAAACCTGCCCCCCTTTTCTTTATTTTTTTCACACTGGTCATTGATGTCATGGGTTTCGGATTGATCATTCCGGTTTTACCGGGTTTGATCACGGAAATTACCGGCAAAACAGTTGCCGAAGCCAGCAGCATTGGTTCATTTCTGACTCTGGCCTATGCAGGAATGCAATTCATTTGTGCACCCATCATGGGCAATCTGAGTGACAAATATGGGAGGAGGCCTATTCTTTTGGCTTCGATAGCAGCCTTCGCTGTGGATTATCTGATCCTTGGATTTGCCGGCACTCTGGCCTTGTTTTTTGTAGGCAGGATCATCGCAGGCATCACAGGGGCGAGTATAACGACGGCTATGGCTTATATTGCTGACATTAGCAAGCCGGAAGACAGGGCCAAAAATTTTGGTTTGACGGGAGCTGCATTCGGACTCGGCTTTATACTGGGACCTGCGCTTGGAGGATTGCTTGGAGATATTGGAATAAGGGTTCCGTTTTTTGTTGCTGCGGGCTTGTGCGCCATCAACTTTTTGTTTGGTTATTTTATGCTGCCGGAATCCCTGCCTGTTGAGAATCGCAGGGCTTTTGAGTGGAAGAGGGCCAATCCCCTGGGGGCTTTTCGACAGCTTCAGCAGTTCCCAAAACTCCATGTACTTTTTCTGGTCTTGTTTCTGATCGCTACGGGTTCTCATGCCGTGCAGAGCAATTGGTCGTATTTCACGATTGAAAAATTTGGCTGGACCGAAAAGGCCATTGGATTGTCTCTTGCTCTCGCCGGCTTATTGGTGGGTCTGGTCCAAGGCGTTCTTATCCGTTGGATCAATCCCCGGCTTGGCAATGAAAAAAGCCTTTATGTTGGTCTGTTTTTATACGGTGCATCGATGGTATTGTTTGCATTTGCTTTTGACAGCTGGCAGATGTTTGCCATTTTAATCCCTTACTGCCTTGGGGGTATTGCAGGTCCTGCAGCCCAGGCAATGATTACAGGGGAAGTTCCTCCAAACCAAATGGGTGAAATCCAAGGTTTGAATACCTCCATCATCAGTCTGACATCTATTTTGGGCCCATTGCTCATGAATAATCTTTTTTATTTCACAACCAGGCCCGGTGGCAGCATATATTTCCCCGGCGCTCCGTTTGTATTGGGGGCACTGTTGTTTTTTGCAGGGGCCTTTTTGAGTTATTTTTATTTCAGGTCCAGAATTACTGTACCTCACTAAAAAATTTACAGTTTGAAAATCAGATCGTTATCCAATATTCTTTACTTTCCACTATTCGTCATTGCCCTGGGCATTTTTTATTTTACATACGGCGATAATACCAATTCATTCATATGGATATTTGCGCCAATTGTGCTAATCATCGCCATCTATGTGGGCCAATCTCAAATTGATTACTGGTGGCTGACCCGCAATCCTGTGCCTCTGGAAGCACCCATCAAAAACTGGCTTTCCAGATTTGGCGTTTTTTATAACAGCCTGGACGATCAGCAACAAGAGGAATATGAGCACCGGCTTTCTAATTATTTATTTGCCAGAGAGTTTAGTCTGGTCGGTAAATCAGAAAAAAGAGATTTGCCCGAAGACATCAAAGCCATCATAGCAAGCCAGGCCATCAATCTTACCTTTGGCCAGGACGACTATCTGCTGGACGATTATGACCGGATCTTTCTTTATGCGCACCCATTTCCCAGCCCTCAATTTCAATTTTTGCATACGCTGGAAGCCGAGCACAATGACAAAGTGTTGATTTTATCTCTGGACCATGCTGTACATGGTGTAGTGAAACCTACAGAACATTACAACATTGCTCTCCATGCCTATGCAGAGGCTTTCATGCATGTGAATCCTACCAAAGAATTTCCAGAAGTACACCAGGAAGGATGGGAACCAGTGGAAGCAGTATTGGGAATGACCAAAACCTTCATCCTTAATACCTGCGGTTTTGAAGTGGTGGATCTCAAGGCTGTGCACATCGTCTCTTATTTTACAGATAAAGAAAAATATCGTCAGCTCTGTCCACTGCCGGCAGCCGAATTTGAGCGAATTTTCAAGCTTTAGAATGAATGCAATGGAAATAAAAAAGAAATGGGGACTTCAGGTCCCCATCTCATTATGCCATTCTTACCAATTTTGGCGTGAATTTCCCAACTACGTCAACCAGATCGCTTTGAGCGACCATGACTTCATCGATGTTTTTATAGGCGAAAGGCGCTTCATCCAGTCCTCCACCAATGAGTTTCACCCCATGGTCAGACAATATGTCTTTCAGCATTTTTTCGGTAATTGATTTAAAAGCTGAAGACCTCGACATCAACCTTCCGGCACCATGGCTGGCACTGTTGATCGACGCAAGATTGCCCTTACCTTTTACAATATAACCATTGGCCGTCATTGAACCCGGAATAATGCCGAGTACGTCTTTGGCCGCAGGAGTTGCCCCTTTGCGGTGTACGATCAATTCCTGACCATCGACTTCTTCCTTCCATGCAAAATTGTGGTGGTTTTCCACCATTCTGATGGGCTTCTCCTTCAGTGATTTTGCGATTTTTGCATGAATGACGTGATGACAGGCGCTGGCGTAATCGCCGGCCAGATCCATGGCATGCCAATAGTCGAGGCCTGCTTCTTCGTCAAGCTTCAACCAGGCAAGGTTTTGTGCCTCACCCGGAAGCCTGCACAGCGACTTTGCCAGTTTGGTGTAATGGTTGGCAATATTGGCCCCAAGTGCTCTTGACCCTGAATGTGATAAAAGACCCAGATAAGTACCTGGCGGTATTTTTAAAACTTCATCAAGGCTGTCGACTTCAACTATGCCAAATTCAACAAAATGGTTGCCGCTGCCTGAAGAACCCAGCTGTTTCCAGGCTTTGTGGTGAAGTCCTTTTACTACCTTATTGAGTCCAAAAACTTCACTTTCCATCACCTCATGGTCAGAAGGTGATTTGAATTCTGCACCACTCCCAAAAAGCGTTGATCTGATCAATTCCTGTTCGAACCACCCAGCCTTTGCCACCAATTCCGACGGCCTGATATCAAATACGCTCAGACACATCCTGCAGCCAATGTCCACTCCAACTCCATAAGGGATCACAGCCCCTTCTGTAGCCAAAACACCACCAATCGGAAGCCCATATCCCTGGTGGGCATCCGGCATCAAAGCTCCTTGCCTGGCTATGGGCAATTTGACTGCTGTGTACATTTGATGTTTGGCACCTTGTTCTATGTGCTCATCTCCATACACCTCAAATCCAATACCCTTGTCCAAAAGATCGTGGTATTTTTCGGCCTTTTCTTCCGGCACCAGTTTGACAGCTATTTTACCAAGGATTTCGTCTTCCAAAAACGTCTTCGGATGTGTCAATACCTCTGTAAGCAAAGCCTCCACTGCATCCCATTCCCAATGTTTGTAATGGCTGTTGATGACCTGCATGGCCACCGAAATAACCGGACCTTCAGGGAAGCCCAGCGATCTTAATTGTTTTCCCGTTATTTTTAATTTACTCATCTTTTTTGTTTTAAAAACGGGCTCCGGGTGTATGTACTCCACAGAGCCCTGGTGAGGCAAAAAGTCTTATACTTTTCGAAAATTTTGAAATGCCATTTCTTAATCAAATTTCTTTGAGTTGAAATACACTCAAACCTCTTTTATGTAATTCAAAATACTAAAATATTACCTGTCCGTCCTTATTAAATACATGACCATATATCGATGTCATTTTACCTACTCATCGTTTTCAAGTGTTGGTAAAACGCTCATTTCATTTCTGACTGAACCAAATATCTTACGGTTCAACCTAGATTTTTCACGTTCGAAGTAAGACAGACTGTGTTCATTCACTGCAAATAGAATTCCCTTATCTGCTGCCATCATGGCTCCGCGGATATCTCCCTTAAGTTCACTCAAGGTCAATTCCCGCTCCAGGATCATCATGGCTGGCATACCCTTGATCTGTCTGCTTTTGTTGATGATTTGTTCTGCCTGCCGGAATTTTCCAACCCAAATCAACAGCAAACTCAGGTACTTGTAGGTATCTACAAACCTGGGGTCAGCGAGCAATGCTTTTTGGAAATAATCTTCTGCCGCTTCAAAATCCTTGAGCACCTCCATTTGCATTTGACCCATCAGGCACAAGGCAGGTGCGCATTCCTCATCATACGATAAAGCGTAATTCAACATTTCTGCTGTTTCCGCCAAATCGAAGGGGTACGCAGATCTGGCCTTTAAATAATATTGATATGAAATTGTCAATTCCATTTTTTAAAAATTTATATAGCGTATCCCCTGACCTTTCAGACGAAAGACCCCGGATGATTGCTTGTTAATAAAATATTGGTCAGCCGGTCATTGACCGGAGTTCGGATGTGTATCCCGGATCATTTCCTCACCCGGGCGTCGCTTATTTCAGAAATGATTTTCCTCTATTAGGCGTGGTGCCCCGGATAAAAAAATGCCACGGCCATCCATAGCTTGTTTTGTTCTTTTCTAGCTGGCATAGACATTATTTTAAATAGTAAACAAATTGTTGTGGGTTGAAAACTTTGACAAAAGAAGAAGCCTATGGCCATTTCGCTTGTCAAAACATGGAGCCTACTACAAAAATCAATGGAAACTTTGGCAGTTGTTCAAGGAACGACAACTGCACTTTTGATCAGAAAGATCAGTTATCGCAACAACACAAACCCCTATCCTGACAATCGCCCATAGCCGGCAGAACAGCCAGGGAAAATTGTTCGAGTATTGAAGTAATTTGTTGTTTCATGTTTAATTTCATAACCGGTGCAAATATATAACACAAGCATTCAATAATAAAAATACTTCTGCAATATTTTTGAATAATTTCTATTAAAATCAAATAATACGAGCAATATTTAGATAATTTCAATATATATTGGTATTTATATAAATAATATTTATAATTATGATATTTCTTGCCATTAACCCTGACCTCTGAAAAGGAAGGGCTTTCTGACCCCTAACCCCTAAAGGGGGATGGCATTCTCATTACTCCAAGATGCCTATGCAATCCATTCCATCTTTGCCTTCTTAACCCCTACGCCTGAAGAGGAATAGCGTTCCAAGTACTCCATGCCACCTTTGCAATCCATGCCATCTTTGCCTTATTTACACCTTACTCCTGAAGGGGAATAACTTTCTAAGTACTCTATGCCACCTATGCAATCCATGCCATCTTTGCCTTCTTTACCCCTGACACTTAACCTAAAGGGGAAAGACTTTCTTATTGATCTTTGCCTTCTTTACCCCTACCCCTGAAGGGGAATAGCGTACTAAGAATTTTACTCTATCCACCTATGCACTATTAGATCATTATAACATTGGATAATTGTACCATTAGATCATCATACCATTAA
Source organism: Saprospiraceae bacterium (assembly GCA_020436935.1). GTDB lineage: Bacteria > Bacteroidota > Bacteroidia > Chitinophagales > Saprospiraceae > JADKBO01. The sequence goes on from JAGQWX010000025.1 coordinate 57,161, forward strand.
ATCATCAAACATTAAGATATTTTTAATGCCCATCACACTCCAACATTGATGGTACTTGGCTCAAATTAATTTAGATTTGCATCAAACGTCACAAAACAGGGTTTGAAGCATTTATTTTATCTCAACAAATATCTATATCGCTACCGGGGCAGACTTCTTTTAGGCTTTATTTTCGTTAGCTTATCCAATTACTTCGGCATCCTCATTCCTCAAAGGATTGGAGACGCTCTGGATTTTGTGAGAGAACAATTGCAACAAACGGCGGGAAAGGGGGAGACTTCCATTTCTCCGGAACTCAGCAAGGCACTGCTCATCTTTGTTATGGTGGTTGTCGGTTTTGTGATCCTTAAAGGCTTGTTCATGTATTTCATGCGTCAGACCATCATCGTGGTTTCCAGGTTGATTGAGTACGATATCCGAAAAGACTTGTTTGATCATTTGCAGAGCCTCGACACCGCTTTCTACAAAAAAAATAAGACCGGAGATCTCATGGCGAGGATCTCTGAGGATGTTTCAAAAGTGCGCAACTATCTGGGACCGGGTATTCTTTACGGAGCCAACCTCGTTTCGTTGTTTGCACTGACCATATATGCCATGATCAGGGTCAGCCCTGAACTTACCTTCTATGCCTTGTTGCCGCTGCCCATATTGTCGATCTCGATATACTATGTCAGTGACAGGATCAATAAAAAATCTACCATCATTCAGCAACAGCTTTCCAGACTTACGGTACTGGCTCAGGAAACTTTTTCAGGCATCAGGGTCATCAAAAGTTATGGTAAGGAGAATCAGTTTTCCCGCGTATTTGAAAGCGAAAGCGAAGAGTACAGGTTAAAGGCATTGGACCTTGCACTGGTCAATGCTTACTTTTTCCCCTTGATGATATTACTGATCAACCTGAGTACCTTATTGGTATTGTTTATCGGTGGACATTTGGTGGTAGACGGAGGCATCACTCCGGGCAACATCATGGAGTTCATCATTTATGTCAATATGCTGACCTGGCCAGTGACTTCCATTGGCTGGATTGCGAGTGTTGTTCAAGAAGCTGAAGCATCACAAGCAAGGATCAATATGTTGCTTGATGCGAAAAACGAAATGACAGATGGCACTCTGGAACCTGAAAGAATCATCGGAGATATTGAATTCAAAAATGTCACGTTCTCATATCCGGAAACAGGCATCAAGGCTCTAAAAAATGTTTCATTTAATATCAAAGCCGGAGAAAGAGTGGCCATCATCGGCAAAACCGCTGCAGGAAAAAGCACGATTGCTGAACTGATTCTGCGTATGTACGACCTCGACGAGGGCAGCATCATACTGGACGGCCGAACTCTTACAGATTATAAAATCAGCTTCCTGAGAGATCATATGGCCTATGTCCCACAGGATGTCTTTTTATTCTCCGACAGCATCAAGGGCAACATTGGCTTTGGAACGAATGGTATCAGCGACGATGAAGCGAAGGAATATGCAGCTTATGCTGCAGTTGCAGACGAAATCGACAAACTCCCCAACAGCTACGAATCTCTCGTAGGGGAAAGAGGGGTTACCCTTTCAGGTGGCCAGAAACAAAGGGTGAGTATTGCCCGCGCACTGATCAAAAAACCGGATTTCGTATTGCTGGATGACTGCCTATCCGCCGTGGACGTGGAGACAGAACACCAAATCCTCGAATATCTCAACACCTCCCTCAGAGGTAAAACAGCGCTGATCATCACGCACAGGGTCCACAGTCTTCAGGATTATGACAAAATCATCGTACTCGAAGAAGGAAGAATTGCCGAAATGGGCACCCACGATGAGCTGATACAAAACTCAGGATTCTATGCCCAAATGGTAGAAAACAGTAAGGATTCTGCATTAGCGGGGTAAGCGTAATCATATAATTGTCAGACATTTATCAGAAAATCTCCGTCGCTACTGGGAATAGCCAGTATTGTGTTCTGCATTTAGCCATCACCCTACCCCATCAATAAATACACGACAAAATGTTGACAAACCATCCAAAATGTCGTAAATTTGTGAGATGGAATACAAGAACATCAAAGACCCTCAATACCCCTACGCTTCAGAGCCTACAGTAGCTTATGGCAATCGGGTTTGGTCTCTGGTCCTCGGTGACAAAGACCTCAAAGAGGCCTTGCCTTCCGAGGCGACGCTCATCGCTTTGACCAGGACAGGTATCGCCAAGTCTTCCCTCAAACACCTGGCATATGTTCTTGGAGTGACCATGGAGGAGCTCAGTGCCTATCTGCATTCCAGTTACCGCAATATTCAGCGCAAAAAAGAGGATGAGATCCTTGATGTGACCAAGACCGAGAAGGTACTGGAGTTGACGACTTTTGCCCAAAAAGGCATTGATGTATTCGGCTCGAGAAATGCCTTCGCCCAGTGGATACATAGCCCACTCATCGCTTTGAATGGTCAGGAGCCCAGACAATTGCTGGATACTACTTTTGGCATCACCCTTCTCTCAGACATGCTGGGCAGGATAGAGCACGGCATTTTTTCGTAGTGTATGGAGGTATATAGAATTACAAAAAGCCAGTATGCAGGCGACCTCTCAGGCTATGGGGCTTTTTTATATGGTGGAAGGTGGAATAAAAAAGGCGTCCATACGCTCTATACTTCCAGCCATAGATCATTGGCTTTATTGGAACTCATGGCTCATACGCCCATTTCCATTTTGAAAAACGAAGCATACATTATATCGACCATCGATGTACCGGATCAGATATCTTTTGAGGACATTGATGTTAGTGAAGAAGTTTTGAAGGATATCGCGGCTTGTCAGCTCCTGGCGGAAGAAAACATGTTCCAGAAAAACAAATTGGCCATCATTGTTCCCAGCGTTTTGGTCCCGCAGGAAAAAAACTACATTTTCAATGGAAGCCACAGTGAGATTGAAAGATTAAAGATCACAGACCAACGGGAATTGGAAATTGACAAGAGGTACTTCATTTAAATAAGGACTACTCTTTAGCTCATTTTATACCCGTATAGGGTGATCATTCCTATGATCAAAATAAGTATCAGAGATGTCATTCGGAATTTTTCCTGACTGATGTGTTCCAATATTTTTTTGCCCAGCCATGTGCCTGTAAAGCCAACACCCACAAGTATCAATGCAGGAATCAACATGTCTTTTGTGATGTATCCGTTGAAAAAATAAACGACCGAACGACTGAGATCTACACCCATATCTATCATGGCAGAAGTCGCTATGAAGACCGATTTTTCAAGATTAAAAGCGGCCATGGTCAGTCCTCGTACTGCTCCGCCGGTGCCCAGAAAGCCTGCCAAAAAGCCAGAAAGCACTCCACCGGTTATGGCTTCAGGATTACCATCTTTGATTTTGAGCTTAGGCCAGATGATGAACACCAGACTCAGAACAATCAAAAATATACCGAGACAAATCTCTGCAATCCTCGGAGGTGCAAACTTACTGAGCACACCGCCAACTATGACAAATGCAACAGCTGGAATGCCCATATAAAGCATAAGCCGTTTGTCTAAGCCTTTGCGGAATAGGGCTATTTTACTGCCATTGCTGGCCAGATGAAATAGCGCCGTGATGCCCAATACAGTTTTGAAGTCGAAGTACATGTTGGCAATCGGTACAAAAAAAACGGAACTTCCAAATCCACCAACCGTGCCAACAATTTCGGCAACAAGAGAAAGGATTATGAATAAGATGGTTATACGCACAGTGATTTATTTCAAAGGGAAGACCTCACCCTCGTGAGGAATGGCAATATCTCTGAAACCATGCTCCTGCAAAAATGCAGAGAAGGGTTCTTGTGTTTCTATTTCTCCATGTACGAGGAAGAGCTGTTTGACCGAGTGTGGCTGATTTTTGATGAACTCCAGCATCTCATATTTATCTCCATGAGCAGAGAAGGAATCCATGATTTCGATCCTCGCCCTCACCATCTTCCATTCTCCGTAAAGCCTGATGGTTTCATCGCCTGCACGCAATCTTCCGCCTGGGGTTTCAGGCGAGCAATAACCCACGATGAGAAAGGTATTTTGCGGCTGATCGATGTTGTTGAACAGGTGGTGTTTTACCCTTCCCGCATTCATCATTCCGGATGAAGAAATGATGATACAAGGACCTTCAAAGTCATTGAGGGCCTTGGAATCATCCACTTTTCTGATGTATTTAAGCCTCTTAAATCCAAAAGGATTGGGGTCGGTCATCATGTATTTGTGCAATTCCTTGTCAAAACACTCCGGATGGGCAGCAAAAACATCGGTGGCATCAATGGCCAGCGGACTGTCCACAAAAACAGGTATCTCAGGCAAAATGCCTGCAGTTTCCATTTTGTCCAACATGTATACAATTTCCTGAGTACGTCCAACAGAAAATGCCGGAATGATAAGTTTGCCACGGTTTTCTACGCATGTTTCCCTGATGATTCTGAGGAATTTTTCAGATTGCTCAGGATTCATTTCATGCACTCTGTCTCCGTAGGTGGACTCACAAATCAAATACTCTACCTCAGGCATAGGCTGAGGGTCTTTGAGAATGGGTCGATCCGGCCTGCCAATGTCTCCCGTGAATCCAATCATCCTCGTCTGTCCGTTTTCTTTGATCTTCAAAGTGACGCTTGCACTTCCCAAAATGTGCCCCGCATCTTTAAACAGCACAGAAACATCATCTGAAATCTTCAACCATTTGTCGTAATTAGTGGACACAAACAATTCCATTGCCGGTTCCACATCGTCTGTTGTATAGAGCGGTTCTCTGGGTTTGATTTCGTTTTTCCTAATCTTCTTAAGATTGTTTTTATTCCAGTACTCCACTTCCCTTTCCTGAATAAAGCCGCTGTCCATCAGCATGATAGCGCAAAGTGACCGGGTAGCATGGGTGGAATAAATGGTGCCCCTGAATCCGTCCTTGACCAGCTGTGGCACCCGACCAGTATGATCAATGTGGGCATGAGAAAGAACGAGTACATCAATTTCTGCGGGATTGAAATGCCAGTGATTGTTCTTTGGCCAGGATTTGGAAGAACTACCCTGAAAGAGTCCACAATCCAATAATATCTTAAATCCATTGTCCAATGTGATCAAATGACAGCTCCCGGTGACATACCTCGCAGCACCACAAAATTTTACCTGCATATGGCTTTGAATGTTTTATTAGATTCCAAATGTAAGTTTTTTGAGCAGAAAGAAAGCAAACAATTCAAAACTTATAGACTAGGCTTGTTTTACATTTACAAGGCTTTAATCCTTTTGATTTATTCATGGATCGCAGTCAATTACATACTGGTTTCCCAACAAAAAATCAAGCCAGCACATTGAGCGCGGTTTTCTTGTTGAAATAAATCGTCGATGCTTTCAATTATTTTTAGCTATAATTAAAAATTACAACTATATTTATTATTAAATAGATATTTTAATTAAGCACAAGTTCCCAACCTCAAATTAAAAAGCCATGAGGATAGATTTACCAACCAGGTCCGGCTCAAGATCGATAAGCTTTGGTCTGTTGAGCTTACTTTGTGCATGCACCATTTTAATAAACTCATGTACTGGACAATTAGAGGATTTGCATTCCGGAGATCAGACGAAGGTTGAAGACTTCATGAATGCACCCTATGTAAACGACGACCAACAATTTTTGATCCTGGAATCTATTGACAGCGGTCTGAGCAGCGACATGTTTGGAAGAATGATCCGGATCAAGATAGAAAATTCAAAAAATTATACCGCGTCGCTTGAAGCTTACAAAAGTGAAATCCTTCAAATATTACCAACCAAAGCCAAAAAGGAGCTGACAGTCTGCGATAAGGCGGATTTGCTTTTCATCACGTACTGGGCTACGGATAAGTTACTCTTACGCTATCAAAATCAGCCCGGCATCAGCGAAGACGCGTCATTTTTTCTGAAAACAGCAATGGACCATTGTCATCCTGTTGAGTGGAAAAGATTGGCCTCGTTGCTTCAGTTAGCAGAACCTGCCTTATCCACCAAAGAAATCAGTAAATACCAGAAGGCCATATTGAAAGGCGCAGAAGACTGGGCTTCCAACAATGCCCACCAGATCGCCCCTAACCAATACCAAAGGCTGGTGAGGTCGGCTTCCTACGCCACTAATTTGCTGGCCAATTGATTTGGAGAGTTACTCTGTTTCCGAGATCAGTCTGAATTCAAGTTGTCTTAAGGATAAGTCTGTAGCTTCGAGTTTCACTCTTACCTGACTGCCCAACTTGAGCTCATGTCCGGTTTGTTTGGAAATCGCTTTCAATCGGTTCTGGTGCATGACATAGTGCTCTGACAGTTGGTTGAATGGTATGAGTCCTTCCGCTTTGCTTTCAAGGAGCTCTACAAAAAATCCTTTTTCAATCATGCCCGAAATCACAGCGTCAAATTCCTGGCCGACCTTGTCCATCATGAACTCCACCTGTTTGTATTTCACAGACTCCCGTTCGGCATCCATAGCCTTTCTTTCCTGGCTGCTGATGTGTTTGCACTTGGATTCAAGGATTTCCTTGTCCACTCTATAGAAACCTTCATTGAGGTTCTGGTACAAAATTCTGTGTGCAAGAACATCACTGTATCTTCTGATGGGTGAAGTAAAATGACTGTAATACTCAAAAGCCAGCCCATAGTGACCTACATTGTTGCTGGAATATGCTGCCTTTGCCATGGTCCTTATGGCCAGTGGTTCGAGCATTTTGAGCAGTTCATTTTCTTCTTTTTCCTTTGCAAGCCTGTTGAAAGATTCAGCAATATTTTTGGGCGTGTCCAGTTTCATCTGGAAGCCCAGTTCTTTTGCAAATAATGCAAAATCTGTCAGCTTGGCCATATCAGGCTGGTCATGAACCCGATAAATGAAAGGGATCTCGGGACTCGACTTTTTGTGCATGAACCAGGCTACCTCTTTATTGGCCAGGAGCATAAAGTCCTCGATCAGCCTGTTGGCTTCTTTCTGCACTTTGATCACGACACCGATGGGCTTTTTATTCTCATCGAGCTTGAACCGTACCTCTTCACTTTCAAAATTGATGCTGCCGTTTTTGTATCGTTCTTTGCGCAGTGCATTGGCTATGGCATTGACCTTTCTCAATTCGTCTGCAAGATCTCCTTCGCCGGTTTCTAGCCTTTCCTGGGCTTCCTCGTAGGTAAACCGCCTTTGGGAATGTATGATGGTTTTGCCAAACCACCTGCTGGTAATCTTAAACTTCCTGTCGAAGGTAAATACTGCTGAAAAAGTGTACTTGTCTTCGTTTGGATTGAGCGAACAAAGGTCATTGCTTATTTTTTCCGGCAACATGGGTAGAACTCGGTCGACCAGATATACCGAAGTGCTTCTTTTCAAAGCTTCTTTATCGAGGGCGGTGTTTTCTTTCAGAAAATGAGTGACATCGGCAATGTGCACCCCGATTTCTGTCTCGTCTGTTTCTTCAATCCACCGGTAAGATATGGCGTCGTCAAAATCTTTGGCGTCTGCCGGGTCTATGGTGAATGTGAGGATGTCTCTGAAATCCCTGCGTACTCCTTCTTCAAAGCTGGTTATCCTGCCTTCCATCATCATCGCTTCCTTGAGCGCTTCATCAGGAAATTCCAGATCAAAACCATTGCTCACCAAAATGGATTGCATTGCGATCTCGTTGGGATCAGCTTTGTCGAGGATTTCGGCGACCTTGCCCCAGACGGACTTGCTGTTCTGATTTCCCCAGGATGTGATTTCGGCCCTGATCCTGCTGCCATCCTCTGCCTTCCCTACGTCTTTGAGCTTGATCAGGACTTCAGGAAATTGATTCGCCAATTCAGGAAAAACGATGCCGTATTGAGAGAACATGCGCAGAGTTCCGACCGTATGGGTCAGCGCGCGTTCGACTACTTCGATGACTTTGCCTTCAGGGCGTCTTTTCGATTTGATTTGAGGCACTTCGACTTTGACGATGTCTTTGTTCATGGCCGAAGCGAGAAATTTGCCAGGCACGTATATGTCTTGCTCTTCTCCATCAACAATGATGTACGCATCGCCGGTCCTGGTCAGGTCGACCCTGCCAATGTATTTTTGAGTGGGGTAAGCTTGTGAAGTAGCCTCAATGGAATTTTTTTTGTTCCACTGGTATTTATCGTTGCCGGTGAATACGATGAGTCCTTCTGTCTCCAATCGATGGAGGGTTTGCTCAATGGATATCCTTGAGACGTCGAGTCTGAGTTTGTCCATCAATTGTTTGGCATTGAGCCTTTTGCGGGGAAAGGCTGCGAATTGCTTTAAAATTGCATTGCTGATTTGAGCTGCGGACATGGTCTGTTGCCGGCCGCCAGTTTTTTGTTTTCTGTGTTTGGTCATAGGTAATGTGTAAAATAGAACGTCACAATACTCAAAGAATGGGATTTGTGATCATTAAAGATAGGTTATGTTTTCATAGTGTCTGTTAATAAGACAAAATTTACTTGAAAATGGTTCATTCGGCAGCTATTTGAATGAAAACTGGCTGGTTCTTAAGATTGATACTATTGTATATCATTGATGAGTCTTGGTAATGATTTGATGACCTCCATCTTTAAGGTTGAGAAATTGAACCTATTCCTTGGATGCATGCGATCTCAATTGTATAAAAAATAACACATTAGTGATTTATTTTTAGCCTTAAAGAGCAATTGTTTTGGTACTTTTGCACCTCTAAAATTTTTTTCATGTACGTAGATGTATTGTTGGGACTGCAGTGGGGCGATGAGGGCAAAGGAAAGGTGGTTGATTTCATTGCAGACCAATATGACGTGGTGTGCAGGTTTCAGGGTGGACCCAATGCCGGACATACCATCATCATTGGTGATAAGAAGTATGTACTGCATACGATTCCTTCAGGAGTGTTCAGAAGCAATATTTTGAATGTTGTAGGCAATGGTGTCGTCCTCGACCCGATCACCTTCAAGAGAGAGCTTGCAAATCTGGATACTGCCGGCATAGAATACAGAAGCAGATTGTACATCTCGAAAAAAGCACACCTCATACTTCCTACCCACAGATTGCTTGACGCAGCATCTGAAGCATCGAAGGGAACCAGCAAAATTGGTTCTACGCTCAAAGGTATAGGCCCAACCTACATGGATAAAACCGGTAGAAATGGCTTAAGGGTCGGCGATATTTTTCTCCATGATTTTCAACAAAAGTATCAAACGCTCAAGGAAAAACACCTGGGCTTATTGGCACTATATCCTGAAGTTGATTTTGATCTTGAAGGCGAGGAAGCAAAATGGTTTGAATCTCTCGAAACATTGCGTAGCCTGAACTCTATCAATTGCGAATACTTCCTTAATGATTTGCTCAAGCAGGGCAAAAAAATTTTGGCTGAAGGAGCTCAGGGATCTATGTTGGATATTGACTACGGTACCTATCCGTATGTGACCTCTTCCAATACCGTGAGCGCTGGAGTTTGTAGTGGACTTGGCGTTCCACCTTCTTCCATAAGAGAAGTCATTGGTATAGCGAAAGCTTACTGCACCAGAGTGGGCGGTGGACCATTCCCAACAGAACAGGAAAACGAAACGGGTGAAACCCTCAGAAGAATAGGCGCTGAATTCGGTGCCACCACTGGTCGTCCAAGAAGATGTGGATGGATTGACATTCCACAACTCAAGTATACCATCATGCTCAATGGCGTGACCCAAATCGTGGTGACCAAACTGGATGTACTCAATGACTTTGAAAACATCAAAGTGGGCGTTTCCTATGAATACGACGGTGCTACTTCAGAGGAGTTGCCGTTTGATCTATGCACTACCGGCGTTGATGTCAACTATGTAGATTATGCTGGTTGGAACAAGGAATTGGGTGTTACAGATTTCGACGCATTGCCTGCCAATGCCCACGATTATATCCTGGAGCTGGAAAGATTGCTGGATACCAGGATTTCTATCATTTCTACGGGGCCTGAGAGGTCGCAGTTGATTGTGAGGTAGGTTTTTAGGTCATAGGTTTTAGGGGTTAAGGATTAGGTTTTAGGGTTAGACTATGATGGCTTTGAGCTGCTAGCTTTTAGCCTTTAGCTTTTTTTAAGGGAGGTATTTTCGCTTTGCGAAAATTGAGAATCAGTAAATAGTTCGACTGGTAAAAACTCACTAAACCTACGGTTTCCTGCTGAAAGTGGCGGTGAAATTCGCGGAATCTTCACTTCAATTTTCGACTTTCAAATTTAAAATTGCTATTACTTCAACAGGCTAAAAAGCCAATACGCCAAATCGCTAAATTGCCAAGCCCACGGTTTCCCGCTGAAAGTGGCGGTGAAATTCGCGGAATCTTCACTTCAATTTTCGACTTTCAAATTTAAAATTGCTATTACCTCAACAGGCTAACCAGCCAATACGCCAATCCGCTAAATTGCCATCCCCACGGTTTCCCGTTGAAAGTGGCCCTGAAATTCGCAGAATCTTCACTTCAAATTTCGACTTTCAAATTTCAAGTTTCAATTCTCAAATTTCAAATTTCTTACTTGTTGTCTAATTTGCCAAAGACCTCTTTGAGCAGTGGGCTTGTTCTTTGACTGATGTCTTCACGAATGCCGGCTTCCTTCACTTCTATGAGAGAAAATAATCCGTCGAGGGCTTTGTTGTTGACGTGGTCATCGAGCGATGGATTGAGCTTTTTCTGAAAAGGAATTTTGTTGTATGCATTCACAGCTGAGGTCCAGTATGATCTGGCATTGACTTCATCAAGGCTGGCCTGTATCACCGGGAGGAATACGTCGTAGAGTTGTTGTCTTGAAGTTTTAGACAGATATACGGTGGCTGCATTTTTTTCACCGAAAAGTATGGATGAGGCGTCTTTGACGGTCATTTGTTTGATGGCATCTACAAAAATGGGGGTAGCTTTTTTGGCCGCCAATTCTGCTGCCTGGTTCATTTTTTCGATCAGATTTTTTTCCACATCGCTGAATCCCGGTAATTTGCTCACGGTGGCAATTACCTGTCTTGCCTCTTCAGGAATCAGGATTTTATAGGGGCTTTCAAGATAACCGTTTTGAGCAGAAAGGGTTCCGACCGCTGATTTGATGCCTTCATTGAGGGCTTCTTTGAGTCCTAGGCTGGTATTGTCATCTTTGGCACCCAATACTTCTTTTTTGGCCTTGTTGAGGATGTCGCCAAACTGGGCATTTGCTCCTTGAAACAACAGCGTAAAAAGAGCAACAATTAAAAACTTATTCATCGATAGCATTTAGACTCTTAACGAAATCTGTGGGGAGAAGTTGCAGCAGGAGTTCTTAAGTTTTATTTAAATGAGATTTCAAAGTAATTGACGAGGATGGGTCGCGAAAAAAATTGTTGCAAACTTTTTTAAAAATATTTGCATATAAATTATATATATATATATATATATATATCT
>JAGQWX010000026.1 GCA_020436935.1 Saprospiraceae bacterium
GACTTAAAATGCCCTGAATTTTTGATTCAAAAGCGAATAACTGAACAGTTACTAATGAAAATACAGGAGTAACAATGGTCAAAAATGCAGATCCGGGTTGAATAGAAATGGTGCCAATTCAGATTCAATAAAACAAAATGAGCTCAATGCGGCCTACTGCATTGAGCTCATCTTGATAAAATGATGAAAGGAGTTTATTCAACTCTGGTAAGCTTCATCTCACCTCTTTCATTTTTTACTACGATTTCGTTGTCGCTGACCAATTCACCTGTATTGCTGATGGTCATTTCGTTGAATGAAATGCTATAAGAAAATTTCTTACCATCTACTTTACCATTTTCCAGTTTGCTTTCACCAAACTGAGTGGTCCAGGTACCGGTAAGTGCTGTACCATCTACTTTAAAAGTGTAGTTGATCTCAAAAGTGCCGTTTGGAGTCTCCCTAGTTCCCTTCCATTTACCATCGATAGGATTCTGAGAGAAGGCTGTAAAGCCTACGAGCATAAGTAGCAATGCAAAACAAAACTTCATTTTAATATTTATTTAATGTGACTAATAAAAACATTAGATGGATGAACTCAACAAAGGTTTAATTTAAAATTTTAAAATTTTATGTCAATGACCATTACACTATATGGGGCCAGTGCTATGTCCATATTTTTGTTATATGACATTTTCTTTTCTTCAGTTTTAAAAATATTGGGCTGCTCTAAACTAGCCTTAGTCAAGGGGTCGGCTTTAATAGAAAAAATCAATAATTCAGCTTTATCCGGAACATTCGCTCCCTGGATCCTTGTAAGCAAAGATTGACTGACGCCTGAATAATTGACGGCTTTAATGACGAGATGTTTTCCATTCGCACTGGCAGTCGCAATGGCGTCTACCGTGCCTGGAGTCCAATCTTCGGGCTTCATTTGAGAAATGTCGTCAAAAAACAGAGCTGTGGTATCAATTTTGCGAAATGTACCCGAAATCGATGCCAGATGTACAGGTGCATAATGATCTCTGAATAATTTTTCTACTACGTAACCACCCCCCGGAAACCAGCTCACATGGTCGTGGTATACCCATGCTGTCCATGTGGGGTCGTCTTCAGTATTGCGCATCAGAAGGGCTGGGCAGCTCATGTCGATGCCTGTTTTTTCATACGAAATCAGGCTTCCGGCGGCATGAAGTCCTGCGCGCCAGTCATAACTTCGGCAAAGTCCCCATTCCAGTATGGTTGGAATTATATTGGGGTGCCTGGAAGTGCGGATATAGTCTTTCAATTTGACCAGGTAGTCTTCTATCCTCCGTACTCCGGTTTGGTAATTTTCCGGTTCATATTCATAATTGTGGCAACCCAGGATATCAAAATTGGCGCCGGCTATATCTATCATTTTTTGACTCCAGATCAAATCGTTGGATCGTTTTTGTCCACAGGCAACAATTTTTGAATTGGGAGCAATTTGCCTGAGTCTGCTTCCATATAAGTTGACGATTTCTGCGTATTTGTCCGGAGAAAGGGGGTGATTCATGGGTTCGTTGTCGATCTGAAAGTAAGGGATTCGATACGGGGCGGCATGGCCATTTTTTGCCCTAAGCTTTCCCCATTCTGTGGTCTCAGGATCGATGAGGTAGTGGACCCAATCCATGGCATATTCCAATTCTTTAGGATCAGTTGAAGTGGCTTTCAGTACAATCATGGGATCACTACCGATGCGCTCACAAAGATCCAGGAACTCGTGGGTGCCAAAGCCGTAATAGTCTGAGTATCCTCCCCAGATCTCATTGGGGTGAAATGTTCTTTCTACTTGAGGGCCAATGCCATCTTTCCAGTGATAAATGGAAGCAAAAGATCCTCCCGGCCATCTGATGAAAGGCGGTTTTAAATCCGCAAGCGACTGAAACAAATCCTCCCGCATCATTCCGTTTTTTCGTTCGTCAGCATCCATCAGTGAGATGAAGTCGAGCAGTATGTTGCCTGAAACAGCTATTTCGAGCTCACCTTCAGGAGTCGTAACCTGGCTTGTAAAATCATATCCATACTCCTTCCAGTCTCCTTTTCTCATTTCCTTTTTGATTTCTGCTACGAGCCCTGTTTTTGGGTCCCTGACGCGCAGATAAAGTGTGGCCTTGTTGGATAAGGTTTTAGCCCATAATGAACCATTGTATTTTTGACCCTGTTTGAGATATATTCTGTTTTGTGACAATGAAGCTTTTGCTTTATCATTGAATTGTACACTGACTTTTCCTGTTTTGAATGGCAGTGTTGAAACAGAGATTTGTTTTTCAGTACCCTTGACCTTCCAGTAAGTTTCAAAATCTTTGTCTTCAAAACCCTGTCCCCTTACCTTTTCTGCATAAAGTCCGTCCACTACGGAGTGGTTGATATGTTCCAGGAATTGACCATAAAGGTTTTCATTGACAGCCCCCATTTTCCTGTCCATGTCAATCAGCAGCACTGCTGCCCCACTTTGCTGACCATAAGATATGGTCAGAGTGAGCAAGCAAAAAACGATCATTGCTGCTTTTGCAAGTGTGTTTAAAAACATATTTATATTTGATTTTGTCATATGTGTGTTATTGTGCTTAAACCTATTTTCTTAATCCAGGGATTTGATTTTTAAATTTCAGTCTGATCAAGTACGCCAGTGCTTCTTCATGTTTTGCAGGAGCCTCGACTATAAGTCCTTCTGATGTCTGTAAATATTTTACCGGAATTAAGTCTTTATTGTCCTTTCCCATCAAGGCTATTCCCTCGAGCTGAGTCGACAGGTCCAGTGAATCAGCAGAGAGGCTTCTGATAGAAAATTTATTATCATTTTCCGGCCATCCCATGCAAATGGCATAAAGGTATTTTCCGTCTTTACTCCTGGTAAACCTGATGTCCTCCACTGTGCCTTCCACCGGCTCAGAAAATTTCGCACCGTCTTCATGAAAGTGGCCGGAGCCCATCTCAGTTGGACCTTCTCCATATTTTTCCCATACCCTTGTCTCATAAATTGCTTCTCCATACCTGCTCAGCCAGTCACCCATACCCAGCAATATGTTTTGTTGTTCTTCCGGTATGCTACCATCTGCTTTCGGAGATATGTTGAGTAGGAGATTACCATTTTTGCTCACCCGGTCGAACAAACTGTGTAAAACTGCTTTCGTTGAATAATAACCAATGCCTTCTGTATAACACCAGCTCGATTTGCTGATGGCATCGTCAGTGAGCCAGTAATCTTCTCTGATGTCAAATGGTCCACCGCGTTCATAATCCAAAACGGCAACTTTGGTATTAAGGGCGTCTTTGTATGTCGCCACAACTTCTTTGCCCCAGACGTCGGCCTGGTTGTAATAATAGGATAAGAAGTTGAGTAAGACAGGTTCGCTGATTTTTGTCAGATTGAAGTCCTGCCAGATGATGTCTGGCTGGTACTGGTCAATGATTTCTTTGTGTTTCGCCAACCACAATGCTTCATTTTTTTCTTTGCCCAATTGGCCATATAGGATTTTCAGGCTAGGGTCTGATTGCTCAGGTACATACTCATAAAAGCCGGTGATATTGTAGGCGTGGTGCATGGAGAGAATGACCTTCATATCTCTTTTTCTGATCTCATCTGTTAATATTTTAACTAGATCAATGCCTGGTCCTTGCATCATAGCGTTCCATGGATTGGCTTTGCTGTCCCACATAGAAAAGCCATCGTGATGTTCTGCAACCGGGCCCGCAAACCTGGCGCCTGATTTTACAAACAGGTCTGCCCAAGCCGCCGGGTCAAAACTTCCACCTTCAGAAGTGAGTTTTGGAGCAAATCTTACATCATTGCCTGCCAGATCTTTTCCTCCGGTTATAAATTTATCATATGGCCAATCCTTTGGGTCTCCGTATTTGGATTTGTGGTGCAGATTTTCCGACGTACTGTCCTTAAACATATGGCGTGGATACCATTCATTGCCAAATGCTGGAGTAGAATAAACACCCCAATGAAAGTAAATGCCAAATTTCGCATCTTTAAACCATTCCGGAGCAGGTTCAACTTTTGATAAAGAATCCCAGTCTGAGGTGTATTGAATTTGCTTTTGCTCTTCTTTACAAGACCATAATAAGGTCATCACCAAGAGCAGTGCCAGCATCTTTTGTGACATAACGATTGATTAAGTGTAGATTTAACGATTAAAAATAAGTTAAGCCAACCACTTATTTACATGTTGTTGATTAAATATTGAGTTGGAAGGAATTTATAAAACTTCCTGTGCCTCCACTTTAATGCAAAAGGCAAAGTCTGCAAAGTTTTTATTAAAAGTAGCCCCATGGATTGGTTTGTACAGCGCAAACATTTTGTTATGTAACATTTAAAATAAGGGAAGAGAAGAATGTAATATCAACATGTGTCTAATAAATTTATTAACGTTTCCTTAACTTTTATCTTAACTCGGAATAAAGTTTTTAATAATAATCTGCTATTTTTCAAATTGTTATTTAGTGTTTTAGTCCAAACTCCATGTTTTTAACTAAATTTTTTTTCGAATACAATGTAATATTTTTTGTCACTTCATTTTAAGTGTTAAATTTACACCGTTAAAGCACAAAGCAAATCGTTAAATTAAACTTAATAGAGTATGGAATTCAAATCGTTAAAGATGCTCATCTTTCTGGTGGGCTTTATTTTTTGCCTTGATCTCACAGGGCAGGAAATCAAAGGTGTAGTTACGGATGCCGGTGAAGGAGTACCCATTCCCGGTGTTACGATTCTGGTAAAAAATACCAATAGGGGTACAGTGACAGAAGTAGATGGAAGTTATTCCATCAATGCAGCACCAACAGACATTCTTGTATTTTCATTTATTGGTTATACCACACGAGAAGTCGCTGTGGGAAACAACAAGACATTGGATGTTGGGTTGAATTTGGACTCAGAAGTATTGAATGAAGTTGTGGTAACTGGTTTGGGTATCAAAAAAGAATCCAAAAAACTGGGATATTCTGTGACCTCGGTCAATACTTCAGAACTGGTCGACAACAGGACGACCAACATTGTAGAATCAATGGTGGGTAGGGTAGCAGGACTTAATATTACTCCTCCGGCTGCAGGTGCTGCTTCAAGTATGCAGATCAGGTTGAGAGGACAGGCAGCTTTTGCGGGTGCAAACAACGCTCCACTCATAGTCATCAACGGCTTGCCAATAGATCAGGGTGCACGCGGGGCCAACGGCGGTAATCAAAGAGATAACGGTGACAATATGTCAAACATCAACCCTGATGATGTTGAAAGTATGACGGTGTTGAAAGGTGCTACAGCAGCGGCCATTTATGGATCAAGAGCTGCCAATGGTGCCATCATCATTACAACAAAATCGGGCAAGAAAAATCAGGGGATAGGAGTAGAATACACCTCTAGTTATGGAACTCAGAATGCCCTTAACTTTATGGACTTCCAGACTGAGTATGGTCAGGGACAAGGTGGAAAAAGGCCAACGAGCGGTCCAAATGCTGCTTCTTCAGGCCAGTTTGCCTGGGGTGAAAGATTGGACGGTGTACCAACACCAATCTTTGATGGTTCTTTGCAGCCATATTCTGCCAACCCCAATAACTTGTTTGACTTTTTGCAAACAGGAACCAACTTTACCAATACTTTGGCAGTTTCAGGTGGAAATGAAAAGGGAAGTTTCAGAGCTTCTTACTCCAATACTGATGCAAAAGGTATTACCCCATCCAACGAATACAAAAGACACATATTCAACTTAGGTGTTTCACATGATGTAACTAAAAGGTTAAATGTCAATATCAACCTTAATTACACGAATGAATCCAATGTGAATCCGCCTGAAATCGGACAACAAGGTCCTGGAGCAGTCAACTTCTTTACAAGGATGGCTACTTCAATACCACTTTCTGCATATAAAAACAGTGCAGTTTCAGAAAATGGAACTGAAACCAGAACTTCGGGTTTCCAGGGTACTTTGCTCAATCCATACTATGCACTTGCAGCAGGTCAAAAGTATGTAAATGACAGAGACAGGCTTTTGGGTACAACCAGTATGAAATTTGATATTACAGATTGGTTGTTTGCTCAGGGTAGATTCAATTATGATTATGCAGTGAGCTTTACAGAATCCAATACTCCGGGTGGTATTGGTACAAGTGTGCCTACGAACGCAGACGGTACGTATAAAGGAGCTTACAACGTTTCTGAAAACAAAGGAACAGATGTAAACGCGGACTTTTTACTTGGTGCAAGCAAGGAGTTTGGTCAATTTTCAGTGGATGCGACATTCGGTGGAAACACATGGAAGGTCAAAAACAACGGGTTCAGACAAAATTCAGGTAACTTCATCGTAAGAGATTTGTATTCCATTGGAAATGGTACAGTAAGGGGACAATTTTATGACTATTCAAGATTTACAGTCAATTCACTGTATGGAACTGCAGACTTCGGCTTCAAGAACATGTTTTATATCAACCTGACAGGTAGAAATGACTGGTTCTCAGTGTTGAATCCTGCAAATAACAGCGAGTTTTATCAGTCAGTATCGGGAAGTTTTGTTTTCTCTGAGCTGATGCAGGAAAGTGAGTGGCTTTCTTATGGTAAAGTGAGGGCTTCATGGGCAGAGGTAGGTAGCTCCGGGGGGGTCAACCCATACGACGGCTTACTCAACTATGGCATTGCACAAAACCAATTCAATGGCCAAACAACTGCTTCTATTGCAGGAAATACAGCACCCAACCAATTCTTAACTCCATTTTCTGTTAAGGAAAAGGAAGTGGGTCTAGAAATGCGCTTGTTCAAAAACAGAGTGTCCCTTGATGTTGCATACTTTGATAAGTTGACAGAAAATCAGGTGCTGAACGTTGTTCTTTCTAACACATCTGGTTATGACCAGTCCAAGCAGAATCTTGGTTCTTTGAAAAACTCAGGACTTGAATCTTATATTTCTGTGACTCCTGTCCAGAATAAAAACTTCAGCTGGAATACTTCCTGGAACAATACATGGCTCCAAACCAAGGTGCTTTCTGTTGGTGAACCAAGTGAGTTGATCGTAATCAACTGGGGTGCCACAGGTAACGAATTCATCGGACAATTGAGATATGTGGAAGGCATGCCTATGAACCAGATTTATGCGAGAACTTACAAAAGAGATGCAGCTGGAAACATATTGCTGACAGATGCAGGTAGATTAATTCCATCTGCTGACTATGTAAGTTTTGGTAGCTCCATTCCTAATCTAACAGGTGGTTGGACCAACTCATTTACATACAAAAATTTGAATGTAAATATGTTGATGGATTATAAATTGGGCGGATATGTCATTTCATCCACAGCGCTCAACGCCAACAGACAAGGTCACTCTAAGCAATCTTTGGTGGGCAGACGTGAAGGAGAAACAGGAGTTGTATTTGATGGTGTATATGTATCAGATGGACAAAAAAATACAAAAGCTGTTGATCCGGCAGCATTCTATGCAGATTACAGAAACAATCAGATGGGAGATATTGTAACTTTCAAATCAGATTTTGTGAAGCTCAGAAACGTGTCAGTTTCTTACGACCTGAGCAGTGTTTTGAAAAATTCAAGCAGACTCAATTTCTTCAAAGGTCTTTCACTGACTGGATCTGTTAGAAACCTTGCCCTTCTCTATAAGGATATTCCTGATCTAGACCCTGAAGCTATTCAATCCTCTGGTGACTTCAGAACTGGTTATGAAAACGCTTCATTGCCGACAACCAGAAACTTTGTTCTCACCTTAAATGCTAAATTCTAATAAAATGAAGAGTATCAAATTAAATATAATAATTTTCGCGGCACTATTTACATTAGGGAGTTGCGATGAGGGGTTTGTGGATATCAACACCAACCCATATGCTGTAACCGATATTGATCCGGGCTTGCTTTTTGCCGGTGCACAGCGAACAGACCTTGGAGGTTGGGAATCAGAACACACCATCGTTCAGCATTTTGTCAATCCGCATAACTCTGGTGCAACAGAAGGGCCAAATTTTAATGCAGATATAGACAATTTCAACAATGGAATTTGGAACAATGCTTATCCAAACATCATCAAAAACCTGAATCAAGCACTTTTCCTGGCTGAAAGTTTCCCTGACAGGGTCAACCTCAGGAGCATGATCAGAATTTGGAAAGCCCAGACGTTTATGAATGTTGTGGATAGTTATGGTGATGTTCCATATTTTAATGCCGGTTATGCATTTTTGAAAGGAGATCAGTTTTTCTATCCTGCCTATGATGACGATGCCGCCATTTATGCAGATTTGGAAAAAGAGTTGAAAGAAGCCGTTGCCGCACTTAGTGCCAATGCGCCATTTGAACCAAATGACCTTTTCTATGGCTCAAACGGAAGTGTGAAATCTACGACTGCAGCAGTCCAGGCTGAAAAGTGGAAAAAATTAGGTAATTCACTTTTATTGAGGCTTGGAATGAGATACTCTAAGGTAGATGCCAACAAAGCAGCAGGCATAGTTTCTGCAGCATTCAGTGGTGGAGTCCTCGCTTCAAATGATGACAATGCATTTGTAAGGTATGATGGTATTGCATTTACAAATGGAGCGAACAATGGTCTGGTCAACAACAACCCATATTTCTATTATGCGGCAGAACCATTTGTCAATCAATTGAAATCAACAGAAGATCCAAGAACAAAGTACATCATTGCATTGTATAAAAATCCTGCAGATCCATTGGGTGATGCTGCTCCAAATACAGCATTTGCTGATCAGTTTGGAGTGCCTGTTGGAGTGCTCAATACTTCTTTGGTGAATGCTCCATATAGAGGTACAAGAGGCGGTGGATACAATTATTCGCAAATGAATGTAAAGTCAGTAGCTTCTCAAACTGCTCCAACATGGTGGATGACTTACAGTGAGGTCGCACTTTATCTTGCTGAAGCAGCACAAAGAGGATGGATTGCTGGCGGTGAAGCTGCAGCAAAACAATATTATGAAAGCGCGATCAGAGCAGATATGGACAGATATAAGTTGTATCCAAATACAACCACAATTCCAGCTGCGGAAATTGATGCATATCTAGCTCACCCTGATGTAGCTTACAATGGGGCGAATGGATTGAAATTGATCAACACTCAATTGTGGGTGGCTTTGATCAGAAATGGTGTTCAGGCCTTCGCAAATTTCAGAAGAAGCGGATTCCCGGCTCTGACTCCAAATAAATTCAACAATCTCTATGAAGGAGGTTTTGCCAGAAGATTTTCTTACCCGGATTATGAGTTGGCCAATAATTCAGCCAACTACAAAGCTGCAGCCGCGGCCATGGGTGGCGATAAAATGATAAGCCGTGTATTCTGGGATAAAAATTGATATTAAGTTTTAATTTGGTTTGATCATATAAAGTTAGCCCCGACATTGATTTGTCGGGGCATTTTTTTGCAATAGATTGAAGGTTAATGGATTTAACTCGGAATCTATTTCAGAACATTGAGGAAAAAAACCATACAAATCAGCCGCAAATCGCTGGTAAAATCCCATTTTTAATCCAAATCAAGTAAAGCCGGCAATTCCAGGTATATTACAATGTTAAAGTTGTGATCGAGCATATTGATCTTTGAAAAGTTGAGTGCTTTCACAGGAAATTCAAATGTGATCTATGGAATAAAATGACACAAAAAAAGCACCATTCAATTTGAGTGGTGCTTTTTTAACTTTAATACCTGTTAAGATTTATTTGAATATTTTCGAGGCATATTCCTTTAAGCATCTTCTCCAGGTCAGCCATTCATGTGCAGTTTTTTCTGATTCATAGTAGTGATAAGCGATGCCTTGTTGATCGAGCATCTTTTTAAATGCGCCCACAGAACCAGGAAATGGATTGGGTTCTTTTGTACCAAGTCCAAGCCAAAAAACCTTGATTTTTTGGTTGACCTCTTTTCCATTTTTGAATGCACCATTCAAGAAACTATTCACATCAATGGGATCAGTAGATGGATAATTGGAGGTGCCACTGAAGCCTCCGTAATTGGAAAAAACATCCAGGTGATTCATGATGATCCTCATCGTCTGATTGGCTCCCATAGAAAGGCCGGCAATAGCCCTGTTTGTTCTGTCAGCTTTGGTCCTGAATGTCCCATCGATCATGGGTATGATTTCCTGGATGAGAACGTCTTCGAAAATAGAGACAGGGCGACCAGCAGGTGGCGCTTCTCCTACGGCTTGTGGCTTGTATGCATATCCATTGTCCATAACTATGATCATCGGTGATGCCTTACCTGAAGCTATCAAATTGTCTAAAATCAGATCTGCCTTACCTTGTGACGCCCATCCTGTTTCGTCTTCAAAGCTGCCATGCTGTAGGTATAAAACAGGATATCTTTTAGAAAGATCCTTTTCATATCCTGGCGGAGTATATACAAAACACCTCCTCCACGAAGCCGTAAGTTTGGAAAAGTAGGTTTTTTCACTTACCAATCCATGTGGTACATCCTTGAGGGCATAAAATTCTTCATCGTGAGCAGGTATTTCAATACCACTTCCCAATCTTCCGGCGCCATAAAAATAGGTGGTGCCGGGATCAGGTACAGAGGCTCCGTCGATGTTGAGTTGATAGTAGTGGAAGCCTTCATCCTGCGGAGCAGACGTACCTGTCCACAAGCCTTTTTCGTCTTTCGTCATTTCATATTTCACACCGCCAATGTCCAATCTAACGTGATGGGCTTCCGGAGCCAGAATTTGTGCCCTGACACATCCCTCAGAATTCACCTGAGGGTACACTTTGCCTTGTTGATTGACCGAAGAAGGCTTGAAGTCTTCCTTATAGGTGGCCGTGGAGGATTGGCCATATGAAAAAATGACCGTCCCCACCAGGAGGACAGTCATAAAACAATATTTTTTAATCATGGATTTACTTTTTGAAGAGCAAAGGCGCAAGTTCATACAAACTCCTTCTCCAGGTCTGGAATTCGTGGGCTGTGCCTTCAGAAACATACGACACTGCATTAAATCCTGCTGCTTTCAAGTCTGCTGCCGCTGTTTTTACGCCATCAGGTCTTTCTTTGCTGCCACAGCTCAGGAATATGAGCTTCACTTTTGACTTGTCTTTGATGTCCTCTGGCTTATAAGTGCCACCACTCAGAAGTGCATAGTGCGAAAATACTTCCGGCTTGTTCAGGGTGGTGGTCTTGGTTTCCATACCACCCATAGAAAGACCTCCCATAGCCCTGTTTGCATGATCAGCTTTGGTTTGGAAGTTCTGGTCAATGTACGGAATCAACTCATCCACCAAGACGGTCTGGAATGGAGTGATGTCGAAGTTTCTCAAACCACCAAATTTGATTTCATTGGTCATTCCATAAGTCATCACAATGATAAAAGGTTCGATTTTACCTTCGGCTATAAGGTTGTCCATAATGAGGTTGGCGTGGCCCTGGTTGCTCCATGCGGTCTCGTCTTCACCCCATCCGTGCTGTAAATAAAGCACAGGATATTTTTTGTTCTTATCTTTTGCATATCCCGGAGGAGTGTATACAAAAGCCCTTCTGGAAGTATTGGTGCTTGGACTAGGAAAGAGTACTTGTGAAACCAGCCCATGAGGCACATTTTTCAAAGCATAAAAATCCTGGTCGTGAGCAGGAATCTCTATACCGCTCTCCCATCTGACAGACCCGTAGTAGTTTTTGGCGCCCGGGTCATTGAATTTCCCCCCGTCTATTCTTACATTATAATAATGAAAACCTTCATCCATCGGTCCTTCGGTGGTGCCCATCCACGAACCGTCTTCTGCCTTAGTCAACAAGGTACCACCTCTTCCTCCAAGGCCTAAACTTACTCTGACACTGTCAGCAGTGGGTGCAATAATTTTGAATCTTGCATATCCCTGTGAGTTGACCATTGGATAATCCTGTCCGGGTTGGTTGAGCGTGGAAGGTTTGAAATCTTCGATAATGGCTGCTGCATCACCCTGACCAAATGCCAGAAGGGTGAAAAAGCTAAAAATCAAAACAAAAAGTTGTTTTTTCATGGTAGATAAAATTTTGTGTTTAAATGTGAAAGATTTGATTTTGAAAATATCGAAGAGGAGTTTATAAACGATTTTAAAGGTTTGTGGCTCGTAAAGTAAATTGACCCAAATTTAGGTAGGTCTTGATTCGTTCAATAAATATAGTGTGTTTTTTACAATTAATAATTGTACGAGTCTCAATAACTCACTTTTAACAATTGAAATTTAACAAAATAGTGAGGACAACGAATTCATATTGCCACTTTTTAGTCTTGATGGTTCGTAAAGTATTGTTGTCGACCATCAACAAATGCGGTGATGAAAAAGGCAAATTGCTGAGAAAATTGATGGCTAAAATTGCTTTGGCTTCTGACCAATGGCGGCAAGGCTGGCTATCTCTTCAATTCTTTTTTGCCGGGTTTCACCCCGTTTGGCCAGCACCAGCCATTGCAAAATGGCTTTGCGTACAGAATTGCTCAATCCAAGGAAAAACTCCAGGGCATTTCCGTTCCTTTTAAGGGCTTCCTGAAGGTCATCAGGCACGACCATTGATTCCACTTCATCCAGTATTGTCCAACTGCCGTTGGCCTTTGCAACTTCAATAATATCGAGGCCGGCCTGCCTCATCTGACCAGTAGAAATCAACTTTTCTACTTTATCTTTATTGATTTTAGACCAGGTTCCTTTTGCCTTTCTTTTGGTAAAGTATTGAATGGTGCTGTTTTCCTCAAACTTCCTCACCACGCTGTCAATCCATCCATAGCACAGTGCTTCATCTACCGCCTCACTCCAGCTGATGCTTGGCATATTGGAGCTCTTTTTGTATTGAATTAACCAGATGTGGTCCTTTGTTTTATGATTTTTTTCCAACCAGGCTCTCCATTCAGCCCTTGTGGACGGATAAAAGGTTTCTATTTTTTTACCATTCATAAGCCAGCCTCTTACATTTCTGTAAAGTATTTTACAGGAAATTGTTTTGGAATATCCTCTGGTTTTTCACCCAGATTTTGTCGCAAATCAATCTCTATACCTCTGGATATTGTAGATATCGGGACGTCATTGGCCGAACCTTCAAATGGGTTTTCTCCCGTTCTTCCTATCCTCTCCATCGTGTGAAAAACCCAGGCAACCTTGACATAAAATGGAACGGTGAGCCAGATGAAAAACTCTCCAGCGATGGGTTGGGCTTCCATAATCTCATGGCCGATTTCTACAAATTGCGGAACGAGCGCAAAAGGAAGAAAAAAGACGAATGTCCACATAAAATAGTGGTTGAGTGAAGCAAAATGCCTGGGGTAGGGAAAGTTTTTTATTCGCTCTGACTTGCCCTGATGGTTGAAAAGCTCAGCAATGATTTGTTCCAATTGCAGAAATGAAAACTCCCACAGTAGTTTTTTTTCTTCCAAATCCCGAAGGTGGTGCGATTGCAAATACAGGATGGCCGTCTGTTTATTGGACTTGGAAAGCACATAGGCCAAATCCTCTTCAGAAAGATAAGGTTTGAGATCTTCTTCCACACTGGAGTCCCATTCCGGGGGATGTACTACAGCACTCCATTCCTTATTTGTTTTTTCCTGAACTGCTGTCTCCCATGGCTTTGAAACCCGCATGGCATGTCTCAAAGCGGTCAACCATGCGATGTGTCTGTAAGTCAGGGTTTTGACGATTGCTTCTTTTTCTCCCCGGGATAATTTTACATCGGCATGTTCATCGCTCACCATGTCCTGCACATACATACCAAAGGTTCTCGAAGTATTGACAATGCCTCCCCATATTTGGCGGGCTTCCCAGATTCTCCCGTATGCAGAATTGTTTTGAAAACCAATAACAAAAGCAACGGCGGTGCCTATGAGTGCCAGCGGGGCCCATGGGATTTTGAGCCAGTGCAAATCAAAAAAATGATAAACAGCTACAACCAGAGTGATGAAAGCAAAAAAGAACATGCTCTCATATCTGGTCCAGCGGATCATATCTAAGGCTCTGTAGACGTGTTTGGTATACATCTGCGGAAAAGTTATTACTTTGAAAAAAGTGAAAGCCTAAATATACCAATAGGAAAATGTAACCATCAAATTTGGCTCATGAAAATGGTCAAATCCAACTCATTTTGAAATCATAAGCGCTTCACAGAATGGAGGTCAATACTTCCACTTTGCATCATGCTCCTCTACTTCCTGCATGCGGTGCCTGGCGATTTTGCTGATGAGATCAATGGGCAATTCCTGATCCAGCGGGAATTGAATGGTATCTTTCCCTGTCTTATATTTTGACAAGTCCTCTTTGAAGGGCAATAATGCGGGCCCGGTTGGCATGAATGTCACATGATTTTTGAATCCACTGAAGGAAAACAGAATCCTTTTGCCGGTAAGAACGGGCACACCCCATTTGATCTCTTCTATTGCATTTGGCGCAATGTTCAGCAAAACTTCCCTGATGGCAAGGAGCTTCTCCTGAGTTTGAATTGGAAAATTGGAGATGTATTCGTCGACAGATTTGGGTTTGGGTGTGGACATTGGAGTGGCGATGTTAATATAGATATTTGAAATAATAGATGAACTTAAAAAAACTTTGGAATTCGCCATGTAACTTTTGTTATATAACCTGCGAAGTTTACTAATTTAAATTTGGAACCAAATCTTCCCTGGATAACCAAAGCATAATTTGCAAGTAGAATTCTTGCAAGTCAAATTTTCTAAAATATTTTAGTAAAAAATATTGTGTTATTTTATTACATTACCATGTCTTTAGAAGGCAGGTTTCTTTTTTAGTCAATAGTTATCCAATGATGCACCCCTTTAAAGTATTAATCGTCGACGATGAATTGGCATCTCAAAACCTTTTGTCAACCATCATCACCAATTATTGTCCCCAGTTCTCAGTAGTTGGAAGCGCCGGAGATTTGCCATCTGCAATTTCAAAATACAATACTTTATGCCCGGATGTTTTGTGTATGGATTATGATTTGGGAAATATCACTGGCTTTGATATTTTAGACCTGCTCAACATAGGTAAGTGCGTGCTGATTTTGACCACCGCCTTTGAAGAACACGCCTTGAAAGCCTTCAAATACCAGGCAAGCGACTATTGGCTCAAACCTTACACACCCAAAGACATCGTCAGCGCTTTACAAAGATTGGTCCCAATACTTGAAGAACGTCGGCTGGTTTCAAAATGGACGGGTAATGAGTTGAAATCAACCACTTCCCGCGAAGACGCCAAGTTTTGTGTGCATACCTCTGATGGCATTTCTGTATACCAAATTTCTAATATTGTTCGCTTGGAAGGAGAAGGAGCCTATTGTCAGATATATTTAAGGGATGGCACTTCCAACTTATTAAGTAAAAACCTCAAAGAAGTTTATAGCGCGCTTCCCGGAGAATTGTTTTTCAGGGTCCACGATAGCCATGTCATCAATCTCAATTTTGTAAAGGAATTCAAAAAAGAAGATGGAGGTTTCATTGTTCTGTCCAACAACGATAGGCTGCCGGTATCCCGAAGGAAAAAACAAGAATTTGTGGATAGGTTGGTCCGGTTGCAAGCATGAGGTGGCTGGTCTTTTTCTTATTCCTGACAGGTCATCTATTTGGTCAGTTTGAAGACTATACCATCAAAAACTTTACCATTGATGATGGCTTGCCCAGCAATGAATGTCATAAAGTTTTGCAGGATTCCCTGGGATACATTTGGATAGCAACAGACAGAGGGTTGGTGCGTTTTGATGGGTCTGGATTTAAAACATATGGAGTTTCAAAGGGACTCAAAGATGTTTCGGTTTTATATATGATTATGGATGAGGATCAAAGTATTTATTTAAGTACACTAAGTAAAGATATTTATCATTTTATTCCATCATTGGATTCTATTGTACTTTTTGAATTCAACCAACCTTTGTCTGTCTATAGAGATTCCTCAACTTACTTTATGTTAAGACATGCAGATAAGGATTTTTTTTATGTACAAGCGTATAATATTGGATATCTGAAAATATCAAAAAAAAGTGGCAGAATTTTAGTGTACAACAACGAAGGATTTTTTTACAGACTTTACTTTTTTGATAATAATCCATTTTTAGGAATAGCTCACTCAGGCAAAAATTTGATTGGATTAAAAACTGATTCATATAAAATTCAAGTACAACAAGCTAAAAGTACAAGACCCAGTTATGCTTTCAAGATTGATGATAGTCGGACAATTGTCAATTTAATGCATACAAGATATATTTTTGAAGGTCAAAATTTAAAAAAAATACAAAAAGGTATAGAATTCAGTTCTTTTTATGCTATGGACAACAATCAAGGATACTTAAGTGCTCATATTGACAAGCATGGAGTAAGGTATTATGGTTCGTATAAAAATCTTTTGGATGATCAATTTATAAAAATTATAGATGGAGTTTCGGCAACTTGCATTTTACGTGACAAGCAAAAAAACTTTTTTGTGACTACTACAGATAGGGGTTTTTATTACTTAAAACATAATTTTATAGAACCTATTAAATTAATGAAATGGACGGATTCAGATATCAGGAATATTGTTTTTGAAGATTCGTCTAAATTATTTCTGATTTGTGATGAAAACGTGGTCTTAGAATATAATTTATTTCACCGGAATGTATGTTTAATTGAAAAGTCAAACTATGAATTGGGTGATTTTATGTATGATAATGATTTACGTAAAGTAATAATTGGTAGTAATTATTCAAAAAATAATTTTGGAAAAAATAAAACTGTATTATTAAAAGATAATGAAGGTTATTCTGCTGGTTTCCGTAAACTTATAAGATTGGACAATTATCGAAATTTGGGGGTTTCATTTTCTAGTTATTTTCTTATTTATGATGAAGATTTTCAAAATATATTATATTCATCAAAGCATAAACTACCCTTAACTAAACCTATGAGTGGTTTTGCATACAAAGACAGTTTAATAATTATTGGCACAATAACTGGTCTTTGTTTGTTAGAGAATAATCGACTTAAAGTATTAAACAATATTCATCCCCTTTTTGCATCCAGGATTAATGAAATAGCAAAAGACCATAATTATTTTTATCTCGCAACTCTTGGACAAGGTCTTTTGATCTGGGATGGTGATAAACAAGTCACGCAACTTACAGAAAACGAAGGCCTCGTTTCAAACAACCTGGAAAGTGTATACGTGGACAGCAAAGGGCTCATCTACACTTGCACGAATTCAGGCCTATCGATTATTAAAGTGGAGAATGGTACTTTTCAGATATACAATCTTACTACCCATCATGGTTTGCCTTCCAATCGGGTGCGTGAAGTAATAGAAATAGGGGGAGAAATTTATATCGCCACTGCTTCCGGATTGTGTAAATTGAATAGTTTACCGGAAAATCCTGCTCCCATTCCGCCCATTCTTGAGGAGATTAAAGTAAATGAACAGGTTTTTAAGCCAGGTTTTTTTCCTTACCATTTGTCATTTAAAGAAAATAATATCAGCCTTTCATTTCGCTCATTGGATATTGCCATGCTTGGTGATTTAAAGTATAGGGTCAGTACGGACGAAAATAAATGGTCCGCAGTTGAAGGCACGACAACCAGTTTTTTGGACCTTTCGCCTGGACATCATACTTTTTACGTTCAAGCATCCAATTATAAAGATGCATGGAGTGAGTCCGTCAAATACTCTGTGACCATTTCTCCGGCATGGTGGAATACCATTTACTTCAGACTGGGAACAATCTCCTTGCTTTCGGGATTGGGATTAGTGCTCTACAAACGCAGGGTTAGTCAGCTAAAGGAAGTTAATACACTTCAAAAAGAGGTGTATAAACTCGAACGTTCTGCACTAGCCGCCCAAATGAATCCCCACTTCATTTTTAATTCTCTGAATTCTATCCAAAACTACATCATCAGCCATGATAAAGAAACAGCCATGGATTATCTGGGCCAGTTTGCCAAGCTGATTCGACTTAACCTAAAGGGCAGCATGGATGAAAAAGTAAGCCTTGATAGTGAGATAAAGCTGCTCAAATATTATCTCAATTTGGAGCAAATGCGATTCAACCACAATTTTGAATACGATATCAAAGCCGAAGCAGTTGAGGAGCCTGAGTCTATATTTTTCCCACCTCTACTGATTCAACCATTCGTGGAGAATGCTATTTTGCATGGTGTTCAACACCTAGTCTCAGGAGGAATGATTACGGTGGAGTTTTCAAGGCACAACGATTATCTACAGGTCATCATCAGTGACAATGGTCCGGGTATCAGGACGACTGAAACCAAAAAGCAGCGGCAATCTTATGGCATGTCCATTACCAAAAAAAGACTTGAAAAAATAAATTCATCTTCTGACTTTACCTATGAAATATCCCCGTCGCTTTCAGGGAGTGGTACCAGCGTAAAAATACGTATACAGATTTAGACAGGCCATTACCACTTACAGCCAAAAACTACCACTTGTCAAACCAAAGCTACCGAATTTAAATACATCGCCCTTTCTTCATGTTCTCCTAAATAACTTAGTTGAATAAATATGAATATTGGAAGCAGTGCTTTGGGATGGATATAAACAATTGCATGGAATAATCGAATTCCGGGCTGAGGACTTGTCTTTTTCTTTATTGGACTTTAAGGAAACAGACTTACAATTGATTATCCCGTTTCGGAATATCAAAAAAGTGTGCTATCACAAACTATATGCCCTGAGTATTGACGGAGTAGAGGTCCAGACCAATGACAATAAGGTGAATGTATTTGTGGTAGAAAATGCGGCGGGCCTGCGAAAGTTGGTGGAGGAAAGAATAAAATATTTAAAATAAATGTGAATGGGTTTGATATTAAAGAATTTATGGTGTTGTCTCATTTTATTGATGTTGTGTCAATTGAGCGCCCAAAGCGGAAAGATGAAAGTGACGAGCGAAGGAGCACTTGTTCCGCAAGGGCAACATCAAAATGTAATGGCACCGGAGAATGGTTTGATGATGTATGATACCCTGACCTCCACCTTTTGGTATTTCGGCAACAGCATGTGGAAAGAAATTGGCAGCGATGGAGATTCAAGCCCTACCAATGAATTGCAAAGCATTACCGCTTCCTTGACAGGTGATACCATGTATTTGAGCAACGGTGGCTATTTGATTGTGCCCGGTATAAGCGCTGCTAACCATGTGCTTGATGCAGATGGCAATGAATACACTACTGTGAAGATTGGCAATCAGATATGGCTCAAAGAGAACCTTCGCACAACGAAATTTAATGACGGGACACCCATTCCTAAAGTGGAAAGCAATGCAGAGTGGCATATTACAAACTGGGAATACAATCAGTTACCCCCAGCTTTCTGCTGGTACAACAATGATAGTGTAACGTATGCCAGTGTTTATGGGGCTTTATACAAAAAAAGCGTTGTGGATACATCACTTAATGGTGGAAAAAATGTATGTCCTTTAGGTTTTAGGGTGCCGCGAAGTGCTGACATGATGGAGCTTGTAAGTTTCGCTGGGGGCGAAGTTGCAGGAAAGAACTTAAAATCAGAAGGATGTTCCGACAATGTTTTGGATATACAACTTTGGAGTTGTTCCATTCATGCTGATCCAGGGACTGATATTTACGGAATGACTTTAAAGCCTGCTGGGTCTAGAACAAACCAGGGCGTTTTTTTTGATCCCAAACAAAGGCTGTATCTATTAACTGAACCACTAGATTGGCACATCGGACTTTCAGCTGGTGAATATATTCACGCAGGATCCTTCACAGATGAATTTATTTTGGATAACTATTTCACATTAATTGGCTATGGGATGTCAATAAGATGTATAAAAGAGTAAAAATTGCGTAGAGAATTCAAACATATCATTTCATTCATTTGTGGCATAGGTATCCTTTGGGCGCAAAAAATGGAAGCACAATGCGGGACTTTCAACACATTTTCTTGCAGTATCATTCAACAAGCCACTGAAAGACCTATTGCAGTTTTGAGCTCGATTAAAGATTCAAATGGTGACATCATCAGCATTGGCACAGAAAATATACTGAACACAAATGCTCTTTTTTTTACCAAGACTTCTGGAACAGGAGCAATAAAACTTTCCCAAACCATAAAACTAAGCACCAATGTAATTGGTCAAAACTTTGAGTTGAAACAAGACAGTTTTAAGACTTCGGTATTTTTGATACAGTTTGAAAAAAATTATCTGCTGGCATTACCTGTAAAAAGAAGCAATGCACCAACGCATGAAGATGTGATGGTCATTTCGCTCAATATGCTAGGAGAAATGGAGTCAAGTTTTCTTTTATCGGATAACATAAATGCCAATGCCCGACAGGAAGTTTTTGTAAAGGATTTTCAACTGCTGAATAATATCCCTACACTTTTAATCTACGATGTGCTGGAAGACCAGACATCCCTAATGACATACGATGGTCTTAGCAAAAGCTTCATTCGAAAACAGATCATCAGTGGCTTTCATGGGGCTAAAATCATTGCCAGCCCGGCCTTTTATAATGAAAAACAACAATACTCAGTTGTAGGTTTTAATCCGGAGGGAACCATCAAAATTTTACCCCTGGATGCCAACTTTCAATCTATTTCTTATGGAGTGGTGGAGGTAAATCAGCAGTTTGTATCCGGGAAAAATTACAGCATTAATGATGCGATTTATCTAAATGGTACCATCATAGTAGCAGGGAATTTGGAAGACCGGCTACACCAGGGCATTTTGACCTCCATTAACAATGGCAGCAATCAACAAAAAGATTATTCAAAGTCGATCAGTTTTGGCAGCATTCTGGGCTTATCCACTTCATTTTATATCAACAATATTTTTGTTGAAGGGGCTGATCTTATTGTTTTCGGAAATGCAGAAGTTCTTCCAGGTCGACAAAGACAAGGTGTTGTGGCTAAAATGCCTTTAGTGGGGGGAAACTTTAATTCTGTAGCCAGTCTCAAAGAAAAGGTAGGAAGTCCTTCAAATGTGATTTTATCTGCTTCAAAAATCAGCGGAGGATACCTCCTATCTGGATATGGGCATAAATCCTCGAGTGAAACAGGCTTAGATCATGCCTACCTTGGACAAATGGCCAATGATTTAAGTTTCAACGGTAATTCGTGCAAGTATACCGGTGAACTACTTCTTTCCCAAACACTCAGTCTTACTTATGCCGGCAATGAAGAGAACCTGAGCCACAAGCCTATGCCTGCTTCTCCCGCACAAATCAGCGTTGCCAACACAAGTTTCGTACAGGAATTTTGTTATCGTGCATGTGACGTGGACCCATCGACAGTAGATGGCATCAATGCAGTGCTGTGTGGAAATGATGCGGATAATTATCTGGTGAAATTCATTGAAAACAGCGATGGACTATATGTGCTATCCAATCAATTTTTGAAGGATACCTCAAGTATTATTCTAAGAAAATATGACGCTGCATACAATCAGGTTTGGGCTGTCAATTTTCCAAAAAATACTTCTGCCAGTGATTTTATCGTCCAAAACAAACAAATTTTTATCGTTGGACTTACTTTGCCCTTTAACCCGAGCAATTCATCAATTCTTGCAAAATTCACTGATTTAGGTAGCCAATACCAAAGTGATTTTTTTAAAATTGTTCAGTTGAGCAATAACCGGGAGGGCTTACGAGGAATCAATTTTGATGCTAAAACAGGCAATTATATCATTTCAGGTCACGAGGGATTTGACAGTGGTGACGACATAAGACTGATTTCAGTTGACAACAATGGCAATATATTAAAACAAAAGGAACAAAATTATCAGGATGACCAAATGTGGTCGGGATTGGTGAAAGATTGGGATGGAAACTTTCTTTATTTTGGGGAGAACCCTGCAAATGATGTTTGGGGGGTTATTGTAAAGATAGATTCGGAGCTGAATTCTCTTGGCTACTATGCTTATCCAGCTTTAATGTATATAAGAGATATCGCGATAAACCCTGTATCTAAAAGAAGGGTTTTGGCTTCCAATAAGCACATAACCCTTGTCAATGAAAATTTTTCACCTTTGCACCACTTTGTAATAAATGAATCGGTATCGAATCGGTGGGTTAGAGGGCCAATATTTGATGGGACAGGTAAGGAATACTATTATGTGTTTTCCAGTGCAAGACAGGACGCTAAATCCATATCAATTGTAAGCCGATTTGAATTGGTAAATGACAGGCTTATTCACCACTGGTCAAAAAAATTTGCAGACGGTGATGCTGTTGGCCAAATGGGCTTAGGGCAATTCAGAGGTGTGGATGACTTCTTGTACCTCGAGAGCAGAAAAGATACACTAATTGGAAATGGCAAAGTGGACATCCTCATGACAGATTTTAAGAAAAACCTCTGCAAATTTCAGGAGGTGCCAATCACCATGAATAGCTCGCAAATAGGAGTGAACACCTTGGTCATTAATGATACTCAAATTGCCTTGCCTACATTCACAAATGCAAGTGTTACACAAGGAAATTTATGGAATTGCAAAGCATACGATGCATGTGCTATACCTGACAGTTGCCAGATATCTATTGAATTTACATCTGATTGTGAGTCCATACATTTGAATGGAATCGGCAAAAATTTTCAAAGTGTATCAAATGTCACTTACCAGTGGAAGGGCATGAATTTTGATTTTCAGAGCAACTTGGCTAAACCCAGTTTAGCCATAAAAGACCTGCCCAAACAAATCATTATCTGTCTGGAAGCAAGCGACGGCAAATGTACTGCATCTGTATGTGA
Source organism: Saprospiraceae bacterium (assembly GCA_020436935.1). Taxonomy (GTDB): domain Bacteria; phylum Bacteroidota; class Bacteroidia; order Chitinophagales; family Saprospiraceae; genus JADKBO01. The sequence goes on from JAGQWX010000026.1 coordinate 22,640, forward strand.
TACGATCGTTTTGAAAGATCCGGAAGCGCCTGTATTTGAGACTTGTCCGGAAGAAGTACAACTATTCGCCAATAACAATTGCAAGGCATCTCATTCTTTCACAGTTCCAAAGGCTTATGATCCCTGCAGCATGCAGATGATCACAGCCGTATGTCAAAGATCTGACGGGCTGGCTTTAAATGCAGATTATGCATTGGGAACAACAAACCTTACGTGCATTGCTACTTCAACAAGTGGCTTAAAGGACACCTGCTTTGTAGAAGTAAGTGTAAAGGATACGACAAGACCTGCATGCGAACCAAAAGCCATAGAACTTGCCTTGTCTCCCCAAGGAACTGCCACCATTTCAACCAATGCCATCATTCCATTTTTTACGGACAACTGCAGTGATTTCAATGTGTCTCTCAGCAAGTCCAGCTTCAATTGCCAGGACCTTGGGCGAACTGGCATAATTGCCACAGCAAGAGACGCAGCAGGCAATGTAACGACGTGTCCTATAGAAATTACAGTTGTTGATAAAATCGCGCCTTCTTGCATCGCACAAAACATAAGTTTAAAAGCTGAGGATGGTAAAGGGGCATTGGTAAGTTATGATTACACCGCATCTGACAATTGTGGTGTCCCAACAGTGAGTTTTTCCATTACTGATAAACAATATTTAGAATGCGGTGAATACAATGTTGTGATGACTGTAAGAGACGGATCCGGAAATACTTCCCAATGCGAATTTACAGTGACTGTAGATGGTTGCGAAGGGTGTTGTAAATCCAGGGAGGATTTTATGGCATTGACGGATCAGGGCTTTGGAATTCAATCAAATTTTGACAGGGAAGGCAATTGTGTAGCTCAAATTTTCCCTCCGGCCCTTACAGCTTGTCAGTTTGTGAGTAAGCTTGAATGGGGCGATGGTACGGTGACCAATGGTGTGTTTCCTGCAAGCCTGGAATTCACCCATGAGTATATTGACATTGGCATTTATGAGGTCTGCGTCACCATGCAGGAATCAGATAATGCTTCTTGTTTTCAGAACAAGGTGTGCCAGTGGTACCAGGTGAAAAATGATTGTAGCATCATCACCAAGAGTTTTGATGAAACTCTTCAACAATTTGATTTATATCCCAACCCTACCTCTGGGCTCTTGGCCATGAGAAATAACAGTGTGATTGCATTGACTTTGATATATGACATCAATGGTCAATTACTCAAAACCATCAACGATTCCAAAGTAATTGATGTAAGCGATTTGCCTGCAGGCCTCTATCTGGTTCGATATGGAAATACAACATCAATGCGGGTCCAACGCATCATAAAAATGGATGGGCTATGAGAAAAATCTCTTTAATATTGCTCATGCTGCTGACGTACTGCGTCAGATCCCAGGACATCATCATCCAGCCACCCATCATTACCCCTTTTGAATGTACAGAGTTTTATAAGCTGTATACAGGAGTAATAACAAACTTCAGTTCAACGACCTTTGAGACCAGGATGGTGGTAGAAGTAGACTACACCTCACCATCAGGCAATACTTTTCGCCTGGCAGATGGCATACTATCCTCGAGCCAATCAACTTTTTTTTCTCCAGGAGTAACCATGATTGACAATGGTACTTATGAGCGTCTTTTTCCTACAAGGAATATCACTTTTTATGATAGAGAGATGGAGGCCCTTATCCGGAGAACACAGTGTTTACCACCGGGACAATACGATGTATGTCTTTCTCTTATTGATGTAAACGAGCCATTGGGTAGTTCTAAATTCCTGACCCAAACGTGCTATACCCGTGAAAAACAAATGCTCACTTCCCTGCTACTCGTTTCTCCCTTTGAAAATGAAGAAATAAAAACGGACATGCCTTTGTTTACCTGGACACCCATCACACCTTTTAACCCCCGGGCAGTTTACAGAATTCAAATGGTTGAAATATTGGCCAATCAAACCCCATTTGAAGCATTTAGAGCCAATCCCATTTTTTTTGAGCAAACAGGTTTGGCGTCAAATATTTTTCAATATCCGGTTGCTGCCAGAACGATGTTGCCATGTACCAAATATGCCTGGAGAGTGACTTATGAATTGGCTGGAGGTTTTGGTGGCACGGCATTCAAGAAAGCCCCTGACTTTTTGCAGGAGAGTGAGATTTGGGAGTTTAGCAGGCCTTGCGAGGAAGAGGAGGAGGAAGTGGAGAAAATAATTCCAGGGTCCTCATTTGATGTCTACCACGATGTAAAAATATATGCTCCTAATGCAGTTATTCTCGTCAATGACTACATGTTGCGATTATTGATTGATAACAGTTATGAAACTAAAGAAGAATTCACCTATCAAATAATCAACAAGTTTGGCGGTATTAGCAACCACGATTGTTGTTGGACTTGTTGCGATGAACTAGAGGGGGCCGCGAACAAGCCAATTGCAAAAAGTCAAATAAAGTTAAAACAAGGAACTCAAAAACTCAGGATAGATTTGGAAGAACTCGGATTAATTGCCAATGAAATGTATTCAATCCGATTAAATGTGGGAAAGGAGTCAAAGGAAATAAAATTCAAGATAGTACAATGATGAATTATATAAGATTCAATTTTATGCTCCTTTGTCTTGTTGCCATTAGCTCTTGTACTAATGATAAAAACGCTTATATCAATTACTTCAGCGACCCGAATAACGGATTGTCTAAAAGTCACACTTCAGCAAACTGGGTATATAAGCTGCAATACCGCACACCAGAATATATGGCACTTATAGAAATGGAAGGCGAGAATCTGGATGCTACTACAATATTAGACAATTATAATGGAATGGATTATTTCTTGTTAACAATCAAAAGTAATGCACAGCATTCAAATAAATTAAATACCAGAGTTGCAGAAAAATTAAGCTTTTCTTATAAAAACGATATTCAAAAAATCGTTGCTCAAAATTCTATACATCCTGAATTATATCACTTTGAAAATGGACTAAGTGCTTTTGGAGAATATAGATGTCTCTTTGGTTTTATTAAACAAAATGAAGTTGCACAAAAGCTCATACTTAGAGAAATTGATACTGATAAAGAAATAGAATTTAATTTTTCTGAAGAAGATATTTCCGCCATTCCAAACATGAGTTTATGATTAAGAATACCTGCATATTAAAATGCTTCTCGTGGTTTTTCATCTTCTTGATGATGGTCTCCATTTTACCACAGCAAGGCTTGGCTCTGACGGGTGGTCCTTCTCAACCTGAAGTTCAGTCCTTTTCACCAATTGGAGTTTCTGACATGGTTGACCCAGCTACGGGGGATTTTTCATACAACATTCCACTCCTGGAAGTGGGTGGATACCCCATCAATTTGTCTTACAATGCAGGCATCACCATGGATCAGGAAGCAAGCATGGTTGGATTAGGCTGGAATATAAATCCGGGTGTAATCAATAGATCCGTCAATGTAATTCCCGATGATTTTAGAGGGGATATTAGAGAAGAAGCAGATAGTATTTACTCTGAATTTAACATCAGACCTAATTGGACCTTTGGCTTGAATCCTGGATATGATATTGAGCTATTTGGGGCTAAAACAAAGAAATTATTAGAAAAATATGGGGTAAAAGCAGGCTTAGGTCTTACAAGAAGTATGTTTTATAATAATTACAATGGTTTTGGATCTTCTTTTGGAATTAACCCAAGTATAAGCATTGGGAAAGAACTCAAAGATGGACTTACAGGCAACTTAGGCTTGAGTGCAAATATTGGTATGAATTCTGAATCAGGAAACTCCTTTGACGCCAATTATTCATTTTCGTTAAAAGCAGATTTTATTGCCAACAAAAAGAGATATGAGAAAGCATCTGCTGATTTCGAAGCTGCAAAGGAGGAGTTTCAGCTAAGTGAATTGATTAATGCAGCCAATAAAATGCATAAACTAACAAGAAACGCGTCCTATAGTAATGGTGGAAGTTTAATCCCTCAATCTAGTTTTTTTACACCTACTATCAGGTTCCCAATGAAAAACCAAGGTTATTCTGCAAGTTTTAAAATTGTAAGCGAAGTTATGGGTCTAGCGCCAGGCCTAAGTTTTTCAGGATACTTCAGTAAACAATCTTTAAAAACAAATACCAAGTCAACGCCTGCATATGGCACGCTTTTCTCTCACTTAGCCAATAGAAACAAGGACGCCATTCATGATTTTTCAAGAGAAAAAGATGTTCCATTTTCTAAAGATGTTGTTAGCCTTGCTTTGACCAAGATGGGCAGAGACATTTTTTCTGTCTCCGGGCAGGGAATTGGTGGTACTTATAACCTTAAAAGGGGAGACGTTGGCTTGATCTATGACAATGAGTTTAATAATACTTCATATGGTGGATCAGTAGGTTTTGAAGTAGGTGGTGGTAATCTAATTAAATTAGGCGGTGATTTCCACAGCAATTATGGCAATACCACAACCGGGCAATGGTCAGATGATCAAACTGTATTCGACCGTTTAGATTTTCAAAAAAACACAAACAGTCCAGATCCAAATTATGAACCCGCCTACTTCAAAGCCATTGGTGACAATTCAGTATCAAAACTTAACGAAAGGGTGTGGGAGGATATCTCTAAAAAATCGGATGTGCGAGTAAGGCTCGATAATGAGCCCAATGTTTCAACCATCCCGGAATATTCTAATGGGCAATCCATTGGGAATGAAATCAAAAGAGACAAAAGAGAAAAAAGAAATGAATCCATAAGTTATCTAAATGCAACAGAAGCAACAGCTGTTGGGCTCGAAAAAGGTATACGAAATTATAAGATGGATATCCAAATGAAGCCCTTAAATGATTATACTATTATCCCTCGAACAGAAAACTATAGAAAAGAGCATCATATTAGCGAAATTACAGCACTTCGCCCAGATGGATTGAGATATGTCTATGGAATCCCGGCATACAACATCACTCAGGTAGATGTATCTTTTAATGTGGGTGAAAACACGGTAGATTGTAACAAAGGTACTGTCATTTATAATGCGAGTGATGCGTCCAAGGCAAATTCTAAAGGGTTTGACCATTTCTACAATAAAACCACAACACCAGCTTACGCACATTCTTATTTGTTGACGTCAATTCTGTCCGACGATTATTCTGACCTCACAAATGATGGTCCTACACCTGACGATCTAGGTTCTTACACTAAAATCAATTATCATCAAGCGGCAGCTAATTATAGATGGAGGCTACCTTATCAAGATGCCAATCATACAGAAGGATTATTGAGCATTGATGCTGATGATAAAGGTAGCTACATGTATGGCGAGAAAGAATATTGGATTCTGCACTCCATAGAAAGTAAGACACAGATTGCTTTTTTCTATTACAATTCAAAAGGAAGGAGAGATGCTCACGGTGTTGCCAATAGCTTTGGAGGCAAAGATGATAACCAAAATATGCAACAACTAGAAAGGATCGTCTTGTATTCCAGACCTGATTATTTTCAAAATGGAAATAATGCAGTTCCGCTCAAGGTAGCACACTTCGAATTTGACTATTCTCTATGTCAAAATGTACCTACAAATGATGGACTGCAAGTTGATTTAGGCTCTTCAGTCACTGCCAATCAAGGTGGAAAATTAACTTTAAAAAGAGTATGGTTTACTTATGGCAAATCCATAAAAGGAATGCTTTCCCCATATAAGTTTACTTACTCTGATACAAATCCTTCCTATAATGTCAAAGCATATAATCGATGGAGTACTTACAGTCCCATTGATGTTTCACACCATGATAATGCATTGAATGGCTGTTCTGCTACCTCTGATGTTTCAATTATTGATTTTCCGTACATACCTCAGCTTTCTGTTGACCATCCTGATGCAAAAATTAATATAGATAAATATGTATCGGCTTGGAGTTTGACTGACATTAAGCTTCCCTCAGGGGCGAATATTCATGTAGATTATGAAGCAGATGACTATGCCTATGTACAAGATAAAGAAGCCATGCAGATGGTAGAGATTGAAGGTACCAGTATTTCTTCAGATAGAGTTAATGGAAATTTTACTGATAGAATTCCAATTTATCAAAACTATTCAAGCAATGTCGTTAACGGGAAAATACCACTTTATGGAAACGACGCAGGTAATGGTAAAAGACCACAAAATTATATTTATTTCAAACTTTCCAATCCTATTGATGGTAGCACCAGCTTAAGTGATGCCAATAAAATAGTACAAAAAAAATATCTTAAGGATATCAGCTATAATGGAAACTTGTATTTTAAAGTACTCGCAGAAATAAAGGATAAAGAAGGTAAATGGGAATACGTCACCGGTTATTACGACCTCAACGATACAAATCCATACGGTGCTGTAAAATCGGGAACAGGTGATTATACCCACGGATACATACAACTTAAAACCACCTGTACCAAAGATAGAGAAGCCGGTGGCAACAACTGTAGTGGTATTGGGATCAATGAAGCCAATCCTATTTCAAAAGCTATTTGGCAGTTTATAAGATTAAACATGCCAAAAGAAGTACATGGAGATACAGATGACATAGGCGAGGAATTCGATGAAGACGCTGTACTTTCTGTTTTCCAGGGAATGGCACAAATGTTTGAAAGTGTTTTGGCATTTGCACATGGTGGGTACAACAACGAATTACGTAACAGGGACTTCGGAAAACACATTTTCAAAGGGAAATCTTGGATACGATTGTACAATCCTCAACAATCCAAGCTAGGCGGTACGCATAGGGTCAAAAAAATTACCATCAATGACAATTGGAAGCAAATGTCTCAATCTACTGCTGAAAATTCAGAGTATGGGCAGGTATACGAGTACACCACTTCAAATGCAACAGGAGAGTCCATAAGCTCAGGTGTAGCTGCATACGAGCCATTGATAGGAGGAGATGAAATTTCATTGAGATTACCAGATGAGTACGCCACAGAAAATAGATTGGCACCCGATGATGAACACTATCTTGAACATCCATACGGTGAAAGCTTCTACCCTGGGCCAACCATCATTTACAGTAAAGTGATAACTAAAAACATCGCTCATGCTAATGTGTCAAAACATGCTACTGGATACACAGTCAATGAATTTTTTACAGCTAAGGATTTTCCAATAAAAACCAGGACAACAAATTTACAACAAAGAAGAAAAAAAGGGAGCCCTATCCTCAAACTTCTTAAAGTAAAGTCAAAGGACAATCTCACTCTGTCCCAAGGGTATGTCATTGAACTCAATGACATGCACGGCAAACCAAAATCTACCAAAGTCTATGACCAGTGGGATAATATTGTTAGTGGCGTTGAATATGAATATCAAACAGAACCATCAAGCAATCGATTAGGCAGCCTTCCTATACTAGACAATAAAGTGAAGGTCATCAATAAAAATGGTACAGTAGAAGAGGCATATTTAGGCTTGGACTACGAAATGGTTGCGGATCATCGTGAGTCAAAAACTAAGCATTCAGGCGGCGGAGTTGATTTAAATAACGACAACTTCTTGCTCGGGCTTCTTCCTATTCCTTCTTTTATTCCGTACATGATGTGGAGTGTCGAAGAAGTGATGTATCGATCAGTTACTTTGACCAAAGTCATCCGCAGGTCGGGAATTTTGAAAAAAACTACAGCTTTTGATTTAGGTTCATCAGTAGCAACCAATAACCTTTATTATGATGCTGAAACCGGTAATCCTTTGGTCACTCAGACTTTTAATGAATTTGAGGATCCTATTTACAATTTCAATTATCCAGCACATTGGGCCTACGAGGGTATGGAACAAGCCTACCAAAATATTGGCATGGAATTTATCTTTAACAATGGCCCATCTACTGGAACTTATATAGTAAACAATACAGAATTTGACAAAATTACACCGGGGGATGAATTGCTCATTGGTGGTACAAATAAAGCTTGGGTCCTAAGTAAAGACAATGGTGGATTTATTTACATGATCAATAGTGAAGGTCAAGCCTACAACGTAATTGGATCTGATATGAAAGCTAAAATAGTGCGATCTGGCCATCGGAATATGGCAAGTGCTTCTATCGGTTCTGTTACTTCTCTTGATAATCCTGTAGATAATCTTTTGCTTGACATTGATGAACTGGATAATATTATCAATGCATCAGCCATAAAATATGATGATAAGAGATTGATTCACTGCTCTGATGATGTTGTTGTCAGTAACTCTTGCAATGGTTGTAATCCTATATGTGAAAACGGAGATTGTAATAATTTAATACTCAAGTCTTTTTTAGAAGAACAATACAATACAATATTATTTTCAAGAGCATTCAATCCAAGAAATGGAGGATTTACTAAGGAAATACCATTGGAAAGCCAGAGTGCAGAAAAATTTGTAGATTTATGGAATCCAGAGTGTGGAGGTCAATCATATGTAAAATATGTGACCGATCCGCAGGGCAATTTAATTGTAACATTAAGTAGAGGAGAATGCAGATGCCAGATTAAATTAAATTATAGAGATGCATTAGCACGTAAATTGACCTCTGAACAATTTGGTCAATTTGAAGCAGATCTTTTACAGTTAAATAGAATTTGGTTCAAAGGAATTCAATTTGAGGGCCCTATTTCACCATTAGACTGTTCATCGAATGCTGGAGAGGCTGATGTTAGCATCCTCATCGCCAGTGAAAATGGTGGTTTTAATCCGATATATGCTCAAGTCATTAATACCAATAGTTATAATCAAACTTCAATATCAGTCAGCAAAGTAAAAGTTGAAACCAATTGCTTTAAATTATTTAATTGTGTCGAAAATCCAACCATTCAATGCAATACCAACATCGGCCAAAATATCAACCCATTTGTCCAAAATCTCATTGGCAATTACAAACCAAATAAATCCTATACCTACCTCACTAAAAGAAAGAAGTCTAATAACCCAGCTAGTGATATCGTAAATATCCAAAAAGATGGAACGTATACAAGTTTCTCACCATTCTGGAACTTCAATGGAAATAATATTGAACCTCGATGGCAATCGAATGATACAAGCTGGACTTGGACTTCTGAAATTACCAAGGTGAATAGGAATGGAAATGAAGTCGAAAGCAGAGATCCGCTCAATCGTTACTCAGCAGAATTATTGGGTTACCATGATCAAATGGTTACTGCCGTAGCTGCCAATGCACGATATCAACAGATTGCCTTTGAAGGCTTTGAAGATATTTTTTACAATGCTGCCTTGCAAGAGGAAGATCCGTGCATCAATCCCAAACATTTCGACTTAGAAGCTGATAAATCCTGGATTGAACATTCTCACTATCCAGCTCATACCGGTAAGTATTCCCTTTATTTAAAACAAGGTAGCGAAGTTGTTAAATCATTTAAGTTAGACAATTGCATCGCAGAAGCTTCATCAAAAAACTATAATCCAAACTTCTCAACCACAGCAGTGAAATGCGAAAACTGCCTTGGTACATTCCAGCCGCTACCGGGCAAATATGTGATCAGTGCATGGATAACCCGCGGGCTTAATCCTGCACCTTATGAAGCTACAAACGACTATATTATAGTTTCAAGTGGCCCTAGTATTTTAAGATTAAAACCAGAAGGTCAAATTATTGAGGGGTGGCAAAGAGTATTTGGAACCTTTGAAATCCCTGTGAACGCCAACGAATTGAACATAAAAATTCAGAACCACGGTTCTCAGCATATTGGCGTTGATGACATTAGAATTCACCCCTTCGATGCTTCTTTTAAATCATATGTCTACGATGAACACTCACTGCGGTTTACATACGAATTGGATGAAAATAATTATTTCACAAAATATGAATATGATATTTCCGGCAATTTAGAGCGAGTCAAAAAAGAGACAGAAAGAGGCGTCATGATGATACAAGAAAGTCGATTTGGCCAACACAAAACCAATAATTAATATGAAGTATCTGTTTCTGCACATATCGTTCATTTTTTGCATAACCCCTTTGTTTTCACAGGTAAAAGAATTTGTGGCAGATATGCAAAAGATTCAGGATTTGATGATTTCTAAGTTGCCAATCACCATTAAAGCCTCATATACACTATATGCCACACATGATGCAGTGTCGCCAATGTCTTCTACCAGTAGTATTACGTATTTGTCTGGCCAACATTACTATCAACATATCGAAGATGTCCACACCATTATAGAAAAGAACATGGTAGCAATTGTGGACATCTCTGAATCTACCATCGTGCTCGACAAAAAAGAAATGGATATGAACGATTTATTACTCAGTTTTCAGATGGGAGATATAGTTGATTTTATTAAAGATGTACAGATAAAAGATGGCAGTGAATATAAAACTTATAATGTAAACTTTCAGCCCTATTTCAGCTTTAAATCCATCATCATCAAATATGCCAAACGTTTACAATTCATTGATCAGGTTGAATTATTTTATGCCAGCAGTGCTGGTTTAGAGGATAATCTTCAAGATGAAGAAAAACCCAAACTGGTCATAAAGTTGAATCAAGTAGAGAACTCCTCACATTACGCTTATCGCTTCCAGAATAATCCTTTCTTCAAATTAACGGGCACCAAAGCTATACCAACTGGCAAATACAGCAAATATTCTGTCATTAATAACCTCAAGGCGAATGAATAGGATTATTTATACATTGATATTTTTCCTTTTAGGATATCAATCCTATGGTCAGATCAGCGAGCATCAGATGCCTGACATTACTCAGACCAGACCAGGCGAGGTATATTACCAACAATCTTTGGGTTATCATACCATCAATCCCAACATTACCTTATCGATACCTCAATTTTTACCACAAGGAAATCAGATCTGGCAATTGAAATATGATGTTTTTAATGTAAAAAGTAGAATATCACTCAAGATAATTACAGAAGAAAACCGTGCTGACTTTAGTTTTAAATATAAGTTACCTGTAGATATTACAATTTTTAAAGAAGATCATTCTAGTACAACAGCAAGAACTAATTTAGAAGTTTTTTATGACCACAACATAGGTACTTCTTTCCAACAGATCGACATTGCAGAGTATCAAGATGGGTACAAACTTGTAGTAGAACCTGACCCTACAGGTTTAGCCATTACTTCCTATGATCCTAGTAATCCAGGCAGTTCGACCCCCTTATCTGGAGCACAAATATTGGCTGCTAGTCAAGCTGTCGACTTGCAAGCCTCAATAGTCTACGAGAAAATAGACTTTTTTGATCCTACATACAGACATGATGGGAATGATATTCAAGTTTCGCTCGATCCTTCATCCAATCACATAAAGATTTGTTGGGAACCCATTTATGGAGCAAAAGTATATGATCTGGAATGGACCGCCGTAGAACGACTATTCACCGGATGGGGATGGCCAAGAGCTGATTTTAATGCCAATGCGGCCAGGGTAACTTTAGAAAGTACTTGCTATGAAATTCCCAATGTATTTGAAAAGGTAGGGCTAGTGTTCAGAGTAAGAGCTAAAGGATATACACAAAATGATTTTGAAAACATATACACCGGCCTGTGGTCATGCTCATACCCCACTGGAGATTGCGAGGACTACAGTGATGTACAAGCAATGTTTTGGTCAAGTAAGATAGACTTGGCCAGCCATGAGAAAGACTCATTAAACTGGCAAGTGGTCACCTCGTATGCTGAAAATGGTAAACGGAAAGACGTGGTCACCTACATGGATGGCACCATGAGGTCCAGACAAACAGTGACGGCCATCAACAGTGACCACAATGTATTGGTAGCAGAAACAATCTATGACCACCAGGGTAGACCAGCCATCCAGACCTTACCGGCTCCTGTCCATCAGGATATGCACTTGAAATTCAGACAAAATTTTAATCAAAATGCTGCAGGCCGCCCCTATTCTAAAACGGATTTCGACCTGGACAGTGGTTGTGATCTCAATGTCAGAATGATGAGTGATCAATCTGGTTCGGCTCATTATTATTCATCTGCATTTTACAATAATTTATCTCCGCAAGAAATAAATCTCAATCCTCACCTAGCTTACATACCTAAGGCTGAAGGATACCCATTTGTCCAGACAGAATATACGGCAGACAATACGGGCCGCATTGCCCGACAAGGCGGTGCGGGCCCTCAATATCAGTTAGATGCAGGACATGAGACTAAGTATTTCTATGGAGTACCTAGTCAGGAAGAGTTGGATATGCTTTTTGGTGCCAATGTAGGTTTTGCCAATCATTATAAAAAAAACATGGTCGTCGATCCCAATGGTCAGGTCAGTATCTCACATATGGATGCGAAAGGTAATACTATCGCTACAGCACTTGCAGGCAAAGCACCTGCCGGATTGGAGCAATTAGACTCTTATGCCCCTATTCAGCTCAATGTGGACTTACTCAAATTACAGCGCAAAATAAAAGATCGTCATGAACTCTCTGCCGTGTATAATCTTCTGGTGGAAGATCAAGCAGATTATGCCTTTGATTATTCGATCATTGCAGCGCAATTTAAAGATGATTGCATGTCGGGCAGTATTTGTTACGATTGCTACTATGATTTAGACATCTCTATTGTCAATAATCAATGTGGTGACACCGTATTTTCTAAATCTATTACTCTATCAGAATTCTTACATCCTGATTCCGTCAATTACACGTGTAATACCACAAGCATCTCATTTCAAGCTGACACCACCGTAAATCTGGCTATCGGCTCTTACTCTGTGAATAAAACATTGAGGGTAAATGAAGCCATCGCGGATGCGTATGTAGAGCACTATATCAATGATGCTCAGAACAATTGTACCAATAAATTGGAAGAATTTTTATTGGAAGAGTTGGCTTTGGTAGATACGACAGATTGCAGTATTGACTGCGATGATCTTGGGCCTGATCCTGAAAATAATCCTGCAGAGCAAGGCTGGGAAGAAATACTCTGTGACAGCCTACCTTCCACACCTTGCGAAGTGGCTCGACAGCTTATGCTATCAGACTTTATGCCTGGAGGGCAGTATGCAGGGTATGGCGATAATTACGAAGTGAGCAATTACCCTTTGAGCATTCTCAATACTTCTAATGTCTTCCAACACCAAACGACTTATTACAATTATCAGACGGTGCCTTATCCTTTGGATCAATACGCTTCAATCAATGATTCATTAATTAACCCAGCGACCTTATCTGTACAACAATATATCGAAAATTACAATGAGGCTTGGGCAGCACTTTTCTTGCAATACCATCCAGAGATATGTTATTTAGATAGATGTGAAGACATCCTTACTTCACATGAGTTTGATATTCAGATCAATGCTATCGAAACCTACCAGGAAGCATTGGACAATGGATGTATAGACTTCAATGGCAGTGGGCTAGAGTTGTTTAATATTGATACATATCGCACTTTACCCCTGCCTAATCTTGCTCCACAGAATATCATTTCCGCTATGCAAGATCAGATCACCAACTACAGAGGGCAAGGACTGAGCATTTTACAAATAGCTATTCACACCGTGTTTTGTCCTACCACTTTGGATCAAGACTATCTGAGTAATCCATCCTTATTGAATGATATTCCACCACCAGGATACAATGCTTTGGCAGAGTACAATTCATGTGTTGCAAATCTAAGTTTTGCCAATGCCACTGACGAACAAAAAGATCAACTGTGGGCCACCTACAAGGCACTTTATCTTGCAGTAAAGAATGATATTGAATATGTGATACGTACCGCCCATGCCGTGGCGGGTGGGTGCTACAACGAGTGCATAGGGCAAGATCAATTCAATCCATTTGTGAATGGTTTTTCATACTTGGGGTCTGCAACCGATTCAGAGGGTAATACTATACTTGATTTAGGATACTTCGATAATGCGGAGCAGGTATGTGACACGTCCTATTTTGCACTATTCAAAGACAAACAAAAACGTTTCCCATCTATCTATGACCTCATGCCCAATATGAATGTCGATTACTACGATCCTGATACAGAGATCACGGAGGTATGGCAAAATATTATTGAAAATACTGATCAGGAATTGATGAAGGGGTGTGATGATTGCATAGATCACGATTTATTAAATGGATTGATAAAACACTCTTGGAGACCTAATGTAGGTTTACAAGAATTATTGCAAGCTTACGGTAATCCGGAAGTAAGTTTCCAGCCAAATCATATTCTAGGTATCAATAACCATAACTCATTTACTATCAATGATGCATGTTCTTACTATATTTATCAAGATCATAGTACACGTATTGCTGAAGTCATAAGCATTGACCCTATCACTACCAATATTCAGTTTCCTTCGGTTTCGACAGAGATTGATGCTTTAGACAAGCCTTTCCTGTTTTCAATCATAGTTGTATTTGAAAATCAAGTTAAGGACACTTTGATAGGATTTAGCAATTGCCCGATTATCTGTGAAGAAGATAATGTTAGCACACCTTCCTGCCACACCTTACCCGAAGCTCGTGACTTTCTACGCTTCCTCAATGCTTTCCATTGGAGACAGTCTGCGGGTACAGGCATCATCGCTCATCAGACCAGTATGCATAATATAGGCCAGGATTTACAAGTGGCCATAGGTATAGATACCATGACAGGACAATATCCATTTACGACCAACATCTCTATGGATTCTATCATCGTGAGCTTTTATAATGGATGTCAGGTCACCCTCAATATTGGCAGACAAGCCAGTCAGTTTGGGACAAATGGCATCTACCAATTTGGCAACATCGTTCCTGATTATTCTCAGTTAAATAGCGATGGTTTTGCGAATCATTTTTCCATATCGTATCAAAATAAAGATGGTCAATGGTCCGCTGCCACAGGTTACACTTCCGGGTGCTTCCATGTAGGCTATTGTTGCCCTGATATAGCTACAGCCGAACCCGTCACACCATCAAAACCACCTATCGGAACACCAAGGCCATTGCCACCAATTAAGCCCATCGATACCAAGGCCCCCAAAACCAACTTAAATAAGCCTAAAACAAAGAAAGACCAAAAATCTGGACTTATCAATCTACCTGACCTTGATGGCATTACTGATCTTGTCCATCAAGCTCTGCAACAAAGAAAGTTAGACAGCCTCAAGCTGACAGAGATACAACAAAGATACTGCCGACCTTGTGGGCTTGAAGTCATAGGAGGTATATGGAGAGATACCATTTTTGGTCAACCCTGCATAGACATACAATGTCAAGACTCCATACCCGTAATCTATGCTACCGACCTCACCAGTGACTGCATTGAGCAACTTTATGCTGTTGCAGTAGCCAATGCCTACAATAGATACGATCAGTACATCGACTCCATCAAGATGGACGTCAAAGCACGATATATGGCTCAGTGTATGAATGCCAAAGAGACATTTACTGGTGAATTTGCCTATAGTCAGCATCACTTCACCTTATATTATTACGACCAGTCCAACAACCTCGTACAGACAGTACCACCCAACGGAACAGTAGGCCTGGATGCCACCGAACGTCAACTCATGGCAGATTATCGTGATTCACTGGAAATCTATAAAGAAAATATAATTGCGTATCAAGCGGATAATAGCTTGTCACTTCCTTCTATTCCCAATCGTCCAGTAATCAGTGCCATCACAGAGTCCTGGGCATCCGAATATACCTACAACTCACTCAATCAACTCACGGAGCAAGAGATACCTGATCAAGGCTTTGATTACGGTAATGGATTCCGCAAAGAACCTACTGTATTTTGGTATGATGACTTGGGCAGACTGGTTGCCTCACAAAATCCTGAGCAAGCCACTTCCAAAAAGTACAGCTACACCCTCTACGACGGTCTGGGTAGAATCAGAGAAACGGGAGAAGTAGAAAGAGCCAATGATCCTGATGCAGGTGATGGACTGCCCATACAGACAGGATATTATCAAAATGGTCAAGTGCTGAATGCCGAAACTTCATGGACTACTTTCTTATCCAATCCTCGATCTCAGATCACGGAGACGACGTATGATCAGCCTTACTATGATAATCCACCTACAGGCTTAGTCAATGTACCTATGGATCATCTCAGGGGCAGAGTAGCAGCCGCAGCATCCTATGATACGCACAGCAATATGCTCAGCCGCAGTCCCGAATTCATCACCCACTATAGCTATGATATCCATGGCAATGTAAAAAATCTGGTCCAACAACCCAAAGGCTTCGCTGCAAAGACCATCGCTTATGACTACGACCTCATCTCAGGCAATGTCAACTACGTATGGTATCAGCGTGATAAGATAGATCAGTTTACCCATCACTATCGCTATGATGCTGACAATCGCCTCACCCTCGTGCAGACCAGTAGAGATGGTGTCATCTGGGAAGAAGATGCCCACTACAAATATTACCTACATGGTCCATTAGCTCGCTTAGAACTGGGTGAAGAAGAGGTGCAAGGCCTTGACTACGCCTACACCCTTCAAGGATGGATCAAAGGTATGAATTCAGCCGCATCAAGACCTGGCATGGATATAGGCCAGGATGGCGTATCTGGTCACCGTCATGAGAATTTTGCCCGGGATGAAGTAGGATTTACCCTGAATTACAATCAAGGAGATTATAAACCTTCGGGAACAAACCCTTTTAGTTTTGATTCCGACTGGAACACTCATACCATGAGCCCCCAACTATGGAATGGCAATATCCGATCGATGATCACCAGCATAAGGGCCTTCATGCCTGATGGTAAGCCAGCAGCCTATAGTTATACCTACGATCAGCTCAATCGCATCAAGTCAATGAATCATCATAACAACTTCGATCCACAAAACAACATATGGATCAATGCTCAAGCCAGTAATAACTACAGCTCATCCTACACCTATGATGCCAATGGCAATATACTCAATCTCAATCGAAGGGGCATGGATGGCACAGTAACCAAAGACATGGATGCCTTCACATATGCATATACCAGTGGAAATAACAGACTCAGACACTTGATCGACCCTGTGAATGCCAGTAATTTTGCCAATGACATCGACAATCAAAACCTTGACAACTACACCTATGACCGACTGGGCAATCTCACCAAAGACGAAGCAGAAGACATCACCCATATCACATGGCACCTATCGGGAAAAGTAAGTGAGATAGAAAAGTCGAATGGCACAAAAATCAAATTCCACTACGATGCCTTGGGCAATCGCATCGCCAAAATCGTCAACGATACCACCACGTGGTACATACGAGATGCCAGCGGCAATACCATGTCCACCTATGAGTCGAAAAGACTAAGCAATAGCACCATCTCATCTGTAGAATACATCCGATGGGAGACCACAGATATCTACGGCTCATCCCGACTTGGGCAGTACCAACCCAATAAGATCATCGGTGGTCGCTTGTATGCTGTACCACAGAATCCCATAAGTAATACAGCACCATCAGAACGCTACCGCTTCACTAGAGGGCTAGACCAATACGAGCTCACCAACCATCTTGTTAATGTACTGGCAACGATATCAGATCGTAAACGAATAGAGACAGATGTCAATGGCGAAAGTGAATATGCGGTGGATGTGATGTCGGCTAGTGATTATTATCCGTTTGGATTGACTTTAAAAAAATATTCAACTGCAGAATATAAATTTAGATTTAATGGATACTCATCTATTGATGAAATAATTAAAAATACTTTAGATTTTGAAAACAGAATTTATTCTTCTAGTTTATCTAAATTTATTTCTATTGATTTTGATTTTAAAAATTATCCAGCATACAGTCCATATGTTTTTGGAATAAATAATGGAATCAAATTTCAAGACACCATAGGTCTAGGGCCAGCTGATAGAATTTATTTGTATGTAAAATTGGAAGCTTCCGTAATAAAAACCAATGATTATGCAAAAATTGAGAAGAGTTTTAATGGGTTTGCAATAAAACTACAATTTAAACCGCCAAATGCTTCAGCAGAAATATGGGTTTGGTATGATACAAAAGAAAAGATATCTGGAGTCGATTTTAAAGGGAAATTTTCAGTCATTGAGATAAAATATGATATTAGAAAAAATGGAGTTCAAATAAATAGTGGAACTGTTAATCCTGGGGTTGAAGTTAGTTTAGGAAAATCTAAAAATGCTTCTATTAAAAACACAATGGTAAGTTTAGAAGGAAATAGTAAAGCATCAAAAATATCTTTATACGCTGATGGGCAATCTAAGTTGAAATTATCTAGGAATGAATATTCACTTCTAGATATAGATTATAAAGTTAAGCTTCCAGTTGGAACTTTAAGAATGGAGTATAATTCATTATATAAACAGGTAACATACGAGGATGTACCATTAAATCTTATTGTCAACGGTTCTGTTGGTATTGGCTATGGTAACTTTGACAATACTTCAGTGGGAGAATATGAAAAGCAACATGATTTGATTAAACGTTGAATTAAAAAAGTTAAAATAATGGTAAGTTATAAAATATAATATGTAATAGACATAAAAAATAAATTACAATAAATGAATATATGAGTGAAAAAATAGAATTGTATAAACAACATACTCAAAAGCAGGAAAATTACGCCTATTATCTGATAGCCTTATCCGTTGCGGCCTTAGGATATGCTACTCATCAGACGCAGGATAAAGGGTTTGTTTGGTCTATGGTTCCCCTTGGCTTAGCAGTATTGTTTTGAGCAGGGAGTGTCATATTAGGTTTGAGATTTTTAAAAACGGTCATTGTTGTGATCTATAAAAATATTCAGCAATTTATTGTTGCTGAAGGAAACGACGAATTAGCCGGGAGTGACCCGATTAAAATGGATATTGGGAATAAGGTATTGAAGGAATTGATAGATAAAGATGTAAATACAGCTCACAGGTTATACCTGTGGCAAGGAAGACTTTTTTATGGTGGTATGATATTTTATTTTATCTGGCATTTGTATGGGATGTATTTGGTGACTGGAAGTGAGTGAATGTTTTGTATAGGATTTTGAAAAGATTAGAGAATATACAGATTGTAGAATGAATGTGTAAAAAGTAAAGAAGAATAAAAGAAGCAAAATAGTATGGGTGTACCAATTCAAGTTAAATTAAACAAAATTTATCTATTAGCCAGTGTGACAGGTAATCATTTGCAATCCGCTCGTGATTTGTACAATTATCACATACATTTCGATAATAAGCAATTTATAGAAATACATACAAAAGAAGTATTGATTCAGACTTTAATAAATATTGAGCAAGAAATAGGTGAAAATGATGGTCCATTGATACACCTAGAGGCTCACGGTTTGGATAGTCAGGACGGTCTTGCTCTAAGCAATGGCATAGAACTGAGTAGTGGTGAACAAATAAATTGGGAAGAAATAAGACCCTACCTCATTGCCATAAATGCTAAATGTGGCAATAACCTTACCATGGTCATGGCTACTTGTTTTGGAATGTATATCTTACAAGATTTGATTAAAACATTTTTTGATAATGTGGTTGGAGCTCAATGTCCATTTTTTTCTTTTGTTGGACCTGAAAGTGATATCGGAGTAGATGATTTTACGGCTGCCTTTCCAGTATTTTATAAAAATCTTTTTGAAACAAAATCTTTTGTTTGGTCTGTACAAGAAATGAACAAAAAATCAAGTGTTAGATTTAGATGTGATACTGCTTATATGGTATTTGAAGTTTGTGCCAATTCTTTTGCAGATAATCAAATCAAAAATAGGATCCAGCATATGATGAAAAATCCTGACATCATATCAGATTATTATTGCAGACTTTATCACTATACCTATGGTATTGGCTGTGATATTAATGCAGTCCAGCGAATCATGCAAGATGAACGTTTTTATATAGACTATCTAAATAAAATGAAAAAGGATTTTTTGCATGTAAAAGATGGAGAAATAGATAGATTTCCAGTAATAGACAAGTTGATAGATTTTGAAAAGTCCGTGCCCGTTATCAGGACTTTAATTAGATAAATAGATGATAATAATAAATTTTAACAAATAAAATAATATAAAATGAAGCAAATAATTTTTCTTCTACTGACCTAATTGATTTGCACGGCACAAGGATGTGAGCAGGTACCTGCAAAGGTGGGAGATTGTGGTAAGGTGCATCATTATTGGTTGGGGGACCATTTGGTATCTCAAGGGAGTAGTCTTGAACAGGATATTAATAAGATTAGAGAAAGGATAGGATTTGAGAAAAGTTGTATCAATTTTAAAATCTGATGTTTATAAAAAGGTCATAAAAACAAAATCTCAATACATGAGCGAAAAAATAGAATTGTATAAACAACATACGCAGAAGCAGGAAAATTTTACCTACTATCTGATAGCCTTATCCGTTGCGGCCATAGGATACGCAGCACATCAGACGCATGGTAGAGGGTTTGCTTGGTCTATGGTTCCCCTTGGTTTAGCAGTATTGTTTTGGGCAGGGAGTGTCATATTAGGTTTGAGATTTTTAAAAACGGTCATTGTTGTGATCTATAAAAATATTCAGCAGTTTGTAGTTGCTGAGGGAAACGACGAATTAGCCGGGAGTGACCCGATTAAAATGGATATTGGGAATAGGATATTGAAAGAATTGATAGATAAAGATGTAAATACAGCAAACCTGTTGTACTTGTGGCAAGGAAGACTTTTTTATGGAGGAATGATATTGTATTTTATCTGGCATTTGTATGGGATGTATTTGGTGACAATGGAGGGGTGATAGTTTTGACCAAGATTAAAGTTAACGGCCAGCATAGAAAGGAAAATTGTCAGAAATATGATTGATGAAAATAGGCCTAACATAGAACTGGTAGTGATGATTTGGTCGACTTTGATTTTATTGATGACACAAAAACATAAGTCACCTTAGGTAAAAAAACCATAATATAGATTGAGGAAGTATTGGCATAATTTTTAAAATTTAAAGAGTAAAATCATGTATAGGATTTCGGATAGTGGTGCGAAGAAAAAAGTTAGTCCCTGGATAGGTATCTTGCTATTGGCAATATCCGTTATCCTGTCAGTGTTCACCTTACCTTTTGGGTTTTTGTATGGCATCTTACATACCTTGTTTAAAGAATTTATAAAAGGTATTGGAGAGTATTGTATGGAGCTTGCTACTGTGATAGATCAGCAAGGCAATGTGATCATGCAGCACTTGCTCAATTTGCTTTGGATAAAAGGTGCGGACAGATACCTATTTGGCGACAGAGATGAGACCATTTCTTCGGCATTGGGCAAAAATCAGGATAGGAATACATTATCCAAATTTGGAAAACTTATCGTATGGCTATTAGACAAAATCGACCCCAACCACAGCCTGAATTCCATAGAGTACTATGTTCAAAGAGAAAATACCATTTTAAATCAAGAAGAATTGGAAAAGCTCAAATTGGAATTGGCTACAAAGTTTACAAATGTGGATTTTGGTGATATAAGTTTTAAGATTACTGTCTGATCGATCATAGAAAATGATTTTGTGTTGGATAATCTAGTTTGGCTGGTGACTTCTGAGATAGTGGCCTGCATAATTAAAGCAACTATTATTGCCTAGTACATTTTAGGTCCATTTACCTTGGATGGTGAATGAAATTCCGTGGTATCTTTCCTTATCAGATTTTACATGAGATGCGTGTGGCATCATCTTCAATTATCAACTTTACAATGCTTGGCAGATATGTAATTGTTTGATATTCAATTGTTTGATTTGGGATTTGGTATTTTCAAAATCGAAATGTATCTGCTAGCTTAAAATTTTTTTGAAGAAAATGATCAGATTGTGAACTTATACTCATTTACCTGTGTTTCCAATATTGAATCCAAAAGTGGATTCCATGATATTGTAACTAAATCTTTTATTCATGATATTGATAAATGGAAACAATTTCTTAACTCCAAGCTTGCCTTGCATTGACAAAGCGAAGGAAGAAAGGGAAACAGGTTAGTAACAAGCCATTCGTATTTAAGGTAGAACAATTAATAGTACTACATCCAATTATGCCATCTTTGGATGAATCAGTACAAATGAATTCAGACAAGCAACAAACAAAAAGTAGCATGCAAATAAAATTTATTATTGCTTTGTCCTTGTATATTATGCATAATTCTAGCTTAATTCAGTTGTTTTTGGATAATTGGGTAATAATAGAACCTCTTAGCCAACTGGTCGAATGGATAACCTTGTTTATTAAACTATTATAGTACATTATTTACTAATACTCAGTTAATAAATTAAAATAATTTTAGTAAAATAATAAACTTTAGATCAACCTAAAGTATTGGGTTAGATCATGTTAATAATATAAATAATACAATAAATATAAATTATACGCAATAAGCGAAATATAATATAAGATGGTAAATATCACGGGGCCTCATAATTTTATAGTAAAATTATGGGGCTTCTTATTTTTAGTTAAGAGGTAAAAATGGACACTCCTTCCAATGTATATATCTAGAGTGATCGCATTTGTTGTTAAGCAAAAGCTCTATGATTTATAAGTTGGCTTTTTATAGAATGAAGTTATCCGGCTTAATTCGTTGCACTTTTTGAGGTATAACCTCATATTCGGACCAAATTTAAGCCAACTTCTACCACTTATTAACCCATACCTACCAGATTTCAAATAGCTGTCAGCATCAAATTGGTTTATAGTATTTTGATCCAAGTTTTCAGAAAAGGACAGGAAAATGAACAAAATTTTGAAGATTTGGATGACTATAGCATCTATTATACTTTTTACCCAATGTGTTAAAGATGCCAGTTGTAGCGATGGCATAAAAAATGGAGATGAAGTAGAAGTGGATTGTGGTGGCACTTGTGCACCGTGCGCGACTTGTACAGATGGCTTAAAAAATGGATTGGAAACTGAAGTAGATTGTGGCGGAACTTGTGGCCCTTGTTATAAGGTTGGAGATGTTGGTAAATATGGTGGCATTGTCTTTTATGTAAAGCTTGATTACAGTGATGGTTGGCGGTATCTTGAATCCTATAAGCAGGATGTACTGCCAAAGGAATGGGGTTGTTTATCTCAAAAAATATTCTTTTTGGATAATTCCTTTGGAGGGGGTAAAAAAAATACAGATTACTTAAATACGTTGCAGTGCAATGTTGGATATGCTTTTGCTGCTCAATACGTCCATGGTCTTGTCCTCAATGGGCATGACGAATGGTATTTGCCCAATAGTACAGAGCTGGGGGAGATGTACAAAAACAGAAATTTGATTGGCGGCTTTGTGACCAATGGCGCAGCACCTTATTATTCCTATTATTGGTCAAGTTATGCCTCATCAACAGCTACTGAAGGATCAAATGTATTTGATTTCAAGCTTGGCATGAAAACGTCAAATGGACGTGGGGGTTCTTATAGAATCAGGCCGATAACGCGCTATTGATAAGTGAAATATGTTTAAATGTTGACATGATAACCAAAAGCAATAGAAGAATAGGTCTAACTCTGGCACTTGTGGTCATCATAAATGCATTTGATTTAGTAAGCCAGCAAAACGCAGACCTAACTTCTTTAGATAAAAAATCCCTATTTCAAGGCATTACATTTTCAAAGCGGAATTTGTGTGTTCAGGCCAATGCCTTACTGAATACATTCATCAAATCATATAAAGGTGAGGATGAAAACTATTGGAAGGGCATTGCTCAAAAGTACATACTCCCTTGCGAACATCAAGCAGTAATCTTGAGCCCATTAAAATATGAATACCAGCCAAAAGTAAGATCTTTCAATGTTGGCAATGTAAAACAAAGTAAGATGGGTGCCCTTGGTATGGATGAAATTGTTGAGGAAGAAATTAGTGTAAAAAATTCTTCAAGCCAACCAGTTCATTTACAGTTAAATCCTGAGGTAAAATCTGAAAATCTGTCCACAAAACTTCCCATCTCAGATACCGGAAAAAAAGAAACGGACTACAAAACTGAAATTTTTTCTGACGTAAACACAGATGCTCAGAAAGAAACGGAAGAGCTAAGCACAAATAAAAATGAGCAGATCATAAACATTAAGAAAGACGCAAACCCAACCATAAGCGTCACCTCCAAACAACATCACTTCAAAATCCTGTTTGCCATCAGCAACGATGGCGACAAGGACTTTCTTTCGCTGGCAGATATCGGTCCGGTCAGCAGTGAGCAGGCCTCCAATAACGCCTACATCTATTATATCGGTTATTATAAAACCAGGGAAGCAGCAGAAGCAGTTTTACCCAGAGTCAAAGCTAGTGGATATGGGGTAGCAAGAATCATGGAATTCAATCAGGGTATATTGCAAAGTGAACATGCAGATCTCGAACAAACCACCACAGTCTCTGAGGAATTGGCCAAGAGGTCAAGTCCTGCTACGCCCGAAAAAGAAGTGAAACAGCCTGTAGAAGTGAAAGTCAAAGAGGATCAAAAAACAGTTCAGGTGGCTCCTATAAAAGAGGTAGTAAAATCTGATGTAGTAAGCTATCACATCCTGTTCAGAGTACTGAATGACCCCTATCAATCATTTGATGAGCTCAAAAAAATAGGACCGCTTTTCAGAGAGACCTTTGATGACAAAGGCAGTACGAGATATTTGGTTGGCAGTACTACCAGTCTGCAGGAAGCACAAAAATTGCTCAAAGAAGTTCGTGGGGCAGGCTACCAGGCTGCTTTTGTTGCTGAATATTTGAATGGAGCTTTGAGTAGGGTGGTGCAGGAGTGAGGGCAGAAAATTGAAAAATTGTTTAGGGTAAAGCGTTTAGGGTTTAATCGGGTTATTCGGTTATGCTGGTTAATCGGTTAATTTTTTTAAAACGACAACTTTAATTAATTCTGAAAAATTTTGTCAGGATGTCTGTAAATTCATTCCACCCGAGAAAGATGGTAATGATTGCACTTATTAAGCCAATCATCCAAACAAAGCCATTAAAAATTTGAAATACAGTTGAGTTTCTAATGAATTCAAGCTTTTCAGTTTTTAATACACCTGTAAAATTTAAAATTTCAAGTGGTATGGATAAAATCCAGGCAGAACCAGTTTGAAACCAATTTTTTAGATTGTCATCTTCTTTAAGTGTTGAAATTCTGTCTTTTATAATGCCAATCTTACTTCCAAGTATAGAATCACAAGAGTTAATGTCAAATTTTTCAATATTTCCCGTTCTAAACTTAGGAATTGTATTGATAATTATGGGATAGTTTTGTATGAGTTGAAATGAAAAAGGAGCTTGGTATTGGACATAGCCTTTTACGCCAAGAACAACCTGAGCCTTATTAGATTTTTCATTAAGTTCATTAAATATAAGATTATTGACAGTGCTACTTTTAAGATATTCGTTTGATAGGAGGACGAACTTATTTCTGTAGTCCTCGATAAATAGAAGATCCTTTTCCTGTTTGGTAATCTTCTTTTTGTATTTGGTCCGGCCAATAATGGAAGCCAAAATAAGAAGTGAACCTAAAATAATTAAAGTTATCATTAAGATGATTTACCATGTGGAAACGAGCACAAGTCGTACAAAGTTCCCGCCAAAAGTACTTGTGAATTTATTTGAATAAGCGAAGGTTCATAACCAAATTTTAGCAGATTCCGACCAGTAATCAAGCCACTGCGACCGCTTATGAATCTATCGGATACGCTCAAGCAATATACCATAAATTTAGTTTAATATTTAATCAATAGACAAACTTCCATGAGTAACCAAAAAGTATTCATCCTGCTTTTATTGGGTGGGATGTTCTTAGCATGTAAGAGCAGCGGCAAGGTAGCCAATTTTGACGATGTCACTTCCAGCCACCAACGCATAGCCGTTCTTCCCCTGGAATCGAAGATCAAGCTGACGGACAAACAAAAAGTAAATGTGTACAACGATGAAATCAGTAGGCTGGAATTGGAGCAAGGGAAAGAAGTACAGGAAGCTGTAGAGCGTTACTTGATCAATAAAAAATTGAGAGTGACTATCCAATCTTCCAATATGACAAATGCAAAGTTGAAGGACAATAAAATAGACATCAAAAATATACAGGATCAGGATTATACCAAACTTGCGCGTTTGCTCGGCGTGGATGCAGTGGTCGCCGGCTACATAGAAACCGAAAAGCCCATGACGGATGCAACGGCCACTGCCATAGATGTAGCCAAACGCTTGGAAACTGCATACTTGGGTACAAGATTTGGCGCTGCCGTCAACACAAGCACCAATAAAGGCAAATGCACGCTTTCCTTGTTTGATGGTAAAACCGGAGACCGATTGTGGACTTACAGTGAAGACATCGAAAAGTCCAAGGGTTCAACTACTTCTGATGTCATCAATGCGCTCATGAATAAGGGAGCACGGAATTTTCCGTATAGGAAGTAGTTGGAAATTTTAATTACAAGAAACAAGAATGTAAGCTATTAATTTAACCATATGGGACATAAAATATTAAAGATGAAATGCTTTTCAAAGTTTATTTTGCTGCCATGGCTAATGTTGATCGTATTTGTCCAATGTAGCAAACAGCCATCTTGTTCAGATGGAATACAAAATGGGAATGAATTGTTTCCTGATTGCGGAGGAGACTGTGGACCTTGCTATTCTTTTGATGGCCTGTATGAGCTTGTTGACTATTCTGTAAATAGGTCAAATTTTTTTACAAATTTTAATATTGAAAAGATCTACTTAGAATTTGAGGGAAATCAAGTAAAAAATATTGTAGCTGATACAAAGGGCACTCTTAACATTAATTCTGTTCCTTACACACTTGGAACTTCGCAAAATACAATCACGTACAATAACACAACATTATTCATTACGGGTTTGTCTGACGTAGAATATTCACTTGGTGGCAAGGACGAGAACAACAATACAATACAATTCAGAATGCTTAAAGTTACAGCGAACTTATGTGCAGGTCTAAATTGTAATAATGGAAGTTGTCAATATGGTTATTGTATTTGTAATGGCGGTCTAAAAGGCAGAGATTGCACGATTCCCGCAGCAAGTGCCGGCCCGGACATTGCAATCATCGTTTATGATAAAGGTCAATTCTCCAACGGGTGGAGATACATTGAAGTTAGAAATGAGAGTCTTTCTGGAAAGCCATGGGGATGTTTAAATGTAGATGGCTTGGAAAATACCATTGGGGCGGGCAAAGCAAATACAGAGAAAATATTTGCCAAGTGTGGAAACAGTGCTCAGGCTGCCAAATTCGCTCTAGATTATAGCATTTCAGGGTATAGTGATTGGTATTTGCCATCTAGAGATGAGTTGGTAAAAATTTGTGAGAATAAAAGTAAGATTTCAGACTTTCCAACAACAGGGATAGGGATATGGAGCTCCAGTGATATAAGGGTTGACATAACCAGGCGATTACCAGTAGACTTAAATGCCAGAACATGTCAGACTAATTCTGCAGGTCAAGAAACACCATATACCATTTTTTTAATAAGATATTTTTAAATGAAGTGATTTTATAGGCTAGCACAATTTGAAAATTTAAGTACTTGAAAAATAACTTCTTAATAGCATTTTCTTTACTTTTTCTAAGCTTGAGAACTTTGGGCCAAATAGAAATCACATTGCCCACAACCAACATAACTGACCTCTCTTCTTTATATAAATTAGAAATAAACAACACCGGAAGTCAGGTCCCGAATGCGTACCTGGAACTTGAATTGCGACAGGGGAATAAATTATTGTATCAGTCCAGAAGTAAAGTTTTCCAGGTTTTACCGGCAGTAAATGCGCTCAATGAACAATTGCTGCAACCGATCCAGGTTACCTTAAATGAGGTGGAGATATTATCCGGGTCCTACCACCTTGATGTAAGGTTGATGGATGGAAGTAGCAATCAAATCCTGACTTCAGAGCGATTTTTTTTGGAAGCTTTATTGTCTTCCCCGGGAAATAACAAAATGCAAGATTGGGTAAAATTTGATTATTCAGGAAGCGCCAGTTTCTACGGACAAGTTTCCAATATGCAGGGCTTTGGCAGTGAGGTTCCCCGGAACTACCTCAGGGCGGAAATACATCCGGAGGTTTCATTGTCAGGCATTCCTTTGGGTGCAGATGTTTTGCTGTCTACCGAACAAAACGCCTTTAAGCAGTCCATGAATCAGGTAGCATTGAGATTTGACGCCCAGCAATTCAAAAATGAAATGCAAAAAAGGCTTCAATCTAAGATAAAGGATATTGAGGCCATAGGCAGTCTTGAGGAGTTCAACCAGCTCAATGCGTTGAAACAGAAAGTAATGGAGCGAAAATTCCCTGGTCTTTCCGGTTGGGAAAAGGAGTTGGGCAGTGAGGAAGTGAAAAACGGTTTGCAACAAATCAAACAATATGAGTCACTCCATCAAATTCTGACCAACCCGGAGGTGCAGTCCACGATAAATCGGCATGCTGAATTGTTGCTAAAAAGTTCACTTTCTCCCGAAGATTCAGAAGAATTAAAGAAGCTGGATGCATTTGTTGATGAAATCAAAAAGTTGCAATCGAAGGCTGAGGCTTTGAAGTCGGTGTATGAAAAATACAATCATTACAAAGAACTGCAGCAAAAAATAGATCAAGCCCGGAAATTTGCATCAAAAGACATCATCAAAGACGAAGGTTTTCTTAAAGAGGGTATGAAATCCCTTGGCTTCCTCAGCAAGCCACAGGAATTACTCAAGGGATTTGATGCAATATCCATAGGCACTTCCTATCCTTATTATTCAAGACTATCTCTGAATAGTTTGTCTGTCAATGGTGTACATCTTGCATGGAACCCAGGTAAGGTTTATTTTTCTGCTACCTATGGAATGTCATCCAGGATGACTTACAATACCGACTTCATCAATCCAATTTTACAATTGCCTCAAAGAGCATTGGCTACAAGACTGGGTTATGGATCTCCTCAGGGCAATCATTTTCATGTCACATACATGGATGTCACCGATAAATTCGATGAGTTGATAAGAGATAATAGAACTAAACCCCAACAAAACAGATTAATAGGCACCAGTGGACAATTGACTTTGATGGATGATAAATTGAAAGTAGGTGGGGAAGTTATGGCCTCCTTGCTGACACGCGATCATATTTTATCAACAGAATTGTCTTCGATACATGATAAGAATGTAATCTACAGGTTATTGGGCAAGTCAAATAATTCTTCTTCCTTTGATCTTGCCTGGCGCATTTTTTCAGACGTCAATCTCTTCAATAACAAGACAAAAATTAAGGCCTTTGTAGAAAGGGTTGGAGCCAATTATTATTCGTTGGGCGCCCCAACATTGCTCAATAACCTCTTAAGATGGAAGACCGAACTTCGCCAGAGTTTTCTGAAAAACAAAGTGAGTATATCTGCTTTCGCAAGACAGGACAACAACAATCTTGACCCATTACTGATCAGTTCAAGAAATACAACGCAATCCTATGGTGTTTCGGGAATGGTGAGTCTGCCGGAATGGCCTTCGCTCTCGTTTTCTTATGCCCCATACGCGCAAAATGCTGAAATGCTTGCTACCAAAGAAGATTTTAAAACCAATGCTCGTCTAACCCAGATATCCATTGTTTATCCGATGCGATTTGGCGAATCATTTTCTTCATATTCCCAGCTTTCCTATACAGGCCAAAACATGACTTCGGATCTTGGAGCCATAGATTATTCACTAAAAATGTATGGACTGAGTCAAACCATAAGTGTGAAGCGCAATTCCATAAATTTTTCCCTCAATTATACCCCAAATCAATTGATCAATCAAGTGAGCAGAGAAGTGATGTCTTTAACAGGATCAGGCTCAACGGTTGTGATGAAAAAATTGAATGCATCACTTGGTGTACAGTATCTTTCTGTTTCGGGCATTGAATCAAGAACGGGATACTTTATCAATGGAAGCTATCCCATTGCTTCGTTTGCAGACCTTGATTTGAGGGTGCAAAGAAACATTTACAATGTCAGCCAAGAAAACCTGAATGGTGCAGATGCAGTTGCTTGGCTTGGTTTAAGGATCAAATGGTGATCAATGGATTTTCCCACCCGGCACTGCCTTATAAATAGCAGCTTGTCGAATATGATTGTCTAAATCCTTACTCTTTTCACTAACTAATCAAAGCCCCATTCTCCGCTCCCTCAGGTGCGGCCACAAAGTTGAGCACGCCATCTTCGTTTTCGCTCATCAGGATCATGCCCTTTGATTCGATGCCTTTGATTTTACGCGGAGCCAGGTTGGCTAGGATGGTCACTTTTTTGCCAATAATGTCTTCGGGCTTGTGGTAGAGGGCAATGCCGCTGACGACAGTGCGCTGCTCAAAGCCAAGGTCGAGGGTAAGTTCCAGGAGCTTATCCGCTTTCTCTACCTTTTTAGCGGTCAATATGGTGGCGACGCGCATGTCCATTTTGACAAAGTCGTCGTACGTGATTTCTTCTTTCATTGGTTTGAATTTTTTCTCAGATGAAGACGTTGATGCCTGCTCTTGTGGAGCCTTCAATTTGGCGATCTGAGCCTCCACAACGGAGTCATCTATTCTTGAAAACAAATGCAGGGGCTCACCAATTTTGTGTTTGGCTTTCAAAAGTACTTCGCCTTCAGACAATTTGTCCAGGGCTTTGAGCAATTCACCTTTTTCTGTAAATGGTTTCAAATTGAGCAATGCCTGAATCTTATCGCTGGTGCCGGGCATAAATAGCCTACTTGCCAAGCCAAGAGCACAGACGTACTGCAGGGCTACATTCATGATCAATTTCACAGATTCCGGGTCTTCCTTGACCAGTTTCCATGGCTCATTGTACTGCAGCAACTGATTTCCTTTGGTGGAAATATCCATTAATGTTTTGAGACCTGATCTGAAGTCAAACTTTCTGACGTATTCACAGAGCTCCTGAAGGTCGTCGTGAAGGGTCAGCATTTCAGATTCAAAGAATTCATATTCTTCGCCGTTGGATCCTGTAAAGGTGAGGTCTTCATCAAAAACAGGAACTTTGCCTTCGTAATATTTATTCGTCAGCACCACCACACGATTCACAAAGTTGGCCAGATTGGCTACGAGTTCGTTGTTGTTGGCATCCTGCCATGACTTCCAGGTAAATTCTGTATCCTTGAGTTCAGGCATGTTTTTGATCATGCAGTACCTCAATTCATCCACCTTGTCTGGAAGTTCTTCAAGATATTCATGCACCCATACCGCCCAGTTGCGGGAGGTGGAAATTTTGTTTCCTTCAAGATTCATGAACTGATTGGCAGGGACATTATAAGGAAGAATAAACTCCCCTGCAGACTTGAGGATTGCAGGAAATATCAGACAATGGAAGACAATATTGTCTTTGCCGATGAAATGCACCAGCTGACATTCTTCGTCCTTCCAGTATTTTTCCCATTTCTTTTTGTTGTCCTTGGCCCATTGTCTGGTCGCTGAAATGTACCCAATGGGAGCATCCATCCAGACATAGAGTTTTTTGCCTTCGTGGCCTGGAATATCATGGGGTACATCAACGCCCCAGTCGAGGTCTCTCGTCATGGCACGAGGCTGTAAACCTCCATCCAGCCAAGATTTACACTGACCAAGTACGTGGTTTTTCCATTCATCGGGATAGTGCGAAAATTCCCCTTCAAAAGTGCCTTCCTCAATCCATTCCCTGAGCCATGCTTCATGTTGATCAAGCGGCAGATACCAGTGTTTGGTTTCTTTCACAATTGGCGTCGCCCCAGAAAGCACTGAACGGGGATGGATAAGCTCCATCGGACTGAGGCTTGACCCACAATTCTCACACTGGTCGCCATAGGCTTCCGGGTTGCTGCATTTTGGACATGTACCTCTCACATACCTGTCTGCCAAAAATTGGTTGACCTCAGGGTCGTACAGCTGCTCCGAACTCTCTTCAGTAAACAGGCCTTTGTTGTACATGGTCCTGAATATTTCCTGGGAGGTTTCGTGGTGGAGCGGATCTGAAGTCCTGTGATAAATGTCAAAAGAAATGCCCACTTTTTTGAAGGTGTCTTCAAAGAGAGCATGGTATTTATCAACTACTTCACGTGGTGTACTTCCATCTTTGAGGGCCCGCATGGTGATGGCTGCGCCGTGTTCGTCAGAGCCACAAATATAAACGATGTCTTTTCCCATAAGGCGCATAAACCTTACATATACGTCTGCCGACAAATATGCACCGGCCAGGTGCCCAATGTGAAGTGGTCCGTTGGCATAGGGTAATGCCGAGGTGACCAGATATCGCTTAAATTCTTTCATGTTCGATGGTCAAGTTGAATCAAGTGGCGAATATAAGTTTGGAAAATTGAAATATGAAAATTGAATGACGGTGATTCTGTACGAATTGTATTTAAGATTTTGGTGGGTATTATAAGTGCTTGAGTTGCAGAACTGCAGAACTGCGAAATTGCTTGAAATGCGGAACTGCCAAATTGCTTGATCTGCCAAATTGCTAGAATTGCAATACATCAAAGGGTGGATTTCGGTGCCACCCTATAGGGGGCGGGGTAAGCACCGAAATTGCTTGAATTGCAGAACTGCAGAACTGCCAAATTGCTAGACTGAATTACCAAATTGCTAGAATTGCAAAACTTCAAAGGGTACATTTCATTGCCACCCTTTAGGGCCCGGGGTAAGCACCGAAAATTGCTAGAATTGCAGAACTGTTGAACTGTGAAATTGCCAAATTGCAAAACTGCGGAACTGCGAAAGTGCTTGAATTGCAAAACATCAAAGGGTACATTTCGGTGCCACCCTTTAGGGGTCGGGGTAAGCACCGAAAATTGCTTGAATTGCAGAACTGTTGAACTGCCAAATTGCTTGAATTGCAAAACTGCACAACTGCCAAATTGCTAGAATTGCAAAACTTCAAAAGGTACACTTCGGTGCCACCCTTTAGGGGTCGGGGTAAGCACCGAAAATTGCTTGAATTGCAGAACTGTTGAACTGCGAAATTGCCAAATTGCAAAACTGCAAAACTGCAGAACTGCAAAATTGCTTGAATTACAAAACTTCAAAGGGTGGATTTCGGTGCCACCCTATAGGGGTCGGGGTAAGCACCGAAAATTGCTTGAATTGCAGAACTGCAGAACTGCGAAATTGCCAAATTGCAAAACTGCAAAACTGAAGAACTGCAAAATTGCTTGAATTACAAAACTTCAAAGGGTGCATTTCGGTGCCACCCTTTAGGGCCCGGGGTAAGCACCGAAAATAGCTTGAATTGCAGAACTGCAGAACTGCCAAATTGCTTGAATTGCAAAACTGCTTGAACTGCATGATTTCAATCCCGAAGGGATGGCATTATTATAGTACAAGCAATAAAAAAATGCAACCAACCCAGAATGGGTGACATTATTGAGGCATCCATCCTGGTCCCAAATTCAATTCATCCCTGATTGTAATGCCACATTGATTTTTCTTTACAATAGCATTGCAGACCTGCTAGAATTGCAAAACTGCAAAGGATACATTTCAAGGCCCGGGGTATGCACCGAAATATGATTGAACTGCGAACTGCGAAAATGCTTGAATTCCTGACTAACCCATTCTGAGGGATACTAGGCTTTTGGTCAGCTCTTTATTTGGAAAACCCATGCTTAAGCACTTAATTTGTTTAAATGATTGTGTTAAAACTGAAAGCTTCATAATTTATGAAAAACATGGAACTGAAATCCCCAAGAAAGATAGCTTTGATTTTTTTACTCGCTTTAAACTTACTTCTCCAAGGTCAGTCTACTCAGGTGACGAGCGCTGAATATGACAAAGCAGCTTCCAGATTGCGTACTTCTACAACCAATCTGGTCGACAACAACATTCAGACAAGATGGCTGGACAACAATAAACTCAGATATTCTATATCCTCAAATGGCGAAGTAAAAACCTTCATTTTAGACCCTAAAACGGGTAATAAGGAAAACGTTGAGCCTGAAAAAGCAAGGGATGCTTTTGGGAGCAGAATGAAATCTGATGTGCCACCAAATTCAGTCACTTCTCCGGACGGTAAATATGCCGCCTACATCAAGGATTGGAATTTATGGGTACGAAATCTCACCAATAAAGAGGATTTTCCCCTGACAACCGACGGTGTTCCGGATTTTGGATATGCAACAGACAATGCTGGCTGGAAACAAAGTGAAAGGCCCATTCTGCTCTGGTCTCCTGACTCTAAAAAAATTGCGACATATCAGCAAGACCAACGCAAAGTCAATGATATGTACCTGGTCAAGACCACAGTGGGCAAGCCAGAGTTACAGGCCTGGAAATATCCTTTGCCGGGAGATTCAGTCATTATTATGATCCATCGGGTCATCATTGATCTTACAGAAACGCCAAAACTGGTTAGACTGGATATGCCGGCAGACCCAAGGAGGAGCACTTTATTGGACGATATAGAAATGAATGGATCCATGATGGATGTAGCATGGAGCCACGATAGTGAAAATTTGCTTTTTGTTTCTACAAGCCGTGACCATAAAGAGGAAAAAGTGAGGCTGGCCGACACCAAAACTGGCAAGGTGAGAGAAGTTTTTGAGGAGACTGTTGCTACACAGTTTGAATCCGGCCACGACGACGTGAACTGGAGGTATTTTTCAAAAACAAATGAAATATTGTGGTACTCCGAGCGTAGTGACTGGGGGCACTTGTACCTCTATGATACCCAAACCGGAAAACTTAAAAACCAGGTGACGTCCGGTAATTTTGTGGTCCGAGAAATTTCCTACATTGATGAAGCATCCCGTACCATTTATTTCATCGGGGGAGGAAGAGAAGAGGGAAATCCATACTACAGATATTTGTACAAAGTCGATTTTTCAGGGAAAAACCTGCAATTGCTTACCCCAGGCAAAGGAGACCATAGGGTCCAGTTTTCTTCGGATCATAAGTATTTCACAGACACCTATTCCGAGCCCAATGTGCCACCAACTACTGAGGTAAGAGATATCAACGGTAGGCTCATCGCTGGCCTGGGAAAAGCAGATATCTCTAAACTAGAGGCAAGTGGATGGGTGGCGCCTACTCCATTTGTGAGTCGCTCCTCAGACGACAGCTGGGATTTATACGGCTTGATGTATACGCCGGCTCAAATGGAGGAAGGAAAAAAGTATCCCGTTATAGTCAATGTATATCCTGGTCCACAGGGAGGAAGCGTGAGCAATTGGGGTTTTTCGGCTAGCCGCGGCGATTGCCAGGCCCTGACTGAATTGGGCTTTATAGTAGTACAACTTGAGGGCAGTTGTAATCCCGGAAGGTCCAAATCATTCCACGATGCTTGTTATGGCAATATGGCAGAAAATACAATTCCCGACCAAATTGCTGGGCTGGAATATTTGTCCAATAAATATGGCTTTCTGGATTTGGATAAAGTAGGGGTGTGGGGACATTCCGGCGGTGGCTTCGCAACAGCTTCAGCCATGTTTAAATATCCTGATTTTTTTAAAGTTGGGATTGCGGAGTCGGGCAACCACGACAATCGAAATTATGAAGACGAGTGGGGTGAAAGGTACATAGGTCTGGAAGAAAAAATCGATGGTGTTTCCAATTACGAAAAGCAGTCCAATGCTTACCACGCCAAAAACCTCAAAGGCAAATTAATGCTCATTCATGGCGCAATGGATGACAACGTACCTCCTTATTCGACGTACCTGGTTGCTGATGCACTCATGAAGGCCAATAAAGACTTTGACATGATCATTTTGCCCAATGCCAGACATGGATATGGAAGTGATTCGCAGTACATCATGAGAAGGAGGTGGGATTATTTTGTCACCCATTTGTTG
Organism: Saprospiraceae bacterium; assembly: GCA_020436935.1. Taxonomy (GTDB): domain Bacteria; phylum Bacteroidota; class Bacteroidia; order Chitinophagales; family Saprospiraceae; genus JADKBO01. Next base: position 58,236 of record JAGQWX010000026.1, read on the forward strand.
GGTAAAACTCCTCCAAAAGAGTATCAGTTCCCAACAGCTCGTGAAAACAGGCCATAAACATCGGGCTTTGAAGTTTATTCTTTGGGTTTTTGACAACTTTGTTGATGTGCGTGTTGATTTTTGGAAGGAGGAATAATCAGAGGGACTTTAATTCATTTGATGTTTCTTGGTTCATGAACATATTTATTTAATAAAAATCTAATTTAATCTAAGTCTTTCATAGAATGGTTCTTTCTTTTTAAAAGTACAAATTTGTTGATAGACAGAAATCTTATTGTTTCTATTTGTTTTATATACTTTTTCTTTACATAGTCAGCATTCAATAGAAATGGATAAATAATATTTATGCTGTAAACTGCTAGATATTATTCTATCATATAATAAAGAAGATTTGATTGACAAAAAGTTTGAGCTGGCCATGATCGAATGTAAAGCACAGATATTAATTTCAGATTGATTATTTATAAAAGAGATTATTGTTAAGCATGGATTTACAAATTCAGCTACATGTTCCAGGTGAAATTAGCGAGAAATCATATATAGATCATAATTATGATCCATTCAAAGTTTACCATCTGCATATGGTTTTTGATTTTAATCCTGATGATTTCTTTACTTCTTATCCATTATACTTTATTTCTGAGGATTTATTTAAAGAATTTCAAAATAGGAATATTACAGGATTTTGCAATCCTAGGCTCATCAGCTATGAGTTTAATTCACAATCATGGGAAAGAAATAAAACAGCAAAAAAATACTTTATGATTGATATATTGTCAGACGATGGAGACGACATGAAGCTGGATGGTAACAGACTTTTAATTTCAGAACGTGTCTTAGATATTTTAACAAAATTTAGTGTAAATCACATGGCTGTGGATAAATTGTAGTTTACTTTTCACCTAACACCTAACACCTAACACCTACCCCCTAAAACCTATACGAAAAGTTGATCCAATACTCCACAATGCCATAATAATCCTGAGCCCTGTCATTGATGTTGAACAACACTTCGGCGCCATAAGACCATCGGTCGCCACTAAGTATAAAACCGCCACCAATGGTCGGATTGGGAGCGGAAAAACAGTTTCTGTTATGACCAATTGACATCTTATTTCCTATGTGCAACTTCAATCCCGAAGGGATGCCATTATTATAGCATAAGCAACCAAACAATGCAAATCCAACCCAGAATGGGTGGCATGATGAGGCATTTAAGACAATGTACAGCTTCTTGCCAAAATTGAATTGCCCAAAAATATTTCTAAATAAATTTTGGTAGTTCGATTTTTTTTTCATTTGTATTCGGACAACTTACCCTGTGGAATAGAAACCCTATTTCCTTAATATTGTCCTTCCAAATAGTATGTATCGTTTCGGACAAATGCTAGAGCATTTTGAAGAGTTTTTTTGATTCCTGTTGTTCGGGGATTAGTATTAGCATTTTGCGGATTCCGGAGCCGCTTTATGGGATAAAAAGAATTGCTGGTTTGGCCGACTAGGAAGGCTTTTATAATAAAAATGGTAGTTGATGAATTCTTGGCGGTCTTCACCAACTACCTATAATAACAAATTATTACAAATACAAAATTAACTTTTTAACATGAAAAATTTTAAATTTACTCTATTAGCGCTATTTTTTATTTGCCTTTTTCAGATGAGTTGCGAAGATGAATACCAAGCTTCAACTCAATCAGATCTCTTAATTTCAAAGATTCCGGTAGAATCAGGGATGTACAGTTTTGTGGATGAATCACAATTCAGAGAAGTTATAAAGGATTATTATAAAAATTCCAAGGCTTACAAAAGTTTTTTCATTAAAACAGGTTTTCAGTCGTATCTAGTTCAAAAAGAGAAGTTGATATCAGTTGACAGAAGCAATAAAACTTATGAGGAATTGGTTGCTTTAATAAAAGAATACAAATTGTTTATCAATAATCAAAATGAAGTAAGTATGCCTTTTGAATTTAGCTATCAAAACGCATTATACAATCTTGAAGGCAAAGTGAAAATTAATAATGAAATCAACCAACTTGCTTCAGTGGATTTCAACAGTTTTCAAGAACGAAACCAGAACGCATCATGTCACACAGATTATGATTATGATAAAGGCGCTTGGTGTGCAGATCGGAGACTCAAGGGGACAATTAGTTCAGAATTTGGAGGCACAAATCCCACGTTGGAAGCACAGTTTGGCGAATGTTTTGTAGATTATATTATTGAAAGTAAAACCAATTACTTTGTGAGACAAGCAGGCATCTGGTGGTGGAACAGTGCAAGTACCCTGGAAACAAGATCTGAGCACGAATTTTTTATCAATAGAAAAATTCCATCTGGAACGAATAATGTTAAAACTATCCTATACGATTGGGCAAATGATGATCATGAAATAGTTGCTGGGACCATTCTACATGTGTCTCAGTCAAGCTCAGGTGGATGTGTGACTCAAAATTCTACCAATCACGGTATTGTTACAGCTTCTTCTGAACATTATGGAAATGATAGTGACAACTGTGGTATTAAAAATAAAACGATATATATATCCGTTTGCAATTAAGCTGGAAAATTTTTCAATACCATAAGGCGAGAAAGTGCTCAAATGCACTTTCTCGCCTTATGTAAATATATAAAGTATGAGGAGTGTTTTTATTAACTCAGTTTGTTTTTTAGCATTTATTTCCTTTTCATGTCTATCTGTCGTTCGGCTTTCATCCCAGTCAGAACTCTCTTTTTTTTCACACATTGGCCACGGAGATGAAAGAATACTATTAGACCCCGAAGATACTCGATGGATAAAGGAATATAGAATGGGTTTGGCCTACAATCATGAAATTATGGGGTTTAGAAAAACGAGCCTCCTATTAGGGGCCGGATATGATTATTACAAATATGTCGGAACGCACCAATATGTTGAAAGGGAATCAATGGGAAATGTATTGTTTGCTTTTCGAGCAAAATCTGTAAAATACCATAATTTACAAGTAAATCTCGTTGGGAAACGAAAATTGAATAAATACCTATTTGTATCTCTACAAGCGTCAAGTGAATTCACGGGAATGATAATACCTTATTGGACATACAATAGATTCCGTTTTGATAATTTCAAATATTTTGGAACATCATTTTATGCAGGCTTTGGATATACATTTAATAGAAGTACTTTGACTCCCCAACTTAGGGTGTTTTCTATAAAACCTACGGATAGTCGTATTTTTAATGCTCGGAATAGTTATCTAAATGAACAATATGCGGAGCAAGTTGACAAGAATCTGAATTTGAATAATGCTGTTCAGTTTGGAATTCAATATTCTTACTTATTTAACACCAAAAAAAGATGGAAAAAATCCGAGAATGGGCATAAATTAGGAAAATTAATCTGTAATTAATATATTGTAAAATATTCATAATGAACATATTAAATAATTAAAATACCAAGATTTAATGAATAAAATATTTCCATTATTCGTATTCTTAATTTCGATTTATCAGTTATCCTGCATAGATAGTTACAGCCTTGATGAGTTGACTTCTTCAACTTATCAACATTTTATTGTAGGTTACATAGGCTCTGATTTATCGGTAAAAATAAAATATGATTACGTCAATACAGGTTCTGCAATCCAAAAAAGGGATAGCGGTGTTACGCTGATGGTGCTTATGGAGGATGGCATTGATTACGACACGCTTCATTTTTCTTATGGTCAGCAATTTGGTCATTATTTGGAATACAATCCAACATACTCTTCTTCAGATCCAAGTAAATTCCCAAGAAATGGCCATGAATATTCGGTTAAAGTCATTAAAGGAGATCAATTGGATATATTTTCCTTTGGTAAATTTCCGGAGTACCCCTTGGTAGATTCTGTTAACTTGGATGTTAATGTTTTACAATTTAATAATAACAGAACTGATTTTGGTGCTATTTATTTAAGTCCACTTGATCGCTCAAATTATATTGCATTTTATGGCATCCATTCTGGTAAATTTGGCGAGGTATCATCAACAGAGTATTCAGATAGAAATATAGAATATCAACTGTCAAGTGAAAATTATTGTGGGGCACTTAAAGTGTATTTTCCTGATAATTACTTCTCTTCCGCTAAATTAGATTGTTTAAATCCAAGCTCGAAAGTTGTTAGATTCTCTGATTCAAATATTGGTATTGAAGATAGTATAAAATCAAGCAAGATAATTGTTTGCAACCTTCGGGATGATCTTGCAAATTTTTATGGGAGCCGTGAGCAATATTTTGAAGGTACAGAATTCTTTTTTTCGCCTTCAAGGAAACTGCCTTTTACAATTGAAGATGAGGGGCATATTGGGATATTGAGTAGTATTGCATGTAAAGAGATCGATGTTCAATTGCGATAATTATGAAATTATTTTTACAACTATTTATCGTTTTTTTACCATTTTCTTTGTTCTGCCAGACTTTAAATCAGATATTTAATTTAGAGTTATCTGATGGTCAAGGCAGCCCAATAGCCTACGCAAGTGTATATGTTGAAGGAGATCAAATTTATTTGACAAATGAAGAAGGTAAATGCGGATTTATTTTCCAATCAGCAAGTGATTTTGTCAAAATATCTATAAGCCATGTTGCTTATGAGTCAATGGATACCTGCTTGCAATTCATACCTCGAGCACATAAAATTACTTTAAACAATAGAACTCTTGAAACGGTCGAAATTATAAAAACTAGACTCAATAGTTTTACTAGCGTGGATGGGGCAACACAGCTTTCAAGAGGATTTGTTGAACTTATTCCTTCAGCTACTGGTTCAAGCAACTTTACAATGGCTTTAAAAACCTTGCCTGGAGTTCAAACCTCGTATGACTTTAGTTCCGGTTTTGTTGTTCGCGGTGGAGATTTAGATCAGAATCAGGTGTTGATTGATAATGTATATTTGTATAACTTAAATCACATAGGTGGATTATTTCCGATCGTAAATAATGAAATCTTAAAGTCTGTTAATTTTTATAATGGTCCCATACCTTCTCATCTTGGAGGTAGAATATCGTCTTTTACTGTATTGGAAACCAGAACTCCTAATTTGCAATATAGATCAACAAAGATTAGAATTGGACTATTGGATGCTGATTTTACTTTAGATATACCAATTATCAAAAATAAATTGTCTTTTTTTACTTCAAATCGTTTGGTTCATTTTATGCCTTTTCTACTGGCCTCTGATATTCTGTACAAGTCTAACGTTGTTACCTCTTCTGTTAATTTAGGTTTTTATGATTCCTATAACAAGTTGATTTACCAGGCAAACGATAAGTTGAATTTCAAAATTCTTTTTTATAAAAATCAAGATTATTACCTGTTAAAGGAGAATGGAAATAATAACTCAGAAGAAAAAAGTAGAAATAATTGGGGGAATACTGCTATAAATTTGGCAAGTATCTATCAAGTATCCAATAAGTTATCAATCAAGAACTGCTTATATTTTACGAGATACTCCCGATTGGGAGAGATTGAGCAATTAAAAAATATAACTGGAAAAGTGGATAGTATCATTAATTTCTCAAGTACAAGTGGTTTTATTAATGATTTTACCCTTCAATCTAATTTAGAATACATTATTCCGAAAGGAAAAGCCGTTGCAGGAATTCATTTACTTAACAGAGAAATTATTCCATCAAAATTCATTGCAAAAAACTCATCTGGAACAACTCTAAATTTTGATAAACTGCACTTGAATGAATATGGATTGTTTGCCCATTTTTATAAAAATATTACCAAAAATTTACAGATGGATGGAGGGCTTAGGACTATCTTATCAAAAGGAAATGGGTTTAAATATTTCAATTTTGAACCCAGAGCAAATCTGGTTTACAAAATCAAAAATCACTTAAGCTCTAATTTAGCTTTCACCAAAACTACTCAATCTGTTTTTCAAGCTGGTGGTGGTCTCACGGGCATTAATGATGAGTATTGGTTTCAGGTCAATGAAAAAATCAAACCTCAAATTGCATACATCTATAGTTCCGGGTTTAATTATACAGCCCCTGAATTTACGGTAAAAAGTATTATTTTTTACAAAGACATGTATCGACTTTTAGATGCCCAAATAGGCATATTGCCTTCATACTATGTCAGCTATGATGAAGTATTGAAAGGGATTTCAAAAGAAGTTAGGGGTCATTCTTATGGGTTTGAGTTCAATATGACACGACAAATGAATAATTTTTTTACATCCATGAGTTACACGTATAGCCGATCACTTAGAAAGCATGCAGAAATATTTGATGGCAAGCCTTTTCCTTCGATGTTTGATAGACCACATGTTTTAAATTGGATGTGTCAATATGTACTCAATTCAAATTGGAGTTTGAGTGCTAATTTTCTATTTCAATCGGGTATGAGATATTCAAAACCTATAGGATATTTCCACGATTTGTCAAATACTCCAATACCAATTTATACGGAAAGAAACAATGGTCAGCTTATACCTTATCACAGATTGGATCTTGGAGCTATGAGGAAATGGACATCAAAACGAGGAAATAAGAAACAACTTTGGTTAAACATTATAAATGCCTACAATAGAAAAAATGTCAGTTATATATTCCCGGAATACGAACAAGATAGATTCAGTATTAAAAAGGTGACACTACTACCATTTTTCCCAACGATCGCTTATTCAATTGAATTTTAGTCTTTTAATAAGCAATCATTTTATGCAAGATTCAAAATGTCAATATTCCATATACGAAGTTGCAATACTACTCGTCGGACTGGGTTTCAAGGATTGGATGTTTGGGGTAAGATGCCAATTCTAATTAATGCCAGGCATGAATATCTCTCTTTTGGTCACAAAACACTGAGCCAAAGAGCTAATATGCAAAAACCTTAATATTGCCCGCTAAAACCTATACGAAAAGTTGATCCAATACTCCACAATGCCGTAATAATCCTGAGCCCTGTCATTGATGTTGAACAACACCTCGGCGCCATAAGACCATCGGTCTCCACCGCCTATATAACCGCCACCAACGGCCGGATTGGGCGCTGTGAAACGATTGCTACTTCCTCCGTTAACCCTTGTATTGGTCTGGTAACTTTGTATGCCATATTCTCCCTGGAGATAGATGCTTTTGGTGATTTTACCGCGTACGAATGCGAAGCCGCCAAAGTCAAGTCCTGAATAATCCTGAAATCCCGATGGATAATTGAGATATTCATATTGAGATTTTATCCCTGCACCCGCTGTAAACCAACTGGTCAGCTTGTATCCACCATTTAACTTTGCTGCAATGCTGAATACATTTCCACCTATACCCAGATTTCCAAGCTTGATTTCGTAATTGATTTTGTCAAGAGGTGATACTTTGGGAGCCACATCACGTGAAGATTTACGGGTGCTGGTGCGTGGCTTTGTGCCTCTGGTTTGTGCATGTACATCGCTATACATCAAAACAAAAGCCAAGAGACAAACAATAGTGGCAACGATTTTATAATTTCCGGATTTCATAATTGAATTTTTACCCTTTGGGATGTTACTATCATACAACGTATGAAAGACCGCTGACTATTCTGACCGCGTTTGTAATTTTTTGTTAAACTGTGCTGAAATGATGCGTTCGTCGGCCTTGATCATCTCCAGCATGGCTTCAGGTGTATATGTTTTGGTGCTGTATTTGATCAGCCAAAGCCTGCCGTCTTCTGTGATTCTGTCTGTCAGATATACTGATTTTGAGTCCCAGTCCTGCAAAAATCTCGCAAGAGTACCCGGCTTGGGCTCAATAATGATTTCAGAATGAATGATCTCTTCTTTGGCTTCACCATTTCTCTCATCAGTATTGCCACCTTCACCTGGAGCAGCTTTCACCAATGTCCAATCCGGACTTTCTGCTATTTTTTCCATGGCATATTGCAATTGCATCACTGCCGGAGGTCTGTTTTCCTTTCCACCCACTTTTTTGCTTTCTTTTCCATTGCTGTAATAAAGCGTCACTTTCGCCAGATCCGGAATTTCAGTAGGGTACTCTTCCTGCAGGTTAAAAAAGTCAGCAGATGCAAACAGCTTATTGAGTTCCTTTAATTCCTTAGACCCCAGTGTTTTGGTATAGGTCCCCATTTTGGTAGTAAATCTTTCACCCTGATACATGACCTTCCCGTCTTTGTATACCTGCATGGTGTAGACAGGACATTTGCCAAAACAAGGTCCTCTCTGTATGGAGGCGACAACGCCTTCGCCATCACCCACTATTTTAGGTGAACAAGACATCAAAAAAACAAGGGTCAAAAGGGATATGGTATTTAAAAAGAATTTCATTTGTAAATTGGAATTTAACTTCAACGCAAACTTAATGTTTTTGAATTATTTATAGAGATAATATCTTAACGTTGCATTATCCCCCATAATTATAACTTAACGAAAAGTCATATTATTTGTATTAGAAGAAATGCCTGTTTTGAAAGTTTATGGTATAGAGTTTATACATCGAACCAAATAACCGCATAACCAAATTGTCTTGTCCTGAAATAGGTTGACAGTAAACAAAATTAAGATGAAACATCGAAAAGTTATTACT
>JAGQWX010000027.1 GCA_020436935.1 Saprospiraceae bacterium
GAGATAAGGTGGTACACTTTCATGAGATTTTGCAGAAATAAAAGCAATCACAGACATTCTTGCTTCTCAATACCGTGCAAGCCTCGGAATGCTTGGTCAGACCTTGGAAAAAGTTCCTGATGAACAATGGAATACCCATGAATACCAAAATCCGACCTGGCAAATCATCTATCACATTTTGTGGGCTACCAGATATTATCTGGGAGAAAATTCTGAAACTTATATGCCCTTTCATAAAGCCATTGAAGGAGCAGAAAGTCTTGGAGGAAGTCAGGACTGGGAAAACAGCAGTGAAAATATAAAGGTTGAAGGCTTTCATACAAAAGATGAGCTCTTGTCCTTTATTGAGGACATCGGAAAAGAGTTGCGACAAAACATTGAGGCTTTTCCCCTAGACGGAAACTCCGGATTTGAATGGTATCCCTACACTCGTTTAGAGCTTCATATCAACAATATTCGCCACATTCAACACCATACGGCTCAGATCACAGAGCGATTAAAAGCTAAAGGTATTACAGGCTTTCCATGGTGGGCAGACCACAATATTCCTCAAGAATGGTGAGCTCTTTAATACTTTACTTCTGCCACCACTTTGAGGCAATATTTTGTAAAAAAGGAATGCGGTGCTGGCAATGCTTTATCAGGTGACATTAGATTGCCTTTCTTATTCTGTTGCTTGCTGAAAAGTGTTAAAGTTTGTGATTATATAAGTTGTATGTCATAAATTCGTAGAGACCAAAAATCAATGAACTTCTTGTGCTGATGAACCAAGGATACAAGGAGTTTTTTTATAAAAGGACATGTAATTTATGTAACATATGATTTGAACCAGGGGATGCCAAAAACCTTAAAGAGTAGGCCTACAAAATAAATTTTAAAGAAAATGAAAAATCGAAACTTATTCCTTCTTTTAGTGGCCATTGTTATTGTGGCGCCTGCAATTCATTACTACATTGCAGGAGAAAATTACGACAATACCTTGCTCAGAAATATTTTAGTAGGTGTTCAGATTCTTGTAGGTTTGGTTTTGTTGGTTGTTTTTGGCAGGCAGCAAAAGAGCAATTAGGGCAGACATACCCCAATGGACCAGATACGCTGGAGTAATAATTTACGTCTAAACATAAGGTCAAAATAGATGTCCAAAAATCACGTCTGCCAGGATCATCATTGAGGTATTCTTGGCTGTGGTACAGCTTTAAAATCCAGTTTTTACGAATATATATGAACCCATACATCAGGAGAATCAAAGACTTATCAAATCGCCTGGACCCTCAGGTTCATGCTGAAATGGAAGGAGGGTTCGTTGACAAGAAATTCTCGAAAGGTTCTTTTCTACTTCAACCGGGACAAATCTGTACATCGCATTTGTTGGTTAAGGAAGGTGTAGCGAGGAAGTTTTACATACACAACGACAAAGAAATAACCACAGAAATTTATTTTCATGACGACGTTGCCATATCACTCGATAGTTATATCATGAGGAAAGCTGCAGATGTCTACATTGAAGCTTTAACGGATCTAGAGGTCACCATCATTGATTACAGCCGGTTCCTTGACGTCAAGAAGAAATATGCAGAGATCATGATGCTGGATAAAATGTTCATTGAATACTATGCCGTTTGGTTTGAGCAACGGCTTAAAGCATTCCAAACCATGGATGCTTCTCAAAGATATATCCAGCTGCTCGAAAAAGAACCAAGGATTGTTCAACAGTTACCTGTCTCGATTACGGCTTCATATTTGAATGTATCTTTAGAAACGCTGTCAAGAATAAGGTCAAAGTTTTCGCTGCGGTGATTATTTGACCTGTGTCAAATTTTTGCCTTCTGAATCGGCCTAATTTTATGCCAAAATAAATTCAAAAGGTATCACCATGAAGGCAGTTGTATTTGAGAAGTATGGCCAACCGGAAGTATTGCAAATGGCCGAGGTAGAAAACCCTGAACCCAAGGAGAGCGAGGTACTCGTCAGGATTTATGCAACATCTGTAACCTCCGAAGATCCAAAAATGAGGGGATTCAATCATCCTACACTGCTTAAACTTCCGGTAGGACTGATGTTTGGTTTCAAAAAACCAAAATACCCTGTGTTGGGTATGGAGTTCGCTGGCATCATCGAGGCCATTGGCCAGAAGGTGAAAAATTACAAAACAGGGGATCAGGTATATGGATATACAGGCTTGAGCTTTGGTGCCCATGCCGAATATAAGTGCATGGCCGAGGATGGACTTATGCATCATAAACCGGAAAATCTTTCCTTTGAAGCGTCTGCGTGTTTGGTCAATGGTCCACTTACTGCGTTGACGTATCTCAAGAAAAAGGGAAAAATAAAGCCTGGAAATAAAGTATTGGTTTATGGAGCATCAGGCTCTGTGGGCACTTCTGCGATTCAACTGGCGAAATACTTTGGTGCACATGTAGCCGGTGTTTGCAGTACAAAAAATGCAGAGCTTGTGATGTCCATTGGAGCCGATATTGTCATTGATTACACTTGCCAGGATTTTACCCGACACGAGCAGAAATACGATATTATATTTGATACAGTCGGAAAAACTTCCATGAATGCATGTTTAAAATTACTGAAGCCGAATGGAAAGTATTTATTGACTGATTTTGGATTGAAACATATGCTGGCTGCTATTTTTACCTCCTTGTTCAATGGTAAAAAAATCATTGTGGCCTCTTCGAATTTCCATTGGAAAAAGGAAGATTTGGTCTTGTTTAAAGAACTGGCCGAACAAGGTTGTTTAAAACCTGTAATAGATCAAATCTTTCCGCTAGAAAGCATGGTGGAAGCCCACAAATATGTTGAATTGGGTCACAAGGTTGGCAATGTGGCCATTTCGGTCAAATAATTAATGGGCCTATATTTTACCCCATCTTTTTTCTTCACTTTCAAGATGTCTTTGACAAAAAGTAAACTAAAAGAAAAAGAATTTTTAGCAGTACCATTGGGTATTGATGGTTTTTTATTTGGAGAAGCCTGAATCTGTAGCCATAAAATTGGAATGCAGACAAAAACAAGTCCAGGAGAAGTTGCTGTTGATGAAGATACCGACATCTGAACTTCGGCCCTGGATTAAAAGATAAGGGCAAACAGCGTATATTTGATAGAGCAAATGTAAACGCTATCCATACATAGCAAGACTTCTTCTTATATGCTTAAGGTTTATGGTGGAAGATGGTTTGTTAACTTTGTGGGTGATATGGTTTTGAGTTGTATGAAGCTATCGAAATCTTTTCCCAACAAGTTAAAAAGCCAAATTGAGTTTGAATAGTGTCACCCTGAACATTAATTTGAAGTTGTCAGTAATCGGTCCGGGCGAATCATAAAAGCTATATAAAATAAAAACACAATCGTAGAAAAACAATGAAAGACATCCTGTTTGGTTTTATCTCTAAATACGTCACTCTGACTGAGGAGGAAAAAAATGCTATTATCTCTTTGGATATTTTTCATTCTGTAAAGAAAGGAACCATATTATTGAATGAAGGGCAGAAATCACAAGACAGCTATTTTGTGCTAAAGGGCTGTATTCGGACTTATTACATCATAGATGGAGAAGAGAAAACAACGGCTTTCTATACGGAGCTGGAGGCACTGACACCTCCCAGCGTTATCACCAAATCTGCTTCTGAATATTACATCAGTTGTACGGAAGACACTATCCTTTTGATTTCAAATTCAGATATGGAAGTAGAAGTCAACCATAAGTTTCCAAAGTTTGAGTTGATGTGCAGAGTGCTCTCAGAAGAGCTCCTGGCCAAACAGCGCATTGACTTTGACGAATTCAAAACATCATCACCCGAACAACGGTATCTGAATTTGTTACAAAAAAGACCAGATCTGATACAACGTGTACCACAGCACCAATTGGCGAGCTATCTTGGCATAAAACCGCAGTCCTTGAGCAGGCTCCGGGGAAGAATTCTTGAAAAAAAGAGCTGATTTGGATTTATTAACTTAAGTGAACGTCCGGCAGATTCCCTCCAATCTACTTTTGCATCATCATTTAACATCACGGATAAAAAGATATGCAAAAGAAAATTTTATGGATTGTTCTTGTCATTCTGATGACAGGAACAGTTTGTCTTAAAGCACAAAATAACGAAGCAGACAGTACTTATAAAAAGTGGTATATTGGCAGTACCTTATTCCTTCTGGGAAACTTTATTCCCAATGACCCAAATCCACCTAAGTATTTTCAAATAAATATCGGATACAGGATTACTCCCAAGGATGTCGTTTCATTTGAATTTAAAAAATCGATTTATTCCTGGCCGTTGGGCATCCCTTTCGGGCCGGACTTTGATGCAGACGGTCTCAACTATCCCGGTCATGCCCGTATCCTTGCTCCAACTTTGGGTTACCAGCGTTTTTGGTGGAAAGGAGTTTATACATCCGTGTATGCTCTGAATGCTTTTGAAAAGTACGTTGGGGAAGACGATAAAAAGATCGGAAACGGTTACACATTATATCTCAATGGTCACTTTGGGTATCAATTCAGGTTCTTCAAAAACCGATTCTTTTTTGAGCCGGCTATTGGGATTTCTTACTGGCCCATAAGATCCAATGTACCAGATTCTTTCAAGGAAGTGGAGAAAAGCTGGCCCCATTACTTCATCCAACCTGGTCTCCACTTTGGTTTTAATTTTTAGCATTATAATCTGTAAATCAATCAATTATATTTTTAATTATTGATTGTGGAATAGCTTCCTCTTATCTGCTAGTCCTATTTTGTTTAACATCTATTTTTTAAAAACATGCAAAAGAAAATTATTTTCATCGGCTTTCTTTTAACGATTGCAAGTTCGTTTCAACTCAAAGCTCAATACTCTGCAGAGGAAAGTGATTACAAACGGTGGTTTGTAGGAAGTTCCTTATTTGTATTGGCAGGTAATTTATCACGAACAAATCCGCCGAATTTTTTCCAGCTCAACCTTGGATACCGTCTAACCGGCAAAGATGTAATTACTTTAGAACCCAAAACCTGGAAGTATGCCTGGCCCAATGGTATTCACCCCTTTTTAAATGATGCTTACGGAAAACCAGAGGAAAAATTTCCTGGATATGTCAGAGAATTTGGACTTTCATTGGCGTACCAACGCTTTTTTTGGAAAGGGCTTTACGCAGAACTCAATGTAATGCCCACACTGCAAACCTTTTCCAATGACGAAGGCAATAAAATTGACAATGGCTTCCAGATTTTCAATACCTATCGGGTGGGTTACCACATCAAGCTTTTCAATGACAGATTTTTTATTCAGCCTTCCATTGCCATTACCCACCGTGCATATCACACCGAATTGCCGGATGGATTCAGGCAGTTGGATAATAAGTGGTCAAAATTTATCTTTGGAGAGCCGGGATTCCATTTTGGGTTTAATTTTTAATATTGACAACTTACAATGATTTGACAATGGTATTGCTTTGAATATAATCCATACCTTTATTTGAAATTCAGCTCGGTATGAAAACTTCAATTCATGTTGACATCAATTCTCACTGAGCTGAATTTTAATAAACTGCTATTTGCATTTAGATTAAAAGAAAACGGCTAAATACTTATACAAAAAGGAAATATATTGAGTGGACGGATAAGCATATTGGGATGTGGCTGGCTGGGATTACCCCTGGCTGTCGATTTAATAAAAGTTGGATTTCATGTCTCAGGTTCAACCACGTCTCCTGAAAAAATGAAGATGCTGGAGGAAAATGGCATTCATCCATTTCTGATCGACATTGAAAAACCCGGTGATGATATTGACCATTTTTTGAACACAGAAGTATTGATTATCGCAATCACATCCAAGAGCATTCCCGACATTAAAAATCTGGTCAAAAAAATCGAGCATTCTGAAGTTCAAAAAGTATTGTTCATCAGTTCAACTTCCGTTTATCCTTTCATAAATGGCATAGTCACAGAAGCAACAAAAACAGCCAATACACCTTTGGCGGAAATAGAGCAGTTATTCATCACCAACAGGTCATTCCAAACCACCATCCTCAGATTTGGGGGATTATTTGGTTACAATAGAAAACCCGGAAATTTCATTAAACCCGGTAAGTCAGTAGAACATCCCAATGGATACGTGAACCTGATTCACAGAGACGATTGCATAGAAATTATAAAACAGATCATACTAAAAAATGTATGGAATGAGATTTTAAATGCCTGTGCTGGCAGTCATCCAAAGAGACGGGATTTTTATATGAGAGAAGTTCAGAAGGTTGGGGGACATTCTATCTCCTTCAAGGAAGATGAAGAACTCCAATATAAAATTATTGACAGCCAGAAACTGAAAAATTTATTGAGTTATGAGTTTAAATATGCTGATTTGATGAGCATTTAAAATTGGTTGGATAAATTGATTCTTGAAAAAGTGCAGCACAGCCAATAAAGAAAATTTTGTGTCTTGTTTACATTTCTTGATCTCAATCAAGTACACTTCTCCCATTAATTCCGGACCTTTGTTATATAAATTATAACACATGAATTTTACAGGACTGGTCCCCAGTGTATTTTATAAAAATCTGAACGACGGTATCCAACTATTTGTAGATTGTCTCGAGTTTACTATTGTACACAAGGATCTTCACCCTTCACAGCCATATGCGGTATTGCGTAAAGGGAACCTGAGCATCATGGTATTTCAGGATGAACAATTGGCGATGGAACACTATCCTGAACTTCGCCTAGTGACTAACGATATCGATGAAGTGTATGCCAAAGTATCTGTCTCACATCCGCAATGGCTTCATCCCAATTTAAAAGTGGTCACCAAAAGACCCTGGGGTGCTAAGGAATTTGCAATTGCAGATGGACAGGTAGGTATCAGGTTTCAGCAGTGGTAAGAAATTAGGACTTTTGCATTAAATTTTTAAAACCAGCCATTGCGCTAGTGGACTCTTTTGATTTAAACCATGTCAGTCGCTAAATAACTAATCGAGGCTTGCTAAAAGAGGATATATTTATATTTGTTAGAAATAGATTTGTCCATTAAACTGTAGTAAAAAATTCATTGTAAATGAACGTAGCGCCGAATTTTGACCTTGGTTTAACAGCTAAGACGTTTTTTTTGAGCACTAACGCTCAATGAACTTTGCATTTTTGTCACCACATTTTAAAAGCACAATCCATTTTCCGACGAATATAAAGAGATAAGGCCTTGGTTTCAATACTTGGTCAGCTTGTTATAATAGCCATTCTGATATTGTTAATGAAATAAAATCGAAACTTATGCGCATACCAGTACTTTTCGTTTTCTGCTTGATTTGCATTATGATCACTAGCAACTTGTCAATTGGTCAGATCGTTTATCCATCTGTGCGTATTGAAACTTTTGATACAACCATTTATGGAAAAAACTTAAATGATCCATATTTCTGGATGAGCAGAAAAGCAAATGAAAAAGAGTTGATAAATTTCTGCCATGAACAAAACACGCTTACACATTCATTAATTGACAGCATCCCTGGAGATGATAAACTTATGGCGGCCTGGGGTGAAGCCTTTTCAGGACTGGAAGATGAATTGTGGAGTGTTCATACAGTGGGAGAAATGATTTATTACAATCGTGAAATTCCTGGAGAAGGTATTTGGCTTTGTCGCAGGAAATCTGCCAATGCACCTGAGGAAAAGGTATTGGGTAAATTGAGTATTCACGGTCAAAAGTATTCTATCCGGAAAAAAGTATTTGCTCATGAGAAGTCATTGCTGGCATTAATTCTTACCCAAAATGGAGAGGCTAATCCTCACATAAGAATTTTCGATCTTGACAAAAAAGAGTTTTTACCCGACAGCATTGGACGAGTAATGTTCAATGATTCTCGAGGTGTTTCCATGACTTGGCTTCCAAACGATGCCGGCCTCCTGTATACCCAGGCCCCTCCCACTGAAAAAGAAAGCGAAGTTTACTACAATGGAAAAATAAAATTACACATTATAGGTAATGATCCTGAAAGAGATGAAGCTATTTTTGGAATTGGACTAAATTCAAACATAAAACTAAAAGCATATGAAACCCCTTACGTGTACAGTTTTAAGAACTCTCCTTACATCGTGGCCAGAATAAGGGCTGGAGACGCAGATAACTATGCTTTTGCAGTTCACTGTTCTAAATTGAAAGGAGCGCAGACACCGTGGAAAAAGTTAAAGGGCTATGTAAACCTGGGTGATGGATTTGATGGTAACGGCAAATTTTTATTTGCAGTAACCAAAGGCGGTCCGAATTATCGTGTTGTGAAAATAAATATGGAAACGGGTAGCAAGCCTGAAACCGTTTTAAAAAATACACCGGATGTTATAGCCCCGGTTGATGCTGGTAACAGCACCGGAATTGTTGCGGGCAAAGATGTGCTCTATGTGCTAATCAGAAAGATTGGAGATATGCAATTGATGAAAATAGATTATTCGTCCAACTCGTCTTCTTTATTGCCAATGAAGAGTAAAGGTGCTATAGGAGACTTGAACATTATTGACGACAATGATCTCATTTTTGCATCTGGATCTGCAATTCAAAGTGTTAAATACATGCATTATAATTATAAAGAGCAACAAGTCGCACCTTTGCCTTTTGCGGATAAGGCCTTTGACTTATCTCACGATTTGAAGACTCAAATATTGTGGATTCCATCAAGGGATGGAAAATCAATTCCTGTTTCTCTTGTTTACAGTAAACATTTAGTTCTTCAAAATAAAAACCCGCTTTTAATTGAGGCATATGGTAATAGTGGTGCATCAAATGATCTATTCTTCAATCCAACTATAATCCCATGGATAAAACTTGGTGGCATCTTTGCTTATGCGCATGTGAGGGGAGGAGGTGAAATGGGCGAAGCCTGGATGAAAGACGGCCAATTTCCTAACAAAATGAATTCGATAAACGATGTAGTTGATGTTGCAGATTGGTTTATAGAAAATGAATATACCTCCGCTTCAAAACAATTGGTAATGGGCGGCAGTGCCGGCAGTTTTTTGGTAGGTATGAGCATTAATCAACGTCCTGAGTTATTTGCTGGTGGATTGTTTTTGTCTGGTTTGCCAGATATCGTTACATATCAAGACGGTGCATTTGCTCGTGAATCAAAATCTGTAGGGCCTATCGGAACAAAAGCTGGATTTCTGTCAAGCCTAAGTGTAAGTTCTTATTATAATGTTCCTAAAAATCAAAAGTTGCCAGCCATGTTGATCGTGCACGGAGGTACAGATTATATTTTGGGTTTGCATCCAGCTGCACGATATACTGCAAAGCTACAGCAAGAGCAAAGAGGAGAAAAGCCTATTTTATTATTGGTTGATTGGGAAAGCGGGCATTTGGGCAGTGAGTTAGAGAATTTGTATATCTATAAATTTGCATTATGGCAAACCGGCCACCCAGACTTTCAGCCAAAATAAATGTAATGAAATTGCTTGTTTCCAATTATGGCAAATTTATTTACTTTTTAAAACTAACAGTGAATTACTGCTTACATATAAATAGATTGCAATAGATTCTTAACTTGAAAAATTGTTAATTGAATGTGACTGGCTTAAGGCTATCGTTGAATGAATTTGAAAATCTGCAATATTTTAGCAAATTGTTCAAACAAGCCGCCCTGTACAATTCAGATATCAATTCTTTTGCAGCTCACCCTGGAATTGCAGATACGGAATTGAGCAGAAATTACCCAAAATGGCTGTATTTTATCGTGAAATATACAATTGCCCCTTTTTTGACTCAATCAGCCCGTAATGGGGCGAAACCTTCGCTACTGGCGTCGTTGGGTGTTGCTCAAGGTGGAGAATACTTCGGTCCGACAGGATACAAGGAGTATAAGGGAAAGGCAGGAAAAGCAAGTTCCTCAGACTTGTCCAAAAATCCGGAAGTTGCAAAGCGTCTTTGGGAGGTATCAGAGCAACTGGTAAATTTCAAATATTTTCAATTTGATGTTTAGAAGCATGCAAATATTCTGCTTCAAGCATTATGAAGATTGTCATCAATTTTTAGTTGCAATTATTATTCACAGAGCTAAAATGTATCGTCTTTTCAAGGTCATTAATTATCTTTAAGCTGTGAGGTATTAATAGGTTTTAAATAAATGCTAAATGGTTTATCACGTCCTCAATGGTGATGCGCTGGCTTATAGTTTTCCTGAAACACGGTTGAGGGGTGAAATCATTGTGGCGAGAGAAGCACTGGTCGATGGAGATGTTTCAGGAGAAAGTCTGGCTGATTTTTGGTCTGTGAGGGCAAATTTTTTGGGAGTCGACAGCGATGAGTACCATCAGAAGACCGTAAGTGAATTCAATAGGATTCTGGAAGCTCCTCCTTATTCCACATTTTACATGTGGTTTGAATACGATTTGTTTTGCCAAGTGAACATGTGGTTTGTTTTATCACTTATCCAACAAGTTGGTTTGGAGACAAGTGTTTATGTCGTTTATCCTTCACATCTCGACAGGGACAGTACTCATTTTTGGAATGGGTTTGGACCGGCATCAACCTATGATTTAATCGACTGTTTTGAAAGGAAACTGCTGCTTTCAAAAGAGGAAATATTACTAGGTCATCAATTGTGGTATGCCTATAAAAATGATAATCTTGATGTTTTGACTTCACTCTCCAAAAAATCATCATCAGCTTTTCCTTACCTCAGGGACGTGGTAAATGCCCATATCGATCGCTTTCCCAAGGATGGACAAAAAGGTCGACCGGAAAAAGTGATTGAGGAGATTGTGCAAAATGTCTCGACTGAATTCCCTACGGTGTGCCGCGAGTTTTGGAAGAGGGAAAGCATTTATGGTTTTGGGGATACACAAGTCAAAACTATTTATGACCGCGTGATGATGTCGTGTTGAGAATTAAGTCGATTCTTCAGTTTAATTATTTTTACATAATTATTAATTCAATATTCTGAAAACCAGAAAGTTGTTGCCTTTATTTCCAATATATTTTCTGACCATCAAATGAGCCTTTTCCAAAACATCAGACATCAAAGAATTTATTTAAACAAAAACGGCGATAATCCATTTTGAATTAAACTAAGCCTATTAAAGAAAAGGGTAAAATGGATTTATTCAGGGCATACATTGAAAATTACACATCGATAACGGACAAGGATTGGAACCTCATTTTTCCCTGTTTCGAAAAAAGGATTGTCGGGAAAGAAGAATTGATTTTGGAGGAAGGAAAAATTTGCAGGCACCTCTATTTTATTGAAAGTGGTTTGCTCAGGTATTACATCACCAAGGACGGAAATGAGGTTACCAAGTTTTTTACAGAAGCCCCTTATTGTTTTACTTCCCAGGTAAGTTTTACTTCTGTGGAAGCTTCCCATGAAAATATTCAGGCCATCGAGCCATCTGTGCTATATCAAACGAGCCTTGAACAAGCCATTCAACTCCTTGAGCTCAAAAGTTGGAATGCTTTCATAAGAAAACTAATCCAGGAAGTACAATATTTTACAGAGCAAATCCTGGAAGAAATTCAGACTGAAACTGCAGAGGACCGCTATAAAAAAATGCTAAAAAACGATCCTGATTTATTGCAGCGGCTCTCGTTGAAATATCTCGCGTCTTTTTTGGGAATAGCACCACAGTCTCTGAGTCGGATCAGAAAAAAAATGGCTAACTCCAGATGAAGTTAACATAGGTGCAGTGGATTGAAATGATTCCGGTGGATCTTTGAAACATCAAACATGAAAATGATGAGGCAATTACTGATCTTAATTTCAATCTTGAATATTATGGAATTAGAAGCACAAACCAGCAATTATAAGTTTTCTCATATGGAAAGTACAGATGCTCCAAAGGAAAGCATCTGGCACATCTGGACGGATGTGTCAAATTGGAAAAATTGGGATAAAGGCTTGAAAAATGCCATACTTCCCGGAGATTTTGTGCAGGGCGCGAAGGGTATCTTAATTCCGGATAGCGGGCCACGTACAAGATTTATAGTCTCTGAAATGGTTGTAGGTTCTTCTTATACCTTTAAAACGAAAATACCTTTAGGCTGGCTGGTTGTCACGAGAAAATTGGAGGTAAACAAGGACAAAACACTTTTTACCCACGAAGTAGAATTTACAGGCATTTTAAGAAAGGTTTGGAGTAATATTATGGGCAAACGATATAAGGCTGTTTTACCAGAGGTGATGTCTGAAATCAAAAAGATAGCTGAAATCAGAGTCTAAAAAATAATGCACAGCAGATTTTATATTTAAATACAATAAGATGATAGCAGTTAAAATGGTGTATGTAGCCAACATAATCGTAGCAAGTTATATCGGAATCACATCTTTGTTTTTCCCACAAACTGCCGGTAAAATCATTTTTCAAGGTGTTTATCCCAATACTGATATTATTAGACTGGTGGGAAGTTTATGGCTTTCAATTGCAGTTTTGTCTTTGCTTGGCTTGTGGAGACCGCTGACGTTTTCGCCTGTACTTTTATTACAACTCATTTATAAAACTTCCTGGCTTGTTGTCGTAGTTATTCCTGCCATTCGGAATGGGCAAAATTATCCAACAGGAATGGCAAGTTTTTTTCTGGTTTGGGTGTTGATTTTGCCCTTTGTTATTCCGTGGGGTGATTGGTTTCAGTGATCGTGTTAACTTTTAATACCAATAACTACATATTTTTCTTTTTTTTAAATCTATTACCCGTATTTTACTATTGTTCTATCACTTGTGCAATTCACCAATGTTATATAAGTATAATGGTTGTTACTAAGCCATCCATAGCCTATGTTTCTCTTTTAGTTAGAGAGTATGATGAAGCCATTACCTTCTTTACATCTAAGCTCAACTTCGAGCTTTTACAAGACATCTATCAGGAAGAACAGAACAAAAGGTGGGTCCTGGTTGCTCCTCCCAAATCGCCAGGAACAGCCATTGTGCTGGCCAAAGCATCCAACGAAGAGCAGGAAAAATTCATTGGAAATCAGGCCGGTGGAAGGGTATTTCTATTTATGAAAACTGATGATTTCTGGCGGGATTACCATGATTTCAAATCAAAAGGCATAGAGTTTGTCCGACCACCCAAAACTGAAAGTTATGGAACCGTTGCTGTTTTCAAGGATCTTTATGGCAATTTATGGGACTTGCTACAATTGAATTAATCGGGTGCTATTTAAAGTTATGACTAACTTTGAACACCAAAACCAAGGTAAAACATGCTTATGCCAGATTTTATCCCCGCAAGTATTGATGATTCAGCGGTACTCCTTGAAATGATGGAGAATTTTTATGCCATCGACCAATATCCATTTGACAGGGAACTTACCGCCCACAATATTGAATCCTTATTAAACCATCCGGAGTGGGGGAGGATTTGGCTGGTAACGGTTGAAAATCAAATCATAGGATATGTGGTGCTCGCCTTTGGATTCAGTTTTGAATACAAGGGCAAAGATGCCTTTATTGATGAACTCTATCTAAAGTCAGAGCACAGAGGCCGTGGTATTGGTGCAAAAGTCATTTCCTTCGTCATTGAGGAAGCCAAAAATCTGGGTGTAAAAACCCTCCACCTCGAGGCAGAAAAACACAATCATGCAGCCAATCACCTTTACCGAAAACATGACTTCAAAGACAACGACCGATTCCTGCTGAACAAAACTTTGTAATTTTTTTCCAAAACTATTTGCGTAACCGATTCGTTACACATATATTTGTAACCGATTGGTTACACAACAATTGTTTCTAGCCTTAATAAATAACAATCATGAGAAGAGATGTATTTCAGGCCATCGCAGATCCGACCCGAAGGGCCATCATTGCTTTGCTGGCAACAGCTCCCCTCAACCTCAATGCCGTGGCGGACAATTTTGAGATCAGCAGACCTGCCATTTCCAAACACATCAAAATCCTCACAGAGTGTGGATTGGTCACCATCCGTCAAGACGGCAGAGAACGTTATTGCCTTCCAAATCTCAAAAAACTCAATGAAGTCCATGCGTGGGTGGAAAAGTACAGCAAGTTTTGGGATTCAAAACTAGATGCTCTCGAGCAGTTTTTAAATGAAAGTGATTCAACAAAAAAGCACAATAAGTCATGATAAAAAATATTTCACAACCGGGTAAAGTCACCAAAGAAAGCGATGGCATCAAAGTCTCATTTGAGCGCTTACTTCATCATCCTATAGAGAAAGTATGGGACGCCATTACCAATCCAGAACAAATGAAATATTGGTTTACGGATGTGGATATGAAACTCAGGCCAGGAGCATCAATAACGATCAGGTTTCGCGATGAATCACAAAGTCTAACATATGGAGAGGTGTTGAGGGTGGAATACCCCAACTTGTTTGTCTGGACCTGGGAAGGTGAATTGGCAGAATGGCAATTGAGTAAAATTGATGATCAAACCACATTGTTGAAATTTGACTACAGCAAGATGGCGGATGAATATGCTGTGCAAGCACCTGCTGGATTTCATCAATTGCTGGACAGGCTGAGCGAAAGATTGGATGGAAGTGACGATTTATATGCTTTTGGTGCCGAGGGTGAAACTGAAGGCAAATTGGTGACAACAACTTTGTATCACTCGGAGGTCTTCAGATCTTTGCCGGAATTGTCAGATATGAAGCCCATTGTAAAAGAAAAGTTTTTAAATGTTACTCCAGACAGGGTTTGGAAGGCGATTACCGACAAGGAGGAGATGAAGGCCTGGTACTTTAATTTGGACGATTTTCAACCGATAGCGGGATTTCGGTTTTCTTTTCCGGGACAGGGTCACAAGGGCGAGGCTTATATCCACCATTGCCAGGTCATCCAATCCATACCCAATGAGATTCTTCAATATTCATGGAGCTACGAAAACCATGAGGGTTTCTCTATTGTAACATTTTGGTTGAAGGCTGAAAATGGGGGTACCAGATTGATTTTAAGCCACCATGGGCTTGAGTCATTCCCTGCAAACAATCCTGACTTTGCAAGAGACAGCTTCAATGGCGGCTGGACCATGCTGATCACTGAGTTACTTCCCAAACATTTGGGCCTTGAGGAATAATTTTCTTTTGGAGAAATCTTGCCGAAGTTCCAATTGGTATTAATTTTAAACTTCAAACATCTTGTATGCATAAAGGCAGGCTGGAAGCATTCAGCGACGGTGTAATGGCCATCATCATCACCATCATGGTTTTGGAAATAAAAGTGCCCCATGGCGAGCACATCAGTGACCTTTATCCGTTGATTCCGGTGGTGCTGAGTTATGTGTTGAGTTTTGTGTATTTGGGAATTTACTGGAACAATCACCACCATATGTTACAGACAGTCAAGCACATCTCCGGAAACATTCTTTGGGCAAATCTTCATTTGTTGTTCTGGTTGTCGCTAGTTCCTTTTGTTACAGCATGGATGGGAGAAAATCATTTTGCCAGGCAGCCTATGGCATTGTATGGATTCATCATGCTCATGGCAGCCATTGCCTACTTTATTTTGCAGCAATGCATCATCAGAGAGCAGGGGGATTCTTCATTGCTAAAACAAGCAGTTGGGGATGACCTCAAGGGCAAAGTTTCACCCATATTGTACATCATTGGCATTGTTGGAAGTTGGTTCAGTCCGTGGATTGGAGGCGCAACGTACGTGTTGGTTGCGCTGATATGGCTGGCTCCCGATAAAAGGATTGAAAAGGTTTTGAAGGATTGAAACTAAGCTTTTAGCGGACAATGCAACTTTTTTGAAACCAGTTTATAAGATTTGCTCATTCAACAATATTCAAATATGGAGGCATTGCTAAAAAAAATGAATTTCAAGGATCATTCAAATGTGGTCATACTCAACATGCCGGAGGAAGGACTAGAAGAGTGGAAAACAGATTTCCCCAATGCTGCATTTGAGGTGGACGCCAATACCAAAAGCATTGATTTTGCAATAGCATTCTGCCTGTCTGCAGAAGATGTTGTGAAGTACGCGGCTAAAATCATACCCTTGCTTTCTGAGGATGCTCCTTTGTGGTTTTGTTATGCGAAAGGAAGTTCAAAAAAGTACAAGAGTGCCATCAACAGAGACAATTGCTGGTCATCACTTGGCTCCTATAATATCGAACCAGTGCGTCAGATTGCCATTGATGACGATTGGTCAGCACTGAGATTCAGACCTGTACAATTCATTAAAAATATGGCCAGAAATGATCAGATGACTTTGAGTGAAGCTGGTCGGGAAAAAGCATCAAAAGGCAAAAAACAATGATGGGTCATTTGCCTTTTGATTGAAAATTAAACCTTTTATCTTCTTCTGAAGGGGTCAGAATACTTGGGATCTGTCAACATGGTTTCATCCGTCAGGGCAGCAAGAAATGCTTTTAATGCAAGTCTTTCGGCATCACTGAGGCTGATGAATTTAACTTTACCATCCGGAGTTTTGAATTTTACATCCAAATTTGCATTGGGCTTGATGCCTGAACTGTAATGATCAAGCACCTCATCTATAGTCTTGAATCTGCCGTCATGCATGTATGGAGCAGTAAGCATAATGTTGCGAAGTGTGGGAATTCTAAATTTTCCATCAAAACCATTGTCTGCAGAAACCACGTCCAAACCAATATTGGTGGTACCCCTCAAATTCACAATGGAAGTGCTTGAAAGGTCTATAAAGTTCATACCGTATGCACCACCAGGGCCGTCATCTGCGGCAAAATTGCTGCCCGAATGACAAGAACCGCATTTTTCTAAAAAGACCTGTTTGCCGTGCAATTCAAATGTATTCAGTTGGCCTTTGTCAAATTTTGAATTGGAAGAAGTTATCGACGAAACAAACTGGGAAATGGCAACAGCTATTCTATCGGAAGTGATGTGCCTGTCGCCAAATGCTTTTTCAAAAAGAGGTCCATAGTAGTCAATATTGCGCACTTTTTCTTCCAATATGTCCAGTCTTTCCATGCCCATTTCAATGTGATTTTGTATGGGTTTCAGACTTAGATCAAGAATTGAAACAGATCTTGAATCCCAAAACAGATTATTTTGAAGTATGGGATTGATGATTGACATTGAATTGCGTTCTGTCAGTTCACCCTGGAAGCCCTCGCTGAATGCCTTCCCGTCTGTGAATGCCAATTTTTGCTGGTGACAGGAAGCACAGGATATGGTATTGTTTTGAGATAGGCTTTTATCGTAAAATAGCACCCTCCCCAATGTGGCGCCTTCGTCGGTGATTTCCTGTTTTATGCCACCTGGATTATTGATAAAACCTCCGGTGAATATAGGGTTGCTAAATGGGTCGATGTTGATAAAATCTATTCTTGTGTTGATCTGTACCAGCCCTGGTACAGCATTGAACGGCAAAGTAATGTTTTTATAATCGTATGCTACTTCAGGCAATTCTGGATTTAGGCTGGGGGTACCATCGATGTTTTCTTTGGTGCAGGAATTAAGAAGAAACAGGCATGTGGCAAGATAGAGTAGGTGTCTCATTTCCATTTGAATGGTTTTTATTTGGTTAAGACTACAGAATGTACCCAAATGGTTGGGTGTGATTGCAAGATTTATCCAAAAAGTTTGGATTTTCCTCTTTCCCGGCTCAATTTTCCGTCCCGGTCTATTTTAGGACCCATTTTTTCCTCATAGCCACATCCTTCTTTTACCTTACAAGATGTTACTGTTGAAATGCTGGCAAACATAAAACTTAAGATCAGAAAGGAGAGAATGGTTTTGGTATTCATGCTATTCGCCGTTGTAAATGATGAGTGAAAGTCCGTAAGTAGTTAACGATTCAGAATAAGATTTATTGGTATTCAAGCGGTCAAACTGATACGAAGTGATGGGCAGACTATAATGGGGTCGCAGTGCAATTGCCGTGAAATTGGTGCGGTATTCGAGTTGAATAAAAAATTGTGCAGTCCAATAGGGGGCTTTTTCGATGACTTCATACTTGGATTTATTGGCCGGAATGGTGGACATATTGAGGCGGTTATACTGAATTGCAGAACCAAAACTGAAGGCTCCCAGGTGCTGTTGCATACCAAGGTACAATCCATTGTTTTGCATTTTCCACTTTTCGTCGATTACAGTATTGGAGTCATTAAAGCGGCTTTGTTTCAAAACTCTGGGTTGGCCAAAGTTCCATCCCCCTTCAAACGCGGTTCCTGTGGAAAGCTTATACCTTAAGCCCAAATCCAAACCACTCAGCACATGCACATCCTTGAATCCATCTACCAGGTTCACTCCAGCCACCGCATCTTTTTCATTCAGAAAACCATTGACTCCATCATAAGAGCCATAAGTAGAAAGAAAAGCTACTTTGATATTAAGCTGGCCCTTCAGACAAAACGGCAAGAGGATGGCAATAAGGAAAAGGAAGCTGAGTCTAGGCATCTATTTAATGGTTGTGTTTGCAAAAGTAGTACAAATGATGAGAATAGCACTTAGAAATCACATGGATTGCTTGAGAAATATGCCGAATGGAAAAGGATTTGTCCAATTATCCGCGATTAAGTTTGAATTCTTCTGCCTTACAAATACATGCTAATAGGCCAGCTTCAACTGTGTTTTCAGCAGTGAAAAATTAAAATATAAAAACACAACTAAAATGGACATTCCATATTCTGATCAGTATAATCGAAAATTTGTACTTTCGAAAAAAAAATTACTGATATGAGTTTCAAACTTTATGCCGCATTATTTTCAATGATCATTGCTGTCTTACTGGTCTCTTCCTGCAAAAGTGAGCAAAAAGACTCTGTCGAACTCGCGCCGGTAGAAATGGACACTGTGGCCGTAAGCATTTTTGATGGAACATCGTTTGAAGGATGGAAACAATACAACTCCGATAGCATTGGCCCCAAGTGGACGATTGAAGATGGTGCAATTGTTGCTTCTGCCGATGGAGAAATCGACAATACCGGGTTTGGACACTCGCTCATCACCGTCAAAGAATATGGTAATTTTGAATTGACCCTTGAATATAAGATTGCTAAGGGTGGGAACAGTGGCATCATGTACCACGCTAAAGAAGATACAGCCTATGGTGAAGATTATGTTACTGGCCCGGAATTCCAACTTTTGGATGATGAATTTTCAAAAACAGAAACGCTTCCAATAAAAATGGCTGCTTCATTGTATGACATGTACATTCCGGCTGAAACTAAAAAATTAAAGCCCCATACTGAGTGGAACAGCATCAAACTGGTTTACAACAATGGTCATGTAGAGCACTGGCTCAATGGTGAAAAGGTATTGGAATATGAAGAGGGAACAGACGACTACAAGGCCAGAAAGGCAGTTTCCAAGTGGAAGGACAGTGAGATTTGGGGTAGTTTTAAGGAAGGACATATCGGGCTTCAGGATCATGGAGATGCCATCAGATTCCGCAATATCATGATAAGAGAGTTGTAGGCTAGACCGGCGAATCAAATATCATCGATGTAGATGGGCCAGGTAGGTTGTTTTATGGACAACTTGTCTTCAATTTCATGGAACAAACGTGCTGCAGCCATTTTGCCCCTTGTCCCGACAGATTTACTGAATTCAGTTACATAAAGATCTATGTGTGATTTCATCACGTGCTCATCCATTTCCTGAGCATGTTGTCTGACGATGTCCATGATTCTGCTTGGGTGTTCATAGGCATAATTAAGACTTGCCTCCACCAGGGCATTGACGCGTTGTTTGACATGTTCGGGTAGAGATCTTTTGATAGCTATTGCGCCTAGTGGGATAGGAGTAGACGTTTTCTCTTCCCAAAATTCACCCAGGTCAGTGACTTTGATCAGACCTTTTTCCTGGTAAGTAAATCTAGATTCATGGATGATAAGTCCAAAATCAAAACTTCCTTCAAGTACACCTTTTTCTATCTCAGCAAAGTGCACTTCCTGCTTTCTTTTGCAATTGGGGTAGGCTAATGAGAGCAATAAGTTGGCGGTGGTGTTTACCCCAGGAATGGCAATAGAAGAGTTTTCATCTGGTATTTTACCCGGCTGACTCGACACAAGTAATGGCCCACAATTGTTTCCAAGCGCGCCTCCGGCAGTCAGCAATTGATATTGTTCAGACAACTTTGTGTATGCAAAATAGCTTACTTTAACCACATCAAGGTCACCTGCCATCGCAGCTCTGTTGAGATATTCAACATCTTCAAGCAGGTATTGAAAGCCCAGAGTTTTGTCTTTGACATAGTCATTCATCAGAGCACCAAAAATGAAGGTATCATTGGGACAGGGCGAAAAACCTAATGTGAGAATATCCATGCAATTCTAATTTTTACCTTAACAAGACCGAAAACAAGATCGGTATTCCTTACCAAAGGTATAAGTTTTCATTTGGTTCAAACTTTACTTTTTTAAAATCAAAATAGTTAAAGTCATGTTTATTTAATGTTCAATTGAAAATCTGGCAATAGAAGTCGATTTCTGAGAGGTAACCAATACCAAGCGTATCTAATAATTCGTTTTCACTTGCCAGGGCTGCTTTGGCAAATCATTGTCTATGCTTTCCAAAATGATTTTACCTTTGTCACCACAAGCTTTTATGAGATTGCAAAAAATCATCCTTTTTTTATCATTCATGCTTTCACAATCCCTCTTTGCCCAACAAGGTGGTAAAATTGGTGACTGGTTTACTTATCTCCCCAAAAGGGAAGGCAGCTGGGTGACACAAAGCACAGATAACATATATTACAGCACAGGCAGATCAATAGTTGTTTTTGATAAAACGGACTTGTCTTACAGCGAAATCAGCAGGATGGATGGACTGACGGAGACGCTCATCTCAAAGTTGCGATATGACGATTTCAATAAACAACTGTTTGTATTGTACCAATCCGGTGGAATAGATATACTCCACGAAGATGGCAGTGTGACCTACATAGGTGATATTAGAAATAACGCCAACATCATAGGGCGCAAACAGATCAACGACCTTTATATTCTCAATGAAAATACGGGGTACCTGTCTACAGATTTTGGAATCGTGGAGTGGGACCTGAAAAGCCTGGATTTTAGGTTTACCACTTTTACCCCTTTTCCGGTGAATAATGTCAGGGCTTCAAACTCCACTTTGTTCGCTGCGACAGAAGACGGTTTGTTTTATATACCCCTGGCTGATCAAAATAAAATCAATTTCTCCAGATGGCAACTGCTGAGTGGTAACAATGGGCTACCGGCTTCATACACAGCAGCAGTCGTGGAAGTATTCAATGGAGAAGTATATGTGGGCATCAATGACGTGGTCTATAAATCTGGAAGTAATCTTTTGTTTTCAAGGCTCAACATCACCATCGGCCAGCAATTTGACCTGATATTTTTGTCATCAGAAGGTACACATCTGCTCATAGGCTTCAGGGATCAGGAATTTAGTTCAAAGATTTTTGCCATGAATGCTCAGGGAACTTTTCTGGATGCAGGAGGCGGTTGTCCCAACAGGGTACTTTACGGCATTGAAGACCAGTCCCAGAGAATTTGGTTTGCAGACATCTGGAGGACATTCAGATTCACAACCTCAGGTATCAATGCAGGCTGCAGGATGCTGGAATTTGATTCACCATTTTCATACACCAATAGTCAAATAGAAATCCTTGGTGATAAAGTGTTGTTCGCCAGTGGAGGAGCCTCCATTGATAATTTCGCGCAACTGTCCAACCGGAATGGAATTTATGTGCTTGAAAATGGATCCTGGGTTAATGTAACGGGAGCATTCATCAATGAAATAGATCAAAAGGATTTCCTCAATTTTGTATCTGTTGCCGGTGATCCTGATAAGAATAAATTTTATGCTGCAAGCTTCTACAATGGCATCATGACCTTTGATTTTGATGAAAATAAAGTAGAGCTCTTAGGGGCAGACAAAATCCCAATAACCGACAGAGTATCGTTTGTCACTTTTGATAAGAAAAAGCAATTGTGGGGCACTGCTTATTTATCGGGCAGGCCCATCATCGCAAGAACGGAAGATGGTAACTGGTTTTCGTTTTCACCTCCGATTGCCAATAAAGCCATAGCCAAGATTGCTGTCGATGACAACAATTATAAGTGGTTTACTGTCAATGGCAACCCGGGTGGAGTTCTCGTCCTGGATGAAGGAGAAAAAATCAATGACCCTACTGACGACCGATACAAGTATTTTGACCAAAGCAATTCTGTCTTGACCGGGGGGACAATCTTTTCCATCAAAACGGACATCGATGGTGCTGTTTGGGTGGGAACCAATCAGGGACCTGTCGTATTTGACTGCGACCCGTTTGACGAAAATTGCCAGGGTGGACTCATCAAGGTACTGCAGGACAGCATCCCTGCAATTTTATTGGAGACAGAAGACGTTCTCGCCATAGAGTTTGACGGAGGCAACAGGAAGTGGTTTGGCACCAGAAACGGTATTTTTGTACAAAGTGCAGACGGACTTCAACAAGAGCTCAGATTTACCATGGAAAATTCTGTATTACTCGACAATACCATTACAGCACTCAAGTTTGATGGAAAAACGGGATTGATGTACATTGGAACGGCACAAGGCATGCAGGCTTATCAGACTGAAACTCAGGCTGCTCAGCGCAGGCATTCTTCTGATGTGTATGCCTTCCCAAATCCCGTGAGACCCGAGTATTCAGGACCAATTTCGATCAGAGGTTTAGGCAGAGATGCCAATGTAAAAATAACAGATCTCGATGGCCGTCTGGTTTATGAAACCGATGCCCTTGGAGGTCAGGCGACCTGGGACGGCAAGGACTACACCGGTGCCAAAGCACCACCCGGAGTTTACCTGGTTTTTAGTTCTTCTCAGGTAGATTTTGAAACCCAGGATGCGTATGTGATCAAGATATTGATCATGAACTGACGAATTATAAAAGTTTTATGATGTAACAGTGTGAAGACCAAAAAGTAAATCTATTTTTGTATCGCTATGAGTTTTTTATATCCTTCGTTTTTATGGGCACTTGCAGGTCTTTCGGTTCCGATCATCATACACCTTTTTTATTTTAGAAGGTTTAAGAAGGTTTATTTTTCCAATACAAGATTTCTACAGGAAATCAAGGAAGAGACCTCTTCCAGAAACAGGCTAAAAAACTTATTGGTCCTGCTGATGCGGTGCCTGGCCATTGCGGCACTGGTTTTTGCTTTCGCACAACCATTTCTAAAAGAGGATGACGAAGTCAATCTTGGTGAAAAGGCAGTTTCTGTTTTCATAGACAACTCTTTCTCCATGCAGGGTGAACAACAGAATATTCCTCTGCTGGATGTTGCCAAACAAAGAGCCAGAGATATTGTAAAAGCATATCGCCCCAGTGACCGTTTTCAGATACTGACCCAGGAATTTGACGGCAGATTCCAAAGACTGCTTTCGCAGGATGAAGCACTGGCCGTCATTGACCAGGTGGAAATTACTCCTTCCGTCCATCGCCTTTCTCAGGTATTGACCCGGCAAAAACAGGTGGTAAGGGGGGACAACAGGATTGCATATCTGATCTCAGACTTTCAAACCAGTATTACGGATTTAGAAAGCTGGCAAGATTCAACCATTGAAGTAAATCTCATACCGGTACAGGGAGTAAGGGCAAGAAATGTAGGCATAGATAGCGTTTGGTTTGTTTCGCCCGTTCCGGTTTTAAATGAGAACAATGCCCTTGTGGTAAAGCTTCACAACTATGGCGAAGAGGATGCTGAAGGGGTAAAACTATCGATTGTCATGGATGGGCAGGAAAGACCCATTGGAATCGTGGACGTTGTTTCAGGAGGAAGTTCGATTGATACCGTCAATGTAGCCATCACCAAGACGGGTACACAGACCGCGGAACTCAAAATTCTGGATTACCCCATACTCTTCGACGACAATTACTTCATTTCATTTTATGTAGATGAAAAAATCAATGTCCTGGTCATTGACGACAGTTATACCAATAAATATCTCGATGCTCTTTTCTCAGGAATAGGTTACCTGAACATCAGCCACCAAAACATAGCGCAGATACAATACCAGCAATTTGCCGGGCAACAATTGATCATACTGAATGATCTGAGAACTATCTCTTCTGGTCTGGCCAATGAGCTCAAGAACTATTTGGACAAAGGTGGGAAAGTCTTGCTCTTCCCGGGAGAAAATGCAGACATCAGCGCATACAACAGCTTTTTAGGTCAGGCAGGTGCTGCATCCTATGCTGCTCAGTCGAGCAATGCCCGGGAGGTGTCGGCCATTAATTTGTCGGAGTTTGTGTTCAATGATGTTTTTGAAAACAACAATAGAAACCTGACGCTGCCATCGGTCAATTACTCCTACCAGTTCAGTGTAGTCAGCAGTCTCAATCCTTCAGAAAACATCATGACTTTCAGAGACGGTGGAGCTTTTATTCAAAAATTCAGGGTGGGAGAAGGATTGTTGTATACCTCTGCAGCACCTTTGAAAGAAGATAAGTCAGACCTCGTAAGACAAGCTGAAATTTTTGTACCAATGGTATACAGAATGGCGATCTCAAAATCAAAGGCAGAGCCAGTTGCTTATACCATCGGCGCTGACAGATTTGTAGAAATAAAAAAATCAGGTGATCTTTCTGACGAAGTGACCTACAAATTGGTTGGGGAGAGCGAATTCATTCCAGGGCAGAGAAATCTTGGACCGAAAGTCGTCCTTGATGTATCGGATCAAATCAAAAAGGCCGGGCTTTACGACGTGGTCCTGGGTAACACCAAGGAAAAAAGTCTTGCATTCAATTACAATAGGGTAGAATCAGACCTCAATTATACCGACGAAGGGGATTTGGCCTCAGTGGCAGATCGCCAGGGTTTTAATATCATCAACAATGAGCAACAGGCGGGTATCAATGTTGCCATCACGCAAAAAGATCAGGGCATTGTGCTTTGGAAATATTTCTTGTGGGCGGCTATTATATTTTTACTTTTGGAAGCCCTGCTCATCAGATTTATGAAATCATAAACACAGTCCAGTCGAAAAAGAATCAAAATGAAGCTGATCATCAGAAATGCCACCATCATCGACTCCACTTCACCTTATAATGGGGAGAG
Source organism: Saprospiraceae bacterium (assembly GCA_020436935.1). Lineage (GTDB taxonomy): Bacteria > Bacteroidota > Bacteroidia > Chitinophagales > Saprospiraceae > JADKBO01. The sequence goes on from JAGQWX010000027.1 coordinate 24,923, forward strand.
AAAAGATATTTATATCAGCAAGGGGAAGATTGAAAAAATTGACGTTTCTATTCCAAACACCGAAGATATCAAAGAGATATCCGGTGATAATCTCCACGTTTCTCCGGGATGGATGGACATCGGATGTCAGATTGGAGAACCTGGCCTGGAGCATCGAGAAACCCTTACGTCTGCCATTAGAGCAGCGAGAAGGGGAGGATACACAGCGATAGCACCTTTCCCCAATACGGTGCCTGTGCTTCAACAAAAAGCCGCACTCAATGTGTTGAAAGAAGTCGCTGAGAGAGAAAAATTTCATATTTATCCGATTGCAGCCGCGACCCAGGACTGTAATGGCGATAATATCACTGAAATGTTTGATTTGCACGCAGGGGGAGCTATAGCTTTCTCTGATGGACTCAAGACCATAGAAAAAAATGGGGTTCTACTCAATGCCCTCAACTATATCAAATCTTTCGACGGATTGTTGATCCATTTTCCACAGGATGGCCATCTGGCATCTGGTGGACAAATGCATGAAGGAAAGGTAAGCACATATCTTGGGATGAAGGGCATACCCTCGGTTGCCGAGAGTGTTGTCCTCAGAAGGGATATCGGTCTTTGGCAGTACAGCGATTCCAGAATGTGTATTTATGGAGTCTCCACAGCAGAGTCGGCAAAGATTTTGAAAGAAGCAAAGTCAGATAAATTGTCAGCCATCGTTCCATACCTCAATCTGGTCATGGAGGATAATGACCTGGATGATTTTGACAGCAATCTGAAGGTAATGCCTCCGATCCGATCTAAAAAAGATGGTGCTGAGCTTTTAAAGGCACTCAAGGAAAATACGATTTCAGCCATCTCCAGTAACCATTATCCTCTGGATGAAGAGGCCAAAAAACTGGAGTTTACCTATGCTAAGTTTGGTGCGTCCGGACTTGAGACCTGTTTTGCTGCACTCAATGGCAGTCTCAATGAAAAAATTGGACTTCAGGTCATTGTTGACAAGCTGGCACATGGTCCCCGAAAAGTTCTGAAAGTGGAAGAAGTGAGTGTGGTTGAAGGTAAGGTTGCAGAACTGACGATTTTTGATCCAAATATGTCCTGGTCATTTGATAAGACCTTGTCCAAATCAGACAATAATCCATTTCTTGGCAGTCAGTTGAAGGGTAGGGTGATTGGCACCTATGTCAAAAGCCAGTATTTCAAGGCCTAGGTGGATCTTGAACATTCAAGGACCCGTTTAGTATAATACAAAACTCCATTTATACTTAGGTTTCAAGTAGCATGGCGACAGTAATGTTCATGTAAAGTGCGTGTTCAAGAATATTTTAAAACATGCCGACAATCGAGGAATCAAATAAGCCTTGCTACAAGGTTAAAATCGTGGGTTAAGATTTTAGCAAAAGCCCTTATCTTGCATCAAAAGAAATTAAACTTTGCGGAGCTTTAAACTAGGCGTAGTCTGGCGTCTTTGTCTCATTTTTACCCTTACTGTCTTGACAGTGCTCGCATATTTAAAATATGGGTACCCTCCTGCAATAGCCTTGTTTTTCCTTACTTCCATTTTTGGGTATGACTTGTATCAATATGCCATAGCAGTCAATAGAAAGCTAAAGCGATTGTTCGAATCGATCCAGTACCAGGACTTTGCCATCACCTTCAGAGCTGATTCCTATAAAGGCAACAGCTTTTCTGACCTCAATCAGGAATTGAATGCGGTGATCAGAAGTTTCAATCAAGTAAGAGCGGAGCGGGAGTCTATCATTCACTTTATTCAGGCCATCATCCAGCAAATCAATGTGGGCATCATGTCTTACAATACTGATGGGAAAGTGGAGCTCTCCAACCAGGCCATTCACAAGCTCCTGGGCATTTACAAGATTTCCCACATATCAGACATCCACCACGAAGAATTTCTTGAATGTCTTGACACGCTCCAGTCCGGGCAAAACCGCCTGGTCACCCACAATAACAATGAGCTTTCAGTTGGGGTAAAGGAAATCATACTTCGCGACAGAAGAATCCGACTGGTCACGGTGCACAACATCAGGTCAGAATTACAAAACAGAGAACTCGAGGCTTGGCAAAACCTGACCAAGGTACTGAGGCATGAAATTATGAATTCAGTCACCCCAATTGTCTCGCTTTCAGAAACCATGAAAGACATCATCCATCACGATTTTCATGATGTACAGGAAGAAAAGCACAAAATGGCAGTGGAGGATTTGCAACAAGCTGTTGATACCATTGTCGCGAGAAGCAAGGGCATCATGCACTTTGTCTTTGCCTATAGAGAATTCACCAGTATTCCACAGCCCATATTCAAAGAAACCATTGTTTCAGACTTGTTTGAGAATATAAAGACGCTGTACGAGGGCAGGCCGAACGGTGAACTTTCCATCGAGATCAAAAACGACTTCCCTTTGTTCATTGACACAGATCAGATTTCTCAGGTACTCATCAATCTGATCAAAAATGCCTTTGAGTCCGTACCAAAGACCACACAAGCAAAGGTGAGTTTAATTGCCTACATCCAGGACCAACAAAAAATCATCGAAGTCCAGGACAATGGCACCGGTGTCCCGTCAGATAAAATTGATCAAATCTTTGTTCCCTTCTTTACCACAAAACCAGAAGGTTCAGGCATAGGCCTCAGCCTGTCTCGTCAGATCATGCACCTCCACAATGGCAACATTACTTATAAGTCCAATGAGCCCGGGGGTGCCATTTTTGTTTTACAATTTTAGCCAACAGAAGTTGGAGAAATCTTGAAAGCATTGGCCCAGTTTTTCACATGTCTTTGTGGAAAAACCTCCAAAAAATGTGGATAAGTGGCCATCTAGCTCAAGCTGTCAGACATGTGTCAGACATATGTCTGATATAATTACGTTTTCCACAGGGCTTTTGTGGAAAACCATGCAAAATTGGGTGAGTTATCAACATTTCTCTCAAAAGTGGTCAGACGTGCTTCTGACCACTTTTAGATCGGTATTGTACCATGATAAAAATGTTGAAAATTATTTGTCACACTGGCATACAATCCTACTTATTCAATAAGTGTATCAAAAATAAAAATACGTTTATGAGAAAAAGTTTTGTCTTTATGCTAATCGCACTCTTCTTTCTTGGTTCATGCGATAGTGAAGTTGGGTTGGTAAATGAAAGCAATGATGGTAATTTACAAGATCATCTAAGTGATAGGAATATCATGCCTTTTCAGATATTTACTGAAATCCCTACGGCTTCTATTTTCCAGTTTTTTAAGCTCAATCCCAAAAAATTAAAATCCAATACCAAACAACTTCTGGCCAAAGAATTAGCTCCGGTTGTTCCTGTTTATTTGATCACAGACTCCAATCAAACGCCAATAGCTGTACCTGGTGCAACATTTAGGACAAATGAGATGTATTCGTATTATGGTACTGGGGGATTTAAGGTTTTCAAATCTGTTGACAGAGATGTGAATCGGGCAGTTGAACAAAGATATCTTGTTAATTTTAAGTTGCCTGAAGGAACTGCACCTGGAGATACGAATGGTAAAGTCGTACACGTAAATTTTGCATCACCTGTAAACTATTTTGGTGGATGGTTTTCTGGCGATCCTGTTTTCGAAGAATCTGGAGGTCTAACCCATTTGGTTCAATTTCAAATCAACGGGGAAGTTGTTGCAGAACAAGACATCAGCAATGGCTTACCTGTGTTTATTGGAGTGCAAATGGAAAATCCCTTTACAGAAATTACCATTGTTCCATTAGGAGGACTCACAAGCGCATACCACTTTGACAGACCGTCATTTAAATAAATAAAAATACCCTGGTCAGGATTTTTCTGACCAGGGTATATATCTTGAAAGAAAGACATCCTTATACATTGGCTGCCAACCAATCGCCTACTTCAGAAGTGCTGTAGGCCTTACCAGTGCCGGCAATATCAACAGTTACAATTCCCTGATCCAATGAAGCATCCACTACTTTTCTGATGGCTGCAGCTTCATCGTACAATTTGAATGCGTATTCAAACATCATGGCTGCAGACAGGACTGTACCCAATGGATTGGCGATGTTCTTGCCGGCTGCCTGCGGGTAACTGCCATGAATAGGTTCAAACACTGAAGTGTGGATACCAATGGAAGCAGAAGGCATCAAACCCATGGAACCTGAGATGACCGAAGCCTCATCGGTAAGGATATCACCAAACATATTCTCTGTGACCATTACATCAAATCCTTCAGGCCACTGGATGATACGCATAGCAGCGGCGTCTACAAAAAGGTATTCTGTTGTTACTTCCGGATATTCTTTTTCCAGAGATTGGCCTACCTCTCTCCAAAGTCTTGACGTTTCAAGTACGTTGGCCTTGTCTACGATCGTCAGCTTTTTTCTTCTGGCCATAGCGTATTCGTAAGCCAGTCTGATGATTCTTTCGACTTCTTCTTTGGTATATTCACATACGTCCCAGGCCTTGTCTCTTGCCTCATTCCTGCCCTTGTCGCCAAAGTAAATACCGCCGGTAAGCTCTCTGATACAAACAAAGTCTGCATTTTCAATCAGTTCTGTCCTTAAGGGAGATTTGTGGAGTAGGGAAGGGAATACAAGTGTTGGCCTGATGTTGGCGTACAATCCAAGTTTTTTCCTCATTGCAAGCAAGCCTTGCTCAGGTCTGACCTTTGCTGAAGGGTCATTGTCAAATTTTGGGTGTCCGATGGCACCGAACAAAACCGCATCAGCGTTCATACAAACTTCGTGCGTTTCATCCGGATATGGATTGCCAACGGCATCGATAGCTGAAGCTCCTGTCAGTGCTTCGGTATAATTGATTTCATGTCCAAATTTACTTGCAACGACGTCTACTACTTTGATGGCCTGTGCTATTACTTCAGGTCCGATACCGTCGCCTGCCAATACTGCAATGTTGAGTTTCATATTTTATCCAATGATTATTTTTACCTTATTACTCAATAATGATGTTGAGTACTTTTTGCGTGGCTTTGATGGCAGAAACAGTCTGATCTGAGTCAAGTCCACGTGTTTTAAATTCCTTTTTATTGTAATTCCAGGTGATGATCGTCTCGCAAAGCGCATCAGTATCACCTCCCGGAGGTATGCGCACGAAGTAGTCCACAAGCCTTGGCAACTTGATTTTTTTCTTATCGAAAATTTTACCCAAGGCTTTCATGAAGGCGTCATATTGCCCATCTCCCTGGGCATTTTCCTCGAATATCTCTTCTCCAAAAGCAATCTTCACAGTCGCTGATGGGTTGAGATTGGCTGCATGTGTCAGGACATAGTTGACAATTTGCACTGTGTTTGCTATGGCATTGCTGTCGAGAACGTCTGAAATGATGAATGGTAAATCTTCCTTGGTCACCACTTCTTTTTTATCGCCTAGCGCAATGATATGTGCCGTTACTTTTTTGAGATCTTCGTCTGCAAGGTAGATGCCGAGGTCTCTCAGGTTGTTCTCAATGTTGGCTTTTCCGCTTGTCTTTCCTAAGGCATAAACCCTTTTTCTGCCAAATCGCTCCGGCATCAACTCACTGAAGTACAAATTGTTTTTTTTGTCTCCATCGGCATGAATGCCTGCGGTTTGAGTAAAGACATTTTCTCCTACAATTGGCTTATTCTCAGGTATTCTCAGTCCGGAGAAAGTTTCAACGATCTTAGAAACGGTGTAAAGGGATTCTTCCACTACAGAAGTCTCCACGTCTTTGACAAAATCCTTGATGACAGCTATTGCAGAAGCCAGTGGGGCATTTCCCGCACGCTCACCCATACCATTTACGGTAAGGTGAATGCCATGAACACCCTCCATTACCGCGGCGAGCACATTGGCTGTACCGAGGTCATAGTCGTTGTGCGCGTGAAATTCAAAATGATGCTTGGGATATCTATCCAGTGTTTGCCTGATGAAATTTGTTGTTTCCTTTGGTGTTAATATGCCCAAAGTGTCGGGCAGGAGAATTCTTCTTACACTGGTCTTACTTGTGAGGAAGTCCAAAAACTGGAAGACATATTCAGGAGAATTGCGCATGCCATTGCTCCAGTCTTCGAGGTAAACATTGACAATCAGATCATTGGCTTCAGCCCTTTCGAATTCTCTGGCGATGTCTTCAAAGTGTTGCTCAGGCGTTTTCCTCAACTGGTGTTTGAGGTGGTTGAGGGAACCTTTGGTCAAAAGATTCATCACTTTCGCTCCCGCCTTTTTCATCCATTCAATAGAAACTCCTCCATCCACAAAAGTGAGTACTTCAACTTTTTCCAGCATCTGATGTGCTTCTGCCCATCTGGTGATGCCCTGGACCGATTGCAATTCTCCGTCTGATACTCTGGCGGAGGCAACTTCAATCCTGTCCACTTTTACCTCTTGCAGCAACAATTGCGCAATGGTGAGCTTCTCAGAAACGGAAAATGAGACACTGTTTGTCTGCTCTCCATCCCGGAGCGTTGTATCCATTACCTCAACATATCGCTGCATAAGTTCTTTTGAAATGTGGTGTACTCTTTAGAAAGGTCTTGTGGCGGTAAAAGTCTGAATGTCTCCTTTGAGAGATTGTAGAAAATCAATATCGTCATAACCATTGAGCATATTGTTTTTCTTATACCCATTGATGGCAAATGATTCTGATTCTCCGGTGGCCATGATGGTGACAGTTTGCTCTGGCAAATTGACCTCGATGTGTGTGTTCTCATCTGCCTCGATGGCCTTGAAAATTTTGTCTAGGAAATCATCGCTTACCTGTGCAGGTAATACGCCGATATTGAGACAGTTGTTTCTGAATATATCAGCAAAAAAGCTAGAAATCACACATCGGAAGCCATAGTCGTAAATAGACCAAACGGCGTGTTCACGGCTTGATCCGCAGCCAAAGTTTTTGCCGGCTACCAATATTTTACCGTTGTATTTTGGATTGTTCAAAACGAAGTCTTCTTTAGGACTATCATCGTTGTTGTATCTCCAGTCTCTGAATAAAGCTTCACCAAAACCTTTACGCTCGGTTGCTTTCAAAAATCTTGCAGGAATGATTTGATCAGTATCTACATTTTCGATGGGCAATGGTACTGCCGTGCTGATCAATACAGTGAATTTATCGTAAGCCATTGTGTACTTCTTCTTTTTTAGATTAATTAAGTAAGGTTCTTGGATCAGTAACTTTGCCTGTAACGGCTGCCGCTGCTGCAACCAGAGGAGATGCCAGCATGGTTCTCGCACCTGGTCCCTGTCTTCCTTCAAAGTTTCTGTTGGAAGTGGAAACTGCATATTTACCGGCAGGAATTTTATCGTCATTCATAGCAAGACAAGCAGAACATCCAGGTTGTCTCAGCTCAAATCCTGCCTCAGTGATGATGTCAAGGATACCTTCAGCCTTGATCTGGTCCTCCACCTGGTGAGATCCGGGTACCAACCATACAATGACGTTGTCTGCTTTTTTACGGCCTTTGACTACCGCTGCAAACTGTCTGAAGTCTTCAATCCTGCCATTGGTGCAAGATCCAAGAAATACATAGTCTACATTTTTGCCGATCATAGATTCTCCCACATTGAAGCCCATATAATCCAGCGACTTCAGGTATGAAGCTTTGCCATCGAGAACTTCATCAGGTTGTGGAATGGGTTTGCTGATTGCTATGCCAAGTCCCGGATTGGTACCATAAGTAATCATGGGTTCGATGTCAGAAGCGTCAAAGACGTATTCTTTGTCGAAGCTTGCCCCTTCATCAGTCTTTAGTGTTGCCCAGTACTTTTCAAGGATTTCGAAAGCCTCACCTTTTGGTGTAAATTCTCTGCCTTTGATGTATGAAATGGTTTTTTCATCAGGGGCAATCATACCACCCCTGGCTCCCATTTCAATACTCATATTACAAACCGTCATACGGCCTTCCATGCTCATATCAGAGAATACATCTCCGGCATATTCTACGAAATAACCAGTTGCTCCTGATGCTGATATTTTTGAAATAATATATAGGATCACATCTTTTGGCAGCACACTCGCATGTACTTTACCATTGATGGTGATGCGCATTTTTTTAGGTCTTGGCTGCATGATACACTGTGAAGTGAGCACCATTTCTACCTCTGAAGTACCAATTCCAAAAGCTATTGCTCCAAAGGCTCCGTGGGTAGAGGTATGAGAATCACCACATACGATGGTCATGCCTGGTAAGGTGATACCATTTTCCGGACCAACAACGTGGACAATACCATTTTTGTAATGTCCAAGGCCCCAGTGAGAAATGCCATATTTAGAAGTATTGGTTTCCAAGGCAGCCAGCTGATTTGCGGAAAGAGGATCTTCTACCGGAAGGTGCTGATTGATGGTTGGAGTGTTGTGATCTGCTGTTGCGAAAGTGCGCTCAGGGTACAAAACATTGAGACCTCTTTGTTCCATGCTCAAAAATGCAACCGGACTGGTTACCTCATGGATGAAATGTCTGTCAATAAACAAAACGTCGGGACCATCTTCGATTCTTTTCACCACGTGGGCGTCCCAGACTTTCTCAAATAAACTTTTTGGCTCGCTCATTACTTAGACCTGTTTTTTTAATTGAATGGCAAAATTATACAAATGCGTCTAAAAGGGTAGATTTAAATGAATTTATAAACGCTTTAAAGTGTGAAATTCTGCTGAAATAGGCGGTTTTATTTTAAAAGTACTACGATTTTAAATCAGTAGATTTAGGAGAAGGGTTTGATGGTATTACAGTATAATATTTTGATTAACAGTTACATGTGAAATTTGTTGCAGGAGGACTTGAAGGCTTTATATACGATTCTCACCAGCTTTTGTCCCGGTTTTGATGATTCTGCCCAGTTCATCCAGATAGGGGTGAGCAAATATTTTTAAATATCCAAAATAGAAGCTTGCCCCAAGTAAGGTCAAGACCAGTAATGACCATATGGAAGAAACAGGAAGGACAGTGGATTTCAGAAAATAGATAAGAACAGCCATCAAAACAGCCGGAAACATGACCTCCAGGAATACGGTGACGACTGCTTTTAGTTTCAATCCCGAACTTTTACCGGATAAATACCAAAATATAAATGTGGAGAGAACAGAAGCACATGCATACCAGTAAACCAATGCATTCAAGTTGCCCAAGACAGCGGTTGTGTAATAAAATATAAGCAAGTATATACCTTTTGTGATCAATCCGAATATCATCATGGTCCTGGATTTCCCCTTCACAATGAAAAGATTGGCCATCAATATGGATACCGACTGAAAACATGCCAGTAATGAGAATACAATGAGCAAGGGTACCATGCCTAACCATTTTTCTGTCATAATGATCTCTGTGAATTCTGTTGCCAAAACTGCAAGACCAAACATTAATGGTGCGATCACCATGGTTGACATGCCGATGCTTTTCAACATCAATTCATTTTTTAAATCATCGTCAGACCTATTGGATAAGGAGGGTAGGAGGACTTTGGCTACAGTACCTCCCACTTGTTGCATGGGTAAAGTGAGGAATTTATAAGCCCTGTCGTAGATTCCCAGGGCTTCCATGCCAAGAAATCGACCAACAAAAAGACTGTCAACATTGCGGGATAAAAATGATGAAAATTGATCAACAACCATAGGAAGAGTAAAACCCAGATGTGATTTAAGGCTTCTAAAATCAAATGATGGCCTTTTTAACTGGCTGGTATAAATGTAGAATCCTCCGTTGCAAATGGCAGTAAAAATCAATGCCTTCCAGATGAGGCTCGCCAGAGCATGCCCTCTGAAAGCCAGGTATAATCCAATGATAGATGAGATCAATGTCGCAGTCGTATTGATAAAAAATAATGTCCTGAATTGCATGGTTTTTCGTAGCATGCTTTCCTGGGTCATACCAAAGCCCGACATCAAAAAACAAATGAGGAGAGCATTCAGAATTCCCATTGCCCGTTCACTTCCTCCAAAAAAAAGTATAAAACTTTTTCCCCATACCCATGCAGGAATAACGAAGACTGCTGAACACACAAGGACAAAACCAAAGACGACTCTCGCCAACGGATAATCGGTAGCTTTGGCTGTAAAAAAAATATGTGTAGTCCCCATGTCTTGTAAGGTTCTCAACAAGGTGAAAAGGACGAATGGTATGGCATATAAACCAAAAATTTCGGGCTCAAGGAGGCGAAGTAGCCAAAGGTTCACTACAAATCCTATTGCCTGGTTGATGCTTTGATCTGCAATGTTCCATTTTAGTGCCGATATGGTTGATGATGGATTCAAATATTAATTTCTATGACGATGTTTGTATACTGTTCGGAATATTGAATGTCCATTTTACATGAGGTGATAAAATGAATCAGATCGAGGCACAAATACTCGCTGGAGTGGGACCTCCAGCGAGTATTTGTAACGAAGATATGGCTCATTTTAGCAGCATGGAAGTGGATAATTCAATTTCCGTTCAGTATATGAATACATTCACAATGTAAAACTACCTGCTTAAACAAAAAACCATCCCATATCTGCATGAATTTTTTTGGATGAAGTCCAGTAGCTGGATCCTCGGTACAAAATTTTCGAAGATGAGATATTCATCATTGGTGCTGATGTTATAGTTTATTTCGGGAAATCTCTTCCCTATCATTTCCAGTATTCTTACGAAGGCATTTGAGTCTGAGTGTGCATTTACCTCAAATGCCATCAAAACCGGCAGGTGTTCCATGGATTGAATCACTTCAAATTCTGAGCCTTCAAGGTCGAGTTTGATGAAATCTGGCTTACCAAATTGACTGATCAGTGATGTAATGGTCTTGACTTCTACACTTATTGATTCAAAATGCAAGTTTTTTCCTGGCTGAAGCGTACTCAAAGCAGGGTCTGCGGTATTTGAATAGAATATTTGTTTTCCATTTTCAACACCCAAGGCTACAGGTAGGATGCGAATCTTAGATTGACTTGAAAACCTTAAATTTAAATGTCGAAGATTTGCCGGATCGGGTTCGATGGCGATGGTTTGTTTCGCAAGTTTTGAAAATGTATGGGTGAGATCGCCGATATTGGCGCCTCCGTCAAAAACAAGAATGTCTTTATTTGGAAAGAATTGCTGGAGCAGGTGCATGTACATTTTTTGTTCTGCCTTGATGTGCAAATAGTCTGCAGGATGCGCCCATTTGAAATAAAATTGATGTAGCCGTGAATGCCTTAAACGCAAATAAGTATCCGAAGAACGAAATTTTTGCAAATATTTGCCAATCATCTTCAAAACTTAGAATTTGGAAGTAGTGAAAGCACAAAGTAAACCAATATTTACGATAATCATTCCTACTAAAGACAGGACTGCTTTGCTTAGGCGTGCTCTGCTATCTATGATTCGACAAAGCTTTAATCAATTTGAAGTGTTAGTGGTAGACGACCACTCGTTAGAAAGTCCTTCAAAAATGATTGAAGAGCTTGAGGAAGAAAGAATTCTACTTCTTGCCAATGCAGGAATAGAAAGGAGTGCGGCCCGTAATACCGGGATGTCTAAGGCCAATGGTAAATTCATTTGTTTTATCGATGACGATGATGAAGTGAGTCCGGAATATCTGTCCGATTTTTACGATGCCATTCTAAAGAATGAAAAAGGTAAGTACATCTACAGGACCGGATATTTGAAATGTTTTGGGGATGGCCGCCAAGCAAAGGGCCCGATTTACATTGAATCAAAATATCAAAATGAATTTCGTTTTGTGTTGACGGAATTTTGTGGGTGCTGGTCCTTGTGTTTTCCCGCTGAAATAAAGGATGAATGCAATTTTGATCTTCGATTTCCTCATTGGCAGGACACCCATTTTATCATTAAGGTGCTGCTTGCGGGATATGGAATGAAACAACTGCCCGGCTACAATTACCATTACCACTACCACGATCAAATGGGCAGTAAAAACATCTTTAATTCATCAATCGTGACGGAACGTCTGCGACTCAACCTCGCAGCATTTGAGGATATTGAAATTAATCACCCGGAGGTTACAAAATTTGCCAAAGATCCTCTGATTTTTTCAAGATTGAAGGCTGAAAAATGTCTGGAATATTCGAACAGCAATCTGTATTACAGTGATGGGAAAAAGGCGTGGGGAATTTTGTGGAAGTCCATGAAGTATGGAATTTTTCTTAGCATGTTCAAAAACTATCTGAGGTTTATCTATTATGCACTGAGAAATTTAAGGCGTTGAAATACGGCTAATTATATTGGTAGTACTTTAAAGTCTGCATATTGAGAAGTTCGATATAGCTAAAGCTTGCTTTTATTCCAATTCATATCGATAAAGGTCAACACCAAATGATTTTACATGATCTTTTTCAATATAACCTTTATCGATAATTTGGTCAATAATCATGTCCAATTCGCTCTTTCGATCAGCATTTAAAACCCAATTGGCTTCTGATACCAATAACCAAACATTTTCGTCCAGCTCTTTGGTATAATTTAAATATAGATTCCAGTCGTTTTTATGGTTACCAATAAAAACTTCTTTCGCATTAATATGATCCAGGTTTTCAAATTGATCTTTATAGAAGACATAGGCAGGTGTTGAAGTATGATAAATCAATATTTCATCATCTTCATCGATCCGCTCATTCAAATGGGCCATCACTTTTTTAATTTCCTGGCGTTGAATGGGGAAGCCCCATTTTGTGTATGCAAAAAGGTTATATAGCAAAAGAAGAAACATAAGGCTGTAAATTACATTTGAAAGCTTGATGAACTTTTCAAGTAAATATTGGAATCCCAGAGAGGTCAGAATGAGGAGTACTGGTAAAAAATATAGGATCAACCTTGGGAATATAGGGTACAACTTTAAATATGCCATAGCAGCATGGACCAATATGGGAGCAAGGAGTAAAAAAGACAAAACTTTGGACTTTCTCCACAGAAATAATACTCCCAAAACCATCAGAGGAATGAGCTTATATCCTTGCCCTGTCAAACTGATTACTGAGACAAATTTATTATAACAGGACCTTAAAAAGCTTGTAGAAAAAATGTTGTAAGGGAAAAATCCATCAACATTTTTCCAAAAATTTTTCATGTAAGCTTCAGATGGATGGTTGAAATAAAATAGGATATAATATGCAGAAAATGCTAGTGCCCAGGTAGTAATGACCAACAGACGCTCTTTATCAATTTTTTTCTCATTTGCATAGCCTTCAACTATCAACAGGATGCCTATAACAAAAAGAATGATGACAGCAATATTTGCGAATAGGATAAAAATAGTGCCAGATATTCCTAAAATCACCAATGGGTAATTAGGACGTTTTTTTCTATAAATCAGATAGAGATAAATCATTACCAAACTGCCCAAAAGTTCTGTCATGTATTGTTTTACTTCCGCAGCATAATAAATGTTGTAATAAGAAATGGCCATGAATGCCAGACCAAATAATCGAATTGTTTTGTTAGCCGTAATTAAAGTAAATATTTTGCCGAGCACGAATAGGGAACACATTGAGCAAATGAATGGGAAAAGCCTTAGCGTCAATTCATTGGAATGTATCAAGCTATAGAAAAGTTTTTCGACCAAAAGAAAACCAATCGGCGCCATTTGATAATAATACCTTAAAGGCTCAAATAATTGGGCAAATGACAAGCTGACAATATTTTGAGCAAGCATGGCTTCGTCGATCCAAAGGCTCCTGTTAGTTGCCAGGTTAATGATTGACATGAGTATCCCAATTACTATGATCGCTCTGAAAAGTAGGTTAAAAATGGGACTGGAACTCATTCATCATTGAGTTGGTACAATACACAAATATCATCTTCCTGAATTGGGGTCAACTTTAAATATTGATTAATTTCTGCTTGAGATAATGAGAATTCTGCTCGTGATGATTCAAAGTCCTTGAAATAAAGCAAAAATTTATTTCCTGTGTTGGAATCAATTTTATTAAGTTCGTCAGATAAGTTTTCGTTTTTTAATTTACTCCTATGAAATACTTTAACAGGAATGTTTCCGGGATGCACCTTTGTATACAAAACAATAGGGCCCCTTTCGTTGGTAAATATTTTTACATTTGGTAAATTATTAAGACTGTCCAATGATTGGATAAAAAAGGATTCCTTGTATTTTTTAGCATTGAGATAAATGCCACTATCAAAATGTTGCGATGTGCTTTTTATTAAAGATCTTATATTGAATGAAATGGCAACAATGAGAATACCCCAGACAATTGTTGAAGGTGATTTATCTTCAGATATGTTTAAATAATGTGTTGTTAGCATCATAAAACATAAAAATGGTATATAGATTGTCCTTGCTTCTGTTGTGATAACATCTTCAATCATATAGGCATGGAAAGAATAAAATATAATGTTTGAAACAAATAAAGCGGTCAAAGGATTAATCCAATCCAATTGTAGCCTGTGCCATTTAGTCGAGAAGATAATGGTTATCAAAAGTATCAAGGATATAAATTTAACTAAGATCACATTGGGAATCAAAGGATTGAAATACAATAAAAAATTGTTCAATATAGCTGAAGTGGTATCTTTTAAGTAAAATGCTCCATAAAAACTCATGTGCCTGCCAAAAAAGGGCAACAATGTATACAATGCCAGGCAGGTGATTACTCCAACAGCAATTACGGAGCTAATGGTCAGAATACTGAACTTTTTATCTGCTGAACGAAAATTTGCAACAAAAGAGGTTATTAAAATCCCTAGTAAAAAGTATGCTCCTGATAATCTAAAAAGAATAGCGATGCAAATAAAAATGATGGAAGTTATCAGGTCAAATTTTTTATTGGATTTCAGAAAATATATGAAAAAAATTGAAGATATATAGATAAACAACAGAGAAATCGGTTCACTTAAAAGGGAAGTGTAAAATGAAAGGTTGATTGAATTAAGGCAAATAGCAGCGAACATTAGCACTCTGATTGCTGCACGTTGACTAAGATTAGCTATAAGTAAGTATACCAATGTGGAATTTAACAAGTATAAAATTACATTTACTATAACCAAAAAGTCTAATCTTCCCAGATCGAAAAGCGTCAGAAATAGAAAAAACCCTGGAGGGAACTTATCTATGATATTAATAGAGCCATCCTCAATCAATTGACCAATCTGGCCTGTATTTTGATATGTTTTGGCACCTTCAAGATAAATTGTTGAATCAATATTGAGTCCTATACCATTATGGGTGCTGAGAATTATCAAAGTAATACCGGTCAGAATTACAATCAGATAAGCTGCAATCTCACAAGTTTTTATATTCAATGACTTGAACATCAGAACGCTTGTTGAGTAATTTGCTTATAAGCTGTGAAATTGTAAATTCCATTAAAATATTTCTGTGCACCCTTCATGATTATTTTTTAATTCCCTCAAAAGTATATGAAAATAAATCAATATCGCGTTTGTATATTTTTGAAATTAGGTCAATGTGGCGAGGTAAATATATATTCCTGTAGTCCTTAGATTTTCCTTCAACTGAGGCATTAAGATGTTCCAAACTTCCTGCCCCTTCAATCTTCGAAGCAATGAATGAATAATCCTGTTCAATAGTTTCTACTTTTCCAATGAAATCTAACGGAGATTTACTTTTGCCTGGAACTAAGATGAAATAGTGTTGGGGATAAAAATGAATGTAAGACCATATTGTTTTTTCATTTACCCATGAATCCAAGAAATCTTCGAATAATGTAAATTCTGATAGATATTTTTGTGCCCAGTCTGCATCTTCTGCATTTCTTCCTCCTTTTTTTAAAAAATTAAAAGCCGAGAAAACCCTGTCCCATGGATTTCTGGTCAGGGTAAACTTGAAATAAGATTCAAATTCTGCTTTTGAATAAATCAATTGATATTTTGAAATGGGTAAATGGCTACCCGTAACTTTCCCATATAAACTTGTACTTAATGAAATGCCCGCAGCTTTGGGTATGTGGACAAATATGGATTTCGTTTTGTCAAATGGTTTTAGGGTATGACTGGGGCGGTCGGAAGTTCTCAGATTTTGGTAAAATGAAAATGAATTTGGCTTTAGGAAGGCGTACATGTCCCTCTTTAAATCATGTGGAACAATTGAAATCATTTTCTGGGTGAGCTTATTCATATTTTGACTTACCGATCCTTTTGATGTTTTTTGCGACTACTTAAATATAAAATTAAAATATAGAACAAACGGTTATTATTATTTCCTTTCCTTAAGATTTCCATATGACTGGATGATTTGCATTTGATTGTGATTACTCAAATTGCTTTTTTGTATGGTGTTGGTTGGTCGCATAAGGAATCTTGCTATATTTTCTTGCAATATGGCGCTAATTTCCATAGGGTTAGGTTCGCAGACAAATATATTTTCAGCTGTGCCTACTGAATCCAATAGTTCTGTGACTCCGGAATTTTGTGTACTGATGATCCATCGGTCCATAACAATAGCTTCAATTAGGGAAATTGAAAGACCATCTGAATCACCATCTTTTGCTACAATACTTGGCTGAAGGTATATTTGAGCTGTCTCCAATATATTCAGTGTTTGCTCATGAGGCAGCTCCCCTTCAAAAAAGATGTTTTTATTAAGATAGGGAGTAGCTAAAGATTTTAATTCTTTTTCATAAGGGCCAGATCCGATTATTTTGAACTTAATGACGTATGGAAGATCTTTTATTTCAAGCAAAATTTTTACTGCCAAAATTGCAATGTCAACACCTTTTTTGGGGACGAGTCTTGAAATTTGACAAATGTGAACTTCTGATTGATGATCAGGGAAGTTAAAACTCCTATTCCAAATTTTTGATCCGAGGAAAATTGTGTTGCCATCAAGTTTAGGGCAATAGGATTGGGCTAACCTTTTAAGGTTTTTAGACACAAAATAATACTCAATTCTTTTTTGCTCTATGATGTTATTGACAACCTCTTGATTCTTTTTTGATTTAAGAAATTGGCTGCCATCATAGCCATGGATAATAACCATCAAAGGGCTTTTCAGCTTGATATGCATAAAGTCAAGGGCGTTGGTCAAAAAGTGGCAGATAATCACATCATAATGGCCGGGTCTTAAATACTTTGTCAAAAAGAAAGATATCCATTTTGAAGATAGCTTGTACCATTGCTTTCTATATAAAAACTTATAAACTCTGTAGTAAAATCTCTTCCTAAATAGGTTTTGAACCCCATAAGAATTTGATGATTTAATTTCTAGATTTAATTCCTTGCAAATTACAGTGACATTATGACTTGTCGATAATAGTTCTATTTGGTCAAAAATAAAGGTTTCTGACGCAGGTAAAAAATAATCAACATAGATTGCAATATTCACTTATTTCGTTATCTCCCCAATTTTTTATCTGATGATGATTAATTTTTTGAATTCATCTTCCTTATTAGAGGTCAATGGTTTATTGTTGCTGTCAAATGCTTTTAGGGTATAAAAATAAATACCCGAAGCGAGTCGATTTCCAGAGGAATCCGTGCCTGTCCATGCGAAGCTGGATGTATTGCTTCCCAGTTTAGGCAAATCCACTTGTGATAGATTTATTCTTTGTATTAAAGTGCCTGTAGAAGAATAAATTTGGAGCTCAAGTTTCGCTGGAAGATCGCCACCTAATTCATAGCTGAAATTGGTTTGGGTATTAAATGGATTTGGGAAATTATATACTTTTGAAATACCTATGGTGTTTTCAACCTCAAATGCAATTTCTATTGGATCTTCAGTACTTAAATTTCCTGAGGCATCTTTTCCTTGCACAAATATGGAGTATTTACCATCTTCAAGACTAAGATCAAAACTTAAAAGCATAATATCTCTGTCATTGTCTTCTTTATGAGCAGGTAAAACTTGTGATTCAATAGAGTTGAATACAATATTTCCCAAGGCGTCCTTGATAGTAGCAACAATTGCATCTGGTGCATCATTTCTAAGGAACTTATTGTTATCCCTGAGTTCTATATTAAATCTCGGATTACCCGGTACAATGGCATTATTAACCAATTCTTCAGTATCCTGATATACGATAATATAGGGATTTAAATTATCCCTTAAGACGTAAAACCTGGCGCTGCCAAAATTATTGTCATAAGTAAATTCTCTGATGTCCTTCTTACCGTTGATTTCGTATGAAAAACCTACAGATCCCAATAAATCAATGGTCTTAAATTCAATGTTCTCAAACATGTTTTCTCCCGGTTTAAGCTTATTGAAAACTTTATTGATTTCTATTTTTTTATTGTCGCCATAATTGAAAGAAAACATTACATCAACACTTTCAAGGGTATCTGAGCCTAAAAGAAATATGGGTAAATTTATGCTTAGGCTTTGTCCTTGTTGTATGGTATCAAATAATTCAGTAGATAGATCACCCTTGGCAATCAAGTCTTTCTCTTTTTGATAATAAACGCGAAGAGAATTTAGGATAGTAGGAGTCCTGTTTGTCGGATTTTCGTCAGTGTAGTATATTTTAAGGTACGGATAATCGTTTGCTGAAATATGAGAAATATCTAATTCATTTTCAACAATATTTTTAAACAAAGTATCAGAGGATTCATTTGGCTTAATTCCTATTACACTTATTTTTGAAGTGTTATTCGGTGATATGACTTTGTCTATTGTTATTTTTCCCCAGGATTTTGCCGGTCCAATTGGAACGGATTCAAAGGAACCCAAGAAATCGTTAAAGACCAGATCCATCTGGGTTTTGACTATGTCTTGAACACTTTCTGCTAAACCTTCATCCCGTACCCCTTCGTCCTTTTTAAACATAAAAGTGTATGGTCTATCACCAACTTCTATCAGTTGATCAATAATCGCAGCACCTTGATTTTTTAGTGCTTTTACAATAGAATTGCCATAGATCAAAGTATCAGATTCCCACTGGTCCACAAATAATTTTGATTTATCTGTTCTCATGATCGTCATAAAAGAAACATATGTACCTTTTGGTACATGATTTTCAATAAATTCGACTACTAATTTTCTTTGCTCAGGGGTCTCAGTTTTGAAGCCGAAGCTACCTCTGGCGCCTGTTGCGGTGGTGTTAATGCTATTGTACTGTCCTCCGAGATTTGGAGTGTGTCTGCCTAGTAGAGGGTCAAACATTGTAAATGCCACACCTTGATCCATATATTCCCATGGTCTGAAGGAAACAGCAAACGTAGAAAAATCGACAGAATATCCTATCAGTTCACCAGCACCCAATTGCGTAACCCCATTGCTTATGGATACATTCCTAAGTGCGTTATTGTATTTGAAATTTCCATCACCTTGAACTATTATATTGTTTGAATTCTGATTATACTGATAAAACTCCGACTGATTCCACCCCTCTGAAGGCGCTTGAGGATCATAGATAAATGTGGAAATACTCCATCTTTCTCTATCCACTTGCTGCTCATTCCTACCAACTCTCCAATAATAAACTTTATTTGGGATGAGGTCTAGGGATGGCTTCCACTTGATGAAAGGACCACTCTTTAGGAATCGCTGCTCTGTCAATTGTGGACTGTTGAAGAATTCTGTGGTATCAAGCTGAATGACATAATCTTGATTTCCAACCAAGCTGTTGGACGAACTGGCAATCAATTCAAAATTTGAAATGTCATTGACAATCGCAAAGTTGGGGGGGTAGGAGCCAAATATGTCGTCCGCCAGGATATTGAATACAAATCCGGGGCTTCCGTCGGGCCCGATGACCTGATTATTGCTTTCAGAAAGTTCACTGATATCGTCACCCGGGTCTAAAATGAGCAGGAGTCTGTTGGAACCTCTGACATCATTGACAATAGGAAGGGTGATTTTGTAGCTCCTCTCAAAAGGAGGGGCATCAACGCTTATATTTTTTGTGGTAACCGTGTCACCATTTGGACCAATGTGAATTGCCCGGATATTGAGTTTTTCTGAGGTGCTTCTACCTATATTCATCACGTCAAAAGTCACATCAAATTCAGAATTATGGATCAGGATATCACTTGGATTGGTTTTGATACTCCCGTAATCAATGGTGAAGTCCGACTTTTCGAATCCGTGTAACTTGGCAGCCGGATCCCCGTGAAAAGTAAGTTGTTGATACAAAGTATATTCTCCTGGGTTGAAGACATCTTTTTCTTGTTCGCCAAATTCCTTGAACATATCACCCAATCTCTTTCCATAGAAATTGCTTGTTAGTTTGGCGTAAAACTTGGTGCCATAAACACCTTGTGTAGACAGATAAGCCGTCCCGGCAGATGCAATAAAACCTATTGCGCCTCTATTAGGTGCAAATAGAAATTCCTCGCTGATCCCTTTTGACGGAGTATGGATGTTGCCCGAATAACAGCCTAAAGAAAATATAAAAGGATATTTACCTTCATTGGCATAGGATTCGGGTTTGTCAAGGCTGAATTCAAATGTGCCTACTGCAGCATGACCAAAAAATGTGATTACAGAAGCTCCATTATTGATGTTTTTTCTGATGCCTTCAAGATTGGCTACCTGTACATTGGAAGAAGAGGTTTTAAAAAAAGAGGAAACCTGACCTCCAAATTCTCCGGTAGTTATCGTGTCTGTCATTCTATCCAGAAACCACTTGATGCTGCTTTGCTCTCCGGCATTTGCACCACCACCCAGGTGTACGATGTTTTTCAACCATAGCTTGTCTTCTTCTTGTGGAGCATCAATGGAAAGATCGTGAGCCTTTATCTTATTGAGGTAAATGGCCACATCATCCAAACTTGTTGCTGCTATCCTTCCAATGGAAAAATAAGTATTGACATATCTGCCCGGTGAAAAAAGCAGGACATCAGAAGGAGAAGAGCCAAATGTCGGCACAAAAAATGTTTGATTTAATGGATTCGCCAATAGCTCCTTCGTTCTTACATTTTCATATTCTCTTGCCTTTCCTACGATAAGGACATAATGCAGCGCGGGCCAGTTTTCATGCAGGTAGGCAGACATATTTTTGAATGGCCAGTTGTGGTTGGGAATTCCAAAGCCGAACTGATCATAAATCTCCTCAGTTGTGATGACGTGGGTTTTGAATGCACCACCTGCCTGAGAAGAGCGATATGCTGCATAGTCATCAATCGGATTTGCAACTCTGTTCTCAGGATAGAGCTTTTCACTGGTAAGGAAAAGGTATGAAGCATTGATGTTTTTCAAATCTTTGAACTTCCTGACTTTGCCTGTACTCAAAACCTTAGGTTCTGATGAAATAGCCAGTTTGGCATTGGATTCAACCACAACCTCCTTGTTGTTGTTCAAAGTCAAAGCCTGCAGATTGTTGAAGTCGAGCACATAGCTTGGAGCCCCAGATGGTAAAGTAAGCTTGATCAGCGTTTTTTGTTGGTTTTGTACATCCGCGCTCAGGAAGCTGATGCCAGTAAAATCAAAAGTTCTGTCATAAACTATGTTGGCATTGGCCAGACCGAAAAGCCCTGTAGTCGAAGTTTTCCTGAGGTCTATTTTATTGCTTTCCTTTAAGCTTTGGCCGGAAAGGACTTTGTTGAATATAGCTGTTTTACCGGCTCCGGCTGTGTCAATGCCAATTACTTCTCCGTTGAACTTAATTTCTTTGATGATGGGCCAATCGTTATTGGACGACATTCTCAATTCTAAAATCGCATCACTTCCACCTGTATATATGCCTTTCAAATTGAGATTTGCACTGTAGTCAGACCTCAAGCCTGAAGTATACCCTTCACTGGGTTGGAAATGTGAATATTTTAATTGACCAATCTGAGGTTTATAAAAGCTGGCAGAGAAATTCACGATTTCTTTGAAACGAAAGGAATTTAAGGTTGCGAGTCCTGTGGGATCAAAATCAGGACCTTTTGGAGTATATCTTAAAGGTGGGTCACCAGCCTTATCAATGGTCAAATAGTAAGCAGAAACATCTGTAAAGAGACCGTAATATGGATTAAGAAGGTCTGTTTGCCAATCATCATACAAAAAGGTATCCAGGGCAATGGTTGATTTAAAACCAACAAATTCTAAGTAGTCATTTTCTCCCAACACATTGCCATTCGAAAAGAATAGTGCTTCTTCTTTGCCATTGTGCATCATCCTCAATCCGTCTGTTTGGGACAGATCCAAACCAAGTGCAGCCAGAGTTTTGCCACTGATTCTGTACACACCATCCTGGTCGATTTCAAACTTATAATATGTGTTATCGTACTTAATCCATTCATTACCAAGACTTACACCTGCCGCGCTGTGCATTTGTCCAAATAAAGAAAAGTAATAGATAGATGAAGCGAAAACAAGTAAAAGACGTCTCAGATGATTTGCCATTGGTTAGCTTTAATTTTTTGGTATGCGATACAAAAATACAACACAAAATGTTTTTGAGGCCAAAAAAATACCAATATTAACGATACAAAAATTGGCAGAATTTGAAGTCTGAAAAATATGTTATTTAGATTTTGTCTAAATAGTCATTTTTTCATGTTTTAAATACATCTAATTTTCTTAATTTGAGTTTAAATAATCATACATTTGCTGGCAAATTTTTAAGCTAAATCTTAACAACTTGAGAAAGTATCATAAAGCACTACTTACGATTGTTTTACTCTCCTCAACTCAAGTAATTTTATCAGCTCAATCCGACAAAGGTTCATCTGGATTTTTATTTTACGGTCTATTGGGTGTTGGTGTTTTGGTCGCCATGGCTGCCATTATATCACTGGCTGATAATTTACTAAAAGTTGAAGCTGATAAAGTAGGACTAGACGTCGTCAAAAATGACATTGGAATCCTTCCTTCAATCTCAAATATGATTGCAGGCAAGACAACAAACAAGTCAGGAGACAACAGTTTTACAAAATTATCAAAAGGATTTGATATCAAGCTCGTAGGTGAAGCTGCCGCTGAAATCGCGTCAACTTCAGTTACGAGGTATGCCATCTGTCCAACTGATTTCCACGGAATTTCACCGATACCCAAGGTGGTTGTTGAAGTTGGAGATAGTGTTAAGGCTGGTGATGTGTTGTTTTTTGATAAAAAAGTGCCTGAAATCATGTACACATCTCCTGTAAGTGGAGAGGTGATCGAAATCAACAGGGGCGAAAAAAGAGCAATCACAGAGGTGGTTATTTTGGCGGATAAAACTCAGCAATTCAAAAAATTTGACGTTCCATCTCTTGTAGCAGGAAAGGCTGAATTGGCTAAATTTCTTCAGGATAGTGGCGCATGGACTTTGTTCAATCAAAGACCATTTGATGTTGTACCTGGCATTAATGATTTTCCTAGAGATATCTTCATCAGCACTTTCGACACAGCGCCTTTGGCACCCGACAATAACTTTGTAGTGGCAGGAAAGGAAGCTTATTTCCAAAAAGGTCTTGAAGTTTTGGCTGCCCTAACTGACGGGGAAGTTCACCTTGGTTTGAATGGAAATGCAGGAGCAAAAGTGGCTGATGCCTTCAAAAATGCCGCAGATGTTAAAAAACATTATTTTGCAGGAAAACACCCGGCTGGTAATGTTGGTATTCAAATTCACCACATTAAGGCCATTAAGTCTGGTGATAAGGTATGGACGCTAGGTGTACAGGATGTAATCACTCTTGGAAAACTATTTGCTGAAGGCATTTATGACGCTAGTAAGTTGATTGCCATCAGCGGAAACCGTGTGGTCAATCCTGCCTATGTGCAGACCTATACCGGAGCTCAGGTAGGTGAACTCCTTGCCGGTAATATCAAAACCGATGACAAGAAGTCACGCATCATCAGTGGTGACGTTCTTTCCGGAAAGCAAAAGTCAACTGCACAATACTTATCATTCAGAGATGATCAAATCACTGTCATTGAAGAGGGGGATGAGTTCGAAATGTTTGGTTGGTTATTGCCATTGAAACCCAGACCAAGTGCTTCAAGAACTTACCCGAACTTTTTATTCCCCGGTTTCAAATTTGAAGCCAACACCAATACACACGGTGAGAAGAGGGCGTTTGTGGTCAGCGGTCAATATGAGGAAGTTTTGCCAATGGACATTTACCCTCAGCACTTGATGAAAGCAATCATGGCCAATGATTTTGAAAAAATGGAAGGATTGGGCATTCTCGAATTGACAGAGGAAGATGTGGCATTGTGTGAATTTGTTTGTACGTCAAAGTCACCACTTCAAAAGACGCTAAGAGAAGGATTGGACATTGTACAATCTCAGGGATAATCTATTAAGACAGGAAAATTTATTAAAATAAAATGGGTTTACTTCAATTTATAAAAAGCATTGAGCCGGATAAGAAAAAGAGTCCTTTTCTCCACACGGCCTATGATGCATTTTTCACTTTTGCGTTTACGCCAGACACTGTAACAAAAGGAGGAGTACATATCAGAGATGGTATGGACTTGAAAAGACTAATGTTTCATGTAGTAATGGCATTGCAGTTGTGTTATATTTTTGGAACATACAACATTGGTCACCAACACTTTATTGCTCAGGGCGAGTATCTTGGCTTTATGGATGGCTTTCATCTGAAGCTGGCTCATGGCCTGATCAAAATGTTGCCAATATTTATAGTTTCCAACGTTGTGGGTCTGGGAATAGAATTTATTTCTGCAGCCAGAAAGGGACATGCAGTGGAGGAAGGTTATCTGGTGACAGGTGCTTTGATTCCATTGATCATGCCACCGGACATTCCACTTTGGATTCTTGCTGTTTCCATTGCTTTTGCTGTTATCATTGGCAAAGAAGCATTTGGTGGTACCGGGATGAATATTTGGAACATCGCATTGCTTTCCAGAGTATTTATATTTTTTGCTTATCCCACTACTATATCAGGTGATCAGGTTTGGGTATCCGGATTTGACTCACTTGCGCCCGGAACGGTTGCAGATTATGGTTGGTGGCATACGGGCTTTTTCAACAGCATATTTTCATCCATGGGGCTTCCTCTCTTTGATAGCGCTGCCTCTGTGGTTGATGGATACTCCGGCGCCACACCACTTACGCTGGCATACCAGGGTGGATGGGAACAAGTGACCAGCCATTTTTCTGAGAGCCAAATGTTGTGGGGTGCTATTCCAGGATCCATTGGAGAAACAAGTAAGGTACTGATCATTATTGGCGCTTTGTTTTTGATAGTAACCAAAGTAGCCAGCTACAGGATTATGTTTGGAATGATATTAGGTGCAATCGGTGGAACTTTGATTCTGAATGCCTGGGGTGCTACCCCTTTCATGGAAGTGACCTGGTATCAGCACTTTTTGATGGGTTCATTCCTTTTTGCAATGGCATTTATGGCTACTGACCCAGTTACTGCCAGCGGAACTAACAAAGGAAAATGGATTTATGGAGCTTTAATTGGCTTTATAGGTATCATTGTCAGGGTCATCAACCCTGCTTATCCAGAAGGATGGATGCTAGCCATTCTTTTCGTAAATACATTCTCTCCACTCATCGATCACTTCGTATTGGAGGCTAACATTAAAAAACGTTTGAAAAGTGCATAGTACAAGTTATATCGTAAGGTTTGTGCTCATCATGACAGCAATTGTGGCTGTTGTTTTGGCATTCATGTCAACTGCGCTCAAACCTATTCATTTAAAAAATGAAGCAGTTTACAACAAAAGAGCAATTCTTAGTGCGGTTGAAAAAGAGGTTGGCAAACCAATTTCCGGGCTCTCTGATCAGGAAGTTCTGGACATCTTCAACAACCAGATTACTCAGAAGGTGTTCACAATGAGTGGCAAGGAGTTGACCAAAGAAGAAGTTGAAGCAAAAGGCTATAAAGGTGGTCTTGCGGAAAATGTTGATATGGCACAGGAAAAGAAAAAGCCGGAAGCAGAAAGGATACTTCCACTTTATATATACAAAACTGCTGATGGAAAAACCAAAACCATTGTTTCAGTAAGAGGAAATGGACTTTGGGATGAAATCTGGGGCAATATTGCACTTGATGGTGATCTGAATACGATATCAGGTGCTGCTTTTGACCACAAAGGTGAAACGCCGGGTCTCGGTGCCGAAATAAAAGACAATCCTTCTTTCCCGGCTAGTTTTGTGGGTAAGAAAATTTATGATGAAAATGGCAATTACAAATCTGTAGATGTCGTAAAAGGCGGTGTTTCTGACCCTGTACACCAAGTGGATGCCATCTCAGGTGCTACCATCACGACTGTAGGTGTAGGTGAAATGATGGTCAGAAGTATGAAATATTATGAACCTGCTTTAAAAAGCGTAAAATCTAATCAATAATATGGCAGAGGTAAAAGAAAAAAATGCTCCAGCTGTAGAATTTGGCAAAGAGGAAAGAAAGTTGATCACTGATCCGATCAATGATAACAATCCAATTACCGTTCAGATTCTAGGGATTTGTTCTGCGCTGGCAGTAACTACTTTGATGAATAAGGCGCTCGTTATGGCTATAGCTGTAACGGCAGTAACCGCCCTATCCAACATGGTAACTTCCGCATTGAGAAATGCTATTCCAAAGCAGGTAAGGATGATCGTGCAATTGGTCATTGTTGCAACTTTGGTGACCATTGTAGAGTTGACACTGAAGGCTTTGAATTATCCAATATACAAAGACCTTTCTGTATTCATTGGCTTGATCATCACCAACTGTATTGTAATGGGTCGTTTGGAGGCATATGCCATGGCAAACAGACCTTGGAGATCTTTTCTTGATGGAATAGGTAACGGTTTAGGCTATGGTGTCATTTTGATCATCGTTGCATTTATCAGAGAATTATTTGGAAAGGGCAGTGTCTTTAACTTTAAGGTGATAGGCCCAAATGCTGAATACCTGATCAATACTGCAAGTTCACCGCTTTTGAGCTGGTATACCAATAACAACCTGATGGTGCTTTTCCCATCAGCCATGTTTGTTATCGGAATTGTTATCTGGGCACACAGAGCCTGGAACAAAAAACTTGTAGATATTTCTTAATCATCTGAAATAATAAAGTAAAATGGGCGAATTAGCTAACATATTTATAAAATCTGCATTCATTGAGAACCTGGCACTTTCCTACTTTTTGGGAATGTGTTCATTCCTTGCAGTTTCTAAGTCAGTAAAAACCGCATTTGGTCTTGGGCTTGCAGTCATTTTTGTGCAGGGCATCACCATTCCGGTAAACTGGTTTATCAATTACATCATATTGTCAGAGAATGGAATTTTCGGGACTGACCTTACCTTCCTGAGATTCATACTTTTCATTTCAGTCATTGCTGCGATGGTACAGTTGGTAGAAATGGTGGTGGAGAAATATTCACCATCGTTGTACAACTCCCTGGGTATATTCCTTCCTTTGATCACGGTAAACTGCGCCATCCTTGGTGGTTCACTTTTCATGGTTTCTAAAGAGTATAACTTCAGCCAATCTCTTTCGTTTGGTTTGGGTGGTGGATTCGGATGGTTTTTGGCCATCGTTGCCATTGCTGCAATCCGAGAGAAAATGAGATATTCCAATGTACCACCTGCACTTAGAGGTCTGGGTATGGCATTTATACTTACAGGAATGATGGGAATGGCTTTCATGAGTTTGATGGGCATAGACCTCACTTCATTTGGTAAATAATCGATCATAATATAATATCTATATAAGATGACATATTTATTTGTACTGGCTTCTGTAACGACATCCATTTTGTATTCCCTTTTGGTTTTCTGTGGAATCATTCTGGGCTTGTCTTACATGCTGATCTACGCAAGGAAGCAATTGGTGGCTCAAGGTGATGTAAAACTCATCATCAATGGTGATGAAGACAATCCTGTGTTGGTAAAACCAGGTTCTTCACTTTTATCTACACTAGGCGATAAGAACATTTTTCTCCCTTCTGCATGCGGTGGAGGTGGAACATGTGCTATGTGTGAATGCCACGTTTATGAAGGTGGTGGGGATGTACTCCCTACAGAAATGAACCACCTTACCAGAAAGGAAGCCGCAGAAGGCATGAGACTTGCCTGCCAGGTTAAGGTCAGAAATGACATGAAGATCGGAGTTCCTGAGGAAGTATTTGGTATCAAAAAATGGGAATGCGAGGTGGTATCTAATTACAACGTTGCATCATTCATTAAGGAGTTTGTGGTAAAACTTCCTGAAGGAGAAACTTTGGATTTCCAGTCTGGCGGTTATATTCAGATTGACGTACCAAAGATAACTGTGGATTTCAAAAATATGGACATCACTGCCCATCCTACTTACCACGATGATCCGGCTAAGTTCCAGTCAGAATGGGACAAATACAAACTCTGGGACCTCAAAATGGTGAACGATGATCCACAGTTCAGGGCTTATTCTATGGCTAACCACCCGGCTGAAGGTAATATTGTGAAGCTCAACATTCGTATTGCGACTCCACCTTGGGATAAAAACACCAACGGCTGGATGGCTGTAAATCCTGGGGTATGTTCTTCATACGTATTCAACCTTAAACCTGGTGACAAGTGTGTAGTTTCCGGTCCTTATGGTGAATTCTTCATCAAACCGACGAAAAAAGAAATGGTGTACATCGGAGGTGGTGCAGGTATGGCTCCATTGAGATCTCATTTGTTCCACTTATTCCATACTTTGAAGACCACTGACAGGAAAGTATCTTTCTGGTATGGTGGTCGTACAAAGCGAGAGTTGTTCTACATTGAAGAATTTAGAGAAATAGAGAGGAACTTCCCTAATTTCAGATTCTATGTAGCACTTGACAATCCGCTTCCTGAAGACAACTGGCAAGTAAAAGAAAACCTGGATGCTCCTGGAGACGGATTCAAAGGTTTCATCATGCCTGTTTTGATGGAACAATACCTGAAGAGCCATCCTGAACCAGAAGAAGTAGAATATTATTTCTGCGGTCCTCCGGCGATGAATGCATCGGTGCTCAAAGCTCTGGATGAACTTGGAGTACCTCAAGAGCACATTATGTTTGACGACTTTGGAGGATAAGCAATTATCTTCTTATAAAAATATGAGGCTTTGCAGTTGGACTGCAAGGCCTCTTTTGTTTTATAATAGCATAAAAAGTATTATAATACTGATATTCATTCTGTTATGTAAATGAAGGCATGTGACCATGAATAAATTATAAAAAATTTAATGTGTTCATTAGGAATTATGATTTATTATATTAATTTTATTCATAATACCAAAATACATACCTATGCCAAAATTCTATGTTCTGGACACTTCTGTCTTGTTGTTTGACCACAACGCCATTTTAAATTTTCAGGACAACAATGTAGTGATTCCCATTTCGGTCCTCGAAGAATTGGACAACTTTAAAATAGGGAATGACTCGAAGAGTTTTGAAGCCAGGGAAGTCATAAGGCAGCTGGACAAACTTTCTGAGAATAAGGGATTGAACGAGTGGATAGAACTGGGAGATAAGAAAGGCAAACTTACTATTTTCAACGGTGATGATGACAGACTGGAAGTCAACGCGGAGAAGATCTACGGCAAGGGAAAGACAGATCATAAAATTATCAATTCGGCGCTGGATCTCAAAGCGCAGAATAAGCGCAACAAGGTAGTACTCGTCACCAAAGACATCAATTTAAGGCTGAAGTCAAAAGCGCTCGGTCTGGATTCAGAAGATTATCTGACCGGCAGGGTGGAGGACATACAGAATGTCTCGGAATCATTTACAGAATTCAATAATCTTGATGGCGATCTGATAGCAAAAATTTACCAGGAAAAGATCATCAAGGAAAACAATATCCTCAATGGCAAAAAGATTGCCAATGGGTATTATATCCTCAACAACTGTTCGCAGTCAGCTTTGGTAAGGTATGATCAAAAGAACGACGAGATCGTAAGAATAGACAAAAACTATGCTTACGGTATCAAGCCGAAGAATGCTGAACAGACCTTTGCAGTCGATGCCTTATTGAATGAAGATATCAAACTAGTGGCTTTGCAGGGTGTAGCAGGTACCGGAAAGACTTTATTGGCCCTTGCTGCAGCTTTGGAGCAAATAGCTAAATATGAACAAATCATTTTGTCCAGACCTATAGTTCCACTGAGTAACAGAGACATTGGTTTTTTGCCCGGGGATGCAGACGACAAAATATCTCCATACATGATGCCTCTTTGGGACAACCTCAAGTTCATCAAAAAGCAACACAAAGAGACATCGAGAAAGTCAGTTGCTATTGAGCAGTTGCAGAAAGACGGTAAAATAGAGGTTACAGCACTGACATTCATCCGTGGACGTTCACTATCCAATGTATTTTTCATAGTGGATGAAGCCCAAAACCTTACCCCCCATGAAATAAAAACCATCATCACCAGGGCAGGAGAAGGGACCAAAATTGTTTTTACAGGAGATATCCATCAGATAGATACGCCGTACATGGACGAAAAAAGTAATGGCCTCACATACATCATAGATAAGTTGAAAGGCCAACCTTTGTTTGCCCATGTGAAATTGGAAAGAGGTGAGCGTTCTGAGCTTGCCAATCTTGCCAATGAGCTGTTGTGATATTAAAACTATAGTTTGGTAGTGTCATGCTACGTGCCTATATTTGATTGTATAAGCGGTTATAGGGTAATACTGATTGGGTAAATAATATAGCTCCAGCACTTTACAAAAATCCTTACCACCACCATCGAAATCGAGAATTGAGATGATCAGGTGGCACTTGAATGATCAGGATTTGCTACAAAGAGTCAATCTTTTATCATATCAGTATTCATATCTTACCGAAAGCATAACCTGGTCAAAAGGCCCAAAACGAACAGCTTAAAATTCCATACCGAATGAGCAGTAGCAGTGTGAAGAAACATTCTCTGATGTCAGAATTTGACATCTATTTATTTAAGGCCGGCAAACATTTTAAATTATATGAAAAATTGGGCGCTCATCTTATGACGCTTGATGGAGAAGAAGGATGTTTTTTTGCTGTTTATGCACCTGCAGCCGATGGTGTAGCAGTTGTTGGAGATTTTAATAATTGGGACAGCGGTAAACACTTCCTTCACGTAAGGTTTGATTCTTCAGGTATTTGGGAAGGGTTCATTCCCGGAGTCAAAAAGGGAGATGCCTATAAATTCAAAATGAAGTCTTCAGTGGATGGTGGTTATTATGAAAAAGCTGACCCTTATGCCAGACATACGGAAACGCCTCCACACACTGCCAGCAAAGTTTGGGACAGCAATTACCAATGGGGTGACAGTCAGTGGATGAAGACCAGGAAGGCACACAACGAATTAGATAAACCATATTCAATATATGAGGTACATCTAGGTTCCTGGAAGAAAAAGGAAGGCAACCAGTCTTTGACCTACCAGGACCATGCAGATCAATTGGTATCCTACGTCAAAGAAATGGGATTTACGCATGTAGAATTGCTACCCATCATGGAACATCCCTATGAACCTTCATGGGGCTATCAAGTGACCGGTTTCTTTGCACCTACCAGTCGTTTTGGTGCGCCTGAAGATATGAAATACATGGTCGACAGGTTCCATCAGGAAGGCATAGGAGTAATTCTCGACTGGGTACCGGCACACTTTCCCTCAGATGCATTTGCGTTGGCGAGATTTGATGGAAGTCATGTTTATGAACACCCTGACCTCAGAAAGGGTTATCACCCTGATTGGCGAAGTCTGATTTTCAATTTTGAGCGCAATGAAATAAGAAGCTTTTTAATTTCCAGTGCCATGTTCTGGATGGGCGAATACCATGCTGATTCACTGCGGGTAGATGCTGTGGCGAGTATGTTGTATCTCGATTATAGCCGTGAGCAGGGAGAATGGGAGCCCAACGAGTATGGTGGCAACGAAAATCTTGCTGCAGTAAGCTTCATCAAAGATTTTAATGCAGCCATTTACGCAAACTACGAAGGTACGCATACCATTGCGGAGGAAAGCACTGCATTTTCCGGTGTCACCAACCCTGTTGACCAGGGTGGACTGGGCTTTGGTATGAAATGGATGATGGGCTGGATGCACGATACACTCAATTACTTTGGAACAGATCCCATATTTAGAAAATACCACCAGAACAACATTACCTTCAGTATTGTATACGCTTTCTCTGAAAACTTTTGCCTGCCTTTGTCACACGATGAAGTGGTGCATGGCAAGGGTTCGATCATGCAGCGTATGCCTGGTGATGAATGGCAAAGATTTGCTAACCTGCGGTGCTTGTACAGCTATATGTTCACCCACC
This sequence comes from Saprospiraceae bacterium, assembly GCA_020436935.1. Classification (GTDB taxonomy): domain Bacteria; phylum Bacteroidota; class Bacteroidia; order Chitinophagales; family Saprospiraceae; genus JADKBO01. Next base: position 56,907 of record JAGQWX010000027.1, read on the forward strand.
CCGGTACAAAATTGTTGTTTATGGGCAATGAAATCGGTCAGTATGATGAGTGGAACTTCAAAGAAAGCATACAATGGAATCTGCTGGAATATAAGCCTCACAAAGGATTACAAACACTGGTCAAGGACCTCAACAAGCTGTATAAAGAGGAAACAGCGCTGAGCAGTTTACAATTCGATCCTAAGGGATTTGAGTGGGTAGATTTTTCTGACCATGAGAAGTCGATCATTACTTATCTTAGGAAGGGAAATGATAACGACGATGCCTTGTTGGTGGTGTGCAACTTCACTCCTGAATCCTGGAAGGGGTACAGAATTGGGGTACCTCAAAGGGGCACCTGGAGTATTGTACTCAATTCTGACGATGAAAAATATTACGGAAGCGGTTTTTTGAAATCTTCTGCCTTCGAATCACAAAAGACAACCAGTCATGGCAGGATGTTTTCTATAGAGATGGACATTCCTCCAATGGCCGTTGTTGTGTTGAAGCTCGATTAATATTTGATCGTCATACCGAGGTGGGGAATGTCGTCTTCGAGGTAAGCTTCTCCTGTCCATACAAATCCGAAAGATTCGTAGAACTTTTGAAGATAAGCCTGAGCGGATATCTTTATTGGCGTGCCGGGATATAATTTTTTTATTTCCTCAATGGCCTGCGTCATCATTTGTTTTCCTACCGCCTGTCCTCTAACCCTTGGACTTGAAACAACTCTGCCAATAGAGCAATAATCGGTGTAACTCACACCTTTGGCCAGCAGTCTGCAACAAGCCAAACACTCTTGTTCATTCATTAAAAAGAAATGATGTGCGACCAGATCTTTATTGTCGAGATCCTGGTAGTTGCACTTCTGTTCTACAACGAAAACCTCACCCCTGAGCTGCAAAATTCTGTACAGTTCGGTCGTGGACAATTCACTAAAATGTTTTAAAGAAAACTGCCTCTCAGCAAGCATAAGAATACATTAATTGAGTTTTGAAAGCTTCACAGGTTCGATTTCGCGGGGAAAAGCCATATTCAGTTTGTATTTGGCCAGGATACCCGCCCTGCTGCCGTCATTGAGGTTGATGTCTTTGATGCCAAGGCATTTCATTTCCGCAGAGTGGAAAGCATGATCTCTTGGTACATCAAGTGAAGAAGGTATGATGTCCCTGCGTGAGCTCTGCAGCAAAGCATTGGTTTTAAAATCCTTTAGCAATGTTGACCAATACACCATATTGTATTCACCAAGGACGATGCTGTGGGGTACACCTTGCAGTGCCGTAGTCAGCTTGCTCAGCTGATTTTTTGCCTTCAATTCAGAGGTTTTGTCCAATGGTGGGACGATGTAGGTATTGAATATATTGTAAGATTGATCTTCAATCAACACTTCAACCAATAAATCGCTCGTTTCCTCAAAGCTGATGGTATCCACTTTTAGAATTGGATATTTAGAGAAAATGGCCTTTCCAAATGGGTCAATACGCACCATTTCTGTGTGAAAGCGGTAGTCTTCTGACAAACTGGACAACAAAATTTGCTCCCAATCAGGTGTAAGTTCGACAATGCTGATGAGGTCGCAGTCCAGCTTAAGCAAAGCAGGAATGAGTTCGAAAGGATCGGAGACATTGGCCAGATTGATGTGGGCTATGTGCAACTGTTTTTCATTGCGGTCTTTCTGTAATGTGAAAGGCGTGTCAGTTTCATTTTTAAGTTGTACACAAAGCAAGGCTGCTATTGCAAATGAAGTCAGTATAACCTGTCTGTTGTTTAAAAAATAACCGATGAAACCTATACCAAGGAACAATCCCATAAAGTGGATGGTATAATTGGTGACCAGGTTAAGAGAGGGAAAATATGGAGCCACGATGATGAGCACTGCCAGTAGCCAAAGCAGCATTAGCGTGAGTTTTCTGATATAATTCGTGGTCGGGCTCATGTTTGTTTTGGAGTTGAGGTCGGCTGTCTATAATTTGAGAGCTAAGATACAAGTTTTATTTATTTCTTCGGTAGAGCCATTTAGTGAATGGTATGTTCCTTTGAGTATATAAACACCTATACGCTCGACCATACCGTCTTCATTGGCGCCGTTCCACTTTATAAAGCCTGAGGTTCCCAAAAGTTCATTGTTGGCTAAAGTTTTTATGAGTTGGCCATTGGCGTCATAAATTTTAAGGTTGAGGAGGTATCCTGCCTCGGGTAACTTGTAGGATATCAATAGTTCATCTTCCATTCCATCTCCGTCCGGACTTAGTCTTTTTGATACCAATGTAAAGGGCTCGTCACCGATGGCCGCACCATTTAAAAAGTTGCTGTTTTGGTATCCCGGAGTAGCGTACAGAACACTTGCAGCTGCAGATCCGTAGTTGCCATCGCCAAATGGAGAATCAAAAGAAAGGCGCTCCAGGCTTACCCCTTCATTGTCATCGATGAGCGGGTTGTGAAAATCTTCGTCGTAAGAAAATTCATCCAATAAAATATCCGCCGGGTAATAAATGGAAGGATGGCCATCGGAATTGTTGAATGCCGGAAGCTCAAAGAAGCTGATTGCCGCGCCTGCAGGGACCTGGTATTGCGCGGCCACCTGATTAGGATCGGGTGTCAATGCCAGGTAGCCATTTGCTGCAATGATGAGATCGGTTTCAATCGATTTAGAATTGTTGTTGGATTCATTCCGGACGACCAGTCCCTTTAGATTAATGGGCTCTTCAGAACGGTTGTACAATTCTAAAAAATCAGATCCCCCACTTACAGGGTCAAATAGAATTTCAGATAGGAGTATCGTACCTGGGCCTGGTTTAGCAAAAATTCTCAGCGGATTGCTGATGATGTTGTTGGAGGTATTTCCCCTGGTATCGCTGATGCTGACCACCTCAACTGTATAATCTTTATTCGATTGGATGGCCTGGTTCAAAGTGAGTACAACGATGTTTTCTGCTCCGGACTGAAATGCCGCATTAGAGACGCTCACATCTGCTGGGACTATTTTGAAGTTGGAAGCTGTGATATCACTGCCATTCAACTTTTCAGAAAATACCAGGGTGATCTGATTGCCCTCTTCGTTGATGCTTGAAGATGAAAGGGTAGGAGGACTGGTATCAGGCGCGTATGCGGTAATGCTGATGTCGTCGAAAGTAAACTTATCTGTTCTTGAGGCTGTGTAAATGCATTGGAAGAGCAGCAGTGGAGTCGGAGTGAATTTCAGACTCCGTGTAATTTCAAACTGAGGAATAAAATTGCCCGTTTCTCCAATGTCAGCCGAAACTATGAGCTTTCTGTCTGATGCATACTCCATCCTCAAATGGATGGGATTGCTATTGAGGGAAATAGCTCCCGATGGCCCGGAAGCGAGTAGGTTTGAAGATCCATTGGTCAATTCATAAAGCCTTATCGCGTCCGTACTTCCATTCTCACCAAAGTTGAAGTAGTATCCATTGGCTTTTGAAAGATCACTTTGATCCAGTAAAAAATAGATCCTGGACAGATTGGAAGCACTCGGAGAAAAATCGAGCGTGTTTTTGATTTCAAAAATAAAACTATCAGGAAAAGATGCCTGTGTGTGCAGCATGCTTTCCCCTGCAGCAGGAGCTTGCAGCTGTAAGCTGCCTTCCGCATTGACGATGAAATGAGCAACATTGCCTGACCAGACAGGTCCGTTGGTAATGTTCCCATCGTCAAAATTTTCTGTAAATTGACAAATCACAGATGTACAGAAAAGTGTAAAAATCAACAAAATTCCAGGCCTCATGGATTAAAATTACGAAGCAATTGAAACATAGCTATATATTTGCACCACTTTTTAGAAAAGGCATATTCAAGTTGCTTGTTTTCAAAGAGATAAGAAAAACATTTAATCATAATTTAATTTAACAAAGTCAAACTATGCGTTTAGCGGTCGTTGGTGTTACGGGTCTTGTTGGTACAGTAATGAACCAGGTTTTGGAAGAAATGAACCTTCCAATCAGTGAATATATTCCTGTTGCAAGTGAAAAATCAGTAGGCAAGAAGATTAAATACAAGGATAAAGAATATACGATAATCGGTCTTCAGGATGCAGTTGATGCTGCTCCGGATGTGGCTATTTTCTCTGCAGGTGGAAGTGTCTCACTTGAATGGGCGCCAAAGTTTGCTGCGGTTGGAACCACAGTCGTGGATAACTCATCTGCATGGAGAATGGATCCAAATAAAGTGCTTTGTGTTCCTGAAATCAATGCCGATATTTTGACCAAAGAAGATAAAATCATCGCCAACCCCAATTGCAGTACCATACAGATGGTGCTTGCATTGAGCAGATTACACAAAAGATATGGCATCAACAGGTTGGTGATTTCTACTTATCAGTCATTCACTGGTACAGGTGCCAAGGCAGTTGCACAGTATGAGGCAGAAAGAGACGGCAAATCTCCAGAGAAATCAGAAATGGCCTACCATTATCAGATTTTTGAAAATTGCATTCCTCAATGTGATGTATTCCTGGACAATGGATACACCAAGGAAGAAATGAAACTGGTCAATGAGACGAAAAAAATTCTCAGAGACAACAATATAGCAGTAACGGCAACAGCTGTCAGGGTCCCCGTGAATGGTGGTCACTCCGAGTCCATCAATGTGGAATTTGCCCAAGCTTTTGAGTTGAATGATGTGATCAGTGAATTGGCACAGACTCCGGGAGTAGTAGTTCAGAATGACATCGCAGCATTTGAGTACCCTATGCCGTTATATTCTAGACACAAGAACGAAGTCTTTGTAGGCCGCATCAGAAGAGACGAGTCAAAAGCAAACGCCCTCAACCTTTGGGTCGTTGCTGATAACCTCAGAAAAGGTGCTGCAACAAATGCTGTCCAGATAGTGAAATATTTGCATGACAATCAATTGATCGGTTAGTAAATAACCCTTCAATGATAAATGAAACCATAGCTTACACAGGTAATTGTTGAAAACGAACGTTCAGGTATGAAAACGAAAATTGTACTTTGGGGTGAAAATGCCTCAAATGAGAAGGTCTTGATGGCCATTGAATTATTGGAAAAAGACAATAAAATCAAGATCCATGTATTCCCCCAGGAAGTCGCCACAGAAGAATTTTATCAAAGCCTGCTGGACAAGTGGAGAGAGAATGTCGATATCCCATTTCCAGCCGGATATCAGACCATAGAAAGACCGCTGTCCATTTCTGACAGCTTGCTTCCCGACGATCTCAAGACCGACAGGACAGATCTGATCACCAGAGCACAGGCAGAGTGGCATTTTGTGGTATTGTCTTCAAAACTGTATGATACCTACAAAGGTGAACTCGATGAGCTCAAAGAAAAGGTCGATAGCCTTTCTGAATACAGCGAAAATGCATGGGGTGATCTGGTAGAATTCTGGTCTAAAGTTTCTGACCAAATCAAGGAACACACCCTTTTCAAAGAACACAGTACAATTCTCAAAGAAAGGACCAACATCCTGTTTGAAAAACTGAAAGAGCTGAAGAAAGAAGTTCAGCGCCAATTCGAAAGCCAGTCCTCTGTCATCGCCACCCAATTGCAGGCAGAACTCACTGAAATAGAAGACAAAATATCCAAAGGCCTGGGCGTAAAACCATTGTTTGAAGATCTGAAAGCACTTCAGAAAAAGTACTATGACGCCGAAATGACAAGAGGCGACAAGAACAAGGTATGGGCCAAAATCGATGCAGCTTTCAAAGCTCTGAAAAGTTATAAGCCGGAAGAGCGTAAGGATGACAGAAAATTCAATGAAAGTTCAAGACTGCAAAGCCGTTATGACGGTCTGATTGGAGCCATCAAAAAGATGGAAGGTTCGGTCAAAAAAGACGAGCACGAGATCAGTTTCCAGAATAAAAGGATCAATCAAAGCGAAGGTCAGCTCGAAATGCAATTGAGACAGGCCAAACTCAAAATGGTTGAGGAGAGGATCAAATCCAAGCAGGAGAAGCTCGACGATATGTACAAGACGAGAGAAATGCTCGAGTCCAAGCTGGAACGTCTGAAGAAAAAAGAGCAAAAAGACGAAGCCAAGGAGCAGGTCAAGGCCAAGATTGCTGATGAGATAAAATCCGCTGAAGGTACAAGAGAAGATCTTGCAGAGAAGTTGGAAACAGCAGCAAGTGAAATCAATGAATCCAAGTCTACAGCAAAAGGCATGCTCGCCAGCATTGCTACAGCGGTCAGCGAAACCATTGAGGATGCCATCGACACTGTGAAAGCTGTTGCAGAAGTAGCTGAGGACAAGCTCGAAGACATCGCTGATGCCATCGAAGAAAAAACCGAGGGCATGGACGATAAGCTGGAAGACCTGATGGAGTCTTTGCAGGAAAAGGCCAAAGAAGTGTCATCGATTATTGGTGACAAGGTCGAGGAAATCAAAGATAGAGTCGAGGACAAGGTCGAAGAGATCAAAGACAAAGTCGAAGAAAAGGTAGACGAAATTAGAGGTAAGAAAGAAGAAGAGGAATAGTACTTTTCCAAATGAATAGCGGCCCGCTTTTGCCTCGAGAAGGTGAAAGCGGGCTTTTTTATTGAAAGGATTTTTTACTAATAAAAGGTGTTCCAAAGAGTGTTTGATTTGAACACATGAAATACTGAATCATCTTGAAGGTTGTTTTATAAATCAGGTATCAAAGCCAACCAAAAAAGTATTTTTTGTGCATCTTTTTACCTAAAATTGAGGCTTATAATATGACCATTTAAGGACTAAATACCATGCATTCATCCAAGTTTCCACAAATAACTACAGGAAGACTTCTGCTGAGACAGTTTGAAGAAAATGACCTGGAATCTGTTTATAAAGGACTTTCAGATCCCGACATCATCAAATATTATGGGGTCAGTTATCAGACTCTGGAGGAAACGAAAGAGCAGATGAAATTTTTTGAGGATCTTGAAAAAGAGGGTACAGGGATATGGTGGGCCATTTGTTCTCTCGATAATACTACTTTTTACGGTGCCGGAGGGCTTAATGGCGTAAGCAAAATGCATAAAAAGGCAGAAATAGGTTTCTGGCTTTTGAAAGAGTTTTGGGGCAAAGGTATCATGGGAAAAATTTTGCCCATTATCTGCAAATATGGCTTTGAAGAAATGGGCCTGCATCGGATTGAAGGACTCGTCGAAAGCGATAATATGAATTGCAAAAATGCCATGAAAAAGCTTGATTTCACATATGAGGGAACACTCAGAGACTATGAAATCAAAAATGGAAGATATATAAGTCTGGATGTGTATGCGAAGTTGAATCCTGGTGAGGAGGGAGAATAGGGGGGAATAGGAAGCCATTAAAAGCTAGTTTCCAATATTTGTATACTTTGGGGTAAAAGTTTCCATTTTTTGTAAACTTATTTGCTATTTTTGGTGTATGTATATAGTAGAAACATCTACCAATTATAAACACAACATTGAAATTTTATCTTTGGAAGATGAAGACTACAAATCATTAAGCAAGTCTCGTTATTTCTTTGATTGGAAAATCGAAAAAGAATTTGAAGTCTTCAAATTGAAGATTTTCGCTACCAATGATATTTTGGGGCTTATTTCCATACAAAGGATTCCAGAAGAATGGAGAGTTCATATCAGATTGCTAACAGTTTCAAAGGAAAACATGGGGAGATTCAAAAAGTATGACTTGATTACAGGGAACTTGATCGCTTTTGCGGCGAAAATTGCAGTAGCTGACTTTGGGGAATTTGCGTGTGTTTCATTAAGGCCAAAAACTCAACTTGCTTTACATTATATTGAAAAGTACAATATGAGGGCTACAGGTATGACCTTAAGCATTGAAGTGCCGGAAATTATTGACTTAATTAATCATTACGATAATGAATAAAAATCAGAGCAAGAAAGATCAAAAAGATGCTGAATTTGGTCTGGATTCAAGATATACTTCCAAAAATGAATATGCCGCAGAGGCCTCTGCTTTAATGGAAGCGAGGTTGAATAGAATGAAAAACCTGACAAAGGACCAAATTATTAGGGCTAAGCTTATGCAATTGAAATTGCAAATGGAAGAATATATTAGACAGCCGATCCATGATCATCAAAACCAATTTTCCAGGTTCTTAAAGACATATATTGATGCTATATATACCACACGAAATGGTTTCGCTCAAGATATCAATATCACTCCAGTCAGGCTAAGTCAACTTTTAAACAACCATAGAACACCACAAGATGAGTTTTTCATGAAGTTGATGATCCATTCTGAAATGGTGTATCAAAAAGTTTGTGATTTCAAAAAGACAACCTGGTATCAGGTCTATTTTCATGAAAAGATAAGCGATACAATTTTGAATCAGGATAAATGGAGACCAAAGCTTGAAAAGGATGTCAAGCTAAGTGAAACATTGTGATCATGCCATTCACTATGAGATTGTAAAGTAAATTGTGTAAACTCGAAAAACAAAAAATCATAGGCGACAACGTGTATCAAAAATAATCAAAAA
>JAGQWX010000028.1 GCA_020436935.1 Saprospiraceae bacterium
GTGTTATTGAGGATGATTGTATAAAGGCCTGGGCAGATCCGCTCACTGAAGAAGATCCTACTGCCAACTTATTCACTATTTTTACGCCATCATTGTCGATAGTTGTAGATCCATTCACAAACGTTCCCCCGTTGAGGCCATTAATTCTTAGTCGCTCACTGCCTCCCTGAAAAAAGCCTATTTCTGCAGAATTCTTCAATTCTATTCTATTGGCTCCCGTTCCAACACCCACCTTTCCGGCAGCATAATAAATGTCACTGCCACTGTTCACCCATTGCGTCCCCAGACCCGGAATGTTGGCAAGGTCGACTTTCGTGTTGGTTGATCCTGATAAGAAAATGTTTGTACCCTGACTTTGGATGACCTGAATTTCGTTGGTGTTGTCAAAATCATTAGGAGCTCCTACCCACGCATTCCCCGTATACTTCAAAACGTTATCCGTTACAAAAATCCCTGAAACTGGTTTACCTTCAATTCCTATCACCCTTAAATTCCCAAATGTCCCACTTATATCGCCAGAGGCAGCACTTGCGTTGGTAACATCATCTCCAGGATTTGTATCTCCATTATTGCTGATGGTCCCATTGCTGATTTGAATTCCGATCCCTGCCGTATACGTACCTGGAAGGCCCTGCAAACCTTGATCTCCTTTGTCCCCTTTGTCGCCTTTCAATCCCTGGATGCCCTGGAGGCCTTGCAAACCCTGTTGCCCCTGATCGCCCTTGTCGCCTTTCAATCCCTGAATGCCCTGGAGTCCCTGAATACCCTGATCACCCTTATCGCCTTTGTCGCCCTTCAAACCCTGGTCCCCTTTATCACCTTTGTCGCCTTTTAGACCTTGCTGTCCTGCAGGGCCCTGGATTTGACCTATAGCATTCCATTTTGTACCATCCCAAACATAGCCGGTTCCATTGACCTGGTCTATAAACATATCTCCTATGTTGCCCTGGTAATTGGGATTCAAGTTGCCTTGACCATTTACAGAACCCACGATGGTTACACCTGCACCATCTTTCCCGGGCAAACCTTGTGCGCCAATATCGCCTTTCTCTCCTTTATCACCCTTATCTCCTTTCAGCCCCTGTATACCTTGTATGCCTTGTGAACCATTGTCACCTTTGTCACCTTTTGACCCTTGCTCTCCTTTTTCACCTTTATCTCCTTTGTCACCCTTGTCGCCTTTATCTCCTTTAGGGCCCTGGACAGCGCCTACATTGATCCACTTGCTCCCGTCCCAAACATGGCCTGACCCTGTACCGGTTACAATGTACATGTCTCCAATGTTTCCATTGTACGATGATGGTAAATCTCCTACCGTAGCTACTGAACCTACCACCGTAACGCTATTGCCCTGAGGTCCTTTTAGATCGATCCATGGCCCAAAGCTCCCGTCCGGATTTTCAAACCTGACCTTGGTGCCTTCCCACTGATGTGCAGGAGGTGGGCCTGGTACAGAGGATCCTGAATTCATCGCATAAAATGCGAAAGGAACTGCTGAAATGGATTTTGTACCGAAGTCGAGATTTCCATCTCCGGTGTTGATGCTTGTACTCATCGTTCCCTCTCCGGCTTTCCAATTCATTTTAGCAAGATCCTCTCCGCCAACCTGGTAGTTGACTATTCCAAACTCATCGGTGACCACATCAACAGACTGGTTGAAAGTTTCACCTCCAACTTCAAAACTTACTGTGACCTGGACACTCTTATTGCTCAGAGGGTTTCCATCTTTGTCTTTAATCAGTGCCTGATAATTGATCTTTGATGCACCCTGAGCATTAGCAAAACCGGCAATCAGAGCAATCAAACAAATTGTGAGTATTATTTTTTTCATCTTAATTATTTAGGATTTTTATTATTGAATTTTTGTCAGCCAGCCTAAGTTGTATGCTTTGCTGTCTTTTGTGATAAGTCTGATGAGATAAGTTCCGGTCTTCAGATCATGCACATCCACTTTTCCCTGGCCATCATTATTTCTCAAGACCATCCTTCCCTCAGTATCAAATAAAAACACTGTTTGAATAAGTTTTGGGCTTTCTATAATGATGAAGTCCATTGCCGGATTTGGGTATGTGACAAATTTTATCCATTCATCTTCTTCAAAGGAAGTTGTTAACTTATTTCCAGCCAGAGATATGATGCCCAAACTTGCATATGGTCTACTTGAAACGGATCCGGTAAAAACTTCGCCCATAGCTATAGCACCATCAAGCTTTACATTGGATGATGATCCCCCATAAACCGTTATTGCATTGTGTCCGAATAGCTGAGCTTGGATCGTTTGGGTAAAAAGAAGAAATAAAAAAAAGTATAAAATTTTGTAAATCATGGCCTTTAAAAGGTTTATCCACAAAACTATTGACCTCGCTGTCCATTCGACCTACACTTTTGGATAGTTTTGGCCTTGATGAATTTTGAGTAGAAGCTTAAAAATGATTACCTTAGAACCATAATAACAATTGAGCGGATTCATGACTATCAAAAGATTTTCATCGATTTTTTATTTATCTATACTCTTTATTCAGTCTATTCAGTCACAAACGCTTGATTTGACATATGTTGATACTCTGCCAGGTACGGCCGAAAAAATGATGGCATTGTCCTTGAAAGTTGAGAGCTTATTGTATACTTCTCCTGATCAGACCATTCTTGTTGTCGATAAAATGAAAGAAATTGGCGCCAACAATCAGGATAGAGTCATCCAGGGAATGATGCTCAATGCTGAAGGCATGAGCCTTTTTAGTCAGAAAAAGTTTGATGAGTCTGTCAAAAAATACATCGAGGCATTGAAAATCTTCGAAGAATTGGACAGTGCCAGATTTATTGCAAAAATAAATAACAATATAGGCGGAAGTCTTGTAACATCAGGAGATAACCAAAGAAGCATCAGTTATTTCCGTAAAGCTTTGGATTATTATCTTGATCAAAAAGATGACCTCTGGATCGCACACACTTACAACAACATTGGCATCATCAGCATGAACATCAAAGATTATGATGTTGCCAGCGAATCATTGATAAAATCCCTCGAATTTTACAAGAAACTAAACCTTTCTCTTTATGAAGGCATCACAAGTCTCAACGTGGGCAACCTGATGATCGAACAAGAAAAGTTTACCAATTCTATCCCCTATTATCAAAGTGCTATGAAGTTGGTACCCCTTGAACAAAACAAACTCCTTCATGCTGCATCTGAAGGAGGTCTGGGCACTGCGCATCTACGACTCAATCATCTCGATCAATCAGCTAAAGCATTCGAGCGTAGCATAGAAATAGCCCAAAAATTGAATCATACCGAGCAACTCAAAGTATCCCTGGAAGGTCTGGCCAGTGTCAGAGAAAAGCAGGGAAACAACAAAGAAGCATTGCGCATATATAAAGAATACAGCATCATCAAGGACACACTTTTTCAGCAACAACAAAATCAAAGCCTCGTTGACGCTCTTGAAAAATATGAAACAGCAGAAAAAGAAGCGCAAATTGCAGAACTCAATTCAAAAAACGAGATTGCTCAAATTAGACTATCTAACTCACGAAAATCCTTGTTCGCAGCCCTTTTCGGCATATTGGTCTTCCTGGCATTGGCCTATTATCTGTTTTCATTAAATAAAACCATCCGACATCAGAACACCATCATTTCCAAGGCTTTACATGAAAAAGACATCCTACTTCGGGAAATCCACCACCGCGTCAAAAACAATATGCAATTCATCAGCTCTCTTCTGAGTCTGCAGTCAGATCATGTACTCGACCCTACTGCAAAAAGTGCTCTTCATAAAGGAGAACACAGGGTACAATCTATGGCCCTCATTCATCAGAATCTGTACCAGGAAGAACACCTGACAGGTATCAACACTGCCGAATATTTTGGGAAACTGACTCAAAACTTATTCAATTCATACAATATCAATGATGAGAAGATCACTCTACACACAGAAATTGATCCTATCATTATAGACGTTGACACCATGATTCCACTGGGTTTGATTGTCAATGAACTCATCTCCAATACCTTGAAACATGCTTTCCCTGAGGGCACTGAAGGCGACATTTTTTTGACACTCAAAGAGGTCAATCACCAACTGGAACTCACAGTCAAAGACAACGGTGTTGGCCTTAAGGATGAAGACCTGGATAAGCTTAATCAATCTTTTGGGTACAAACTCATCGAAGCTTTCAGGGATCAGCTGGATGCTGAAATGATTACAGACTTTGTCCATGGATTTTCCGTTAAAATTTGTATCAAAGACTATCAGAAAATTGCTGCATGAGCAATACCAACGTTAACATTTATATCATTGAAGACGAGGTCATCATAGCCAAAGACATCGCATCTAAAATTACCAAATTGGGGTATCACCCCATGGGCATGACCAAATCAAGCGATAAAGCAGTCGAATTTTTGAGCTTTAATACGCCTGATCTCATCCTTTGTGACATCAATATCAAGGGAAGTATGGACGGCATCGATGTCATCAGCCTCATTCAAAAAAAGAAAAAAATACCCTTCATTTACCTAACCTCTCTGTCGGACAGATATACACTTGAAAAAGCAAAATTGACCATGCCTTATGGATACATTGTAAAACCTTTTACCGAGAAAGACCTTCTTACTTCAATAGAAATGGCCCTCTACCGTTTCGAGCAGGAAAACAGCAGCTTTGACATCACCCAGGAAAAAGTCAATATGCTTGCAACAGAAGCTTTATCACCAAAAGAGTACGAATTACTCATTGACCTTACAAAAGGTTTGAACAATACAGAGATTGCTGAGAAACATTTCATATCCGTAAATACAGTCAAATTCCATCTCAAAAATCTCTTTACTAAGCTAGACGTCAACAGCAGGACCGAGGCTATATATAAGGCCATTGGTTCAAATGCTACATCTTCATAATGAACAACATTATTTTCCTCGCTCGCTTGCATTGTTTGTTCATCTTTTAGATGCCGGGGCAAAAAATACTCTGCCTGATAAATTATTGTTAATTCAGCCTTTTATCTCCGGGATTTAGAACCATAATCGCCATTTTTACATTTCACATCATATAAGTGTACCTTAGCGTGAAATTGAAAAATAGCCTTTCAGTCATATCATTTTTTTTCTTCCTGATTTTATCAGGACCACATTTTTTGTCTGCACAGAATGATGCATGGGGCACTTTATCTATGGTTGAAATCGAAAAAAAATTCCAACCGGAGTTTGGCATGGAAGTCATGATTCCTACTGTTTCGCCCCTGACAATGGCGCTCAATGGCAAGGTGATTGAGGTGGAAGGTTATTACATCGCACTGACAGCAAAAACTGCCCAGAGCCATTTCATGCTTTCAAGATATCCCCAAAGCATGTGTTTTTTTTGTGGCAAAGCAGGACCGGAATCTGCCATGCAGGTCTTTATGAAAGACAACATCAAAGTACCTTACACTGAAGAAAAAATCACCGTCAAAGGTGTACTTTCCATCAATCCCACCAACCCCAATGAATTACTTTACACACTGACAGACGCAGTCTTGATTAAAAAATAAATGCATGAAACAAATCTTTGCCATCGCCGTTATTGTCCTCTGTTTTGTTGCCACTTCAACGAGCTTGAACGGCCAATCAGAAATTTGGAAAACACTCGCGAAAATCTCATATACCAAACAGTACGACGCTGTTATGGGCTTTAAAATAGATAAGCCGGTTTTCAGTGAAGCCATAAAGTCGATGGAAGGCAAGACCATTACTGTCAAAGGCTATATTATACCTACTGATGGATACAAGTCTCACAAAGAGTTTGTCTATTCTGCTTTTCCTTACAGCCAGTGCTTTTTCTGCGGAGGAGCCGGCCCGGAAACGGTTATGGAAGTAGAAGCGAAAGAGCCCATCAAATTTACTGCAGAGTCCATCGTGCTGAAAGGTAAACTCCACCTCAACGACAGCGACATCAACAGATTGATGTTTAAAATTACGGATGCTGTGCAGGTGGATTCTAATTAAGTTATTGCTTTTTAGGTATTAGGTGGTGGGTATTAGGTTTTAGTTTTTTTTTGAATGGGACCTTGGGACACGTGTTCAAAGTTTAATTGCACCTTCTGCATGAGCACAAACACATATGCATGTTGGTGATGCCAATTTCATGATCATCATGCCGACTCCGTCTTTAGTTTGGATGCAAAATTTTTCTTACTCAAACACATTTCCCAATATGGCGATCACAGGATTGAATTCAATCTGCTTACCACCAGCTTCGTCTACTTCAATCGGTAATTCGGATGGTACCATGACATAGGCCTGAGCTCCACTGGACCATTTAGTTTGTAATCTCAGGATCACTTTCCTGACTTCAACGATGTCACTCACGTCAATTTTTCCGTCTTGTGTCACATCTCCTGTAATCAGACCTACTCCTTCAAGTTCCCTGAGTCGAAGGATGTGCCTGCGCATAGAAACCAAATCATTGACGTCAATTTTAGCAGGGTTTACAGTTGTTGATGATTCATAACTGATGTAGGGCTCTTGTGTTTGTGGATATTGCTCTGACGGATATTTGATCCTCAAACCGGAAGTCGTATCTGAGACAACCAATTTTTTATATGTTGAATCCGATTTAGAACGTAGATAAAATGCAGATTGATCAGGTAAACCATTGGTGACAGTGGCATAATTGATGGTGATGTTGTTGGTGGGAGGTCCTTTGATGTCAGCAACGGCCAATTCAAGTTCACTGGCAAGATTGGCAAAAAGCACATCATACACATAGGTTCCATCCGGTTTTACGATGGTAAAATGTGGAGTTCCAGAGTATGAGCCTACATCGGGGTCCGTGTATTTAGAAAATACATCATCAGATTTTCCGGCATATCCAAATGAAGGGAATGTCAGATCATGCTTGGACTTATATCCTTCGATATCTGCATTGGAGTCACCCGCCATAATCGAAAATTCCAAAAACTGCACCTTGTCTTTTCCTGCTCCAAAGTTTTGATAAACTTTCTCTACATTCCTTGCTATCTGATTGCAAGGTGGACAATTCACAAAAAAGAGGTGGACGACGACAATTTTGTTTTGAGAAAGATAATCGTCATACAGGCGATGTACATTTCCTTTGGTATCGGTTGCGGTAAAATCTGGTGCAAGCTTTTGAGCTGCAAGGTTTTGCAAATAAAAAGAAGCTAAAAAAAGGAGAATCAGGTATTTGTTGCCCATCTTTTGGAGTATTTAGATTTTTAGAACAATACACAGAATACAATAATAACGATTTAATCACAAATTTTTATAATCAAAGCCTTGACCTATTTGAATTTCAGCACTTTAGCGCTCAAAAATGGATCATCGATCTTTTTGGAAGGCATTTTGTTATACTTATTGGAAAATGCATTGTCCATTTTAAACATGCGGGCATCAGTGCAAGGGTTTTCCAAAAGGTATATATTTTAATGTTGTACTTTTACATCAAAATTTTCATTCCTTTAAAGGAAGATATATGACGGCCAACCAGACCAATGTACATTTCGAAAGGATACTTTATAAAAAATATGAGGAAGTATGGCAATACCAGTCTGTCCTTCAAAACGAACTGATCACCAAAAGGAGGCTGGCTAAAGCTGCAGGAATAACAGATTTCAGACAAGAGCACCACTATATCCTGGTGTGTGAACACAATCCCGTCTATACACTTGGAAAAAGTGGGAGTATGGATCACCTCCTGCTCACAGATGAAGAATTAGCCGGTAATCAAATCGAATTTTTCAAAATCAATCGAGGTGGAGATATCACTTATCATGGCCCCGGACAGATCACAGCCTACCCCATTTTGGATCTCGAAGAATTTGTAACCGATGTACATCTCTATGTGCGCAATCTTGAGGAAGTAATCATTCGCACCATCGCTGATTATGATCTGCATGGCTTCAGGATCAAAGATTATACCGGCGTTTGGCTGGGGGAAGAGGGCAATCTCCGGAAAATTTGTGCCATTGGTGTACACATGTCCCGATGGGTTACCATGCACGGCTTGGCATTCAATGTCAATACAGACCTTACCTATTTTGATAAGATTGTTCCTTGCGGCATCAGTGAAGAAGACAAATCAGTCACATCTCTTGCAGCAGAATTAGGCACAGAGGTAGACATAGACGAAGTCATCATGAAAATGCTGGACCATTTTGAGGACGTCTATGGTTTTAAAGTTGCCAATAAAATTTTATCCACACACATCAATACATAAGAACATCTTTATGGAAGCTAAAAAAGTCTCTGAATCAAAAACCATAATGACAGAAATGGTCATGCCCCCTGATACCAATACCTTTGGTAATCTCATGGGAGGAATCCTGATGAAGTGGATGGACGTTGCAGGAGCAATCTGTGCCGGGCGGCACGCAGAAAACTATGTGGTTACTGCATCAGTTGACAATGTTTCTTTCGAGCATCCCATAAGGCTGGGCGACATCATTACTTTGGAAGCTGTTGTCACAAGAGCTTTCAATACATCCATAGAAGTATTCATCGAAGTATTTATTCATGATATCGTGCACAAAAAAAACACCAAAAGCAACCACGCCTATTTCACTTTTGTAGCGCTGGAACCTACATCAATGCGCCCAACTAAAGTTCCGGAAGTGCTGCCAATCACCGAACAGGAAGAAAATCTCTATACCGGTGCAGTCCGCAGAAGAGAAATCAGACTTGTACTTTCGGGTAGGATGAAGCCATCGGAAGCCATTAAAGTCAAGGAGTTTCTAGACCTCCACCAAAAGAAATAAGCTTATTACTTCTGGAAAAATTTTCCATTCGACGCTCAACGTGGTTGTGCCGTCCTGTTCTTTTTATTCAAAAAAATGATGATCAATCGCAATCATTCTCAAGCTATCACAAAATTTGGTACAGGATTTGTATTATATAATATATTGATTGTTATGAATTAATGAATAATACAATAATTTAATATAATTCATAATCATCAAAAATATTTGCATGGGTCTGAAAAATGCAAGACATCATGCAGATCAGACTAGAGGGCATCCCAATGAAATTTATTTCATTACCTCACCACCATTAATATGGATGATAAAATGACAACAAGCAGACTGATATACTCTTCGGAATATGGAATGTCCATTTTACATGTGATGAAAAAATGGAACAGATCGAGGCGCAAAACGCAGTTGGAGTGGTACCTCCAACGAGTATTTGTAACGATGAGATGGTTCATTTTTGCAGCATGGAATTGGACAATTCTATTTCCGAAGAGTATTTTCATTATTGTGCTATGCTGTAATATTCTTTTGAGCTGCGATTTGAATGCTGGAAATTCACCATTCAATTCAAATGACTTTGATGAAGCCGTAAAAAAGGCTTCAGCCACCGGCAAACCTATATTGATCAACTTTTACGCCGAATGGTGCAGTCCTTGCAAATGGATGGAAGAAACCACCTTCCAGGACGAGAAGGTCATAGCTATAATAGAATCAAATTTTATTGCCTTAAAAATAAATATAGATGACATCCAGGGCCTTCGTCTCAAAGAAAAATTTGAGATCAAGTTTCTTCCTACTTTACTCATCATCGACAACCGCCACAGAGTCATTGATCGAATAGAAGAAAGCATCGGTGCAGAACGCTTGTACGACGTACTACAATCTCCAGGCACCAGCCTCGCCAGGAAAAAAATAAATTCCAATACCAACCCCAAAGCATTGATGGCTCACTTGAGGAAAGATAAAGTCTACAGCAGTCCGGCAGGTCCTGAAACACTGAAAAAAGAAGACCTTGTGATGCCGGTAAGAAGCCTTTACCGCATACAAGTTGGCGTTTTTTCTTCCTATGACGGTGCGATCAGATTGGTACATGATCTCAACACACAATTCACTGAACCCATCATCATACTTCAGGAAGAAAAAAATGAAAAACCACACTTCAAAGTCCTGCTTGGAGAATACAATTCACATCAGGAAGCTTTTGACTTCAAAACCATCATGCGCGAAAAATATCGCATCAACGGCTTTGTAATTTAAGTCACCAAATTGTCATTTCAAAAATTTAACACACTTTCTTTACATTTGTATAGAACTCATTATCAGTATTTTAGGTAGTCATCCATGAAGCCTGATACCGAGGTGTTAATAATTTGAAGGCCCAAATGTTTGAGAAAACAAAGGTCGGCATTTACCTTTGCAATATGCTGGCAGATCTCGTCGTTTTTTTCTAAGCAATTGTCAATGACCAAAGTATTGCATTGGTATAAAAAACATACTTTTGCGACTTAAATTTTTAAACTTAATTCCTGTAGCAACATTATCTATGAAGTCCAAGTCATTGGTTATCAGAGGGTTTGTAGTAATATTTTTTGTATTTATGGCAGCATTACATGCCATGGGACAAAATCCCCGATTTTATACTGAATGCCCCTCAATCAAGGAAAGTGGAACCAGAGTCTGCATCCCGATTTTGGTAGAAAATATCGCAAATTTGGACGCCATGCAGCTCAAGTTTAAGATCAACCCCAACGTTTTTACACTGGAAGAATTGATTGTCCCATCAAAGAATCCCCTTGAAATCAGTTGCTCAGATCTCAACAATTGTGATTTTTCCTATGTAGATAACTTTTTATCATACGTCTATTTCAAAACTTCAGGAGTTGACCTCCAGAAGGGAGACACTTTGATCACTTTGTGTGGTACCCTCGGAGACATTGGCGAGCAATTTAATTTGATACCCGATATGGATTTTGCCAGTATAGGCGTCAGAGACATCAACAATCCGGGCAATACGCTTTACATTCCCGGCGACTCTATGGTATTTGACTTTTGCAGATTCACAATAGATCCACAAAACAATGCGCTAAGCATTGTCGAAGGTCACTGCGATGTTACCCTGGGGAATACCAACAATGGCATATTGTATTTGAACTTTGTCGGAGGCACGGGGCCCTATTCCTACACAATAACCGGTGATATGGGTTTTTCTACAAGTGGTTCGGGCATAACAGGTGAAGTTCAGATCAACAACTTGAAAGAAGAATTGCTGACGGTGGTTGTTACAGACGCAACTGGAGCCACGAGGTCCAAAAACGTTGCTATTTCGATCAGTGAACCATTCATTATTGATACCAGGATTTACAACCCCAAATGCGCAAGAGCCAATCAAAATGCTTCCTCACTTGGCTCGATTGCAGTGAGTGCTATTGGAGGTAATGCAGTTAATGAAGATTCTTATTCATATGCATGGTCCAACAACGAAATCAATGACTCTATTTATGGCCTAATAGAAGGAACTTACATGGTGACCGTCACAGATCAAAACAAATGTCGTATGACTGACACCATTGTTTTGGTATCGCCCCCGGAATTAAAGTTGGAAAAGCTTGAAGGTTTTCTTCCATGTGAATCATCTACCAACGGTATTGCAGAAATTGAAGTCAGCGGGGGTACACCAAGTACGGCTTCTACCGGACCTTATATTTACTTTAGAGATGGGCTAAGAAGGGACATGGACTCAAATAAGGCCACCATCAACAGATTGAGCGCCAATTCCAACCTATACGTGTATGACGCCAACAATTGTCGACTTACTGTTCCTTTGCTGGATGATTTTGGCAAAAGTGTTTTTAAGCTTGATTCGATTTACACGCTGAGAGATACTTTTTCATTCAAATGTTTTGAAGAATCCAATCCCATTGATGTGGATCAAAGGGTTTATTCCATCTACGGAGCATTTACTCCAAGAATTACGAATCACTGGAAGGAAAACGACCCCGCATACATCATGAGAGACAATAAGGGAGGCAATCTGATCAAACAAAGCCTCAATGAAGGCATTTATTATTTTGAGATCAAAGACAACAGTGGACAGTGCATTGACACCCTGAAAATTGACATCCTCAAACCTACCCAGTTTGTTGCCAGCCTCAATGAAGTTCAACCCAATTGTGCTGATACTCTGGGAAGCCTGAGTGTTAACACTGCCGGTGGAACCCTTCCCTATGCTTATACCTGGTCTAACAATGCCGCCAAAACAGACAGCAGCCTATTGCGTGCAGCACCTGGTTCATACAATATCACCGTTACAGATGCCAATGGGTGTAATCCTCAAAACTTCTCCTCTGTTCTACAGGAAGCCCAGATTTTGCAAATTGATTCAATCATCATTCTCGACACGATCAATTGCGGCAATGACGGTGGACTTCAGGTTTTTTCCTCATACCCGGGAGTAAGCTATAATTGGAATTCGGGATTATCAAACACCAGTACAATCATCACCGGTGTATCAGGCGACTATACAGCGGTCCTTACCACGCCTGATGGCCTATGCTCTGACACACTCACAGCATTTTTACCGGAAAAGGTATCCTATCGCGTTTTTCAGGGCTTGACCCTCAATCCACTTTGTGGATCAAATGATGGGGCATACACAGGAATCATAGAAATCGACACCATTGTTGGTGGTACACCAGGATTTACCTATTTATGGACAGTCAGCGGCACCAATGATGTGGTTTCTCAAACAGCAGTGGCAGAAAATTTAGCTGCGGGTTCTTACGATCTGGTCATTGAAGATGCTACCAAATGCAGATACACCCAAACTTTTACATTGACCGCACCCCCAGCTTTGGAAATCGATTTTGATACTTCTTCCATAAGAGGAGTTACCTGTAATGTAGGCTCGCCAGATGGAAAAGCAAGCGTTATGATTAGTGGAGGTTCAGGATCAGGATACCGATACATCTGGAGCAATGGTGAGCGAACCCCTGATGCAGTAGCATTGCCTTTTGGTAATGGATCCGTTTATGTAACCGATGCCAACAGCTGTTACTCTGACACCATCAGTTTTGGCATTCCGGAATCAGCGAAACCGGAGATCTTCGAACGCATAACACTGCCTTCCTGTGAAACTGCAAAGGATGGAACGGCCAGTCTTGAAATATCAAAAGCAAATCCATCAGATTCTGTCCAGGTAATCTGGATAACTGAAGATGGCAGCAGCAGATCAGGCCTTACAGCCAATGGACTTGGTGTTGGAAAACATCAATACTTTGTCAACATCAATGGCAATATTGCATGTCCTGTTACAGACTCAGTCATCATCAATGATTTTGGTTCATTTGCCATCGCCATAGATCCACTTACGACCTCCGATAATTCATGTCGGACAACAGGAGAAGCGCAGATTGGACTCCAGGTTTCTGAAGGTAACGGACCTGTCAAATACGCTATCAACGGAGATACAGCTATAGGAAGCATTTTTACAGGTCTTACCGCAGGAATGTACAGCATCATAGGTAAAAATGCCGTTGGTTGTCTTGATACAGTCGTCCATGAACTAAAGTTTAATGAGCAAGTCAGTGCTGACATCATGCCATTTATAAATCCTGTGTGTATTGGTCAAAAGGTTTGCATACAGCCAACCAACGTCAAAGGGGGCAATGGGAGATTGTATACTTTCGGGATTGATTTTGACAGGCCGATTGACATTTCAGAATGTGTAGAACTTCTTCCGGGAGAATACAGAATGCAGGTTTACGACTCTGATGGTTGTAAATACGATACAGCTTTTTCTATTCCTGTACCCGAAAAGTTTGAAATTGATCTGGGAGAAGATATCGAATTTGGCTTGGGTGACGACATGCCTGAAATTGATGTCAATGTGATTTCTGGTGGCAATATCTCAGCTGTTGAATGGAAAGATCCCCAGAATATCAATTGTATGGATGCTTCATGCACCATGGTCAGAATTGCCCAAATAGCCAATTTTACCCTTGAGGCCGTAGCCCAAAGTGAAGACGGATGTATAGCCAGCGACCAGGTCACCATAAGAGTCAACGACAAAGAAAATGTATTTATCCCTAATATTTTCAGACCGGGAGGCAGCCAAAATTTTGACAGTAGCAATGACACCTGGCAGATTGCTGTTGGGAAAGGTGTAGAACGCGTTCTTAGTGTCAGGATTTTTGACCGCTGGGGCAATAAAGTATTTGAAGCCCAGGGTGCCTCTGATCTTGGTGACGATATCGTTTGGGATGGTATTTATAATGGCAGCCCTTTAAATCCCGGAGTCTATGTCTATGAGGTAGATGTTCAGTTCCTTAAGAGAGCTGACGAGTCCATCGCTAAGCGAAAATCCTTCACGGGATCCATTACCCTCATCAGGTAGTGGAACCGTTAAAAAACATATACTCGGAGAAATTTCTTTCAGATTACGCATCTCGCCTCGGTCGGGTATACACTGATTTTGATGAAATAAAATTCATCAAAAAAACATTGAGTGCTCCATGGTCTGACCTGGAACTAAAACAGCGCATGTCACGCATTGCAGAAGTTACGATCGAGCTGTTGCCATCTGATGTGTTTTTAGCTGCAACGATTCTCGAACAACTTTGCGAAGAAGTATCGCATTCAACTCCTGGAATGAATTTTGGATACATGTTTGTTCCGGAATGCATCGAAAAAATGTTGCTGCCCCACCCTGAACGCGCTTTTGAGGCTTTCGAAAAAATCACTTCTTTCACCAGTTGCGAATTTGCTGTAAGAATCTTTTTGATCAAGCACCAGGAGCTGGGCATGAGTTATATGTATAAGTTTGCCGACTCACCAAAGGAAGGGGTAAGAAGATTTGCATCTGAGGGTTGCAGACCCAGACTTCCATGGGCAATGGCGCTGCCAACCTTAATAAAAGACCCTACACCCATTTTTCCCATCCTCCTCAACCTGATGGATGATCCATCTGAATTTGTCAGACGCAGTGTATCCAACAACCTCAACGACATCTCAAAGGACCATGAGGACCTTGTCCTCGATTTTGCCAGGAAGCACCTCAATGATGGTGCCGAAAGAAAAAAGCTGATCAAGCATGGCTTGAGGACCTTGCTCAAGAAAGGTCATATGCAAGCGCTAAATTTGTTCGGCAGCGATGCAGCCCATTTTGAGATGGTTCAATTTCAAGCAGCAGCTACAGTCGAAGTAGGAGATTACCTTCCTTTTGGATTTGAATTGGCAAACACAGATGATAAAGCACTCGACCTTCGCCTCGAATATGCCATCTATTTCAGATTGGCGAATGGCACGCACAATAAAAAAGTCTTTAAAATTACTGAAAGACAGCTGGCTGCATCTGATACCCTCAGCATTACCAAACGCCACTCCTTCAAACCCATCACCACCCGAAAATACTACATGGGTGAGCACCATCTATCCATCATCATCAATGGCCGTGAACAAAGCAAGCTTCCCTTTTTGCTCGGTTGATCTTCTAATTATCCCGTCGGTTTATAAAACGCATTATGTTGGCATAAGGGAAGGAGGAATTTGCGAATTAAAATTTTTGCTCCAATGACCATAACATTTGTTGTGTGGATGTGTATTTTGTTGCTCTTTCGTTTGAATTCAAAAATTTCGGCCACATAGTATGAAAAGAATATACTTTTTCAAGGGAGAATTATACACCATTAGGATTGTTGCTGTTCTTGCGGCATTCATTGCCATCGCATCATTTTCAGAAAAAGCAATCCCGCCAAGACCAGAAGGCCCCGGTGATATCTTCAACGCAGCTGGTTTTCCGTGCATAACGGCGCACAGTACAACACGCGCTCTTTTCGCAGATTATAATGGTCCTTTGTACCAGGTCATGCGGCAATCAGATGGAAAAACCTTGGATATAGGCGTTGTCCAGCCTTTAGAAGGTGATCCCGGAGGTTACGCCGATGCAGCAAAACAAGACGAATTCTGTAAAAATACCCTGGCCTGGATCACCATCATTTATGACCAGTCGGGCAATGGCAACCACCTTTACCAGGCACCTCCCGGCACATTTGTCGGACCGGACAAAGGTGGCTTCAATACATTGCCCATAGCAGATATGGCACCCATCACCATCATGGGGCACAAAGCTTATGGCACCTATGTCATTCCAGGAATGGGACTTAGAAACAATGATGCCAAAGGTCTGGGCATCAACGATGAACCGGAAGGCATTTATATGGTCATGAACGGAAAACACTTCGACAGCGGCTGTTGCTTCAATTACGGAAATACTTCGGCAAATAGTCAAGCTGTTGGGACGGGTACCATGTCTACCGTATATTTTGGCACCTCCACTGCCTGGGGCAAAGGTGCAGGAAGTGGACCATGGATCATGTCCGACATGGAGGCGGGCTTATTTTCGGGATATAAAACGAAAGAAAATCCTGAAAACCCAACCATTGATTCGTGGACATTTGTGACGGGAATGGTCAATGGCGGTGGCGGCAACCAATGGGAGATCAGAGGTGGAAATGCCCAGGAAGGTGACCTGCAACTCTTTTATAAAGGCATCCGTCCACAATCCCTGGATAATCAAAACTATTTTCCCATGCACAAAAAAGGATCGGTCCAAATGGGAAATGGGGGCGACAATGGCAATGGTTCAGCGGGCACATTTTATGAAGGCATCATGACAAAAGGATATCCTTCAGAAGAAGCTGTAAATGCCGTTCAAAAAAATATCGTGAATGCGAAGTACGATGTTCCAGCTATTACACTTTCACGCCTGACCACCTTCATCCCGCAATCGAGCCAGGAAGTCACACTCACCTTTAATAATACCACCGGTGCATCGGTCTCAAATCTCAGCCTTAGTCTGGATTTACCTTCCGGGTGGACGGCTTCAGTTGCAGCTTCCAATGAAAAGTCGAAGACATTTACCCAGGCCATAGCGCCCGGTGAATCGGTGAAGGCTGTTTTCAGAATATCTTCTCCTGCTACGGCAAGCGCTGGTTATTTCACAGGAAACGCAGTTTGGGGCACCGCCTCTGCAGTACAAAAACGATACACTACAAGCTCCCAAAGAATAAGAAATGCTTCACCCGTAAAAATCAACGAGGTCCGATTCACCACCGGAACAAACAGGACCAATCAGTTCATAGAACTTTACAACGGCTCAGAGAAAGAAGTTGACATCTCCAACTGGACCATCATAAATACCAAAAGCGAATGGGCTCCCGTACAACTTGCAAGCATTCCACCAGGCACAAGGCTGGCTCCAAAAGCTTTTTATCTGCTTGCAATGGCAAGTACAGGCACAGCTTCGACAGCTGCCAAAAACTCAAGGACCATTCAGGTCTTAAGTACATCAGGATTTGAAGCAGGGCAACAAATAAACATCGGCGGTGAATTGAGAATAATAAAAAGTGTTGGGAGTGCAGCTTCTGAGATGACAATGGTATTTGTGCCCGTTTCTACAGGCCCCTGGATGAACATTCCCGCCGGCTCAACCAATATTCCGGTAGTCAATGCGAATGGGTTTAAGGAAGGGGATAAAATTGGTATCGACATTGGAGGTCAATATGAGGAGGCAATTGTCACCAAGGTTGGTAAAGCATCGACATTGACCAATCTGGCCGAAGTGGCAAAGGCAGGCGAAACCATCATCAAGGTCACTGCCAATTCCAATATGACCGTTGGTGATAAGCTGACCATAGGAACAGGATCAAGAAAAGAAGTTGCAGAGATAAAACGGCTGATCAATGTTGTGGAAGCGCCTACGCGTTCTGGCTTTGGGCAAAGTGAAAACAAAAGAACTCCAGGCCTGGTAGAGTTGACAAGCCCCCTAAAATTTGACCACATGCTCGATGTTGATGTCTCTGACAGGGGCACAGGCATCAGCTTTTCGCCGGCCACAAAATACATGCACAAAAGCGGAGAGGCCATACAGGCGTTGGGTTCAGGCATTGAACTGGAAACATCACTAGAAAAAAATCATGCTTATGGTACCCCTGTTGTCCATCCCAACATCAAAACTTCAGGTTACCAGGGACCTGCACCCGATCAATGGTTCGGCACTCCCTTATCGACATTGGCCGGATCCATTGCCTTGATCAATGCTGATGGAAAACTCGTGGTAGATGCATTGGTATACGGTTCTCAACAAAGCAATTCCAGCGCCAATGGCACCATCGCTTCACCTGAATTGGCCACTTTGGAAGGAGAACAGAGTCAGGGGGGATGCATTGTTGTAGTTCCTGAAAATAGAAGATCTTCAAGATTCGCAACCGCCAATCCTGCTGAGACCAACAAAAGTTATGGCCGCTTCCCTGACGGCTCAGACTCTGACAGCAATTGCAAAGATTTTTCTCAGCAGTCCACCAATAGACTTTTGAGGGTTTCAGGCGCAGGAGAACAAAATATTAAAGTTGGAAGTGTGTCCAACTTCGCAGCCGGTCAGCGCATTTTCATTGGCGCAGGTTCTAATGTAGAGGTTGCAGAAATCTCCACGGTCGGAACCGGCGGTGGCACTACATCGGGTGCCAGGGCAATATCAGGTACAGCACTTATCCCTGTATTCAGCGTTGAAGGATTTTCAAAAGGACAAAGCATAACCATCGATTCCGGACAAAAGTTGGAAACGGCTGTAGTCGCATCGGTTGTTGCAGGTCGAAGATTTGGTGCGGGAGATGTACCGACAGATACCATCAGGTTGTCTGCACCTCTAGTACTTACGCATGATACGGGAGTCCAGGTCTCAGGAAGCGGCATCACACTTGCCAAACCATTGCGCAAAAAGCACGAAAGTGGCGAACAGATTGCCAATGCTGTTCCAACCCCCGGAGAACCCAACAAATTCTAATGGCTCAAATAGGAGTTACCCGCATTTAGCAGGCATAGAGGGTCAAATGGTGGGATTTTGTAAAAAATACACAAATGCCATAAAAATGGTATAATGTCTGAATTACGATCATGTTTGAGTGTAAAAAAATTCATTCAGCACAAAAAGTAATTTGAATACACCCCTATTCACCAACATTTAATTTCAGATCATTTACATATGAATATCTTTAATATTTTTTATATTGAATTTCAATTAATAATATTATTCATATAGCGTACTTTACAGGCCAAAACACACATAAAAAACATATTTTTACTTTAACAATTTAAGCACTTAAGAGAAGGCTAAGGGGAACATTTTCAGAATCAAAAAAAGCCTTATTATGTTTTTGGAATAAGAAATTTGCCTATTTTCGTTTTCTGCACAGATTATTTTCCTGAAAAAGTAATCAAATTCCAAAAAAGCCCTTACCTTTATGTAAAATTTACAATATGCTCCCGGATTCAAATCGTTCGAGGACTTCTGTGAAAAATGAAGTGCAACTTTCCACTGTTTCTGTGGACTGTGTCATATTCGGTTTAGAAGCCGATGCACTCAAAGTTTTATTGGTTCAGCACGACTCTGGTGTCATGGAAGGTCAATGGGCTTTACCCGGTGATTACATCCGCAACGACATCGACCTTGAAAAAATGCCTGGCATGGTACTGAGCCAACTTACAGGTCTCGATAACGTATTTGTTGAGCTGTTTGACGTTATGGGCAAAGTGGACAGGGTCAGCCATCAAAGGGTAATCACAGCTGCATATTTCGCTCTGATCAACACCGAAAAATATGAGTTGAAGACAGGTTTGGGTGCGCGCGACGTCAAATGGGTAGACATCCACAATATTCCTGCCTTGATTTATGACCACAATGAAATCATAAAACGAGGACACGAAGCGCTCAAGCTCAAATTGCGACGCGAGCCCATTGGTGTCGAATTGCTGCCGAAGCTATTCACATTGACACAATTCCAGCGCATGTATGAGACCATTCTTGACATAACACTGGACACGCGCAACTTCAGAAAAAAAATCATAAAAGAAGGCATCTTGCAGGATTCGGGACAGAAAGAAGTAAATGTACCGTACAGGGCTCCGAATCTTTACAGCTTCGATGCAGAGAAATACGATGAATTGCGATCTCAGGGATATTTTCTAAACATTTATTAATCAATATGGCAAACTATTTTTTAGGGCTTGATTTGGGAAGCTCTTCTATAAAATGCGCCATCGTAGATGAGCATGGCAATACTGTTGGCAATGGAAAATTCCCTGCCAACGAAATGGCCATCGCATCTCCTTATGCAGGCTGGGCAGAACAACACCCTGACGATTGGTGGACCAATATTCTCGAGGCCATTCAGCTGGCTTTGGTAGATGCTCCTGCCGTAAAGGCTTCCGATATCAAAAGCATAGGTATTTCATATCAAATGCATGGTCTGGTCATCGTAGACCAGGATGGAAAACCTCTGAGACCATCCATCATCTGGTGCGACAGCAGGGCTGTAGGTATCGGCAACGATGCCTTTGAAAGCATTGGCCCTTCATTTTGTCTGGACCATTGTCTCAATTCTCCGGCTAATTTTACAGCCTCAAAGCTCAAATGGGTCAAAGAAAATGAACCTGAAACCTATAGCAAGATTTACAAGGCTATGCTTCCTGGCGATTACATTGCCTATAAGATGTCAGGTAAATTCACTACGTCTATCTCCGGTTTGTCAGAAGGCATTTTCTGGGATTTCAAAAATGAAAAAGTAGCTACAGAACTGATGGAGGGCATGGGCCTGGATGCCGGACTTCTACCCGAAGTCTTCGGAAGTTTTGAACCATCATGCATCACAGATGATACATTTGAAACAACAACAGGCATAAAAGCAGGTACACCCATTTCATACAGGGCGGGTGATCAGCCCAATAATGCCCTGGCACTGGCAGTACTCGAAGATGGAGAAGCTGCCGGAACAGGCGGAACATCAGGCGTTGTATACGCAGTCAGCAAATCCGTTGATCCCGACAAACAATCAAGGGTCAATTGTTTTGCTCACGTCAATCACAGCGCCCAGGACCCACACATTGGTACACTTTTGTGCATCAATGGGACGGGAATACTCTACAATTGGCTGAGGACCAATTTTTACATGGATAAGACATATCCCGAATTGGAGCAACTTGCATCCGCCATCGTTCCGGGCGCAGATGGAGTGCGCGTGTACTCATTCGGTAATGGTGCAGAGCGAATGCTGGGCAACAGCAATCCGGGAGCTAAAATATCGGGCGTAGATTTCAACAGACACAATCGTCAGCACATCCTCAGAGCCGGCCTCGAAGGCATAGCATTTGCTTTTGCATACGGCCTGGAGGTGATGAAAGAGATGGGCATTGAAGTCAAAAAGATGAAGGTAGGTGACGACAATTTGTTTCAGTCGGCTGTTTTCGGACAAACACTTGCGGATGTTGCAGGCGTTGCCATTGAGGTTTACCATACCAACGGAGCAGCAGGTGCAGCAAAAGGCAGTGCTTTTGGTGCAGGATATTTCGATAATCTCAAGGAGGCTGTCAGCAATATCCATAAGGTCAATGAGTATGTTCCTGCGGATAATCAGGCGATTCTATCAGTTTTTGAAGATTGGAAAAAAGGTTTATAAATATTTATAAAAAATTTTAAAATGAGTATTTTACTTGGTAAACAAGAATATTTCAAAGGAATTGGAAAAATAGCTTTTGAAGGCAAAGGCTCTAAAAATCCCCTGGCATTTAAATACTACGATGCAGAGCAGGTAGTAAGGGGTAAAAAAATGAAAGACCACCTCAAATTTGCTGCTGCATGGTGGCACACACTTTGTGGAGGCGGTGGTGATCCATTTGGTTCTGCAACCAGGCCTATGCCATGGCTTGAAGCTTCTGATGCCATCGAAAGGGCAAAAGACAAAGCAGATGCGGCATTTGAATTCATGACCAAAATCGGTATCGATTATTTCTGTTTTCACGATTATGACCTGGTAGACGAAGGATCAACCGTTGCAGAATCTGAAAAAAGATTGCAGGCGATCACTGACTACATCAAGGAAAAACAAGGTGAAACCGGTATCAAGTTGCTTTGGGGAACAGCCAATATGTTTTCTAACCCACGTTACATGAATGGTGCAGCATCAAATCCAAATTTTGATGTTGTGGCTCATTGTGGTGTTCAGGTGAAAAATGCAATTGACGCAACGATCAAACTTGGTGGTACAGGATATGTATTTTGGGGAGGTAGAGAAGGATATATGTCTTTGCTCAATACCGATATGAAAAGAGAAAAGGACCATATCGCCCGATTCTTTACAATGGCCAGAGATTATGCCCGCAAGAATGGTTTTGAAGGTACTTTCTTCATTGAGCCTAAGCCAATGGAACCTTCTAAACACCAATATGATTTCGACGCAGAAACAAGCATCGGATTTTTGAGAGAGCACGGTCTTCTTGGAGATTTCCAGCTCAACATCGAGGTAAACCACGCTACATTGGCAAGCCATACTTTCCAGCACGAGCTACAGGCATCTATCGATGCAGGTGTTTTGGGTAGCATCGACGCCAACAGAGGAGATTACCAGAATGGCTGGGATACCGATCAGTTCCCTATCGACTTGTACGAATTGGTAGAAGCTATGTTGGTTTTGGCTCCTTGGGAAGGATTCAAGGACGGAGGTATCAACTTTGATGCTAAAGTCAGAAGAAACTCAACAGATCCAGATGATCTCTTCATCGCTCATATTTCAGGAATGGATGCATTTGCAAGAGCTTTATTGGTTGCAGATGCCATCATCCAGGATTCTCCGTACAACAGTATGAGAACCAACAGGTACAGTTCATTTGACAACGGCAATGGCAAGAAATTCGAAACTGGTGCCATGAGTCTTGAAGAATTGTATGAAATCGGCAAAAACTCCGGTGAACCACAACAAATCAGTGGCAAACAAGAGCGCTTCGAACAAATCATCAATGATTATATCTAACGGTAACTTTTAGTATCCAGACATCATGAGGGAGATTGTTTCTAAACAGTCTCCCTTTTTTTATACCCACAGCTTTGCTTCTGCAGCTATATTCAAATATCCATCATCACTGGTGAAAATTCCATGAATCATTTTACCTTTCCGGTATTAATTGAAGGGAACATTATCATTGATGAAATCATTATTCGTTTTTGCTGCTTGCTGTATGACCATATTGAGTTACGGACAGGAGCTCCCATTTAGAGAAATACCTGCACCTCCGTCGACTTATTCTGCCAATACCGTCCTGCTTCGTTCTATACAAGGCCTTGGATTCAGATATTATTGGGCTACAGAAGGTCTCAGGGATGTAGATTTAGCTTTCAAGCCTTCTGAAGACGGCAGGACTACCAGAGAGACCCTCGAACATATTCATGGCTTATGCGGTGTCATTGCAAATGCGGTAGTTTCCAAACCCAATACCAGCTCTTCTTCTGCTGACATGTCATTTTCAGACTTACGTAAAGAAACACTACTCAGGCTCAAGGAAGCTGCTGATGTACTGGAGAAGGATGCAACGGACTTTTCAACTCAAAAAATCATCTTTGTGTCAGACAGGGGAAACAGTGAATTTCCCATGTGGAACCTGTTCAACGGGCCCCTTGAAGATGCGGTTTGGCACGTCGGTCAAATCATCACTTTCAGAAGATCCAGCGGCAATCCGTACAACTCAAAAGCCAGCGTTTTTACAGGAAAAGTGAGAGATTAAAGGGTCAACCCCCGCTTTAACAGGATTTTAAGGCGCATTTAGCTCAAAAATCTCAGGAAAATCAATGAAAAATTTTTATTTTTTATAAACAATTGTATCTTTGCAGTCCAAAATTAAAATCAGACAATGGCAAATCATAAATCTGCTAAGAAAAGGATCAGACAGAATGCAATCATAAGGTTGAGAAACAGATATTACAAAAAATCTGCAAGAACCGCTATTGCAAAATTGAGATCAATGACTGACAAGGAAGAAGCTACAGCTTACATGCCAAAGGTTATTTCTATGATCGACAAGTTGGCCAAAGGAAATACATGGCATAAAAACAAAGCTTCCAACCTGAAGAGCAAGTTGATGAAGCGCATCGCCGGTCTGTAATTTCATCCGGAAAGTTTTCGATATACACATATACAAGTTAGTCAGATATACGAGGTAGTCTTCCATAAGGCTACCTTTTTTTTTGCCCCATAGCCAAAATACCATCCCTTATTTATCTTTTGGAAATCCGTCTTATTGAATCACCTGACGGATGATGTCCAAAGACTTCAGTGGCTTGAATCCCGGGATATGCAGCTGGTAATATTTTAAGAGCATGTCCATCAGCGCATTGCGTTCTGCCAGCTTGAAGCCTCTGATCCCCTCCCCTGATTCATTTTGAGCAAGTAATTGGTAAAGCAGCGTACTTTCCTTCTCAATCAATACATGTCTTGCATCAAAGACCACAGGAACAAAGCTCCCGGACAGCATATCAAAGAATGTTTGTTTGCCTTCAACATAATTGGTATGAGGATAAAAGCCGCTCCACTGCGTTAATGCCAGCATAAAGGAAAGATGGTAGTACTGCAGTCCGCCTTCTCTTTCGTCCAATCCAACAAACCATTGCATGAGAAATTCAAACAAATCTGGCTGAGCTTCGTGCTCCCTGATGGTATTACGGCTGAGTTCCAGCATAAAAGTACCGATGGAAGATCTGATGATGTCGCTGGAAATCTTCTGGTAAAAATGATGCAGGTGGCATTCCTTGATGCGTTGGATCTGTTCGGCATTTTTTTCATAAAACACAATGTCCACCAGATTCATGACTTGCATAAGATTCGTCATCGCCCTGTTGTTTTTACTGCTGCTCACGATGAATGATCTCAGGCCGTGGCTTTCCGTGAAAACATCACAAATGATGGAGTTTTCTGAATATTTCAATGTCCTGAAAATCATTCCTCTGGTACTTACTAAGGCCATAACTGTCTTATTTTCTTAGAATTCCCAGCCCTCAATCGGGGGGCCTGAATCAAATCTTCTTTTGGTCCTGACCCGCTCCAGCTGTCTATAGTAGATCAAAAGTCCGAGGCTTTGGTCGAGCGGCACCTGGTGCGTGATGCGCATGGCGGCATTGATTTGTGACTCCGGTACATCCAGACGATAAAGATAGGATAAGAGCAGGTCTCTGTCGGTCTCCAGCAGCGATTTGACCCTCTGACAAATCATGTAGATGAGATTATCCTCCGAAGGTACATCCTCAATGTGCATCGTCAGGTCTTTTCCGACCAGTTCGATCAGCGCCTTTCTTTCTTCTAAATCTGTCGTTTGAGTCATTGATACAAAGTTAAGCCTTATACGGCTGTAAAAAGCGTACAATCGGGATAAAAGCTAAATTCAGAAATTTAATAACGATTCGCCAGCGATTAGACGCCAACGAGTTTGCCGATCTCCTCAATGTATTGTCTGGAGTTGGACAACCTTGGGACTTTATGTTGGCCTCCTGACTTCCCTTTGGACTGCAGCCATTTTACAAATGTTCCTCTGGGCAAAATATTTACCTTAAGATTATCAAGGGCTATGTCCATGTAACGCTTCGCCTCGTAATCAGAATTGACCGATTGCAGATACTGATCCAGCTTAATTTCGAAAATCTTAATGTCGATGGGCGGTTTCTCAAACTCAATCATCCACTCGTGTCCTCCCTTTTTATTGCCTTCAAGGAATCTTGGTCCGACTGTATATTCTGAAACAATACAACCGAATTCTTCACAAGCCATTTTTAATGCCTGATCGGTATTGCTGATCATGACCTCTTCTCCAAAAACATTGATAAAATGTTTGGTTCTGCCTGTCACCTTCAGTCTATATGGCTTTGTTGAGGTGAATTTTACAGTATCTCCCGGCATATACCTCCACAATCCGCTGGATGTTGAGATAACTATCGCATAATTTTTTCCAGCAATGACACCTTCCAGAGGTACTGTATTCTCATGGTTGTGATCCACATCATCAATGGGAAGGAATTCATAAAAAATCTCATTGTTGGTCAAAAGAAGCATTCCATTGGCTGGATTGGAACTGTCCTGCACAGCAAAGAAACCCTCAGAAGCATTATAGGCCTCCAGGTAGTGGAAATCATCCTTTGGAATGTATTTCTCAAAAATTTTCTTGTATGGCTCAAAGCCCACTCCCCCATGGATATAGGTCGAGACATTGGGCCAGATCTCCAGCATATTATCAAATCCGGTTTCTTCCAGCATGCGCTCGAACAACACAATGGTCCACGTAGGCACACCCCCAAAAAGGACGATGTCCTCATGCAACAACTGTTTGCTCATTTTAGCTATTTTCTCGTCCCAGTTGGGCATCAGCGCTATTTCCTTATCCGGAGCCATAAACGGTTTGCCAACAGCAGGCATGCGATCAAACATGATGGCCGAAACATCGCCAATGACAGCATCAGGAAATTCACTCAGCTTAGAAAGTGAGCCACACATGGTAAGATTCTTGCCCTGAAAAGAATTGCAATCAGGCATGAGGTCATACATAATGGTAGAAGTATCCCAGCTGGATGATATGAGGTTGTTCATATAAAATTCGTCGGTAATCGGGAGGTACTTGGATTTGTCAGAAGTGGTACCAGATGACTTGGCAAACCACTTGACCTTTCCGGGCCACAACACATCTGCTTCTCCCAGCATCATTCTCCTGATGTAAGGCTGGAGTTCCTCATAGGTTACGATGGGCACATTTCTTTTGAATGTCTCATAGTCACTTATGTTTTTAAAGCCAAACTTGTTTCCGTATGAGGTATGCTCTGCCCGCTCCATAAAATCAGAAAGGATGGTATGCTGTAGGGCAACTCCCTCATTTCTGATTTTGTCGAGTCTTTTCATCCTGATATACAGGAAGAGGCGCATTATCTTATTAAAATTGGCTTTAAGCATAAGTGGTTACAAATTGATGCAATAATACTAAAAATTGAACAACGATTAGTTAAATTGATTTGTTGAAAATCAAAACGCATCAAATTGAAAAACAATATAATAGGAAAGCTAAAGAATCAAAAAACCGATTAAAATTTCACGCCGACCTTCAATGTGTAAAAGTTTATTATGGTTTCCGGTTTTTCATAATAGAGATTCAAAATGCCGTGTTCGTACTCCAACTCAACAAATAAGGCATAAATATTGAGACCAATGCCTGTTGCTGCACCAAGAAATCCATCGTTGATCTGGTATTCTGTTGGCTTCAAAAAGTCATTGTTGTAATTGAGAACAATGTCAAAAGACGCCTGAAGCTTGCTCGAAACAAAGACCTTTTCATTGCCAAAAAGCTTGAAACCCAGTCCGGTTCGTCCTTTAAAAAATGAAAATTTTTCTCCTTTCGTAATGCTGATGGTTTCTTGTGACATGAGGTCAAACTTACCGTATTCTCCACTCAGCATGAAGTACAATCCTCCATCGTTGAGCCTTGCGTCCAATCCGACAAGATAACCAGACTGGTACTGCCCTTCTTTGCTGACTATAGGGTCATGCGTTTTTCCCACTGTTACACCTGAATAAAAAGTTGCACCGGCCTCTTGCGAATGGGCTTGCCATAGACAAAATATAACCGCAAGTACAGGTAATATTGTTCTTTTCACCAGTTTTTCTGTATTTAAGTGTTTCAGTTTTTGAGGGATGACAGAGGGCCAAGCTGTGCGTTAAAAGCACCGTTGGTATAAAAATAAAAAAGTATCCTAGTTTGCATAGAATAATGTCCAATAACTATACCAAAAGTGAATTTAATTCAGATATAATTTTTTATCATCTGAACTGGTATGGTTATCAGATATTTGAGTCAACGCACAAAATTCTGTATAAGTTCAAAGGACAAAGATATTTCAAAGCTTTCGCAATAATACCAGTGAATACCCTCGAAATGAATCCATAAAAAAAGGGCCTCATCTTGCGGATGAAGCCCTTACTAAATGTTTTATAATTCAGAATTTTACTTCCTGGTCTGTATTACATGGTTGGAGCTGAGGCTTTCAGAGTAATTTTTACTCCGAATTCATCGCTGATCGCCTTGTCTCCAAGGTTCTCGATAAATGTTGCTGAGCCATACTTGATGCCCCAGTCAGTTCTGTTGATGGAAAATTGTGGAGTTACCACTGTCAATACACCATCAATATTTGAAACGCTTGCTTTAAATCCTATTTCTTTTGTCTGATCCTTCATAGTCAGGTTGCCATATACCAGGTGTGTTCCCTCAGGATCATTGTCAAGGGCAGTTGTTTTAGTGATTTCAAACTTTGCAGTTGGGTATTGATTCACATTGAAGAAATCATCTGCTTTATCAGAAGCTGTTCCTTTCAAGTGAGCTTCAAGATTGTCCTTCCACTCGCCTTCAAGATCAAGGACTACGATGCTGTTCATGTCGATGGTAAATTCACCACCTGTAACATTTCCGTCATTTACATAAATGGTACCATCAGCTACGTCAATGGTTCCGTTGTGCTTTCCGGTCACTTTTACGCCTTCCCACATGATCTGGGTTGCGGTTGTATCTACAGTGTAAGCAACTCCCTCAGTCTGAGCAACTTCAGCAGCTTCATTTACTACAGCTGCCTCACCTTCAACTTTGTTCTTGCAAGAAAAGACCAAAGTCATTGACAGCAAACATAAACTCAATAATGCGAATTTTTTCATGATGTTCTTTTTGTGTATTGTTTTAAAAGTATGAATGATAAATTTCTATTTTGCTAAACAGGACACAAATATAATTTGTTGCAACAAATACATTATTGGTTTAACAAGAATTTAGCAAAACGTTACACAGGCTGAATTGTTCAGTCCTTTCGGTGAATATTTTGGGAAATGAAGCTTTTGATCTGGCCAAGGTCATCAAAAACCATCAGTCTGTCTGAGTTCTTGATGTTTTGCATGATGGTCTGGTATCCGGAAATACCAACCTTTGTACAATCCGGCATTGAAGTCAGCAACCTGTCGAGATAAGGCTGTAGCGGGCTTTCAGCAAAGCTGTCATTGAATAGCGTAAAAACAAAATCAGGCTTGAAGATGTGGTAAGCATCAATGACTTCTTCGAATGTAATGCCTGCTCCCAAAAAAAGCACATTGGCTCCTTTGGCCCTGATGATGTAATACAAAAACAAAATGCTGAGCTCATGTCCTTCGTTTTCCGGAAGGTAAATCAGGTACTTGCTTCGCGATTTATCGGTTTCATGGTTCAGCTTGTCAATTTCAATGCAGAGCTTCCTGTGGATGATATTGGTCACAAAAGATTCATGCACCCCCCTGATTGATCCGGTTACCCACATCACGCTGAGCTTATCGAGAAATGGATATATGATTTCTCCCATGGTCGTTTCAAAACCACGTACTTCAATGTAGTGATCGAGAATTTTCAAGAATTTAAACTCATTGAGCTCCATCATTGCCAGCATGAGGCTGTCGATCTGGTCTTCAAAAACCTCATCTACATCACACAGCGTTGCTACTTTTTGTTTGATCTCCTCTCCTGAAAGCCTGGCTATCTGCGAAATTTTGATTCCCTTTTTATTGAGCAGGGCAATGTTGAGGATGTTTTGAAGGTCTTCTGCTGAATAAAACCGGATATTGGTGTTGGTTCGACGGTTGGGAATGATGCCATAGCGTTTTTCCCATATGCGAATGGTGTGTGCTTTCACCCCACTCAACTTCTCAACATCCGATATAGAATACGTTACCATAAACTTCCCTCAACAAAAAACTCAGCTTTAAGTTTACCACGAAAATATAATGCTTTTACATTTTTAACAAAATCATAAGTGAACTCTTTGGGCTGAGCTTGTTTATTATATTTAATTTGGACTTCCTTTCGATACAAGGATACAGAAAAGAATGCAAAAAATGGATCAAAAATTAAAGATTGGCATCGTGTGTTACCCTACATACGGAGGTAGTGGAGTAGTTGCAACTGAGCTGGGAATAGCACTTGCCAATAAAGGTCACGAGGTTCATTTCATTACCTACAGACGTCCTGCAAGGCTACACGGATTCCATGAAAATGTGTATTTCCACGAAGTAGCATCGATGGAATATCCTTTGTTTGAATACGCTCCATATGAAACTGCACTGGCCAGCAAATTGGTCGACGTGGTCAAATATGAAAAGCTGGATCTTCTTCATGTACATTACGCCATTCCTCACGCAGCAGTGGCTTACATGGCCAGACAAATCCTGCAATCACAAGGCAAGTACATCCCGATCATAACCACCCTCCATGGTACGGACATCTCCCTGGTGGGTACCGATTCATCTTTCAGTCCTGTGGTAGAATTCAGCATCAAC
Source organism: Saprospiraceae bacterium (assembly GCA_020436935.1). Classification (GTDB taxonomy): domain Bacteria; phylum Bacteroidota; class Bacteroidia; order Chitinophagales; family Saprospiraceae; genus JADKBO01. The sequence continues at coordinate 29,934 of JAGQWX010000028.1, forward strand.
AATTCTGATGGAGTCACAGCGGTATCCAAACAACTCAAGGAAATGACCCTCAGCAGTTTCAATATCACCAACGACATCCGGGTCATCTATAATTTTATCGACTTCTCAAGGTTCAAAAAAGCCAATAAAGACCACTTCCGCAAAGCCATTGCTCCGGAAGGCGAAAAAATCATCATCCATACCTCCAACTTCAGGAAAGTCAAAAGGGTAGATGATGTGATCTTTATATTTAAGGAAGTCATCAAAGAAATTCCTGCCAAGCTCTTACTTATTGGCGATGGACCTGAACGTCCTCATCTCGAAGACCTTTGCCGCAAATTCAATTTGTGCGACCACATCCGGTTTTTGGGTAAGCAGGATGCCATTGAAGAATTGCTCTCCATCGCAGACCTATTCATTCTGCCATCAGAAAATGAAAGTTTTGGTCTGGCAGCCCTTGAAGCCATGGCCTGCGAAGTACCTGTGATTTCTTCCAACGCCGGAGGTATTCCCGAGGTAAATATTGAAGGCAAGACCGGTTATCTATGCGAAATAGGTGATGTGGCCACCATGGCAGAACGCACCATCTCCCTGCTCAAAGACGAGGCGAAACTCCAGGAGTTCAGAAAAAATGCTCTGGCACGTGCCGAAGAATTCAAGATCGAATACATCCTTCCGGTTTATGAAGACTACTATAGGGAGGTTCTCGCCAATCATGGGGTGAAGGTGGGGTAAGGCCTGCGGGTTTAGATCCTTTTCTTAATACCCAAACCTATTTGATGAGGAGTGATAAAGACCTCATCTGTAGAATACGGTTTATCATGAAAACTTTGGCGGTAAAAAGTATAAATTTTCAAAGTTGTTTTTTCAAACTTGATTTCTTTTCCTATTTCAGTTTTGATATTAGAGCCCATTCTGCCAATTGCGCTTGTCTCAATACCGCCTCCAACCAGTATTGAAAATCCATTCCATCGCTTCTCTAATCCAAGACCAATTCCTCCAAGGAATATACTTTCATTATAAACCCGATTTTGGACTTCTTCTTCCCGTGCGTATCTCGACTGATTACCGTCAGAAAAGATTTCCTTATAGGTCTCTGTGGTCATTGAATAGTTGATTTTTTTGGGGACCACACTTCCAAAAGCAAACACCTGAATATCTAAATGGTGCTGAAGCTCAAAAGTATAGGCAGCTGTCATGCTATATGACAGTCGTCTGCCCCCAATAATTGATCCCGCGTCAATATTCTGCACAAGCCATGCGTCTGACTTACTTGGCCTGAAGTCGTAATAAACAAAACCAGCTTCTGCAGCAAATTCCAGATGATGATTGTTCTTGCGCTCTATACTAATAAGCTCCGGAAAAATATTTGGAGTGTCATCAATTGGAAATTCACCTGGTATGAATGTGCCGGAGTAGTCTAAGAGACTTAAAATAGAAACTGAAGAATCAACGGAAAAATATTGCCCCTGATCAGTTAGTGATTCATCATTTTGCTCATTAACTGCATTAGGAGTTCCATCTGATCCTGTGTCTTTTTCAGTTTCGCTGATGATGCTGACATTTTCCATTTCATTTGGGCTTGCATTAAGAGGTGTTGCTGTAGCAGAAATTTTAGGACAAGGTTCAGTTGGGGGTTCCATTTTTGGAAAGGTTGAGGCAAAAGGTGAACTTTCCTCAGATTTAGTCTTTAAGAGGTCTGCGTCTTTATGTTTTTGAGCCACATATGCTATAAGAAAAACTACCATTCCAATAAAGAATATAATCACAAAAGGCCTTCTTTTTCTTTTGGGATGTAGGGACTTTTGAATATTTTTCCAATGATAGTCTGTTATGCCCTTGTTGGCACTACTGTCTATCATTGCTCTTAACTTATTTTCAAATTCTGATTGCTTCATTTACTTAGGATGTTTGTGTTGGCTTCAAAACAATTTCACCACATTCCAATAGATTATTTCTGAGTTGTCGTCGGGCCCTCGTCAGCAAAACTCTTGAATAACTTTCACTTATCTCCAACAATGTTGATATCTCATCATGAGACATTTCATCAATTACATACATATTAAAAACTGTTCTTTGACTATAGCTTAAGTCCGAAATAGCTTTAGCAACTTCATCCATAGATATGGAAGGATGATAAAAGTCTTCAGCTGGCTCCTCAATACATTGATCAATCACCTCTTCATATAAATAAGCTTTATTGGACTTTTGAATATTGAGCGCTGTTCTGATAAATATTTTCTTTGCCCATGGGATAAATGCATCATTATTTTGAAGTAAGTGAATGCTCTTAAATATCTTGATGAAAGCTTCCTGATATACATCATCGACCTGGTCGATTGCTGACACGTATCGTCTGGTTAATTGCATAAAAGTGGCCTTGTACCTATTGTACAATTCAAACTGCGCTTTTTCTTCATTGTTAATGCACTTTTGGATGAGCTCAGAAATGCTGAGTTTTGATATGTCATTTCTAAATCTATTCAACATAAACCCTCAATTTCCCTTTTTTTACATCCAATCCAGGAAAATTTAAATAGTATAATATTTCATCAAACCCATGGTACCCGCTGTCTGATTGGTAGACCAACTTACCTTTCTTTGTATAAACTGTTCCATGATTTGGCAACTTATCAATGTCCAAAAAATAGCCCTCTTTTAATGATCTTACTCCAAATCTTTCAAATAGCGCATTGGATTCTTCGCATATCATATCATTTTGCATCACATCTATTTCGGCAATTTCACCACTTTGGACGATTCCAGAATCATCAACAGGGTTATATGTACATTGAGCATTACTTTGATTGTAAATGACGACCAATCCTGCATCGATGAAATTTTCAGTTCCCTTTTCTTTGATGAAGTAGTGCTTAAAATTTAAGCCATCTCCAAGTTCAGTCATCTCATACTTGAGATCTCCATTCATGGGCTCAGCAAACCAAAAATCTTTGTAAAATTCAAGTGCATCTTTTTCGATGCAAAAATGATCGTTGGTACTAACGTCAACATTTTTATTTGATTCCTCTAAAAAAACAAAATCTGTCTGAGCACCTGCCATACAACTCAAACTTTGACTGTCAGTGATGTGGATTATAAATGTTTTGACACCCAAATCGGTCGAAAGTCTAATGGTATCAATGTCTGAAGATCTTACTATACCAGGTTTGTACAATATACCCGAACTTCCTGCCTGTTGGTAGCTTCTGCCATCCTTCATTTGCACAATTGAGTATCTTTTCTTTTCCTGATCCAGCCAAACTTCACCTTCTGACGCCTCCACTAATGCAAATTCACTCTCGTAAAACAAATGAGAGATATCAATGTAAAGTAAATTACCTATGTTGACATAATAATCTGTTCGGACGGGAATTATGGGACCACTTTGCAATTCATCTTCATGAAACCTGTCGGAACATGATATTGCAGCCATCAATAAAATCAATACAAGAATTTTCATTGTCCTCATGTTTTTCATTTTTTATATAAGACAATTCTAAAATTAATAACGCTACAAACTTTTTATTTAAAATTAGTGGATGGTTAAATGGTGGCATTTGCTCTTCCAAAATATTATCTTTATGATCAATTGAAATTCAAACACCATGCTTTCCAAAAACATGCTTTCACCGGACACCTACGAAGGTCAGGTGGTATTGATCACAGGCGGAGGAACCGGACTGGGTAAATCAATGACAGAACATTATCTCTCTTTGGGCGCTAAGGTCATCATCACATCCAGGAAACAAGATGTACTGGATGAAACTGCCAAAGCCCTGGACCCGTCGGGTGAAAACATATTTGCTATTTCTGGTGATGTGCGAAAAGCGGATGACGTAGATCGCGTCGTGGCCGCCTCTGTGGCCCATTTTGGCAAAATAGATGTGCTGATCAACAATGCTGCCGGTAATTTTGTGATGCCTACTGAGCGACTTTCTAGTCGTGCATTTGAGAGCATCATAGGCATTGTCCTGCAGGGAAGCATCAATTATTGTCTGGCAGTAGGAAAGTACTGGATCAAAGAAGGCATCAAGGGCAACATCCTCAACATCATCACCACTTATGCATTTACCGGAACGGCATTCACTGTGCCATCCGCTTGTGCCAAAGCAGGCGTGCTGGCACTTACCAGGTCTCTGGCTGTAGAATGGGGCAAAAAATATGGCATAAGGATCAATGCAGTTGCTCCCGGACCTTTCCCTACCGAAGGCGCGTGGCAGAGGCTCATACCTCCGGCATTTGCAGACCTTGCAGATCCGGCCAAACAAATACCGCTGGGTCGCGTCGGTGAGCACATAGAACTTACCAACCTATGCACCTATCTCACTTCACCCTATGCTGCGTACATCAACGGAGCGGATATCGTCATCGACGGCGGTGAATGGCTGATGGGAGCGGGTCAGTTCAATCAATACCTCGCCATTCCCGAGCAAATGTGGGACATGCTGGAGCAGATGAGAGGGAAGTAAAAATTAGAATTACGCGTTCCATAGACCATTTTTTGGAAATTCTTTGAATTTGGCTGTGCAACTTTTTCAAATCAAAATTAACTTTACAAAACATGTTGTTTTTTCTGATTGAATGAAGCAGATTATTACGGATTGAGAACAAGCCAATTATGCTAAAACAGCTCATTATTAAAGTTACCAACCAATACATCTACTTGAGCCCTTCATTAGGGATTCCACTTACCCACACAAATATTCCTTATCAGCATTGTCGATTTCGCGAAAATGTTGACATCTTTTGGAAGGTTGAGCTGATTGAATACAACGAAAATAATCACTGTTGGAAATTGATAGTTTTGGACTACTTTGTCGAAGAAATCTCAAATTTTACAAGACAAAAATCTACTAAACCAATAGAAAAATTAGCCTTTGAAAAATTTTATTGGCCTCATCTTGAGCGACAATTATCAACCTATCAGAAAATAAAGTTGGTTGAAGTCTTACTCAATCATGATACAGATGGTTTCTTTCAATCGGCAATTTCAAATAAAAAACCACTACCAAAAAAGAAGTTAGATCAGAATGCTTCAATAAGTCAAAATGGTACTGATAGCCCGCATGCCCACATGCGTGAATATAAATTCAGCATAGCATTTAATGACATCAGCTTCAAACTTGGATATGTCAGCTTCAGGAAAAAAATCAAAGATTTCCCAGAGGAGTTTGATTTTAAAATTACCAATGACTTTATTTTACCTGAATTCGACCATATCAAATCATGGTTTGCTCGTCAACTAAAAACAAGAAAAATTGATGTCATAGCCAACATTCATCTTCTTGATGGAATGATAAACTTAATCCGGGCAAGTTCACCACATATTGCCAGAATCAATGCACAAATGATTGACAGTATAAAGTACAACCGGACATTTGCACTTACAAAACCAACCAAATTCACAGTAGAGGATAAATCGCTGTTTACTGCTGATCAAATTTTCAACGAACTAGCTTCCGATGAGCTTGAAGGAAACGTTTTTAATCAAAATGAGCAGGACATTTTGTCTTTTTTGATGGATGATCCAAAAGTCAGAAACCGAAGACAACTTGAATACCTTTCAGGCAGAAAACAAGCAGAAGGAAGTAAGATCAGATTTACACTTCACCCGAATTTTGGTTTTCTGTTTTTAATCACTGGTGAGCGTAACAATCATTTTGTTTGGGAATTACTCAATTCTCATGCTACATATATTTGGACTTTCGAAAAGTCTTATAACAACATTGAATTACAATTCAAAAGGATTGAAGATTCCATTAATTCTATCAGAGATTTCGGACGTGAGCAATATAAAAGAGCTTACAGGCAAAGTCATCATGATTCTGATCTTATATTTTCTGTTATTGAGCACGATGACATTCAGTCTGCTCTCGTAGACGGCTTTGTCAAATGGAAACACAGACTGAATGAACGTATTACCTAGGTACTTTAAATCATAATTTTAATGAAGTTATACCTAAGAGCTCCCCCCGATTAGCGCAGCCAATGGATCATACAATTCCCCCTTAACTACAAATTGCGAATAAGCACTGAAGGAGCAAAGCAATAATAAGGGGAGAAAATATCGGAGCATGAATTGACATTTATTAGAGTATGCTTTAAAACGACAATTCGTTGCACCATACCTCAAATATTTTATCCTGTCGAGGAATTCGTACACCCTGGGAGATGTCAATTCTTTAGTACATCTTGACTATGGAGCGGCATTCAACAATAAAATCGGGTATCAAAAACATGGATTAGGTAAAGACCCAAAAAACCCAAATTTTCTTTACCAAATAACTCATATTCTTCAACTCAATTAACTAAAAAAATTCCGATTTATTCATTTTTCCTATTATTATTGCGTACACAAAGAAAAACGGGCTTATGGGTAGTTTGCTGATCCGCAATGGCGTAATTTTTAATAGAGGAACCTCCGTCCAGGCTGATATCCTTATCAAAGGTGACAGGATTGAGAAAATAGCTCCGTCTATTGATGCTCAGGCAGCAAAAGAAATTGATGCAAGGGGCAAATGGATCATTCCGGGCATCATCGACGATCAGGTGCACTTCAGAGAACCTGGATTGACGCACAAGGCTGATATTGCCTCAGAATCTCTGGCAGCTGCGGCAGGAGGGGTCACGACTTTCATGGAAATGCCCAACACCAAACCTGCAGCGTTGACCCAGGAATTACTGGAAAACAAATACCAGATTGCGGCCAAGACATCGTGGACCAACTACTCCTTTTTTATGGGAGCCTCCAATGACAATCTGGAAGAAGTTTTAAAAACCAATCGCAAAGATGTCTGTGGAATTAAAGTGTTCATGGGAAGCAGTACAGGCAACATGTTGGTGGATGACGAGGAGGTACTTGAAAAACTCTTTGCCAACGTGGACATGCTTATCGCCACCCATTGCGAAGACGAAAAAACCATCCGCCAAAACCTGGACACCTACAGTAAAAAATCACTCGAAAAGCTCACTGCAGAGATCCATCCCATCATCAGAAGCAAGGAAGCGTGCCTTTTGTCATCTCAAAAAGCAAAGCGATTGGCAGAAAAACACGGAGCCCGATTGCACATCCTGCACATATCTACCAAGGACGAACTCGAGCTTTTCACCAATAAAATTCCACTAAAGGAGAAAAAAATCACTTCTGAGGTTTGCGTACACCACCTCTATTTCACGGCAAAGGACTATGCATTACTGGGCAATCAGATCAAATGCAATCCCGCCATAAAAGACCCAGAACATGCTGCAGCTTTGTTTCCGGCTTTGCTCGACGACAGGCTCGACATCATCGCCACTGACCATGCTCCCCATACCTGGAATGAAAAATCTCAACCTTATCTCGATGCTCCTTCAGGTCTGCCTTTGGTAAGCCATAGCCTCAACATCATGCTCCATTACCTCTGGCAAGGAAGTATCACCATGGAAAAAATTGTCCAGAAGATGTGCCACGCACCAGCAGATTGTTTCAGAATTGTAGATCGGGGGTACCTCGACGAAGGATATTTTGCAGATCTGGCCATCATAGACACTACCAGATCATGGATGGTCAACAAGGCCAATATCCTGTACAAATGTGGCTGGTCACCCCTTGAAGGCAGACGTATGAAGGGCAAAGTGACAACAACAGTCATCAATGGTAAGATAGTGTACAGGGACGGTGAACTTCTCAATCAGGGTGCGGGGCAAAGGATCACTTTCGACAGATAACGGACGGATGGTAACCAAAGTCACGCTTTAAGCCATAACTAATCCTATATTTGCATTCAATAAATAAAAAGATATGAATTGGCTATCGAGTGTTTGGAATTACAAGTGTCCCAGGTGTAGAAAAGGAGACATTTTCACCAAGCCCTTCAATTTCTCGAAGCCACTCGATATGCCAGACACCTGCACCGTTTGCGGTCAGAAAACCATGCCTGAGCCAGGTTTCTATTACGGGTCCATGTTTCTTTCCTACATCGCTACCGGCTTTTTGTACATAGGAATCGTGGCTGTTCTTATTCTTGGATTCCATATGAGTGTTGAGAAAGCCTTCCTGATCCTTATTGTATTTGTCGCACTCACTTACTTTAAAACGGCGAGACTGGCTAGATCCATCTGGATTCATATTATGGTAAAGTACGATAAAAACGCAGCAGAGCTGGGCAGTGGCAGGGTACGCACTTTTTAGTACTTGCTGTAGGATTGATCAATGTAATTTTTACTGCTAAGCGTTTTTAAACGTTTATAAACGTTTAAAACGGATATATTACTGAAATTCAACGACTTAAGATCATGAGTCTAAAAAGCTGTCAGACACCTGTCAGACACCTGTCTGACAGATAATTGGAGAAATCGCCCGAGTTTTGCCATCTACTCCAAATTTTAGCCGGTATTAGCCCATTCATACTATTTAATAAATATTTGGTCGAACCTTTGCAACCGTCTGTCTCTTTTGCCGTCTATACATACAGATTAACCTGTATTTTTATTCTATCATTATTCAAAATATCAGATATGAAAAGATTATTGTTTTTATCCACATTCGTTTTATCTACTTTTTTGCTTTCTGCATCAGAAAGAATAAAACTGTCCAATTTTCACGAAATCTCTGTCTCAGGCAGCGTTGAAGTGGTGCTCGTAAAAGGAGTACAAGAATATGTGGATTTTGAAATGATCAGAGGTGATGAAGATAAGTTTCATGCCGAAGTCAAAAACGGTAAACTCAGCATTTATTTGGATAAAGAATTTTTATGGACAAAAAGTGCAAAGGCGAAAGTTACAGTTTCTTACAGATCAATTGATAAGCTTTCTGCAAGCGCCGGAAGCTGGGTGAAAAGTGATGCAAAAATCAAGACTCCAAATTTTGCAGTAAATACTTCTTCAGGAGCAACCATCAACATTCCTGTAGAAGCAACAACTTTGAACGGTCAATCATCTTCAGGTAGTATACTGGTACTAAGCGGTGATGTGGAAAGTGCAAAACTCACTTCAAGTTCAGGCGCTACTTTGGACGCTGGTGCATTGAAATCAGAGACTGCAAAAGCTCAGAGCAGTTCAGGTGCCTGGATTGGCATAGGTGTAAAAGATCACCTCGAAGCACATGCAAGTTCAGGTGGCAGCATAAAATATAAGGCCGCATCATCTTCATGCAGGGTCGATAAAGATACCTCATCGGGCGGTTCGATTTCAAAGCTTTAATTGTAAATTTGATGGTGGGAACAAAAAGCCCACCATTTTTTTTCAATCAATTTCTGCATGGAAGCATTCAAACTAAGATCCTGGCAACATGATGATTTGCCATCTCTGGTAAAGTATGGCAACAATATCAATATTGCCAAAAACCTCACCAATGCATTTCCTTTCCCATACACAGAAGAAGCCGGCAAGGCTTTCATTTCATTTGCCATCGCACCAGGAGAAAAAACCATATTCGCCATCGAGGTAGACGGCGAAGCAGTTGGGGGCATTGGTATTCATCCTCAATATGATATTTTCTCGAAAAATGCCGAACTAGGATACTGGCTGGCAGAACCTTTTTGGGGAAAAGGCATTATTTCAAAAGCTATATCTAAGGTCGTTGACCATGCATTCGAGCATTATGATATTACAAGAATTTTCGCCAGACCTTTTGGCAGCAATATAGGTTCTCAGCGGGTTCTGGAGAAAAACAATTTCCAACTTGAAGCACGCTTTAAAAAAACCATCTTCAAAAACGGGGTCTTCGAAGATGAATTGGTGTACGCCATCAGAAAAGCTCAATAAGAAACTGCTTTTTCAAAAGTTACGGTATTTTTGAAAGATGGAACATCATCATGATCACCACCACAGTACCTCATTAACCAATGTGACCACGGCTTTCGTAGTGGGTATCGGCCTTAACCTCTTGTTCCTTATCATTGAGGCTGTAGTAGGTTATCGGATTGACTCTCTTGCTTTACTGACAGATGCCGGACATAACCTCAGCGATGTAGCAAGTCTGATTTTGTCACTCATTGCCTTCAAACTGATGAAGGTAAAATCAACTGAGAGCTATACCTATGGATTTAGCAAAGCAACCATTCTGGTAGCCTTACTCAATGCAGTCATCTTGTTGATCGCTGTCGCCAGCATAGTGTTTGAAGCGATACACAGGTTCAATAACCCACAGAATGTGCCAGGTAAAACCATTGCTATTGTCGCCGGTATCGGTATTGTCATCAATGCATTCACCGCCTATTTGTTTATGAAGGACAAGGAGCAAGACCTCAATATAAAAAGTGCATACCTCCACCTGGCAGCGGATGCTTTGGTTTCAGCAGGAGTTGTCATCGGAGGCATCACCATGATGTACACCAACTGGCTGTGGCTGGATACTGCCATCAGCTTATTGATCGCCATTGTCATATTGGTGAGTACCTGGAATCTTTTGAGTGAAAGCCTCAGGCTTGCACTTGATGGTGTACCTGCCAATGTAGACATGGAAGCCATCAAAACAAAAATCAAGGCAAAAAAAGGCGTCCGGGATTTCACGCACATCCATGTCTGGGCACTGAGCACTACCAAAAATGCACTGACAGCCCAACTTGTAGTGGATCCAGGGGCCGATCTTCAAACCATCGAAACACTCAAAAAGTCGATCAAACACGATTTGGAACACCTCAATATCCAACACGCCACCATCGAAACGCTCATTGGCAAGTCTGACCAGGAGGACTGTGCAGCAGAAGAACTATAGGTCGCCCAGCTGAGGGCGCAAGACTACATCTTCAAGGTTGGCTGCTCCACTGAGTGACAAGGCACATGAAACTATTTTGGCCACATCGTCAGCACTCATCAGCCTGTCTTCAGGAAGATCCACCCCTTTCCAGGAGTCCGACCAGGTAGCTCCGGGCATTACCGATGTGACTTTAATGCCATAGGGCTTCATTTCTTCACGAAGAACTTTGGAAAATGCCAGCAATGCAAACTTTGAAATGCTGTAAGAACCTCCATTGGGGTATGCGATGAGTGAGGCTATTGAGCACATATTGACGATATGTCCACTGTGGTTGGTTTTCATTACAGGCAAAAGCAATCTGGTCAAATGGTAGGCACTGTATAAGTTGGTCTCCATCATCAATTGCAGATTGCCATCTTCTTCTTCTGAAATCATTCCGGGTAAAAACACTCCGGCATTATTGATGAGCACATCGATTTTCCCATTAAAAAAAGCCATACAAGCATCAGCAAAGGCATGTATGGAGGCAGGATCTGATACATCGCAGTAAAAAGCTCCATAACTGCCATCTGGATTTTTCTGTTTCAGTTGCGCTACAACTTCGTTCGCTTCATCGACATGCCTGCTGCAAATGATGATATTGTAAGCTTCCTCGCATAATCTGTCTGCAATCGCTTTACCTATGCCTTTGCTTCCTCCTGTGATGACTACATTCTGATTTCCCATGCCTTTTCTTTCATTTATAATTTTTGCAAAATAAAAATATTACACCCCTACAAGCCAATAAGTAATCTTATTTTCGCGTCAATAATATCAATCAACACCAGGTAGAAGCTCAGCTTGATGTTCTAGATGAACAATGTTTGATTTCTTTTCTGTAAAAAGTCAACCTTATCCCTAAGCTACACCTTATATTGATTAGAATTTGAAATTTTCAGATGATAAAAAGATTACTGTTTCATTTTGGTAATTTCTGGCTGTGGAAAAGGAGAATCCTCTCCAAGCCTGAAAACATGAAAATGTACTATAACGAAACCATACGTCAGATGTATGACATCGGTATTGGTTCTTTACCCATTGTATTTTTGATTTCGGTGTTCATTGGTGCGGTCACCGCCATCCAGTTCAGATATCAGATGGCAGGTACGCTCATTCCCAATTATTACATTGGATACATCGTCAGGGATATGACCATCATTGAACTTGCGCCGACGATCACCTGCATCGTTCTTGCTGGTAAGGTAGGATCCAATATGGCTGCAGAATTGGGAGGTATGCGGCAAAAAGAGCACATCGACGCGATGGAAATCATGGGTGTCAACACCTCAGCTTTTCTCATTATGCCCAAACTGATCGCCGCTTTGGTCATCATACCGATATTGGTTGTCGTTGCGGCAGCATTCAGCATTGGTGGTGGTTATTTGGCTACTGTACCAACAGGCTTGTTTCTTTCAAGCGATTATATCAAAGGCATAAGGGCCTTTTTCGTTCCCTGGAATTTTTTCATGATGTTCATCAAATCGGTGACCTTCGCTTATATACTTACTTCAGTGTCTTGTTATCAGGGATACTTTGTAAAAGGAGGGAGTATCGAACTTGGTGCTGCTTCCACAAGAGCGGTGGTTTACAGCGACATTCTCATATTGGTGGCTGATTATCTCATCGCAGTAGTATTGACTGCATAAAACAAGACCAGATGATCAGATGTGAAAGTATAAGAAAAAGTTTTGGAGACCAGGAAGTACTCAAAGGAATAGACTTCCTTTTTGAAAAAGGCAAGACCAACCTTATCATTGGTCGAAGTGGTGCCGGTAAAACGGTTTTGCTCAAGATTTTGGTGGGCTTGATCACTCCGACATCAGGAAATGTATGGTACGACGATAACGATTTTCACAATTTATCCAAGCATGACTTGCAGCAATTGAGGATGAAAATTGGTATGTTGTTTCAGGGCAACGCACTTTTTGACTCTTTGACCATTGAGCAAAACATCAGCTTCCCTATGGACATGTTTTCTCACATGACCGCAAAGGAAAAACGGATGAGGGTTGATGACTGTCTGGAAAGGGTTAGCCTTACGGGTGTCAACAAAAAATTTCCTTCTGAGATCAGTGGTGGTATGCAAAAAAGGGTGGGTATTGCCAGAGCCATTGTACTCAATCCTCAATATCTATTTTGCGATGAGCCCAATTCGGGTCTTGACCCTCAAACCAGTATAACAATTGATGAATTGATCAGTTCCATTACAAAAGACAACCAGATTACCACTATCATCAATACCCATGATATGAACTCAGTCATGGAGATCGGTGAAAACATTTGCCTGATTGACAAGGGGCTCGTAGCCTGGCAAGGCAGCAAGGACGAGGTTTTGAAATCAGACAATGAAAAGTTGCACGACTTTATTTTTGCTTCACCGTTCCTGCAAAAGCTGGTAGATGCCAGCAAACCCTAAAAATAACATTATGGCTAAACAATTTGAATCTCTTCTCGATGAGCACATTGATTTTATCAAAGCTCAAAAAATATTCTTCGTTTCCACTGCAATGCCCGAGGGCCGCATCAACCTTTCACCCAAGGGCATGGATACGTTCAGGGTCATTGACAATAAAACGGTTTGCTGGCTCAACCTCACAGGCAGTGGCAATGAAACTGCTGCCCACATTGCAGTTTCTCCTCGCATGACGATTATGATGTGTGCCTTCGAAGGGAAACCTTTGATATTGAGGATGTACGGTGCTGCAAGTGTACTGCACCCTTATGATGAAGGCTTTGAAAAGGCTGCCCTGATGTTTCCGGAAATTGCGGGAACAAGGCAAATTTTCACCCTCGACATTTCATTGGTACAGACCTCCTGCGGCTTTGCTGTTCCGTATATGGATTTTGTAGAAGAAAGGCCCATACTCAAAGAATGGGCAGAAAAACAAGGTCCTGAAAAAATCAGAAATTATTGGGAGGAAAAAAATCAATTTTCACTCGACGGAGCTCCTTCCCATATTCTGGCCAAAAGCGAATGATCAAAGGCTGAGATTGACATTTGTCAATGCATTGTTCAACTCTGACAAACTGTGAAAGTCTGCCAGCTTTTTGGCTACCTTGATTCCCTCCTCATAGGTGGACCTGGCATTATCTGCATCTTCTAATTCTTCATATAGCTTACCCAGATGGTAGTACAAGCCCACGTATTGGGGGTCAACATTTTTTAAATCAAGGTAGGCCTTCAAAGCTTTTTGTTGATCTACCTGTTCGTATTCTTTTGCAATCGCATAGAGTACAAAAGTATCGTTGGGGTCTTCGGAAAGCATAGATTCTAGCAAAGCAATTCTGTCACTCATAGTTTTCATGCTTTAATGGTCTAAAATCATTTCAATCGCAAGGTCATAACCTTCCATACCCTTTCCTACAATACTCCCAATACATGCATCCTTCATATAGGACACATGTCTGAATGATTCTCTTTCGTAAATATTGCTGATGTGGACCTCTACAGCCGGAGAAGTCACGCTCCGGATGGCATCAGCAATGGCAATCGAGGTGTGTGTATATGCTCCTGCATTGATGACAAATCCATCTACGTGAAAACCATATTCGTGTATGAGGTCAATCAGACTGCCTTCATGATTGCTTTGAAAATATAGCAAATCTGTCTGATCGCCAAATTTGGTTTTCAGTATTGCCAAATGGTCTTCAAAGGTCTTGCTGCCATAAATCTCGGGTTGTCGCCGTCCAAGCAGGTTGAGGTTCGGACCATTCAATATGATGATTTTTTTCTTTGACATGACCGGGATTAATTCACAACTTCTGTCATAAACTGAATTCTGGCCAGGAAGATTTCTTCAATTGTTATGTCTTCTTCCTTGAGCTCCTCATATGCTTTAAGTACGCTGTCTGAAGATGCCTCGTGGAAGTAATCAAAAATCTCTTCCATGATGTCTTCATCGAGGTTGTCTTCGAGGTAGTAGCTGATGTCCAGTTTAGTGCCGCTGTCTACAATTTGATTCATTTCTTCCAGTAGCTCTTCATACGTGAGGTCAACTGATTTTGCGATATCCTTGAGGGATAGTTTTCTGTCGATACCCTGAATGATGGTCACTTTGTCCTTGCTCTTGTTGGCTACCTGCTTGATGACAATGTCCTCGGTTCTTTCGATTTCATTGTCTTCAACATACTTTTTGATCATCTCAATGAAGGGCTTACCAAACTTTATAGCTTTACCTTGACTGATGCCTGAAATGGCTTGCAGGTCCTGGATAGAAATGGGATAAAATGTAGCCATCTCCTGTAGTGCGGGCTCCTGGAAAATGATCCACGGCTGAAGGCTGTGGCGCTTGGCCTCTCTTTTCCTGAGGTCCAACAGCATATTCATCAGGTTTTCATCGAGTGAGGCCCCGCCCCCTTCGCCCATGATGATGTCATCTCCTTCTGCATCACTGAAATCTCTATTGAGCGGAATGAAAATCTCATAAGGCTTTTCAAGGAAAGCCTTGCCTTTCTCTGATATCTTCAAAACTCCATATTGCTCTATTTCCTTCAGGACCAGGTCATTGAGAATGGATTGTCGCACAATGGAGTGCCAGAACAAATCTCCGTCCTCCTGCCCCACCCCAAAGAGTGGAAGCTTGGTAAAACGGTAATCCTTCATCTCTTTGGTCGCCTTACCTGTGATGAAGTCTATCAGCAACTTGGATGTATAGTTTTCATTGAGCTGTAGGATGGCTTCCATACACTGGGCCATTTTTTCAGACACTTCAACTTTTTCTTTAGGATGCCGGCAATTGTCGCACATATCATTGCACTTGTCTTCTGTATATTCTTCACCAAAGTAGTGGAGCAAGAACTCTCTGCGGCAAGTACTGGTCTCAACGTATGCAATGATCTCGTCCATGAGCTGAGCCCCAAGTTCTCTTTCCGAAACAGGTTTGTCGCGCAAGAATTTCTCCAGTTTCTGAATGTCTTTGTAAGAATAAAATGCCAGACACTTGCCTTCCAAACCGTCTCTTCCTGCACGACCCGTCTCCTGGTAGTAGTTTTCAATACTCTTGGGAATATCATAGTGGATGACAAAGCGCACATCTGGCTTATCGATGCCCATACCAAAAGCAATGGTAGCTACAATCACGTTGATTTCTTCCATGAGGAAGTCATCCTGGACCTTTGTTCTCGTCTTGGGATCAAGACCTGCATGATAAGGTGCTGCAACAATACCATTGACGTTGAGCACTTTGGCTATATCTTCAGTGGTTTTTCTTGCCTGAACGTAGATAATACCACTTTTGCCATTGGCATTGCTCTTGATGTATTGTACAATCTCCTTGATCGTCTGATCTATCGTATGCTTGGGCCTGATTTCATAATAGAGGTTGTCTCTGTTGAATGAAGAAACAAAGGTATTTGGTCGTTGCATATTGAGGTTTTTCAATATGTCTGACTGAACTTTCGGTGTTGCTGTCGCCGTGAGTGCCACGATCGGAATGTTTTCACCGATGGCGGTAATCATGGTCCTGATGCGGCGATATTCAGGGCGGAAATCGTGTCCCCACTCTGAAATACAGTGCGCCTCATCCACTGCTACAAACGATATATTGGTTTGTTTGAAGAATTCTATGTTTTCATCCTTGGTCAAGGTTTCCGGAGCCACAAAAAGCATTTTTGTAGTCCCTGCCGTAATGGCTTCCTTCACTTCCCTCATCTGCGTCTTGTTAAGAGAAGAATTAAGGAAAGAAGCCAAATCGTCACTTTGACTGTATCCCCTGATTGAATCCACCTGGTTTTTCATCAGAGCGATGAGCGGTGAAATGATCAAAGCCGTGCCCGGCAACAACAAGGCCGGCAATTGATAACAAAGAGACTTGCCTCCGCCTGTTGGCATGATAACAAATGTATCTCTGCCTTCTATTACACTTTCGATGATGTTTTTCTGATCCCCCTTAAACTTATCGAATCCAAAGTATTCTTTTAGGGATTTCTCCAGATTCAACTCCTTCACTTCCATTTTTTATATGTTAATTGATTTCATTGCGCTGATAAATATTTACTATGTCTCCGGATAATTAAAATATAACAGGACTACACTTTATCAACAATATACTATTAAACTAAAGATATCAAATCGCTAGAATATTCTCATAAAATTTTGTCATTTATTTATTAACAAAATAAAATTTTCAATGTTTTTTAAGAATTATTTGCAATTTGAGGCAAAAAATAACGAATTTTCCGGAGTATTTATCATCTTTCTTCTAAAAATATTATAATTATTTTTGATGTTAAATGTTGTAAAGCGGGTTTTGGCCCAAGAAGCTGAGGCCTTGAAAAACATATCAGTCCATCCCCCAAAAGGCCTTGAAGAAGCACTGGATATCCTTTGGAAATGCAAAGGCCGAGTAGTGGTGAGCGGTGTTGGAAAAAGTGCTTTGATTGGTCAAAAGATGGTAGCTACCTTCAACAGCACGGGCACCCCATCTCTTTTCATCCATGCAGCAGATGCACTTCATGGAGACCTCGGAGCCATTGGTCAAACTGATGTGATCGTCCTGCTTTCCAAGAGTGGAGACACAGACGAACTCAAAGCTTTGGTACCCATACTCCAGGCCATGGATATCAGCATCATTGCCATCACTTGCGCAGAGGGTTCGTTTCTCGCAAGACAATCAAATGCAGCCATCATACTCCACATGGAAGAAGAAGCTGACCCTAATAATCTTGCACCAACGGTGAGCACCCTGCTACAACTGGCGATTGGCGACGCACTCGCTATTGCACTTTTGGAAGAAAGAGGCTTCACTAAGGAACATTTTGCCAAGTTCCATCCTGGAGGAAATCTGGGAAAACAACTCTACACCAGAGTGGAAGAACTGATGCATACGATGCTCATTCCCTTTTCTCACGCCGGAGATCCACTGGCAAAGGTCATCAACGATATTTCTGCCGGTAAACTTGGTGCTACGGCAATCCTTACTGAAAACCAGCGCGTTGCTGGTCTCATCACAGACGGCGACCTCAGAAGGCTTTTACTCAGACAGGACATTGACCTCAAAAAAATATCTGCTGAGGACATCATGACTTCCAGCCCAAAGACGGTCCGGCAAGATGCTATGGCCATCGAAGCTTTCAACCTTATGCGCAAGCACAGCATTACCCAGCTGCCAGTAGTCAATGCAGATCATAAATATGTTGGCATTATTCACATCCATGATTTGCTCAGGGAAGGATTTTGTTGATATTTGGACCATAATACATTTTCAATATGCCTCTTTTAATTATAGTAGCTCTTGCCTTTCTTGCCATGCTGATACTCAATGTTTATTTCAGAGTAAAGGTGCTTGGGTACTACAAAGCCCTTGTAAAAAATGAAGTACAGTTTGACATTAAGGATTTGCTGGATACCAAAAAATTAAAAAATGAAGTGGTGCCAAAATATCCCCATATGGAAAACGAGATCATAAAGTTTTCAACAAACATCCGGAATTCGATTCTATTGGCCTTCGGTATGATTGTACTCATCGCATTGTGCTGGAGCATTTTGTATCTTACGAGTTAGATATCCATATCAAAAATATACTTGTCCCCAGCCTATGTTTCCTGATAAATTACCTATACTTGTATCCATATTTAACCAAATTAACTCATTGAATTTGCTGGTTAGAAACCCGCTATACTTATATCTCTTGTTGATCGGCTCCATTAGCTCTTGTTCACTACTTCCACCCGAAGAGGCCAGTTTTGGTTATTTGGAAATTCCCAATGTTTCGCTTCAAACTACTCCATCAGCCGGATACCCGAGCCATGCCATAAAAGATATCTGGGTCTATGCCGATGGTGAAGATTTGGGAGTATATACTGTACCGGCAACCATACCTGTTTTATCGGCCGGGGAGCCAAAAAGATTTCAGGTGAGGGGTGGTGTCAAAGTCAATGGCAACAACGCGACCTCGAGAGAATATCCTTTCTACAATGAGGTCATTCTCAATGAAGTTGTAGGTGAGGACCAGAATATATCCAGAAATATCAATTTCACCTATAAGCCGGAAGCAGTATTTGATCTGGTTGAAGACTTTGAGTCGGGCAATCAGTTTGATAGTGAAATTGACGGAGATGCTCAGACTTTCGTACAGCGTGTTACCGGGGAGAGCCCTTATGGCAACCATTGCGGTTACATCCATCTCAGTGGAGACAATGATGCCATTGAAGTCAGCCATTCTGCATCATTCCCCAACAGCAACAATAAACAAGGTGCAGTATTCCTGGAGTTTGATTATAAATGCGATGAAAAGATATTTGTGGGTACCATATTGGAAGAAGGCGGTCTGTTGGTAAAAGATTATAAAATACTGGTAACAGAAACGGATACCTGGAAAAAGTTTTACCTTGACCTGACTGAAGAAATCAGCAAATCAAGTGTCATTAAGTATAAAGTTGTATTTTCATCTACCCTCATTTCAGGGGGAACTGAGGCCAATATTTATCTGGACAATATAAAACTCATACATTTCTAAATGTCGAAAAATAAGATCCATAATGGCCTTCTGATTTACAAGACTGCAGACTTTATTGCTGCTGCCCTGGCCTGGATGTTGTTTTTCATCCTTAGAAAACAAAGTGAGAATCCTGCGGCGAGTTTCACACGGTTTTTTGAAGATCAAAAGCTGTATTCAGGCTTGTTGCTCATCCCGGTGTTCTGGCTTTTGCTGTATCACATATTTGATAAGTACAAGGATTTGTACCGATATTCTCGTCTGGAAGTCATTAAGCGGACGCTCATCATCTCATTTTTTGGCTCACTGATCCTCTTTTTTGTAGTCATTGTTGACGATACCATCATCAACAACCGTACTTATCTCAGATCATTTATGAGGCTGTTTTTTCTTCATTTTTTCATTACCTCGGTAATAAGAATGATCATATTGACCAGTGCAGCCCGGCGTTTGAGAAGAGGAGAGGTTTCCTACCGGACCCTGATCATCGGTGGGGATAAAAATGCAGTTGAACTGTATGATGAAATTTCCAACAGGCCTTATAGTCTTGGACACAATTTTGTAGGATTTATTGACAGCAATGGGAATAGCAATAATCTCCTGGAAAGTAAACTGCCACTGTTGGGAAAACTAGCGGACCTCTCTCAAATCATCCAGGAAAAAGACATACAGGAAGTCATCATAGCGGTCGAAACATCTGAGCACAACAAAATCAAACAAATCCTTGATGACCTTTATGACTTTTCAGAAAAACTGCTGATCAAAGTAATTCCGGATATGTACGACATCATGCTTGGCACTGTAAAAATGAACCATGTCTATGGCGCGGTTTTGATAGAGATCGAGCAAGAACTCATTCCTCAATGGGAAAAAGTCGTGAAGCGTATTATGGACATAGGGGTAAGTATCATCGCCTTAATCATCTTATCACCGGTGATCATTTATCTGATGATCAGGGTGCGGTCGTCCAGCCCTGGTCCCATTTTTTATGGCCAGGAGAGAGTTGGACTTGGAAGCCGGCCTTTCAAAATATTTAAGTTTAGAACCATGTACATCGATGCGGAAAATACAGGACCCCAGTTGTCCCACGAACACGATCCGCGGGTAACCCCAATCGGAAGAATTCTGCGAAAGTACCGGCTGGATGAAATTCCTCAGTTCTTCAATGTGTTGAAAGGAGATATGTCTTTGGTGGGTCCAAGACCTGAAAGAAGATTTTATATAGATCAGATCATGAAAGAAGCACCCCACTATAAGCACCTGCTCAAAGTCAGGCCGGGCATCACATCCTGGGGCATGGTCAAATACGGATATGCTTCCAATTTGCAGCAAATGATCCAAAGGTTGAAATTCGACATTCTTTATATTGAAAACATGAGCCTCAGCCTTGATTTTAAAATCATTTTCTATACACTTGCTGTATTGATACAAGGAAAAGGCAAATAAAACAAAATGACCAACCGAGACATTGCCAAAAAATTTCAGCTCCTGGGCAACATCATGGATCTCCATGACGAAAATACCTTCAAAATAAGGTCCTATCTCAATGCCTACAACGTATTGAGGAAGCTCGTGGACCCCATCAGCGAAATGGACCTGAATGAACTCAAAAGTCTGCAGGGTGTTGGTGCTGCCATTGCCGACAAGATCGAACAACTCCTCACCACCGGCCACATCAAAACTTTGGATAAGTACCTGGAGATCACGCCTGAAGGAGTGGTGGAAATGCTCGGTATCCGCGGACTTGGCCCCAAAAAAATCAAAACCATCTGGAAAGACCTGGAGATCACTTCTCCCGGCGAACTGCTGCTCGCTTGCAATGAAAACAGGCTCGTCGCTGCTAAAGGCTTTGGCTTGAAAACACAGGAAGACATAAAGCAGAAGCTTGAGTATCATGCTGATAGTCAGGGTAAATTTCTCTATGCACACGTCATTGAAGAAGCACGAAAACTTTTGGATAATATGCAGACCGTGTATCCGGACGCTGGTGCAGTTCTCGTAGGTAGTCTGAGCGTTCAGGAACCAATAGTCGAGGGCATCGAGGTTTTGGTGAAGGATGTTTCTGGCATCGATAAGGCTGCTGTTGGTATTGCCATCGATGAAGAATCAGGTAAAGAGTCTTTTGGGGCTTATCCTGTAAGCTTCTACAGTGGAGGTATTAACATTGGGCTTGAAAGCATCAGACTTACCTCTTCGTCAACATTCTTCTCTGCCTTGAAAGTTGACGAAAGTCAAATATTTTCCTCAGAGGAAGAAGTTTTTCAAAAATCCTCATATCCATGGCATCCGCCTTTCCTGAGGCATGCCATTCCTTTGACGACCATTCCCGGCATCATCGCTGTTGAAGACATCAAAGGCATCATCCACAACCACTCAACGTATAGTGATGGACTGCACACACTGGAAGAGATGGCCAAAAAATGTCTGGAGTCGGGTTATGAATATTTTGTCATTTCAGACCATAGTAAATCTGCAGGATACGCACAAGGGCTTTCTATAGAACGGGTAGAAATGCAATGGCGGGAAATTGAGACTTTGAACCAAAAGCTTAGGCCTTTCAAAATATTCAAGAGTATAGAAAGTGACATCCTGGTCGACGGTAGTCTGGACTATCCCGATGATATTTTGTCTGGGTTTGATCTGGTCATTGCCAGCGTGCATTCTTCATTGAACATGGACATCGATAGAGCGACTGCGCGATTGATAAAGGCAATCGAACATCCGGCAACTCGCATTCTTGGACATCCCACCGGAAGGTTACTGCTCGGCAGAAAAGGATATCCGCTCCATTGGGATAAAATTATGGATGCTTGTGCAGCAAATGGTGTCGTCATCGAACTCAATGCCAATCCTCAGCGACTGGACATGGATTATTCACTGATTGGGTCGGCTCTGGATAAAGGCATCCTGATCTCCATTAATCCTGATGCCCATTCGACCTCTCAGATTGCATTGGTCAAATACGGTGTCCTGGCTGCTCAAAAGGCCGGACTAAGCCCTGAACAATGTTTAAGTGCCTTCACTCTGGAGCAATTTGAGCGTTGGCTTACTTCCAAATGATATTTTGATAAAAGAATATTACCTGATTTATAAAAAGTAGCTTAATTTAAGCTATCCATAAACATTCCGGCGTTGCTGCTGTCTATAGCTTGGATGGTTAACATACTGCAGGGAATGGATAAAACTGGCGTTGGTTATACTGCTCAGAATATGGAATGTCTATTTTGCATGTGATGATAAAATGGATCAGATCGAGATGAAGCCCGTTAAAAAGTCGTCGCAAACGACTTTAGGGCTGAACTGGGACCGCCGCGTCCCAGCTACTTTACATCTCAGTGGTACCTCCAGCGAGTATTTGTAACGAAGATATGGTACATTTTAGCAGCATGGAAGTGGACAATTCTATTTCCGGGCAGTATAACTCTGAAATAAAAGGAAAAATCACAATGGAACATTCTGAAAAAAACTTATTATATCCTGTTTTTTTAAGGCTGGACAAACTCAAAATACTGATTGTAGGCGCTGGGGAAGTCGGAGAGGAAAAAATGAATTTCCTATTGAAAAGCAGCCCAAACGCTCATATAACCATCGTCGCAACATGGGTTGGTGAAGCTGTCAATGAAATCATCGCTGCGTTCCCGGAAAGCGATATTAAAATCAATATCAAAGAAGTAGAAGAGACGGATGTGATCGGTCAGGACATCGTTGTAGCTGCCACTTGTTTTGAAGAAGTCAATAAAAATGTCCATAGGTGGGCGAAGAAGCACGGAAAACTCATCAATGTTGCTGATACACCTGATTTATGCGATTTTTATATGGGTTCAATTGTTAGCAAAGGAGACCTCAAAATCGCTATATCTACCAATGGCAAATCACCTACCTTTTCCAAAAGACTTCGGCAATATCTGGAAAGTATACTTGATGACGACACCTCCGATTTGATAGAAAACCTCCACAAGATCAGGGACAAAATGGATGTCGATTTTAAAGCGAAAGTGCGTGAGCTCAACAAACTCACAGAGAAATTACTTGAATAAATTTGGAATTTGAAGTACTCTATATCGACGATTATATTGTAGCCATCAACAAACCTTTTGGCTATTTGGTCCATCGTACAGATTTGGATGAAGAGCAGGATCTGGTTCTTGTAAAAATTCTATCAGAACATTTTGGGAAAAAAGTATACTCTGTTCACAGGCTGGACAAAAAAACGACAGGCGTGATCCTGTTTTCATTTGATAGGGAAATTGTCAAAATACTGCACAGGGAATTCAGAAAACGAATGGTAAAAAAAACCTACCTGGCAGTAGTAAAAGGTGCGCCGGCAAGAAAAGGCGAAATAGAGTCACTACTCACCAATGTCAGTGGTGAAATTCAATGGGCTTTGACCAGGTTTGAGTTGATAGAGAAAATTGACACTTCCAACTCTATTCCCCCCAAGTTTCCGGCAAATCATTACTCATTGTTGAAACTTTTTCCTTACACAGGAAGAATGCACCAGTTACGTAAACATCTGGCCTCCATATACCATCCCATTATAGGGGACAGAACACACGGCAGCTTGAAACAAAATGCCTTCTTTTATGATCACTTCGATTTTAATGAGATGCTATTGCATGCCAGCAATATTTCATTCCTGCATCCTGTGAATGGTGAAGTGGTTTCATTGAGTGCAAAGCTCGGCGATGAATTTCTGAGAATGCTTTATGTAATGGGGTTTGATCATGATAATACGAAAGACATCGTCTTTTTTTGACTTTGAGTAAATCTTTGATACCTTCAATTCGTTAATCGTTATATAAAATGACCATGCACAATCCAACTTTAGCCCTTGATTTTCAAACCATTGAGCGAGAGAAAAAAGATTATTTTTTATCGGGCAGGACTTTAGACTATAAATTCAGAATCAAACAGTTAAAAACGTTGAAGGCTTCGATAAAAAATCATGAAGCAATGCTCATCGATGCACTTTATAAGGACTTAAGAAAACCTGTGTTTGAAGCTTTTACTCACGAGATTGGTTTTATATATAAGGAGATTGATCATTGTGTCAGTCAGTTGAAAAAATGGATGAAGCCAAGAGGTGTGTCTACTGAACTGCTTTTACAGCCGGCGACTTCCAAAATATATTATGAACCCAAAGGTCTGGTACTGATTTACGGGCCATTTAATTATCCCTTTCAATTGCTGTTTGGTCCACTGATTGGCGCTATTAGTGCAGGCAATGTGATCGTATTAAAGCCCAGCGAATTGGCTGCTCACACTGAGAAGGTCACGCAGAAAATCATCATCTCGGCATTTCCAAAAGATTATTGCGAGGTGATTACCGGGCCTGGGGAGATTATAGGTCCACAGCTTCAAAGAGAAATAGATTTTGATCATATTTTTTTCACCGGATCCTCAGCAGTTGCACGCAGTATATTACAACTGGCCGCAGACAAACTAACAACGGTCTCTTTAGAGCTTGGTGGCAAAAGTCCGGCAATCATTCACCCAAGTGCCAGAATGGACCAGGCTGTCAAAAAAATCATATGGGGCAAAACCATCAACGCCGGCCAATCGTGTGTCGCTCCGGATTACGTCCTGGTACACCAAAGTCAATACGATTCGTTTTTGAAAAGTTGGATCAACCAGATTGAAGATATGTTTGGCAAAGAACTTCAGAAGAGTCAAGACTTTGGGAGAATCATCAATGAAAACAGATTCGATGCTGTTTCTAAACTTCTGGATGCCGAAAAGGTAATCCATGGAGGGTCGACTGACAGGTCTGATCTTTACATTGAACCAACACTGGTGAAAGCCAGCATGGAAGACCCCATCATGAAGAAAGAAATCTTCGGACCGTTGCTGCCGGTTTTAACTTATAATGATGAGTCAGAAATTTTGAATATCATCAGAAAAAACCCAAACCCACTGGCTTGTTATGTTTTTACCACAGACTACCGCTTTGAGGACTACATCATCAAAAACTTTTCTTACGGCGGAGGTAGTACAAACAATACCATGTCGCATTTAGCGGTAAGTGAACTTCCTTTTGGCGGTCGAGGCCACAGTGGTATGGGAGCTTATCATGGATTCTTTGGATTTACCGAGTTTTCGCACCAAAAAAGCATGCTAAAAATGCCATCAATCGTTGATATCTCAACGGTGTATCCTCCATATTCCAATTGGAAGATGAAGCTTGCCAGATTTTTTCTGAAGTAAGCTTTGCGCCTTTTTGTCTGAGATTTCTCCTTATTGAAAAAAACACTCCAGGCAAAAAATGACTACTCTACTTTTCCTATGCGTGAACCGTCAGGAATAGTAACTCCTTTCTTGACAGCGATGATACCATCTCTGACTACGTAAGTATCAGTTTCTGCATCGGTCAGACTAGGATCACCCTTGATGATGACATTGGATCCAATCCTGGCTTGTTTATCAATAATCGCCCTATCTATATAAGTATTTTTTCCAATACCGATAGGCAACTCCTGTTTTGTCAAGTCCTCAAGAGACTCATAAAAATCATTACCCATCACATAGGTGTTCTGGATCACGCTGTTTTCGCCTATTCTTGCCCTGATGCCAATCACACAGTTTACGATACTTTTAGCGTGAATGATACATCCTTCTGCGATGATAGAATTGGTGCATGTAGTACCTTGTAACTTTGAAGGCGGCAATTGGCGTGCCCGGGTGAAAATTTTATTGACGTTATCAAATAAATTGAAGTTGGGAATATCATTGGCCAACTCGATATTGGCCTGGAAGAAAGATTCGATGTTTCCTATATCTGTCCAATATCCGTCAAACATATAAGATGCTACCTGGGCTCCTCCCTTTAGAGCTGTAGGTATTAATTCTTTACCAAAATCAGTGGCATCTGGATTGTCTCTCAACAAGTCTCGAAGCATGCTTCTGTTGAAAATATAAATACCCATGGAAGCAAGATATTCTCTACCCTCAGAAATCAACTCAGCACCTACAGGTGATTTCCATTTTGAAAGAACCGATTTATCTGGTTTTTCTGTGAATGAATTGATGTATCCGTGTTGATTGACTTTCATAATACCAAATGAAGTGGCATCCTTAGCATTGACCGGGATTGTGGCGATGGTTACATCTGCATTTTGTGCAACGTGGTATTTTGCCATCAGTTCAAAATCCATTTGATACAATTGATCACCTGAAAGTATCATCACATAATCAAAGTCAGTAACAGAAATATTCCTTACTGATTGCCTTACTGCATCTGCCGTACCCTGGAACCATTCAAGGTTTCCATCAAACTGCTCAGCCGCAAGTATGTCTACAAAACCATTGGTAAAATTGTCGAAGTGATAAGTGTTTTTGATGTGCCTGTTGAGTGAAGCACTATTGAACTGTGTGAGCACAAATATTTTGTTTATACCTGAATTCAGACAGTTGGAAATAGGAATGTCTATTAATCTGTATTTGCCGGCAATCGGCACTGCGGGTTTAGACCTTCTCCAGGTAAGTGGGTGCAATCTTGTACCCTTGCCACCTCCCAAAATGAGACAAATAAATCTCGATGTTACGTTCCTATTATACTTCATATTTTATCAATGTTTTAATTGGTGTCTTATTACGTAAATGTAAAAATATCAGTCGAACCTCCAGCAAATCAAGCAGATTAATTTGTGATTTCGAAAGAAAAAAATTAAGCTTTCATAGCAATGACTTCATCGTACACTTCACGATACTTTGAAGCACTGTTCTCCCAGCTATTGTCTTGACTTACTGCATTATCCCTAATGATGGCCAATCTTTCCTGGTCCTCAAACAAGTCGTTGGCAAGAATTATTTTCTCGACAATTTTTGTGTTTTCAAGGCCTGAAAATTTGAATCCAGTACCATCATTTCCTCTGATGTCTTTGACACTATCCTTTAGGCCTCCAATATTGTGGACAATAGGTATGGTTCCATATCTCATGGCATACATTTGATTGAGCCCACATGGCTCAACCCTTGAAGGCATGAGGATATAATCGGATCCGGCATAAATTTCGTGTGAAAGTTTTTCGTTATAGGTGAGGTGGGCAAGAACTCGATCCGGGTGCTTTTCTGATAAAAACTTGACCCCTGATTCAACTCCCTTATCCCCTGTTCCCAAAATAATAAAGTTGGCCTTGCAGCCCGAATTGATGGCTCCTTCAATGATAAAATACAACAAATCAGCGCCCTTCTCACCAGCAAATCGTCCGATAAAAGCAATCAAAGCTCTATTGGGGTCTAGTCTGCTGGCTGCCAGCAATTTTTTCTTATTGGCCAGTTTAAATGATCCGAGGTCGTCATCCATTTTATTGTCAAGATAGGTGTCAGAAACCGGATCCCAAACTTCCGTATCAATACCGTTGAGAATGCCTCTGGATTTCTGAGATTCTGTATTGAAAAGCCACTCCAGACCAAAGCTGTTTCTCTTTAATTCCTCCATGTAGGAAGGAGAAACAGTGGTCACCTTCCAGGCACATTTTACCGAAGAAGCCAATGGATTGATTTTTCCAGACCAGTCAAGCATACCTTCGTTCCAGATATCATAAGATGGGATCAAATATTTTTTATCCCACTCAAAAACGCCCTGATAGGCTTGATTGTGGATGGTGAATACACTTGGAATGGGTTTCAGTTTTTCAAATTCATTGCAATGTTTCATCATGAAAGGAATCAAGCCCATATGATGATCATGATTGTGGATCACATCAGGCAATTCTGTCCAAGTATTGACGAAACTCAGGTATGCTCTTTGGAATGAAATATTTCTTTCCACTTCATCACCAAAAAATATACCTGTACTGGCATCAGCGTATACCCCATTCCTGTCAAATTTACCAGGAATATCAATGACATACATGTAGAATCCCAATTCTTCAATGTCCAGACGTTCTACCTGAAAATTGATGTACTCAAATCCCATCTGAAATCCTCCCTGGTATTCCGGCACGAATGGTTTGTCAAAAAACCATCGCATGTGGTACTTGGGCATAAAAACTGCAACGTCTACATCCTTCTTGGCCAGATATTTCGGAAGAGCACCTACGACATCCGCAAGCCCACCGGTTTTAGCGGCCGGATAACATTCTGCGGATAGAAAATGAACTTTCAATTTTTGAGACATACTAATGCTTGAAAATTTTCCTAAAACGGTTTCTTGGGGGGTATTTCGCTGTAATTTAATCTTTCCTGTTTCAATATCAAAGTTATGCACAGAGATTTTGACAATTGATTTTGATGATAAAAACCCAATTTAAAAATTCATTCATCTTGGAATCATTGTGAAACTACATCTATTCCATCTTTAAACAAAATAAAATAATCTTGTTCCCAAACCCGCAGTCCAAAGGCACCTGACGCCTGACCAATAGCTTCATAAGTTGGCTGGACAAATGGCTGATTGAGATCTGTAGATTTAATCCCCGCACCATCAAACTCCACCAGAAGATTGTCAATCAACTGAAAATCTGTAGAGCCATTGTTTGGAATCTTTCGCTGAAACTGGCCAAAATTATCGAATATCAAAAAACCATAAATGTCCGTTAATACAACCAACCTATTATTGCTTTCTCTCATTTTGATAATTTTCATACCCTGAATTCCAATGTCGCTCATCCTGTTGGACTCTATGAGTGTCGTCAGCTTTCTGTCTTTTTTATAAATCCTTTGGGTATTTTCATCAAACATCCAAAATTTCCCATCGTTCGAACTGCAAACATTCCCAACATTGGTGTTGTCGAGATTCACTTCTTCGATGACGCTCAGGCTGTTATCCAGCCATCTTACTATTCCATAGGATTTAAAAAACAATAACAATTCAAGTGGATTTCTGGCATCCATGACGTCAATTCTACCCAGTCTGTTGTCGGAATATTGCACAGAGATTCCATTGAGTCTGTTGTACCTGGTGATGGTATTTTTTGAAGAAAGTGCAAGCACATTACCCAGCCCATCTATCTCTGCAGTCCTCAGGTCCAACGGAAATTTTCTACTGGAGTTGGCTACTACTACTGAAGGATCACGAGTAATCGTGCACGATGCAAAAAGGTGCGCCAAGATAAAAAGGAAGAAAAAATATCTCTTTCTAATAACCATGATCCGAAGATACAAGCATCAGATTATTTCCACAATGATAGGCCTTCGCTTTTGGGAATACATTTTTAAAAACATCATTGAAAAATGCCCGGCTTTGCAATTTGTCTTTTTCGGTGAGGTAAAGGGTATTGTATAAGAGCATTCCTCGTGTCGATAAGCTTGCCTTACAGCTTTCCAGAAAATCAATGGATTTGAAAAAACCTGGTATCTCATCATTGATAAATATATCAGAGCATATCAAATCGTACTCCTCTTCGTTGAAGGCCATGAAACTTTCTGCGTCGGTTTGAATGAGATTGACCTGTGATTTAAGATCATCCAAAACATATTTGCTGGCCAGATAGACGATCTCTTCATCTATCTCAATACCAGTATAGACAATATCCAACCCGAACTTCTTTTCGAGCATCACCGGAATTGAGCCAAGGCCAAAACCCAGGATGAGGCACGATTTTACATCTTTTAATTTCAACACTTTAAAAAGGTCAAAGAAGTTGTCGTACTTATCTTCATAGGAATAGATGACTTTGTCTGTCACCAGCTGATAGCGCCCTTTTACCAGCAGAAGATACAGCTCTTCATTGTATGGTGATTCTGCGGTTTCTATGAGTTGATCATAGACATAACTGAGTGCAATTTTCCACTTTGAAGGCTTCATTTACTTGCCTTCTGCAGGTGATGACTTCTCCCAGGATCTATATTTCTTACTATTTTCATAGATGTAAGTCAGAATGGCTTCATCCTCTTTTGTAAATTCCTTCTTGCGCCGTTCATAAACCTTTCGGCAGGTGGCTATTGCTTTAGAAATTTCATAGGTACTGTACCCTGATGCTCCACCCCATGCAAACGAGGGTACAAAATTCCTCGGAAAACCGTCTCCAAAAATATTGACACTCACACCAACCACTGTTCCGGTATTGAACATGGTATTGATACCCGACTTGCTGTGGTCTCCCATAATAAGTCCACAAAACTGCAAGCCAGTTTTCAGGAAGGAATCAGTAGCGTATGACCACAATTTTACTTCTTCATAATTGTTTTTGAGGTTGGAGGCATTGGTATCTGCGCCAAGGTTACACCACTCTCCTATCACCGAGTTGCCCAGGTAACCGTCGTGCCCTTTGTTGGAATTGGCATACATCATGACGTTGTTGATTTCCCCACCTCCTCTGCAATATGGACCAAGTGTGGTTGGGCCGTATATTTTAGCACCCATTTTTACAACGACATGGTCGAGCGCTGCAAATGGACCTCTTATCATACTCCCTTCCATGATTAGGGCATTTTTACCTATGTATATGGGTCCATTCTTTGTATTAAAAATACATGCTTCAACGATGGCACCCTCTTCAAGAAAGACAAGATCTTTATTGCCAATCACTGTATTGGTGTCACTGAGTGGCTGAGACTTTCTACCGGCGGTTTTGCGCTCAAAATCTTTTTTCAGCCAGAAGTCATTCCTGCTAAACAGTTCAGTCGGACTCGTCAATTGGAATATGATATCTTCCTCTGTCATTCCCAACTCAATGCCCTGGATGCTGTCCATTTCGTTGGTCTCTACCATTTTATTGAACTGCTTATTGTCGATTTTTGCAGCGACCAGCTGGTCATTGACAAGGATGGCTTCATTCATCCTGAGGTCCTTGATGAGCAGTTCCAACTTTCTTGTTGGCAAAACACTACCATTGATCAGTATGTTTTCAGCTTCTATATTGATGGGAAATTTTTCTGTCAGGTAGTCTTTGGTAATATAGCTGACTTTGCCGGCCAGGGCGTACTCCCATTTTTCCCTAATGGTATCAATACCAATGCGGAGTTCACCAATAGGGCGGGTATAGGTCAACGGTAGAAAACTGGTCCAGTTTTCATCGTCAAATAATATGATGTTATTCATCACAGATTGTTATGAGATCAAAAAGGTGTATCCGTTACCCGGAAACAAAGCTCAAATATAAATCATTATCGTTATATCACGCTTAATAAGAATACGCCCAGATCCAACTTTGGTTCATTGCCGGGGGCATTTATACTTATCGGAAATGGATTGTCCATTTTAATCATGCAGACAAAAATTCAAAGATCAAGGCAGAAAATGTAGTTGGAGCGGTGCCTCCAACGAGGCTTTCTAACGCAGTCCCTACACTATGTAGGGATTGGCAATAATTATGTGGATAAATCTATTTCCGTTAAGTATGCATCTCATAACCACAATTAAAGATGAATCTTCCCCAGATTGTGCATTGTTATAATCCTTCCTGCTCTATCAGTGGTTCAAATTCTCTCCAAATGGGATTTTGGGGCACTTGCGCTTTTATGATTACAGGTGTTTTCTGGACAGGATGAATGAAACTCATTGACCTGCAATGCAGACTGATCGACCGATCTGCATTGGGATGCTCAGCACCATACTTGAGGTCGCCTTCGATGATACACCCGATCTTTGCCAACTGTGCACGAATCTGATGGCTTCTGCCTGTGACAATATCAACTTTCAAGAGTACATGGGCTCTGTCTACCTGACCGACAAATTCATAATTGAGAATGGCCTCTTTTGCACCATTTTTGATTTTATTGAATGCTCTCACTGTATTTGTCTCCGGGTTTTTGATAAGATAATGTGTGAGCTTACCAGCAAGAGGTTCCGGTCTCTGCATGGTAATGGCGAGGTATGACTTCTGAATGGCATGGGTCTGAAACAGTTTCGTCATACGTTCAGCTGCCTTACTGGTTCTCCCAAAAATGACGACTCCACTCGTAGGTCGGTCTATTCGGTGGAGTGTTGCCAGATAAACATCTCCGGGCTTTCCATAGCGGATTTTGATGTAATCTTTGACCATATCTTCGAGTGTTCTGTCACCGGTTTCATCGGCATGTACTAATATTCCGGCCGGTTTGTTGACCGCTATCAGGTGATTATCTTCAAAGACTACTTGCATTGTTCTAACATTTATCCTGCAAAGGTATCAATTATAAAAATTTAATGTTCATGATTACAGCACAGCTTATTGCAATTGTTGATTCTTAAGATTTTTTTAGAACCAGGGATAGATACTATCTCCAAGATTATAAAAGTGAGTTGCAGGCAGAGTAATGTCGGAAGTGTTTGAGACAACCTAAAACTTAATCAATTATAATACATAAATTATTGAAATAATTATTTAAAAAAATCATGAAAACATATCCCTTATTTGAAGTTGTATTTTATGTAAAAAGCACTTCCAAAGAGGCAGGTTAAGTTCTGCTGTTAGGATAGGCTTGAGAAAAACAATGCAATGACTGTGTAGCCTTCGTAATTGTTTGATTATTTAGAATATTCTACTACCTTTGCACCGCTTTGCACAAAAGCCACGTAAGGTTTTGTGTAAATCTATCTATTAATTTCATTTGAATAGCGATTAATTATTAAGTGTAATGGCATTAATATCAAAGATTAGAAGGAATTTTTGGCTGGTACTTATCCTGTTGGGTATGGCACTTGCTTCCTTTGTAATAATGGACATACTTGGGTCCAGAAGCAGTGGAGGAATGTTCAACCAGACTACGGTTGCAGAAGTCAATGGCGAAAAAATTGACTATGTAGAATTTCAAAACACAGAAAGAGCGCTTTTTAGCGGCGGACAGGATCCTTATGCATCAAGAGCAAGTTTGTGGGATTACCTTCTCGGTAAGGTATTGGTCACTGAACAGGCAGCTGACCTGGGTCTTGGAGTAGGAAAAGACGAATTGATGGATCTGCAGTTTGGCGCAAACCCAAGTCCTGTGATTCTCAATGCTTTCACAAATCCTCAAACAGGACAAGTGGACAGAGAGCAATTGGCTCAAATCAGACAAGCCATTGAAGGAGGTCAGGAATTGAATGAAACTTTCAGATTCAGCTGGTCACAACAGGAAAAACAAATCCAAACCTTAAAAATTCAGGAGAAGATCACCAACATGGTAACAAAAGCCATGTACACGCCTGCATTCCTGGTTGAAGTAAGCAATCAATTTGGAAGTGAGTCTGCAGATGCAGCTTTTGTAAAAATACCATTTGATGCAGTTAGTGATGCAGATGCAGCTTTGACAGATGCAGATTACACAGCTTTCCTCAACGAAAACAAAAAAAGATATACCAACGAGAAAGAGACCAGAACCATTGACTACATCGCATTTGATGTCATCCCAACTGCCTCAGACTCTGCAGCAATTCTTGAGAGAATGAATGTGTTGGCTGAAGAATTCAAAACAACGACCAACGATTCACTTTTTGTGGCCAACAATGAGGGTGCACTCTCTACAGTTTACTCTAAACTCGATGATTTTACAGGTGAGCTGAAAAACCAGATTTCAGGTTTGAGCAAAGGTGAAGTTGCTGGACCATTCGTGGAGAATAACTCTTACGTCCTTTTGAAACTGGTAGATACCAGAGTAATTGCTGACTCAGTAAAGGCAAGACATATTCTTAAGTCTACCGAAAATCAATCTTTGGAATCTGCTCAAAATGCTATTGATAGTTTGAGACAACTTTTGGTCAGTGGCAGAGCAAGCTTTGATTCATTGGCCATCCAGAATAGTGATGATCCAGGATCAGGATATAATGGTGGTGACCTGGGTACCTTTGGTCAGGGCAGAATGGTTAAACCATTCAATGATGCATGTTTCATCAATAGCCAGGAAGGTGGCCTTTACACAGTAAGAACAGAGTTTGGTGTTCACCTTATCAAAGTGGAAAAAATTATTTACAACGACAGAGAGCCTAAGTATCAGGCAGCACTTATCAGCCAGCCTATTATCCCTTCCGAAGCTACTCAGGAAGCTGTATTTGACAAAGCAAACAAACTTTTGGCAGAAAACAGATCTTTGGCAGCTTTGCAGGAAAAGCTCAAAAACAGTGACGATCTTTCCATTCAGTCCAGCAGACCTTTGGAGAAAAATGATTACTTCTTCCAGGAACTTGGAGGGGGAGAATCATCAAGATCAATGATCAGATGGGCCTTTACTGCCAAACCAGGTGAAGTTTCTCCAACCATATATGATTATGCAGACAATGTCAATTACTACACTAAAACTTACGTAATTGCAGCATTGAAAGGAATCAATCCCCCGGGACTTATGTCACTGGAAACTGCAAAAATCAACCTAGAGTCGTTGGTAAAAAATAAGAAAAAAGGAGAAATCCTCAAATCTAAAATCAATGCTGCTTCAGGACTTGCAGCCATTGCCAGCCAGTTTGCGACTGATGTTGATACTTCTTACAACATTACATATGCACAGGGCTCTGCTGAATTTGCAGGCGAGCCAATGGTAGTAGCAAAAGTATTTGGATTGGATGCTGGTAAAGTTTCTAACCCCGTTGTTGGAAATTCTGGGGTATATGTCTTGCAAACCATCAACAAAAGACCTAGTATTGCAATTAATAATATGCCTTACGCAAAACAATCCTATAATGCGTCTACAAGAGCAAGCGTTTCATACAGATTGTGGGATGCTCTTAAAAAGAACGCAGACATAACTGATAATAGATCACGTTTCTATTAATATCTCTTACCCAAGGAGAGCAATTGGAAAGGGGGCTGTAACATTGTTATAGCCCTTTTTTTTTCTGAAAGTCCCAGCGAATAGATAGTAGAAAGGAAAACAAAAGTTGCTAATTTTTTCTACGTACTCAAGC